>JANNVK010000204.1:0-15515 GCA_031414415.1 Acidobacteriota bacterium
GATTTTCATAGAATTCGTGCTTAACTTGCTTGCCTAATTCTATCTCTTGCGGACTCTTTTGATAAATCTTGTGCTGGCGATAACTATAATAACCAGAACGAGTTACCTTCATCAACCGACACAATATCCGCACCGGATAAACGATCCTTTCAACCTCGATAAATTCATATCGTTTTACCCGCTTCTGCTGAAGATAGCCGTCGCCTTTTTTAGGATTTCGTTCTCCATTTCCAGCTCCATTATCCGTTTACGCATCCGCAATTTATCCACATCAGCCTCGCCATCTTTCTGCAAAATCTCCGCCTTCCACTTGTGAATCGTGTTCTCATTTACCCCAATTTCCCTCGAAACCGAAGCCACCGATTGCCCATCCAAATACTTCTTTATCGCCTGTTGTTTGAACTCTTTATCGTATTTTCTCATCTAACTATTTTAACAGAGAGTTTTGTGTCAAGTTAAATTGAACCATATCAAATTGTTCAGGGTGGACAAACTCGCACGTTTGGATATGACTCACAATCAAGGCTGATTCAATCGACAAATTCCGAAAGTGGAACATTTCAATATTCATATGACCCAAATGGAAATTTGTTGACAAAAACTGATGCTCGCGGAATATCTACGGCTTATACCTACGATGTTTTGAACCGAGCAACATTACGAAACTATTCTGATGCAACTCCTGATATTTCTTATGTTTACGAGAATTCGTTAATTCCTTTTTCTAAGGGAAAATTGACGAAAGTTTCCAATAACAATCAAACGACAATTAGTTATTTGACAGAAGACGCACTCGGAAGTGTGAGAGCAATCACGGATTCGAGTGGGAAAATAAAAGCTAGACGCGACTTTTTGCCGTTTGGTGAAGAAATCTATTCGGGAATCGGAACTCGCGATATTAACCAAAATTATTTTGCAATCGTCGCAACTGCATTAATATCAAAAAATAGAGGAACGAGATACATCACCACAATAAAAAATAGAATCGTCAAAATTGATCCAATTTTTACAAAATCCATAAATTTATAACGTCCGGGTGTGTAGATTAAAACGCAAGCTGGTTCGAGCGGTGTGAGAAAAGAAACCGACGCGGCAAATGTTACAACAACGGCAAAAGTTCGCGGATTTAGCCCAAGACTTATTGCAGTTTGAACCGCAACCGGCAACACAACTAAAGCCGCAGCTTGATTAGACATTGGTTGTGTCAATGCCACGGTTAAGATAAAAAATCCGGCTAAAACTGCGGTTGAACCATAAGCTCCAAAATAAACTGTGATTAAATCTGCGAGATATTTGTCGGCTCCGGTTTTCTCCATCGCCGTTCCAAAACTCATCATACAAGCGATTAAAACCAGCAAGCGAAAATCAATTAACTGATAAAGTTCAACATATCTGACAGTTTTTGTTGCCAGCAAAAGCATTACGCCAAGCAAGACGCAAACCGCCAGCGGAATATCAACTCCAACCACGACTTTAGAGAGCGATAAACTCAAAAACAGGACAAACGCCGCAATCGCCCACGGACGTTTATCAGTCCGCATACTTTTAGAGGAAACTTCCTCGAGAAGCAATAATTCACCGTCAACAACCAACGGCTCAATAATTCGCCGTCGTCCTTGAACAAGCAAAACGTCGCCAAATTTTAACTGCGTTGTGCTTAAAGTGTCGATAATTGTTTCGCCGTGGCGATTGATTGCTAAAACCGTTAAGTCAAACTTTTGCCTAAAGTTAAGAGTTTTGAGAGTTTGCCCAACAAGTTCTGTTCCACGCAAAACCATCACTTCAAAAAGTTCAATTTCGCCACCTTCAAAAAGTTTGTCGTTCAATTTAAAATCGGCTTTTATTTCAAGTCCAACCTCAGCTTTCGCCCGCAAAATATCTGCAATTCTGCCTTCGACAATCAGTAAATCGTTTTCTTCAATTCGCTCTTGGGCGTGCGGTGCAATTCTATTTTCTTTGCCGCGAAGAATTCCAATAACACTTAATTCAAATTCGCGATTTATTGCCGCTTCGCCGAGAGTTTTGCCAACCAAATTTGAATTTGGCAAAACAATCAGCTCAGAAATGTATTCGCGAATGTGATATTGCTCGGTAAATGAATCTTCACCGCCGCGACTTGGAAGCAGTTTTCTCCCGAGTGTTAGCATATAAAGCATTCCTACGCAGACAGTTGCAATCCCGACAGGTGCAAGTTCGAACATCGAATACGGCTCCATTCCGTAACGTGTAATTGCACCGCTAACCGCAAGATTTGTCGAGGTTCCGATAAGTGTGCAACTTCCGCCAAGAATTGCCCCAAAAGCCAACGGCATCAAGAGTTTCGATGGCGGAATTTTTGCACGTTCGCATAGTCCAAGCACAACCGGAACAAACATCGCGGTTGTTGTCGTGTTTTTTAAAACTGAAGCAGCAATTGCCGCCACAACCATTACCAAAACCGTCAAATAAAATTCATTATCGCCCGCAATTCGGTAAAGTCTGCGTCCAATTAAATCGACAATTCCAGTTTTTACAAGTCCGCCGGTGAGAACGAATAGTCCGCCAATTGTGATAATTATGTTGTCACCAAACCCAGCAACACCTTGATTAATCGTCAAAACTCCGCTCAAAACTAACCCGATAACTAATATTAATCCAACGATGTCAACCGGCAATTTCTCGCTCGCAAAGAGAGCAATAGCAACAACTAACAAAATTAGAACTATAAAAATTGGATCCATATTGGTCTGCCAAGAATACTAAATTTTTTAAATTTTTGCGAGTATTTTTTTGCATTATTTTTGATTGAAATTTGCCAATGTGATAGATTCAAACCATTTAATCGACAAAAAATTTTTAATGAAAATCCTGATCGTAAAATTAAGCAGTATTGGCGATGTGATTCACACTTTACCTGTGATTTCTGCAATAAAAAAGTCGCTTCCAAACGCCAAAATTTCTTGGATCGTCGAAAAAAAATGTGCCGAAATTTTGCGAAACAACGAATTTCTTCATCAACTCATCGAAATTGATACACACACACTTCGCAAAACAAAATCTTTGACCGAATTTACCAGACAGCGAAAAATGTTGCGTGAAGAAACTTATGATATTGCCTTAGATTTTCAAGGTTTGCTAAAATCTGCGGCAATCGCAAAACTAACTAAATCTAAACGACGATTTGGTTTTGCAAAAGCTGCACTTCGCGAACCGGCAAGCAGGTTTTTATTGAGTGAAAAAATTGATGTTCCAAAAAATTTACATATAATTCGCAAAAATTTAACACTTGCCGAAAAGGCTTTAAAGTTAAAACCGACGCTCGAAGATTTTAGTTTTCCGATATTTACCGAAGCCAAACACGAGCTTGAAGCCGTGCAGATAATCGACCAAAGCGGCGAAAATTTTGCGATATTAAATCCGGCTGGCGGCTGGGTGACAAAACTTTGGAATGTTGAAAAGTTTGGCGAATTAGCCGATAAAATTTACGCTGAAAAAGGTTTAATTTCAGTTGTTTCATTTGCAGCAAACGAAGAAGTTTTGGCAGATAAAGTAATTGCGGCGAGCAAAACAAAAAAAATTATCAAAGCAAAACTTTCTCTCAAGGGTTTTTACGAATTGGCAAAACGTGCAAAAATCTATGTTGGCGGCGATACGGGACCAACGCATCTCGCAGTTGCAGCAAAATGTCCGATTGTTGGAATTTTTGGTCCAACTGAATGGTGGCGAAACGGAAGTCCTGATTCCGCTGATATTTGCGTCGAAAGAACTGATATTAATTGCCGCACTGATTGTCATCGGCGAAGTTGCGGAAAATGGATTTGTATGGATATTTCGGTGGAAAAAGTTTTTTCCGCGGTGAATAAAAGGTTAGAATAAGGTAGTAAACATTTTGAGTTTTAGAGACAGATTAACTTTGCAGAGAATGCGTGTGCCGCTCGGATTTGTTTTCGCGATTGTATTTTTGGTGTTCGCAAAACCACAGCCAGTTTTTATGGCAATCGGTGGAATTGTTGCAATAATTGGACTTCTGATTCGTGCGTGGTCTTCGGGACACATCCGCAAAAATAAAGATTTGGCAATTTCCGGTCCTTATGCACACACCAGAAATCCGCTCTATTTAGGAAGTTTTCTGCTCGGTTTGGGTTTTTGTATCGCTTCATCAGTTTGGTGGCTTGGTCTAATTTTTATTGTTTTATATTTAGGCATCTATTTTCCTGTAATGAACGTCGAAGCACGTGATTTGACGGCGATGTTTGGTAAAAGTTTTGAAAATTATGCCGCAAATGTTCCGTTATTTTTCCCAAGATTAACGGCTTATGCTAAATCAGATTTAAAGTTTGATCTGAATCTTTATCTGAAGTATCGCGAATATCGAGCTGGTTTAGGATTGTTAATCGCTTGGGTTATTTTGGCTTTAAAGGCTATTTATTTGAGGTAAAACTATGAAAAAACTTAACATTTTGTGTATCTTTGTAATCTTAATTTTAAGTTTTACAAACTCTCTTTTCGCTCAAACCATTCCTTTCAAAGCCGGCGAAACGCTCGAATATGAAGGGAAATTCAGCCGTGCTGTTCTTTTAAATATCAGCGTTGCAGATTTGGTTTTTTCAGTAAAAAATGCTCCAAACAACAAAGATTTTTTAATCACGGCTGATGCCAAATCGAAAGGAACTGTTCTCAAGATTTTCCGATATAGTTTCGTGCAAAACATTGAATCTATTATTGATAGCGAAAAATTTCGGGTTATAAAAACAACTAAACGCGATGTTCAAAAAAGTCGAATCCGCGACAGTATCGCGGAGTTTGATTATTTACAAAAACGTGTCACATACACAGAAACTGACCCGAAAGATACAAATCGTCCGCCACGAAAAATTGCTTCAGGATTTGAACAAAATACACACGATATTATTTCTGCAATTTACCAATTGCGACTTTTGCCGCTCGCCATTGATAAAACTTTCGAAATATCTGTCAGCGATTCGGGCTTGGTTTATCAAGTTCCGGTTAAAGTTACTGGCAGAGAGCGGATAAATTCAATTCTCGGAAAGGTTTGGTGTTTTCGCGTTGAACCCGAGGTTTTTGGCGTAAATCGTTTCATTGCACAAAAAGGCAGTATGACAATTTGGATTACGGACGACGCAAAACGCTTGCCAATTCGTTCAAAAATTACTGCGGAAATCGGCAAAATTGAAGTTAAACTTAAAAAAGTTACTCAATAAATAATCTTTAAAAATGAAAACAGTTTTACCACAGATACACACAGATGAAATCGGATAAAAGCAAGATAGAACAATGCTTATATGATTTAGGATTTTCTTTAACTCTATTTATCCTGTGTTTATCTGTGTGCATCCGTGGTTAAAAATTGCATTTTTCTTCAAACGCAGATTCTTGTTAAATTTCAATTTTCTCTAAAACTCGACAAACACCATAAAAACACGCATAATTTTGCATGTTATTTTATTTTTGCAAGTGAGTTTATTTATGGATTTTGAACAGTTATTGTGGGCTTATATTGGATTTGCAATTGCTTGGATCATCGCCGGCATTATCTTCTGGTTTTGGAGAAAAAAACGCCTAGCTTATTATTATTCTTTGGTTGAATCTTATCGTTATGAAACAGACATATTAAACGATAATTTTGAGACCTTGAGTTTGGCAAAATATGATGCCGAAAAGCGTGCTGAAGATCTTGAAATAGAAAACTTATCGCTTGACTCATCTCTCAGAAAACGCCAACTTATTTTGATTGAACGCGAAACTGAAATCAAATCTTTTGTTTCTCAAAGTGGTGATTCTGATGGAAAAATGGAAAGTTTGCGTCAAGAAGTTTTCCGCAAAACAGAGCAAATAGACGTTTTGCAACGGCAAGTTCAACAAAAATCTGTTCAAATTGAGCAGTTTGAAAATGAACTTGAAACACAGAAAACTTATGTTGCACAACTTCATTTAAAAGGCGGCGAAAACTTAAATAACCCAATTTTGGTAGAAAAAAACAATCAAATTGCGAACCTTCACACGCAACTTTCAACGCTTTTACCATTTGAATCAAAGGTTTCTCTGCAAAATGAAGAAATTGACGAACTGAGAATTGAAAAAAATAATCTGAACGTAAAATTAGGCGAAAAAGAAAGCAAAATTTTGCAACTGAAAGAAGAATCAGAGCAAATTGAGGCTTTAATTTCGGAGAATTTTAAGCTCAGAGATGAATTAAAAAAACAGTTCTTGCGGATGAATTAGAAAAGGTTGAATCAATTCATTCCGCTGAAAAAAACAATATTTCAACCGACAAAAAGACTGAGCAAACTATTGCTCACAAAGAATTTATGACTAGCACAATTGAAGCAAAAGAAGAAATAAACATTGAGAAAATTATTGGTGGCGTGAGCTCTGCGAGTTTCATTTTAAAATCTGAAAAACCGATTGAAATTTTACCGTTTCCGGCTGAAGAAAACACGACGGAACCAATTGAAGAAATAGTAGCAGAAGAAACTATTATTGAACTTGACGAAGAAGTCGCAAAACGTGAAACTCCGCTTTTCAAAGAACTCGCGATGCCAATTTTACCTGAGCTTGAAAAAGAAAATCGTCTTTATTTGCAGATGCAATCGCCGAAACGAATTTTTCTTTATTGGTCAGTTAAGACTAATGCTTACAAGAGTTTAACAAAAGCATTCGGTGAAAATGCAGGTGGTTATACGCTAGTTGCGAAACTGTTGAATTTGACCAAAGAAACCGAAAATATCTTTCCAGTTGATGGCGAAGGCTCGGCTTGGTTTGACGTTGCGGACAACACAAAGTATCAAACAGAAATTGGATTTTACTCGCCGAGTCGTCCATTTGTGAGAGTTGCTTTTTCAAATGAAATCGAAACTCCGAGAATGTCGCCATCGCCAAATCAAGACGTTTCGCCGGTTTGGAATGTTTCAACCATGCAATTTGCGGAAGTTTTGGAATCGTCAGGATTTACGCAAGATGCCTTCGAAATTGCACTTACGAGCCACGAAACCGAAGATTCAAATACTGCAACCGAAACAATTTACGCAAGAATCACTGGCGAACCCGAAGCAAAATTTGCCGAATTTGAGATGAACGAATTGCGAAGCGTTTTACTTGCAATAGCTGGCGGCGTGCCTTTTGCGACAATTGTCGATTCAGTTTCGGCTGAGCTTTCGGCGTGGCTTTCGTTAAATCCAGAGGTTTTCGAAGCCGCAAATGTGATGGCAATTTTGCAAGAAACATTCGGCGAAGAATTCGGAACATTTGTTGAAAATGCCGAAACCGAAACAACAGGCGTTGTTTTTGGTGCAAGCCGCGTAAACTTTGGAAATGTGCGTTCAAGATTCAGTTTTCCGAACTCGAAAACCAGCTCGCGTAATAATTTTTAAGTTTAACTTTTTGGTTACTACCGACTAAGGACTAAAGACTAAGGACTTCTAAAAATATGCCAACAGGTTATTTCAGTCTAATTCTCCACGCACATTTGCCGTTTGTGCGGCATCCTGAATATCCGGAATTTTTGGAAGAAGATTGGCTTTATGAAGCAATTACGGAAGTTTATCTGCCGCTAGTTTCGATCTTTCAACGCTTACACGATGCTGGAGCTAACCCGCGAGTCGCGATGAACATTTCGCCGCCTTTGTGCGAAATGTTGGCTGACGAAACGTTGCAAAATCGATACACGGCACACGCCGAAAATTTGCTTGAACTTTCACATAAAGAACTCGTCCGCGTGACAGCTGAAGAACCGCAATTCATTGAGGTTGTCGAGATGTATATCGCAACTCTGACAACCGCTCTCGATCTTTGGAATAATCGTTATAAACGTAATTTAGTCAATGCTTTCCGTGAACTTCAAGACTGCGGCGTTCTCGAAATTATCACTTGCGGAGCAACTCACGGGTTTCAACCTTTGATCTCAACCCGCGAATCGCGAAAGGCTCAGATTCAGATTGCAGTTAATAATTATTGGAAACATTTTGGGCGACAACCGCGTGGAATTTGGTTGCCTGAATGTGCTTACGAACACGGCGTTGAAGATTTGTTAAAAGAATGCGGAATCGAGTATTTTATTGCTGATACGCACGCGATTTTGTATGGCGAACCACGTCCGAAATTTGGTGTTCACGCACCTGTGAGATGTCCGAATGGAACCGCAGTTTTCTGTCGCGATCTCGAAACTTCGCAGCAAGTTTGGAGTTCGGAAGTTGGATATCCGGGCGACGCATATTATCGTGAATTTTATCGCGATGTAGGTTGGGATTTGCCGCTCGAATATCTCAAACCACATTTGCACAAAGACGAAACGCGTCGGCATTTGGGTCTGAAGTATTACCGAATAACAAAATCTGAACCAAAACAGCCTTATATTCCGGCAATTGCGAGCGAGAAAGCTGCGAGCCACGCGTCGCATTTTATCGGCGAAAGAATCAAGCAAGCTCACGAACTCCGCGAGCTTCACAACGGTCATCCGCCGCTCGTTGTTTCACCTTATGATGCCGAACTTTACGGGCATTGGTGGTTTGAAGGTCCGCAATTTATCGATTATTTGTTTCGCAAATTGCATTACGATCAAAACGAAATTAAAGCCGTAACGCCAGGCGATTATCTCGATTCCGGCATTCCGATTCAAACGCAGCAGCCGTCTGCAAGTAGCTGGGGAGAAAAGGGTTATTTCAAAGTTTGGCTCAATGAAGGCACAGCTTGGATGTATCCATACGCCCACGATGCCGAGAAAAAAATGACCGAATTAGCGAACAAATATCACGCACCGAGCGAAATTGAGCGTCGCATACTTAACCAAATCGGTCGCGAACTTCTGCTCGCACAATCGAGCGATTGGGCATTTCAAATCTACCAAGGAACAACCGTGCAATACGCCTCAATGCGATTTCGTTCGCACATTCACCGCTTTAATCTTCTCTACGAAGACCTGCAAAGCGGAAATATCAACGAAGAACGCCTCACCGAAATCGAATCGCGGGATAATATTTTTAGCGAGATTGATTATGGGATTTGGCGGAGTTAAAAATGAAAACCTTTGAACAATTTTCCAAACAAATTTCTTCCGTTGCTCGCTATCAGAATTTTGGATTGCTGAAGTGAGAAAACTTGTTCCGAGTGCGAGTCTCGATATGATTAGAAAAGTTTTGCGTGATAAGAAAAAACAAGGCTTGCTTACGCCTAACGGTCGCGGACAAAATGCAACTTGGAAAAAGAATTAGGTAACAACAAATAAACTAGGTAATAAACTAGGTAATAACTTTACCGAAATCGAATCGCGGGATAATATTTTTAGCGAGTTAGATTTTGGGATTTGGCAAAGTTAACGAAAGCAATTCACTAGCAAAAATTATCGTTCTCATATTTTTATCATTTATCACATTATTGTTTCCTTCATCACTTAATGCCAAAAAACCCACAAGAGTAAGAAATTTTTTAAATGAGAATTATCGGACTTGTCGATGGTATTTAGTATTTGTTTTAAGTTCCTACAAAAAATCAAGATTTCAACGGATTAACAATTCTCAACCCATCAAATCTCGCAAAATCCCGATCGGTTGTCGCTAGAGTTGCTCCGTGTTCGATTGCTAAAGCTGCAAGATGTGCGTCCATCATTAAGGGACCTTGAATTTTATTTTGACGAATGATTCGACTGAAAATGCTCCAATGTCTGGAAGTTGGAGTGAGTATTTTAACGTTCGGTTGAGAAAACCAGCTCTCGACGAATGCTAAAACTTGATCGTATGTAAAGGTTTGAGGAAACAATCTCGCCGTTGTAGTTATTCGCATAAATGCGGTAATAGTTTGCCACGAAAACGCAAAAGCATCGGGCTTTGATAATTGCTCTTCAAACCATTTTTTACAATATTCGTGTTCTTCTGCGGTTTTGTTGTAGGAATAAATCAGTATGTTGGCATCAGATAAAATCATCTGCCCTCCAATTCATCGAGTAAATCCAACACCGAACTAATTTTGTCTAAATTAAACCCATCACGAACTTTTCCCATATCCATAGCTTCAACTTTAAAAGGCTTTCGTTTCATTGGTTTAACTTCATCAAACAAACCTTTTCGCAGAGTTTCATTCACAATTTGCTTGAACGATTTATCTGCCGTTTTCTTTAGTTCGCTCAACTTGTATGCAACATCATCGTCAATTGTCAGCGTTGTTCTCATAAATATAACAATAACTAGTTTGATGTTTTGATGTCAAACAAATAACATCAAAACATCAAACTATTTTTCAAGTTACTTAGCTTAACAAATAAAAAAGTCATTTTATAAACCTTCACCGCCTCGCTTGTTGACATTCACTATTAATTTCTGTTAGTTTTGGGTAAACAAAGGTGGTCTAGTCCACTTAAATTCAAACTAAATCAAAATAATTCTAAATGTCAGGCAAATGTCTGGTATCTTGAGGGCAAAATCGTATGAACCGTCAATTTAAATTCTCAGCCAAAATATTAATCGCAATTGCTGTGATTTGTTTTTTTCAAACTCAAATCTTTTCGCAAACAATTACCGCAACGGTTTCAGGAACTGTTTCAGATGCCAACGGAGCGATTGTTCCGGGAGCAAATGTTTCGGCAACTTCGAATGAAACAGGTCTTTCAAAATCAACTACGACCAATTCCGAAGGGCGATACGTAATCACATTTCTTCAACCTGCGACCTACACTATCAAGGTTGAAAAGCAAGGATTTGGCGACTCAATTCAGCCAAATCTCAAACTTGAAACTGGACAAAGTGCAAGTTTCAATGTTTTGTTGCAGGTTTCAGGAACGAAAGCTGAAGTTGATGTTAGAGACGACCAAACACAACTTTTGAATACCGAAAGTTCTGCTTTGGAGACTACAATTGAAAATAAATTAGTTGAAGATTTACCAACTGGCGAACGTAGTGCATTGGCATTTGTGAATTTGGTTCCGGGAACGATTGATGCTGGTTTTGCACAAGGTCGCGGTGAAGGTTTGAATGAAAACGGCAATGCTCAAGGTCCGATTGGTTCCCCTGGAAACCGTAATTTCTTCGATTCAAATTTTGCTGTTAATGGCGGCAGATCATCAACGAATGATGTTTTGTTAGACGGCGTTTCAAACACAATTGGTGATTTTAATGGAGTTGCGGTTTCACCTCCGCAAGATTCAATTCGTGAATTTAAGGTTGTGGCAGGTTCATATCCGGCAGAATACGGCAGAAGCGGCGGCGGAGTTGTTTCGATTTCAACAAAATCCGGCGGAAAACGTTATAGCGGTGCGTTATACGAATATTTTCAAGATGGTTCGTTTAATGCTAACGGCTGGCAGAGAAATCGTCGCGGATTAAGAGCTAATGGTGCTCCGGTTTTACCTAGAATTGATATTGTTAGACATCAATATGGCGGCACGTTTAGCGGTCCTTTGCAGTTCTTTAACTTTGGCGAAGGAGCGTCAAATAAGATGTTCAAAAAGCTCGAAAAAACATTCTTTTTCTTCAATTACGAAGGTCGGTATGAAAAAAATCCTTTTAGTAAAGAAATCACACTACCAACTGCACGAATGAGATCAGGTGATTTGAGCGAAGTCACAAATCAAATTTTTAACCCATACCTTACCCCAAGACAAGCTTTTACAGGCAATAATTTGTCAACCTTACCAGTTTGCACAGGTGCTCTCAGAGGTGCTGCCTGTCTTGACCCGATTGCCTTAGAAATTTTGCGTTACATTCCGCTGCCTAACCAACCGGGAACAACTCTAAATTATATTTTTGATGGTCGGGCACAGTTCAAGCGTGATGTTTACGCATTCCGTTTGGATCATACTTTTTCTGAACGACATAGTGTTTTCGGTCGCTACACCTTTGAAAAAAGATTTACGAGTGAACCAAATTTCTTTGGTGGAAGCCAAGCAGCAAACGTCCGCAAAGTAAAAGACTCATTTACTAACTTCACACTTAACGATACTTATGCACTGACTCCGACTTTAATCAACAATTTTCGATATGGCTACACGCGTGCGAAAGCGAATCAAATTCCTGAAAGTTTCGGATTTGACCCAACAGTTCTTGGATTACCGACATATTTGCGAGATCGTGCCGCAAGTCTGAAGTTTCCTGACATAACAATTGGCGGTGCTTCAAATGTTCCGGGTGAAATTACAAGCGGACAAATTGGTGGATCAGGCAACATCAATCCGCGTGATACTCAAACTGTTGCCAATGCGATTACATACATCAAAGGTAATCATACAATGAAGTTTGGTGGCGAATATCGACTTTTAAGATATTTCAATTATCAATATTTTAGCCCAACTGGAAACTTCACATTTACCAGAAATTGGACGGCAAATACCTCCGCTGTTGGCGGATCTGCATTCGCTTCATTCTTGCTCGGATTACCGCAATCCGGCAGCTTTGAATCTGTAATTCCGCTTACTTTGTATCATCATTATGGCGGCGGATATTTTCAAGATGATTGGCGGATTAATAGACGACTTGTCTTAAACGCAGGAGTTCGTTGGGATTTTGAAACCGGAACAGGAGAAACTCATGGTTTGATTTCAAACTTTGACTTAAATGCTGCTTCGCCGCTTCAAGGTCAACAAAATTTGGCTGTGCTTGATCAGTTTGTATCGGCAATTAATCCAAACGTCCGCAATAATAGAGGACTTCTAGGTTTCGTTAATGGTTCACAAACAAAAACTAATCGTGACAGATTTGCTCCGCGATTCGGATTTGCTTACAGCCTCAACGATAAAACAACAATTCGCGGCGGATTTGGAATGTTTTATGTTCCAACATCTATCGAAAATCCATCAGCTCAAGGCGTTGCTTTTTCGACAGCATTACCACAAGTTGCAAACACTTCGACGAGTCTCGCGGGTGCTGGTGCAAATCTCGCTAATCCTTTTCTTTTCGGAATTCCTCCAACACCAGGAACTTCGCTTGGTAACAGAACTCGTTTCGGTCAAGCAGTAATCGCGGTTGAACCTGTCAGAGAAAATCCTTATAACCAACAATGGAATCTGGTTTTTCAACGCGAATTAGCTAAAAACTTAGTTCTCGACATCGCTTATGTCGGAAGTCACGGCGTTCATTTACCGATTCAAGGAGTTGAGTTAAACGAAATTAGTTCGGGAACTTTAGCTTACGCAAATCAAAATTTTGCGGTTGCCAGATCATGTCCAACAGTTGCTGATCCAAATGCACCATGTAGCAGCGTTGCACAATTTTTTACTCAGCTTGTAGCGAATCCATTTTCGGGATTGTTGAATGTTCCAGGAGCATCAGCGGCGGTTGCCGGAGCAAATGTTCAAAGGCTTCAATTGCTTCGTCAATTTCCACAATACTCGAGCGTCAATTTATTTCGTCCGCACATTGGTTCAAGCAAATATCACGCTTTGCAAATCAACCTGCAAAAACGCTTTTCAAATGGACTTTCGGGAACTGTAAACTACACTTGGTCGAAACTTATTGATACAGGTGGTGTCGGAAACGGAGCTGCATTCTTAGATTCAACAGCTGTCCAAGATGTAAGCAATTTCCAACTCGAATCTTCGCTTTCAACATTGGATGTTCCACATCGTTTTGTTGGCAGTTGGAGCTATGAATTGCCTTTTGGCAAACGTAAAAAATTCGGAAGTAATTGGAGTGGAATTTCACAGGCTATTTTGGGCGGCTGGCAAACCGCAGGAAGTTTTACTTGGCAGAGAGGAACGCCAATCCCAATCACAGTTTCAAACGCTTATCCAAACGGCGTAGGAATTTCGTCAGGTGTTCGCCGTCCAAATCGCATTGCAGGAAACAATTTTAATTCATCAACGTCTCAGGCAAATGCTGTCGCTCAGGGTGCTTGGTTTGATCCAAATTTGTTCGTTGATCCAATCTATTCAGCAGCAGTTCCGGCGAATAATTTCGTTTTCGGATCTGCTGCCAGAACCTATAACGACATTCGCCGCGATAATTACCGAAACGTAAATCTTTCAATCCTGAAAAATTTCTATTGGAGCGAAGGTCGTCAAAAAATTCAACTCCGTGCTGAGTTCTTAAACGCATTTAATATGGTAGTTTACGGAACACCTGTGAGTACACTTAACGTTGTAGGTCTTGTAGGAACTACAAATAATAATAGTCTGAACCCAGCTAATCCGTGTTTTGCAACCCAACAATGTTTCGGGCAAGTCCGAACGCAAGGCAACACACCTCGAAATATGCAATTCGTGGTTCGTTACACATTCTAAACCAAGGATGAATTTCGAAGGATGAAGGATGAAATTTCACTTCATCCTTCATCCTTTTCTCTTTATAATCTTAAGAATGATTCCAATCGGATTACTGATAATTTTCGCAATCTTTGCCGTGTTGATGTTCACACGCAAAGTTCCTGCACTTCTCGCTTTACCGGCGATGGCGATTTTGATTGCCTTTCTCGCACAACTTTCTCCAATCGAAATTTTAAACAACATAATTGCCCAAGGTTCGGTTAAATTAGCCGCAGTTTATGTCGCCGTTTTTGCGGGTGCAATGATGGGCAGAGTGATGATTCAGACCGGAATTGCCGAAGAAATTATCAAATGTGCGGCGGAATTTGGTGGCGAAAAACCTTTGATTGTTGCGTTTGGTCTGATGATCGTTACGGCGGTTTTGTTCACGACTTTGCAAGGTTTAGGAGCGATAATCACGGTCGGTTCTTTGGTTTTACCTATCATGATGAGCCTCGGAATTCCGCGTAAACTCGCCGGAACTTTGTTTTTATTGGCGTTTGCGACAGGTTTTATTTTCAACCCGATTTTGTTCACGCTTTACAGGCAACTTCTCGGCTTAAAACCCGAAGAACTTTTGCCGAATCAAGTTTCAACATTCGCCTTTATTTTACTCAGTTTGATGGTCGTAATGGTCGTGATTTACGCGATTATCGAAGCAAAGCGTTCGGGCGAAATTTTGCTGATGTCAGCAATTTCGACCGAAGATTTATTGAAACGTAATAGACAAGTTCCTTTAATTGCACTACTTACGCCGTTTGTTCCACTCGTTTTATTTTTTGGCTTCAACTATTTCGGCATCAAATTAGATTTTATCGCCGCGTTTTTAATCGGCTCGATTTTCGCGGTGCTTTTGGTCGATTGGCGGAATGCAACAAAAATTTTAACTTCGTCGGCAATCAAGGGTTTTGAAGATGCCGCACCAGCCGCAATTTTGATGATGGGAATCGGTATGTTGTTGAATGCGTTGAACTTACCCGTTATCAAAACATCGCTCGAACCGTTGATAAAATCTCTGCCTTTTGATTCACCGATATTTTATGTTGCGTTTTTCGGATTGCTTTCGCCGCTTGCTCTATATCGTGGACCTTTGAACATTTTCGGCATCGGCATCGGACTTTTTACGATTATGTTCGGCATCGGAGTTTTGCCCGCAATGGCTTTGCTCGCCGCAATTATGTGCGTTGTGCAAGTTCAAAACGTCTGTGACCCGACCAATACACACAACGTTTGGATAGCAAATTTTGTCGGGGTTCGCGTAGAAGAATTGACGAAATCAACGATTTTACCGATT
>JANNVK010000205.1:0-11144 GCA_031414415.1 Acidobacteriota bacterium
AAAATCCGCCGGAAATATGGATCGTGCCGCTGCTGATTATATCGGAATGCTGGCAACTGTTATGAATGCAGTCGTCTTACAAGATGCTTTAGAAAAACAAAATGTTTATACTCGCGTAATGTCTGCGATTGATATTCCGCAGCTTGCTGAACCATTTATTCGTCGTCGTGCAGTTCGTCATCTTGAAAAAAAACGGGTTGTAATTTTTGCTGCTGGAACCGGAAATCCTTATTTCACAACAGATTCTGCGGCTGCTTTACGTGCCTGTGAGATTAGAGCACAAGTTATTTTTAAAGCCACAAAAGTTGATGGTATTTACGATGAAGATCCGATGATAAATCCAAATGCTAATCGTTTTGAAACAATTTCATACCAGCAAGTTTTGGAAAAACAATTAAAAGTTATGGACGCGTCTGCAATTTCACTTTGTATGGATAATAATTTGCCGATTATGGTTTTTAATATGAAAAAAGATGGAAATATTATCAAAGCAGTAAACGGCGATTTGACGATTGGCACGCTTGTTGGTGCATAATATTCGTGAGGAAAATTTATGAGCGTAGAAGAAGTTGTAAAAGAAAATAAGCCGAAAATGGATAAAGTCATCGAAGATTTTATGCGAAAACTTGGCAATGTTAGAACTGGCAGAGCGAATATTGGTCTGCTTGATGCTGTTGTTGTTGATTATTATGGAACACCGACACCTTTGAATCAAATGGCTTCAATCGCTGTTCCCGAACCGCAAATGTTGACAGTTCAACCTTGGGATGTTTCCGCAGTTTCGTCAATTGAGAAAGCAATTATCAATGCAAATTTAGGTTTAAATCCTTCAAATGATGGAAAAGTAATTCGTCTTCCGGTTCCGGCTTTGAATGAAGAGAGACGCAAACAACTCGCAAAACAAGTTCACGAAATCGCGGAAGAACATAAAATTGCTGTTCGAAATGTCAGACATAACGGAAATGATTCGCTCAAAAAACTTTTGAAAGATAAAGAGATTTCGGAAGATCAAGAACGTGATGGATTAGATCAAATTCAGAAATTGACTAACGCTACAATCGCAAAAGTTGATGAATTAATGAAACATAAAGAGCAAGAAGTTATGAGTGTTTGATTAAAGTTTGAACAAAACAATTAGATAAGCCGTTCATTAACCGTGAGCGGTTTTTTCTTTGCAAATAATTTGTTATCTTTGTAGAAATTATGTGGTATATCGTTAAAATTTTATCATTAATTCTTGTAGGTTCAGTTGCAGTTTGGATAATCTATGAGTTAATCACATTTCCAAATACCGCAAATCTACGGACTGAAAATCCAATTACAACTTCAATGATGGAACATCGTTCTGATGAAGATATTGCCGAAGGTCGTAAACCAAAAAAATATCAAATTTGGGTGCCGATTGAACAAATTTCACCAAACTTGCAACGTGCAGTTTTAGCCGGCGAAGATGCAAGATTTACTCAACACAATGGATTTGATTGGGACGCAATTGAAGCTGCGTGGGAAGAAGCGAAAAAAGAAGCCGAAAAAGAAGCAAAATCAGAAGGTGACAACAACGAAAACGATTGGATTCCAAATCTTCCAAGTTTTAAACGCGGTGCATCGACCGTTTCTCAACAACTTGCCAAAAATCTCTATCTTTCTGAGGAAAGAAATTTTTTCCGCAAAGGGCGTGAAGCCGTAATAACCTATTTTCTCGAACGAAATCTTTCAAAACGAAGAATTCTTGAAATTTATCTGAATGTTATTGAATGGGGCGAAGATATTTATGGTGCCGAAGCTGCCGCGAGAACTTATTTTAAAAAATCTGCATCTGATTTAACTCAACAAGAAGCGGCGTATCTCGCGGCAATGATTCCGAGTCCGCTTAATGTTTTTAACCCAAAGAAAAACCCTAAACGCCTCGCACGTCGCCAAAAAAGCGTGATGCGAGGAATGAATTTTGTAAAACTTCCATAGCGACTTCTTTTTGGCATTCTTCGCCTTTTGCTTGATTCCAACGTTAATTCATATTTCCGATACGTTTTTTCTACCTCGACAAAACCAGTTTCGAAATCTACAATTACCGCAATCGCGACGATTCTTGCGGCAAACTCATTTTCGAAATGTAATGTTTTGAGCAAAAAATTCATACATTCTTGGAGGATAATTTTATGGGATTAAATAAGACTTTTGAAACGATTGCATTGTGCCTCTCGGGCGGCGGTTATCGTGCGGCAGCGTTTCATCTTGGAACAATAGATATGCTTAACGAACTCGGTTTGCTTGAAAATGTTAAAGTGCTATCAACAGTTTCGGGTGGAACTTTTACTGGTATGAGCTACGCAATGTGGCGTGTAAATCAGCCGAATCTTAAACAGTTTAAAGACTTCTACAAAGAATTTTATTGCTTTATGGACAATAACAACATTATTGCCGAAGCCTTAAAACTGCTGACAAAAGAACGCGAACACAATTCGCCGAAAGCGGTCAGTTTAATCCGTGCCGCGACCGAGATTTATCATCAACAAATTCCCTATTCAAAAGGAAAAACCTTCGGCGAATTTTACGATTCGTCGGGAAATTTAAAAGCACCGTTCAAAGATATAATTTTTAATTCAACCGAGTTTTTGCGTGGTAATTCGTTCCGTTTTCGGGCAAGTCAAAGCCGTAACGTTGACATCGGCAACAAGTTTTTCGACATTGATTTACAATCCGCAAAACATCTGCGTTTGGCTGATATTGCCGCCGCTTCTTCGTGTTTCCCCGCAGGTTTCGAGCCTCTGCTTTTTCCCGATGAATTTGATTGGAAAAAAGAAAACTCCGTCCGTTTAACTGCCGATTATCTGAAAGAATTATCTGCGTATTACTTTAGATTAGACAAGTATTACGCCAATTTGCTGAAGAATCCGACCGCTCCGATTCCCGTTAAACCCGCAAATTCCAGCACGCAAACCACGATTGTCGGCAGAGAGATAATTTTACAAAATTATATTCATAAACTTGATGATTATTACCAACGTTTAGCTGTTTATTTCCAAAACATCGCCAATAACATTCCCAATAAGTTTAAGCCGACCAAACCCAAAAGTGATTTTATAACCGAAAGTCTGACGCTGAGATGCGACGAAGACGGCAAGCCCGTTACAATTCCGCTGATGGACGGCGGAGTTTACGATAATCAAGGAATTGCAAGCGTTATTCTGGCGGACGAAACTGCGGGCAACAACATAGATTTATTTATTATCTCCGACACAAATCAGCGAAACAACGAAATGCTTCAGCCACAACCCAAGTTTAATTTAGCCAAAATATTAAAGCTGCCCGAAACTTGCATCGTGGCGAAACTTGCCGAAAAACCATTGGCGAACGCAGCCGGAAATATTTGGCGTAAAGTTTTTTGGGCTGCATTGGCAATCGGCGGAATTTCGTTGATTTACGCAGTTTCGTTGGCGTATAAAATCTTCATATTTGTTACAAATAACACATTTTCTTGGGCAAATGCCGCGTGGATGATGTTCTTTTATTTTCTGCCTTTCGTGGTTATGATTTTGGTAATCGGAGCAGCTTTCGGGATTTTTATCGCCAAATCAAAGCTGATTGCGGCTCTAACTAAAAACCCCGAAGTAGAAATTAAAGGTTCTAAGTTCAAACTGTTGAAATTTGCCGAAAAAACTTCGCTCAACGATGTCGGAAATTTAGTTTCAACGCGGCTGACATCATTAATTACAATGTCGGCAAATGTTTTTATGAAAGCCATCAGAGGCGAGCAATACGAAAATATTAACCAATATGACGTTATTAAATTATCGAGAAAAACACCGCCGCAAAATGTCAAAACATCGGGACGAATTGCCTATAATCTTATATACGATTTGAATCCGACCAATAAACGAACAGAGCTTTGGAAAGCTGATATTGACCTAATCCCAACGCGAAAAATGGTAAAAATTTCGAGAGACGCGGAAGCCGTCGGCACAACATTATGGTTTGATAAAGATTCCGGCGAACTTAAAAATCTGGTTATCTGCGGACAAATTACGGTCTGTTTATCGATTATGAAGTTCCTGTTCGACCAACGCGGGACAATCCCGAACGACCCGAATTCGCCGCATCACAAACTATATATGCACGTTAAAGAACGCTGGATGAAGTTGAAACAGAATTCCGAAGCATATTACCGCAACATATAAATTGCCCGAAATCATCGTAAATTTCGTCAACCAAACCGATGCGTAACGCTTTGTTTGCGTCAACACGTCTCGCGGTTAAAAACATTTCGAGTGCTTTTGCTTCGCCGATAAGTCGCGGTAATCTTTGCGTTCCGCCCCAACCTGTCATAATGCCGAGATTCGCTCCCGGATGACAAAATGTGGCGTTCGGTGTGGCGATTCGTTTTTTGCACGACAACGCCAAGTCTAACGCACCGCCAAAACAGAGTCCGTTAACGAACGCGATTGCGTTTTTCGACTCAATTTTCCGCATCAAATCTTGTCCGCGTTGTGCGTAATCTTTCGCTGTTTCCCCTGTAAGTTTTGCAATCTCACGCAAATCTGCACCTGATGCAAAAACATCGTCAACGCCGGTAAAAATAATCGTTTCGTCGGAAATTGTGTCAAGAATTTCGTCAATCTCAATCAAAACCGCAATCGTCAGCGGACTGCGAATTTCGGGACGATTAAAACGAATGATCACGATGTTTTCTTTGTTTTCGACAACAATAGCTTTTGAATTTATTGATTTGTTCATTGATTCGTTGAATCATTGATTCTACAATAATTTGTCGTGATTCCGGCAATGAATCAATGAAAAAATGATTAAATGAATCAATAAAACTATGTTCAGAATAAATAAAGCACATCCTTGGCACGGCATTCAAATCGGCGAAAAATTTCCGCAAGAAGTTACGGTTTTTATCGAAATTGTGCCGCGAGATACCGTAAAATATGAGGTTGATAAGGAAACCGGTTATCTGAAAATTGACCGACCGCAACAGTATTCAAACGTTGTTCCGGCAAACTACGGTTTTATTCCGCAAACTTATTGCGGTCAAAATATCGCTAATCTCGCGACTAAAAATTCGGGCAAAAATATCGAACGCGGCGATGGCGATCCGCTCGATATTTTGGTTTTGTCCGAACATCACATTCCACGCGGCGATATTATTTTGAAGGCGAAACCAATCGGCGGATTTTGTTTGATCGATAACGGCGAGGCAGACGACAAGATAATTGCCACGCTCGTCGGCGATAAAATTTACGAAAATTTCGACGATATTTCCGAACTTCCCGAAGCAATCGTCAACCGTTTGCAACATTACTTTTTGACATATAAATCTCTGCCTAGCGAGCCGAATATCTGCGAAATCGGCAGCATTTACGGACGCGAAAAGGCATACGAAGTAATTGGCGAAGCGGTGAAAGATTACGCGATTTTGTCGGTAACCGCGAAGTAAAGAATTTTCGACACAGATAAACACAGATTGAAGAAGATAAAAACATGATAAAACCATAATCGCTTAAACTAAAATACTTTCTTATCCTGATTTCATCCAGCTTTTATCTGTGTGCATCTGTGTCAAAACTTCTTGTTTTAAACTATGACAATTTGGAACATCTTCATTTTAACCGCAATGCTCCAAGGTTTTCTTTTGGCATTATTTTTGTTCGTCAACAAAAGCGGAAACACAAAGGCGAATGTTTTTTTGGCGTTATTGGTTTTGCTTTACTCGCTGGACATCGGTTTGGAAACACTTTACGCCTCGCCGCAAATTGTCGATTATCCATATCTGATCGGGATAAACGATGCGTGTTTTTTCCTTTACGGTCCGCTCTTATTTCTTTACGCATACTTTCTAACATCGCCGCAAACTGTTTCAATCAAACAAATATTTGTTCATTTTTTGCCGTTTATATTTATCGTAATTGCATATACGCCAATGCTTTATCTGCAAAATCCCGAGTTTAAGTTAGTCTCAGAAGGCATATTACCGTTACCGACTGTTTTTGAATCGGACTTTTTTCTGACCGCAGATATTCGCGGAATTGTCGCGTTAGCCAGCGGTTTTCATCAACTTATTTATTTCGGGTTGACGCTGCTGTTACTAAAACGACACGCCGCCAAAATTAAAGAAACCTTTTCTGCAATCGCACGGATAAATCTATCTTGGTTGCGAAATTTAACTCTTGCGACCGGCGTGATTGTCGCAGTTGATATTTTGTTGTATTTCGCGGTTAAATCTGAGGTTGTGGTGTTTGGAAATGCAGTTTTAGCTGTTTCGATTTTGTTGGCATTATTAATTTATGCTATCGGTTATATTGGTTTGCGACAACCTCTGATTTTTTCTCAAACAACAATTTTGGCGATAGATTCGATTAAAATTACCGAACCGGAAATTGAAGAAAAACGCGGAAAATATTACAAATCAACCTTAACCGCAGAGCAAGCCGAAGCAAATCTCGCCGGACTTTTGGAATTGATGGAAAGCGAAAAATTATATTTGGAAGGCGAGCTTAAAATTTCCGATGTAGCGGAAAATCTCGGTGTTTCGAGTAACAATCTTTCGCAAATAATCAACGAAAAACTCGGCAAAAACTTTTACGATTTCGTCAACGAATATCGAGTTGAAACCGCGAAAACATTGCTCGTTAATCCGAAAAAGCAACATCTGACATTGTTGGCAATCGCTTTTGAATCGGGCTTTAATTCAAAATCATCATTTAACAGCGTCTTCAAAAAACAATGCGGTTTGACTCCGACGGAATTCAAAAAATCAATCGCGGAAGAGAAGAGGTTTTGACACAGATGAACACGGATAAGCAGATAATGATAAATTGTGAATGGTGAATGGTGAATTAAAACCAGTAAATTCAACTATTTAGATGTTTCAAAATATCTTAAAACTTTTGCTTATCTACTCAAGTATCGCAATTCTTCACTTTTGCCTTTTTACTTTTTACTTTTGCCTTTTTAAAAACTTTGTCCAATCTTATAAGTTCGGGCGATTTGCACCAAATTCCTGCATATAATCATTACATCAGCACGAAAGTTTTATGTCTGATGATTAAAAATATGGAGACGATAAAAAATTATGCGTAGCGAAATTATAAAAAGTTTTTTTGTTTTAATGATGTTGGTTGCCGCAGTTGCAACTGTAAATGTGCGAGTTAATGCCCAAACAATTCTTGATGATGTAATAGATATTGCAGACGAATTGTTGGACGAAACTGTTGATGAAAAAGATTCTCCGGCAGTAATCCAAAGCCGAATGCCGAGTGAGGAAAGTTTGCACGAAGGAACTTGGCTGCAATGGGTTCATTCATACACATACGGACGTGCGTATCGAGATTCGCTCGATCCGACTTGGGTGGCGATGACGCGGGCGTTGGTCAACAGCGAAAAAGTTCACATCATTGCATATAATTCGGTCGAGGTAAAACGCATCAAAAATCTGCTGACGCGAGCAAATATTTCGCTCACAAACGTTGATTTTGTTATCAAACGAACCGACGATGTTTGGGTGCGAGATAACGGACCGATTTTTGTTTACGACAATAACAACAATCTGAAAATCACCGATTGGGGCTTTAACGGTTGGGGTTTTGATACGCCGTATCGCTCTGATGATAAAGTTCCGGGCGTTGTTTCAAATTATCTTGAAATGCCGAAAGTCGATTTGAACAGCATTATTCTTGAAGGCGGTGCGATTGAAGTTGACGGACAAGGCGTAATGATGGCGACTCGGAGTTCGACGATTCAAAACGGTCGTAACGAAAATATGACGCAAACTCAGTTTGAAAACGCTCTGACGACAAATCTCGGCGTAACAAAATTTATCTGGCTCAACGGCGGATTTGGCGGCGACGAAGACATTACCGATATGCACATCGACGGTTTTGCGAGATTTGCCCACAACAACACGATTGTGACGATGAACAACGCAGGTCTGCAATATTGGCTTTTATCAACCGCCGACCGTAACACGCTGAACGCGGCAACGAACATCAACGGCGTTCCATATTCATTCGTCCGACTGCCGCTGACGGCGAATAATGTGCGAACGACAGACGGCAGAAATCTCGGTTTCAAAGGTTCTTATGTCAATTATTATTCGGCAAACACCGTTGTTTTGATGCCGACTTATAACGATCCAAACGATTCGGTGGCGTTAAATCAATTACAGCAACTATATCCGAACAAAACAGTTATCGGAATTGATGTAAGAAATTTATACGAAAACGGCGGAATGGTTCATTGCGTTACGCAACAACAACCGGCTGCAATACAGTAAGGTAAAAGTATAAAGTAAAAAGGCAAAAGTTATGCGGTTTACTGGTATTTTGACTGACTTGTAAAATCAGGCAGCTTAATGTAGCGTCAACTCAGAATTGTCGAAACAAAAATAAACCAAAGGTTGTGATATGTATTATGAGTAAAGTGTAGCTCATTAGATGTTGTTAATGTTTATCTTGAGCCGATGTAATCGGCAAAGGCGTAATGCCTGGCGTGGAGTTTGACGGAACGCCAGGTTGTTGATAGCACGGAGTTTCAAGCTGTCGTAGATAGCGTCGGGAATTGAAATTGAGTGTTTCCGTCGCCCGTTGACACGGGCTTTTGGTCGCAAAAAAATGTTTACCTAGCTCTGACAAGCTAGGCTTTATGCCTTCGCTATCTACGACAGCTAAATCCAAGCAATTATGATTTGTTTTTACATTTTTCTGCGTAATCAGAATATCGCGACAATAACGCTTTGACATGACACTAGTAGTTTGTCGTAATTAATAACTTTTTACTTTTACCTTTTTACTTGTAGTTTATCCGCGGCTAAAATCCTAACTTTAAAATTATGAAAGTAACTTTTACCTTATTTATCTTAGCGATATTGCTTCAAATCGGTTGCACGTTCAACCGTCAAACTGAAACCGACATGGTGAAAACGTCGAACGAAGTTTCGCCCGATAGAATGCTTTTGATGCTTTCTGCACCGTCTGTTCATAACGAATATTACAAACCTGCGTTTCAGCAAATCGTCGATTTTCAGATCGATTATGCGGCGACAATTTTGACAAACGATAATGTCGTCGTCATTGTCGATAAAGATACGAAGCGTTTTTATGACGGGAAATTACCCGAAGACGTGTTGATAACCGCCGAAGTTTTTGATATTTGGATGCGAGATTTTACGACCGTAAATCCCGAAAACCCAACGCAATTCGTTTATACATTTGCTTCGATGTCAAAAAAACAAAGCCTAGAAACACAGCAAAGTTTCAATGATTTTGCCGATATATATGGTATCAAACGAAGCAAAACCGGTTTGATAATCGACGGCGGAAACTTGGTCGATAATTACGCGGGAAAATATATTACCACCACAAGATTTGCCAAAGACAACAAACTTTCAATTGAAGAAGCCAAGCAAGAATTGAAGAAAACTTTGAATGCAAAAGAAGTTGCGATTATTGAACCTGACGAAGAAGCACTTGCACATTCTGACGGAATGGTGATGTGGTTGGACGAAAAAACTTTGCTCGTCAATGATTATTCGGGCGATAAACGGTTCCGTGATTCTGTTATCAACGAACTCAAATCGAGCTTTCCCGACACAAAAATCATCAAAGTTCCGGTCGTCAATGTCGAAAATAAACGCGGAGAATGGGAAGGCTTTGAATCTGCTTGCGGTGTAAATTTGAACTCGGTTTTGACGTTTAAAAATGTCTATGTGCCTGTTTTTGGAATGGCTCACGATAAAAAAGCAGTAGAAATTATCAGGCAAAACACCGACAAAAAAGTCTTGGAAGTTGACGCAAAAGGCGTGTGTCCGATGGGCGGAAGCGTCAGATGTTTGACGTGGCAATTGACTGGCGAAAACGCGGAGAAACTGATTTTGGCGGCTCGGACAGATTAAACCCACTTTTTTCAAAAGAGATTTTTCGGATGTTTTGGAAAGCTGTCTTTTACCGCTAAGAACCCAAGAACGCCAAGTAGCGAGTTATAAATTCGCATGATTTCTGAGGAGTTCTCTGCGTCTTGGCGGTAAAACTTCTTAATGTGTAATTTTAGGGTAGTTCTATAAATTGCCGTCTGCTTTAGTTGTCGGAAAGATTGAGTTTTGAAAAACGGCTTGAGCCAAATATAAAATAATAATTCCTTATTGCTTCAGCTAAAGCACTGCGAATGAATGATTTATCTAAATAGTTTGGCTCAAGCCCAAGCCAAACTAAAGATTCTCCAGCTCAATCAGAAGGCAATTCATCAGAATTTTTCTTATTTTGAATTTTTAGAACTGCCCATAATAACAAATTGGTTGAGAGTTTCACGTCTGAAGACGTAACTCTAACGCGTTGAACTTTATTGACTCGAATTTGTAATCGTTTTATCATTGCAGAGAAATTCAACTTAATTTAGATAAATCGAGACTTCTTTAATGGATGAACCTATTCCCCAACGCGGAGAAATAACCGAGATGTTAAAGGCTTGGAGCGGCGGAAACCGCGTGGCGATGGACAACCTTGTGCCGCTCGTCTATGAAGAACTTCACCGTCAGGCACGTCGCTATCTGAGCCGCGAACGCGGAAATCACACATTACAAACCACCGCCTTAGTTCACGCGGCTTACCTCAGACTCATCGAATATCGCTTTGTTGATTTGTTGATGTTGGACAAAGCTTTAAACGAACTTGCGACGCTCGATGAACGACAGGCACAAATTATTGAATTGTGATACTTTAGCGGTTTGAACATCGAGGAAACGGCAGAAGTTTTTGCACATTTCAACCGTAACGGTCAAACGCGATTGGAGCCTGGCAAAAGCGTGGCTCCGTGCAGAACTTGGTGGTGAATAATAAAAATCTCGCAATCTTCACTCAACATCGTACCCAACTAATGACGCAATTTTTTTGCTTAAATTTAACGAACGACCTATTTTGCTTGCAGATTACGTTTAATCAGATAGACAGTTGAATATGAAAATTGGAACAATAATCAATCAATATAAAATCATTTCCGCAATCGGTAAAGGCGGAATGGGCGAAGTTTTTCTCGCTCAGGATACGAAACTCGATCGCAAAGTTGCGTTGAAGATTCTGCCGCCGGAATTTGCCGAAGATGCTGATAGAATGAGCCGATTTGTGCGTGAGGCGAAGTCTGCTTCGGCGTTGAAT
>JANNVK010000206.1:0-8154 GCA_031414415.1 Acidobacteriota bacterium
TGTAAATGGCACATTAGATTCTCAATTCGGTAGCAATGGTATTGAGCATATATTACCGGAAAGCGATAATGTTTTTCCAAAAAGTATTTCTTTGAATGGCGATAAGTTAGTAATCGGGAATTTCTCCGGTCGCCCAAATGCAATTGTTTCGCTTCTCAAAATTAACCTCTCAAACACACCAACCCAAACTGGCGATTTCGATGGTGATGCCTTCACTGATTCCGCAGTTTATCGCCCAACTACGGGCAATTGGTTTATTCTCAACAGCTCAAACAACACAGTAACGATCGACCAATTTGGAACGAATGGCGACATTCCAATCGATGGTGATTTTGATGGTGATGGAAAATGCGATGTCGCGATTTATCGACCATCAAATGGCACTTGGTTTTTCAAACGCAGTTCTGACGCAACAATCCTTGGTGCAACATTCGGCGGTGCGGGCGACCGACCAATTCCTGGCGATTACGACAAAGATGGCAAAACCGATATAGCATTTTTCCGTCCATCAAACGGCAATTGGTTTGTCTTACGAAGCAGCACTAATTTCGGCACATTCTTCGCTTATCCGTTTGGGCAAGCAGGAGATATTCCGCTAACAATCGGTGGTTTGTGATAAATTACAAACCCGAATCTCTTATCCCCAACCAATAGCTTGTTCAGAAATGGATAGGCTTTTTTATTAAAACAGATTACTCATCAGAGTTTCGGGAACGGAACATTTACCGGATTCGCTCTAGTAGAAAAGTTTATTTGGTTGTAAATTTATAAAGTCTATTCTTTCAAAACTGCTTCGGTTTTGTCCAACATTTCTTTGAATTTTAGAATATCTTCGTGATTTGGCGGAAAATTTTCGGTGTAGAAATCTAAGACATTTCGCAAAAGCGGTTTTGCCTCGGCAAAGCGTTTTTGATGAAAAAGGCATTCGCCGATTGTTTGGTTGAAACTAAATTTTGAGGGCGAGTCCGGCGACAGAGTTTTGTAAAATGTAAATCCTTCGTCAAAATATTTATGTGCTTCGTCATTTTTCCCAAGTAAGTAAAGTGCGGTTGCGATCTTGAGATTGTTTGATGTGATTCGGGTTTCATCTCGCGGAAGCGTTTGTTTTGCTTTTTGGAGTTCTTTTTTTAATAAATCCGCGAGCTTTGAATAGTTTCTGGTTTGCGAATAGATTTGTTGAAGACTTGCAACGAGTTTTCTTGTGCCTTCCGAATCTTGGGCATCGGTATTCTCTAAAATTGAGGTTTCCAAAATATTTTCGGCTTTGCTCGAATTACCTTTTTTGAGTTCAAATAACGCTTGTTGATTTATGAAAATTTCGCCTAAACCTTTGTCAGACAACTGATTAAAGCGTTTTTCGCCTTCTCGAAAGTATTCATCCGCCTTTGCCGTTTCTCCTTTTTTTGCAAAAACTCCGGCTAGCCCAAAATATACACGAGCCGTATTATAATGAATTTCGCCGTCTTTTTTGCGAAAAATCTCAAGTGCTTCGGTTAGAGTTCGTTCGGCTTGACCGTAATCTTTGATAAAATCTCGCAAGTAGCTTCCCGTATCTTCCAGCAGATACGGGAAATTCGGGTTATCGGGGTCAACTTCCCGAAAAATCGCCGCCGATTCTTCGTAAAGTCTGTTCATTCGGTTGAATTTGTAAGAGGTTTGATAAACTGATGCCAAATAATACATATCTTTAGCAACTTCGGCGTTTTTGTCGCCAAAAATCGAACGGCGAGTTTTCAAAGCGGTTTCGGCGTGAAACAAGGCTTTTGTGATATTGCCTTTCGCCAAATAAATTTCGGCTGATTTGTGATGAAGCTCGGCTTGAATGTCTAAATCGTCTGGAAATTCGGACTCGATTTTGTCGGAAAGATCGTCTAAAACTTCGATTAGTTTTGCCTGACCGTGAGAATTATTGCCTTCCGCATACCACGCAGGATTGGCGTAATTCAAAACCTTTTCCATAAACTTCGTGATTTTTTTCGACTTTTCGGATTCCGTAATCGCCTTTTTTTCTTGGGCATACGCGATTGAAGTCTGTCGCAACGAAATAATCAAACCGCCGATTAAACTCAAAATCAACAAAGCTCCAACCGCCGAAGCCGCCAAATTTCGTTTGATAAATTTTTCCGTTCGATAAGAAAATGTATTCGGGCGAGCAATGACCGGCAAACCTTTCAGATGTCGCTGAACATCATCGGCAAATTGTTCGACCGATTTGTAACGTCTTGCAGGTTCTTTTCGCAACGCCATCAGCACGATATTATCCAAATCACCCGACAAAGATTTTTGATTTTTGATTTTTGATTTTTGATTTTTTTCTTCGGGTGAGAGTTTTCTGCTAACAATAGATGATGGAGCAATTGGTTCGGTTTGCGTAACGGTTTGTAGGATTTGATCTAAATTTTTTCCATCAAATTTGAACGGTCGCTCATTGGTTAAAAGTTCGTATAAAATTACGCCGAGCGAATAAATATCAGATGAAGTTGTGATGTGTGAGCCTTTAATTTGTTCGGGCGAAGCGTATTCGGGAGTCATAACGCGAAATTGCGTTTGGGTTTCATTTAGTTCGCCGCCAAGTTCGAGATTTAAGAATTTTGCGACACCGAAATCGAGCAATTTTACTTCGCCGGCGTGCGTTATCATAATGTTGCTCGGCTTTAAATCACGATGAATTACTAAATTTTGATGTGCGTGTTGGACGGCGGAACATATAGTTTTGAAGATGTCGAGCCGTTCATTAGTCGAAAGTTGTTGCTCGTTACAATAACAAGCAAAGACAAACCTTCAACATATTCCATTACAAAATAGGGCGTTCCATCTTCGGTTGCTCCACCGTCAAGCAACTGAGCGATATTGGGATGATGAAGACTGGCGAGAATTTGGCGTTCATTTTTGAAACGGCGAACAATGTCTTTTGTATCGAGTCCGCGAACAAGTTTTAACGCAACTCTTTGGCGAAATTCGTCTTCACGAATAGCGAGATAAACCAAACCCATTCCGCCTTTGCCGATTTCTTTTACAATTTTATATTGCCCGATTATGTTTCCGATGCGTTTATCTTCAGCAAAAACTTGTTTGAAATCAGCCGCTGGTTTTTCGATAAAATTTTCGCTTTTTTCAAACGATTTGAGTAAAGATTCAACCTCCAACCGCAAATTTATATCGTCACCGCAAGATTTTTCTAAAAATTGCGGACGTTCAGACTCCGAAAGTTCTAATGCTTCGGAGAAGATTTCCTTTATTTGATTGTGAAAAGTTTTATCAGTCATTGCTCAAACGGCGATAAAGCCAAGCCTTCGCAAAATTCCAATCGAGTGAAACGGTCATTGTGGAAACTCCCAAAGCGTGTGCGGTTTCTTCGATGGACAAACCGGCGAAAAATCTCAGTTCGACAATTTTCGATTGTCTTTCGTCTAATTTTTCTAAATCCTGCAAAGCATCGTCCAAATCAACCAAATCAACTTCTCTCGAATTTGAAAAACTGATTGCTTCGTCCAATGCAAGTTTTTGCAGATTTCCTCCGTGAATTTCCGCTTTCTTTTTTCGGGCGTGGTCAACCAAAATATGCCGCATCACTTGTGCCGAAACCGCAAAAAAATGAGACCGATTTTGCCAACTCACTTTTTCCCAATCAACCAAACGCAAATAGGCTTCGTGGACGAGTGCCGTTGCTTGCAACGTGTGATCCGGGCGTTCGTTTTTCAAATAACCGCTCGCCAATTTTCTCAGTTCATCATAAACAAGCGGCAAAAGTTCTTCGGGAGCAGCCGAATCGCCGTTGTTTATTTGGTTGAGCAAAATTGTCACATCTTTCGGCATAAAAGTTATTAATCGCTGAATTTGTTGCGATTATACAATTATTTTGCAGGTTTGAAAATAAATGTTGTAGTTGGTCGGAGAATTTCGCCTTGTAGGTTGAGAGACAATTTCAGGAGTGAAAAAATGAAACTACAAAACATATTAAACGGATTGGTAAAAATTGCTTTTATCATAAACTTGATTACAATTTCGGTTCACGCGGGACAAGGCGTCTTAGATACTTCGTTCGGCACAAACGGCGTAAGAGATACGACCTTTGCAAACCCGACAACTATTGTTGCTACGGTCTTTTCGGGAAACAAAATTTGGTTCACCGGAATCGCGGATTTTAATCCACGAAATCACGTTATTTACGGACGATTCAGTTTAGACGGAACGCTCGATTTTTCTAATATCGTGAGACCGTGTAACGCAGATCCAAACAATCTTCAAGATTCAACTTCAACCGCGAACAAAATCTCGCTGCAACCGGACGGAAAACTGCTGGTAACGGGTAAATGTCAGGCTTTTAACGCAACAAATTTTCAAAATCCGTATGTTCTCCGCATAAACACCAACGGCACATTGGATTCTTCATTCGGAATTGGAGGCATCGCGTTGTTTGATCTGCGAAGTATTAATCCGCAGTGTGGAGCAAACCAAACTACATACGACGTTGCGGTTGCTCCTGATGGAAATATTATTGCGGTCGGCGGCGACGGTAATACAATCGGATCACCGTGTTCTTCTAATATATTTCCCGCTGCTATCGTATTAAAAATTTCTCCCGCCGGATCATTGCTAACGCCGACGTATTTCCCGCGACCGACCGGAGGCTTCCGATTCCAAAGTCTCACTATCCAACCCGACGGGAAAATTCTTGTCGGTTACAATGATGACGGAGCAACCGCCGGTGTGTATCAGATTCTCCGATACAACAGCGATTTCACGCCTGACACATCGTTTGGCACAAATGGCACGGCTACATTTCCCGTTGGCACCGGCGACCCCAGAGGCAATGTCACTTCAATTCATTTAGAATCATCCGGTAAAATAGTTGTTATCGGATATATTTCAGGAGCTAACGCTCAACCTTCAATAGCTCGATTCTTGCCGAACGGCACATTGGATACCACGTTTAACGGCACCGGAAGATTGAGATTCCCTGATGACCAAAACGTTAATATGCTCGTAAACAAAATTTTTCGTCAACCGGACGGAAGATATTTGATCAGTGGTGGAATTAGCACCGGATGGGGCGGTTATCGAGTAAATCCTAACGGCACACTTGATTCGACCTACGGAAATCGAACTGCTCCCGGAATTGCTTGGTTTAATCCTCCGACAGGAAAGGCAACCGGTGTTCCGGCAATACTTCCCGATGGCAGTATGATTCAGATCGGCTACGCAACCCCAGCCATTAGTCCCGTAACCCGACTCGTAAAAATAAACCAAAATCAGAATCGTAATGCCGATAAAGCTGATTTCGATGGAGATAGTAAATCTGACATTTCAATTTTTCGCCCATCTGTTGGCGAATGGTATTTCCAAAGAAGTTCGAATTCTGCGGTCAACGGAGCACAATTTGGAGCATCGACTGACAAGCCGATTCCGGCTGATTACACAGGTGATGGCAAAACCGATTTAGCGTTTTTCCGACCTTCGACTGGCTCTTGGTTTATTTTGCGAAGTGAAGATTCGAGCTTTTTTGCCTTCCCATTTGGCGTTTCGACCGACGTTCCGACGGCTGGCGATTTCGATGGCGATGGCAAAGCTGATGTTGCAGTTTTCCGACCTTCAAACGGCGTTTGGTATATCAACAAATCGACTGGCGGCGTGACAAATACACAGTTCGGAACCAATGATGATCGACCTGTCGTCGCCGATTACGATGGCGACGGAAAGTCTGATATTGCGATTTTTAGACCGTCAGTCGGCGAATGGTATTACCTTCGAAGCAGCGATTCGCAAGTCCGCGGAGCACAATTTGGAGCGTCAACCGACAAAACTGTGCAAGGCGATTACACCGGAGATGGCAAGGCAGATTTCGCGTTTTTCAGACCTTCAGAAGGCAGATGGTATGTGCTTCGAAGCGAAGATTTTAGCTTTTTCGCATCACCATTTGGAGTCTCGACCGACACGCCAACAATCGGCGACTACGACGGCGATGGCAAATTTGACCAAGCAGTTTTCCGTCCAAGCAACGGAGTTTGGTATATAAATCGAAGCACCGCGGGCTTGCAAATCCAACAATTCGGAACAGAAACTGACTTGCCTGTGCCGAGTTATTATTTGCCTTGATAAAAATGTGGGTAAAAAAGGGCGAAAGGATTGTGTTTCCTTTCGCCCTTTGCGGTTGTTAGCGGATTAACCCTTCGTTAGCAACGGAAAATAACATAAAAAAACAGCTTGTTCGAAAACCGACAGGCTGTTTTTTTGATTGCGAAGTCTATTTTGAAAAAAAAGCGAGAAAAGCTAAAATTAATTGTATCAGAATAAATCGAGGAAAATATGTTTAAAAAAAATCTAACGCTTTTGTTTGTCCTAGGACATTGTTTATTGGTTATTTTTGGTGTTGCTTGTGGCGGAAAAACAGCCGCCGAATCGACAATGCTTTTATTGCCAACCCCAACACCGCCACCAACTCTGTCAAAATCAACTAACACCGAACCAATCACGATTGCCGCCGCGGGCGATGTTATGCTCGGTTCAACATTTCCGAATGAAACGCGAATGCCGCCCAATGATGGCGTTGATTTGCTTAAACCTGTAACACCAATTTTTCAAGCCGCAGACATTGCGTTTGCTAATCTTGAAGGTCCGATGGTCGATAGCGGAATTTCTACCAAATGCGGAAATCGCCCAAATTGCTTCGCTTTTCGTGTCCCAACTCGCTACGGCAAATATTTGAAGGACGCAGGTTTAGACATTATGAGCCTTGCCAATAATCACGCCGCAGATTTTGGCGATAACGGCAGAATTTCTTCGCGAAAGGTTTTAGATGATTTAGGAATTAAGCATGCTGGAAGCGACAGAGAGCAATTTGCGATGACAATTATCGAAGCAAAAGGCAAAAAAGTCGCGTTTATCGGGTTTGCTCACAACAGCATTTCGCCAAATGTCAACGAACTTGCTTTTGCCAAACAGCTTGTCGAAACCGCAGTCAAAAAAGCTGATATTGTGGTTGTTTCATTCCACGGCGGAGCGGAAGGTGCCGCAAACACTAGCGTTCCACAGAAAACTGAAATGTTCTTCGGCGAAGCTCGCGGAAATTTGCCGCTTTTTGCAAAGACAGTAATTGATGCCGGAGCCGACCTTGTTCTCGGACACGGACCGCACGTTTTGCGTGGAATGGAAATCTACAAAGATCGTTTAATTGCTTATTCGATGGGAAATTTTGCGACTTATGGCTGGTTTCAACTCGCGGGTGCAACCGCCGAAACAATGGTTTTAGAAGTTAAAATCGACGCGGAAGGCAAATTCGTGAGCGGAAAAATCAATCCATTTGTTCTCAAGGATCGCGGAATTTTGACAAAGGATGAATCGAAATCTGCTATCTACACACTTCGCAGACTTTCGCAAAAAGACTTTCCAACAACAATGCCAAAAATCGCTGACGATGGAACTATAAGTAAGTAAAAAGTAAAAAGGCAAAAGTAAAAAGTGAATCAGAACACGGAGCGATAGCGACTTGGCAGAAATTTGCTTCGCAAGTAAAAAGGCAAAAGTGAATCAGAACACGGAGCGATAGCGACTTGGCAGAAATTAGCTTCGCAAGTAAAAAGTAAAAAGGCAAAAGTAAAAAGTGAAAGAGAGTTCGGAGTCCACGCTTGAGCGTGAATCGCCCGCAAAGCGTGGCGGCAGATGAGAGGACAAACTAAAGTTTGGACTCCAAACGGGGGAAAAGTAAAGAGTAAAAAGTAAAAAGGCAAAAGTGAAGAAATGACTCGACCGACTTGAAAGACTCAAAGGACTAAGGACAAAAGACTAAGGACAAAGGACTAAGAACTAAGGACTCATTAAAGCAATGAAAAACTCAAGAATAGCGAAACTTATCGGGATTGGAATTTTGGTGATTGGAATGTTTGGGAGCGTTTTCGGGCAAGCGAGTTGGAAAAACACGCAAGGTAAACCCGATGCAGCCTTGCGTGGTTCCGGACGAGTTAATCCTTCAACACTTGGAATGGAAATGGATATTTCATTAGGCGGCTATGCGGGACGTGGAATCGGCGTTCCTATTTCTTTGAGCTATTCATCAAAATCGTGGCGATTGGTTCCATATATGAGCTATCGACTCAATACAGAAGCCTATAAAACTTTAATGAAAGCTAGGTTTGCTGAAGAATCAGCGTCCGGCTG
>JANNVK010000207.1:0-13377 GCA_031414415.1 Acidobacteriota bacterium
GGCGATTCTCGGCTCTTCGTTGGGTTCCCATTTCATTGCTGCCAACTGAGCCTTTAAGATTTACAAGTTTTACACTTTCATCATCGGAAAAATACATTTTATAATCACCATCCTAATTTTATTTGATACCGCTTTAGAAAACTGAAGCGATTCGACAGTCATTTTGCCTGCCTATTGAATAACGCACGGTTTCGCGTTAAAATCCCTCATAGATACAAAACTTTTTTTGAATTTGGATTATGCCCCAATCCGTAACACAACTTTTGATTGATTCAGGAAGCGGCGACGAACGAGCCGCTGATGAACTTTTGCCTGTGGTTTACGATGAACTTCGCCGAATTGCCAAGTTTTATATGAGCCGTGAACGCTATTCGCACACGCTTCAAGCAACCGCACTTGTCCACGAAACCTATCTCAAACTAATTGACCAGCGAAAGGTAGATTGGAAGAATCGTTCACATTTTTTCGGGTTGGCGGCGGAAATAATGCGTCGGATTTTGGTCAATCACGCTCGTGATCGCAAGGCAGAAAAACGCGGCGGTGAACTGCAGCAAGTTTCGCTGAGCATTGCGGTTGATTCATTTCAAAAACAGGATTTGGACATTCTCGCACTCAATGAGGCACTCAACGAACTCGCCGAGATTGATGCGAGAAAATCAAAAGTTGTCGAATTAAAATTTTTTGGTGGTTTAACGAGCAAAGAAATTGCCGAAGTTCTGCAAATTTCCGATGCGACGGTCGAACGCGAATGGAGTTTTGCGAAAGCGTGGCTTTTTGCCAATCTGAATAGTTGAAAATAGACCGGAACGCGGACGGCTCGTCCGCACGAACGCGAAAGCGTTCGAAAAAGTGTTTGGTTAAACTCGAAAGGAACGCGGACACTCTTGTCCGCACGGACGCGAGAGCGTTCGAAAAGTCTTTGCATTCACTCATGTTGAGTGTTACCAAAGACAGTTAGCGTTTTGCAAACGCTTGCGGACAAGAGTGTCCGCGTTCCGGACAAGATTGGAACGCGGACACTCCTGTCCGCACGGACGCGAGAGCGTTCGAAAAGTCTTTGCATTCACTCATGTTGAAGATAACCAAAGACAGTTAGCGTTTTGCAAACGCTTGCGGACAAGAGTGTCCGCGTTCCGGTCAAAAAAATAATGAATCCTGAACGATGGCAAAACATCAACGAACTGTATCACGCCGCACTCGAACTTGAGGTTGGCGAGCGACTTGCATTCTTAAAAAACGAGTGCGGCGATGACGAAAAGTTGTTTTCCGAAGTTTCAAACCTCGTGGCGGCTCATAAACAATCCGATAATTTTATCGAAATTCCGGTTGCCGATAATGCGTTGGAAGTTTTGGCGGATGAACTCGATACGCCGGATTTAACTGGAAAGAAATTTGGCGTTTACGAAATTATCAAGGAAATCGGACGCGGCGGAATGGGAACGGTTTATCTTGCCAAACGCACCGACAGCGAATTTGAAAAGCAAGTTGCCGTCAAAATTATCAAACGCGGAATGGACACCGATGCCGTTTTGCATCGTTTCCGCAACGAACGGCAAATTTTAGCTTCGCTCGAACACACCAATATTACGCGGCTGCTCGACGGCGGAACGACCGACGACGGTTTGCCTTATTTTGTGATGGAATACATCAAAGGTGTGCCGATTACCGAATTTGCCGAAACTCAGCGGCTTTCAATCAACGAACGCCTTGAACTATTTCGCCAAGTTTGTGCGGCAATTACCTTTGCTCATCAGCGTTTGATTATTCACCGCGACATTAAACCGTCGAACATTATTGTGACAAACGAAGGTGTGCCGAAACTGCTCGATTTCGGAATTGCAAAGCTGACGAATCCCGAAAACAGCGAAAGCGAAACGGCTCAAACCGCGACCGGCTTGCGGCTTCTCACGCCCGAATATGCGAGTCCCGAACAAATTCACGGTTTGCAGATTACAACTTTGAGCGATATTTATTCGCTCGGCACGGTGCTTTACGAACTTCTCAGCGGACAGCAACCTTATCAATTTAAGCAACGTTCACTTTTTGAAATTGCGAACATCATCAACACCGAAGAACCGCGAAAGCCGAGCGAAATTGCGACGCAGAGACGCGGAGACGCGGAGACAAAGCGAGATAAAAACACCAACGACCTGCAAGTCAAAACAAAGGAAATCACCGCGTCTCCCGTTCACCGTGTCTCCGCGTCGCAATTGAAGGGCGATTTGGACAACATTGTGTTGATGGCGATGCGGAAAGAACCCGAACGCCGTTATTCGTCGGTCGAACAATTTTCCGAAGATATTCGGCGGCATTTGTCCGGTCTTCCCGTCATCGCCCGTCCGCTTAATTTGAAGTATCGATTCGCGAAATTTGCCTTGCGAAACAAAACGGCGGTCGCACTCGGAACATTGATTTTTTTAACTTTAGTCGGCGGAATTATCACCACAAGTTACCAATCGATTCGGGCAAATCGTCAAGCGGAATTGACCGAAAAGCGTTTTAACGAAGTCCGAAAGTTAGCCAAAACAGTTCTGTTCGATTATCACGATGCGATCAAAGATTTGCCCGGTTCAACGCCTGTCAGAGAACGCCTTGTCCGCGATGCCCTTGAATATCTGAACGGTTTGGCAAGTGAAGCAACCAATGATGCTTCGCTCCAATTGGAATTAGCGGCGGCTTACGAAAGAGTCGGCGATGTGCAAGGCGGAAGTTTGTTTGCGAATTTGGGAAACACGGAAGGTGCGATTGAAAGTTACCGAAAGGCTTTGAATATCTTACAAACCTCGCCAATATCCGATTCGCAAACGCAAGAAATTTTGACGGCGAAGGCGAGTGTAGCAAAAAAACTCGGCGGATTGTTGTGGGAAACAGGCGATACAAAAGGAGCGTTGGAGGAAACCCGAAAATCGCAAGCAATCTACGAAAAACTTGTCAGCGAAAACCCGACCAATTTCAATTTTCGATATGAATACGGCGGAACACACGAACGCATCGGGAAACTTCTTTTGGAACAAGGCGATTTTGTAAACGCTCAAAAGAATTTTGAAAAAGACCTCGAACTTCTCAACGGTTTTTCGGCGGAAGAGCAAAAAGAATTAAAGGTTCGCCGCAGTTTTTCTCTGGCTTATGAAAATCTCGGCGGACTTTATTTGCAAAAAGCGGACTACGAAAATGCACTCGAAAACAACAAGCGGGCTTTAGAAATACGCCGAAAACTTTCATCCGATTTTCCTGATAATGCCGATTTGTGGCGAACATTCAGCGTCAGTTATTACAATCAAGGCGAAATTTTGGCGAAGTTAAATCGTTACCGCGAGGCAATGGATTGTTATCAAAAAGATGTCGAAATTGCTCAATCTCTGCTTGCCAAAGACCCAAGCAACGAACAATATCGCGGCGATACGGCTTACGGATTGCTGAGAATCGGAGATATGTTGGTGCAAATCGGCGATTATAATCAAGCCTTGTTAAATTACAAAAAGTCGCAAACTATGCGAACGGAAGACGTTACAGGCGACCCGACCAATCTTTGGAAGCGAAGTTCGTTGATTGAATCTTACGCCAAAATAGGAAAAACCTTCTCAAAAATGGGACAAATTGAACGTGCCAAAACTGAAGCCGTGGCGACATTTTCAATGATGGAAAAAACTGAGGTTGAACCCGAAAACGCCGCTTTTCGCGGTTTCTTTGCGATAACCTTTATGGATTTAGGCGAAACATACAAAAATCTTGCCGAGATTAAATCGATTTCCACCGTTGAGCAAAGCAAATTCAACGCATCATCGTGCGAAATGTATCAAAAATCCGCCGACATTATGCAAGATATGACGGAAAGGGAAATGATGGCGGCAAATGACGAAGCCGAGTTTGCGAAGCTAAAAATAATACTCGAAAAATGCAAGTGAATTTTATCTGCCGCATAATCAGCCGACCGTTGTGTCCATTTCAACCTTAATATTCCGCCATTTTCCTTGTCTAAAACGCAACATACTCAAAATACAGCGTGCAAAATGTCCGACTAAAATTGCTAACCAAATATGCCACGGCTCAAGTCCGGTTGTGTTTTTGAAGATAAAACAAATTCCGAGAGGTATTACAACTTGTGAAATAATCGAAATATAGAGCGGGCTTTTTGTGTCGCCTGTGCCTTGCAAACCGCCTGTATATGCAAGTGCGACCGAAACAAAAATCCCCGAAATACTCAAAAAACGCAGGAGTTGGATGCCGATTTCGACCGCCGCAGGTTCTCTCATTCCGAATATTCCGAGCAGTTGAGCAGGGAAAAAGAAGAAAAAGAAACCGAGAAATGCCGAGCCGATTAGCCCGAAACGAGCCGCAACGTGAACTGCCGAATTCGCCCGTTCGACGTTTTTTGCACCAAGATTTTGCCCGACAATCGCCGATGCTGCTCCCATCAAACCGTTTGAGGCAAACGCGACAAACGCAAAAAGTTGTGAATATCCGACCGCATAAGCCGCTTGAGCCGCCGCACTTTGAGCGAGCGAGCCGATAAACGAAAGCATCAGAAATCCGCCGATATTCATCGCAATTCCTTGGATTCCGGCAGGCAAACCAAATTCAAAAAGTTTGCGAATCACTGTAAAATCAGGCTTATAACCGCCTTTGCTGTGGATTGAAACAACCCAACTGCCGTTCCACAATTTCCAAAACGAATAAATTGCAACCAAGCCCGACGCGAGACACGTTCCCATCGCCGAACCCATAACTCCGTAAGACGGAATTGGACCAAAACCGCTGATGAGAACAATATTGAAAATTACGTTGAGAATTGTCATTGTAATGCCAAGTTTCATCGGCGTTTTTGCGTCTCCGGCAGAACGCAAAGCACCGCTTAACATAAAGAAAATCATCATTCCGGTGCTGAAAAGAAACATTATTCTGAGGTATGGAAGTGCGACAATTTGAACGCCGGCTTCGACGTTGGCGAGATTTAAAAGCATCGGCGAAGCAAAATATCCGATTGGTGCAATCAACGCAAGTCCAATGAATATAGCAGTTATGAACGCTTGATAAACTGTTCGATTAACTTTGTCAGTCTCGCCCGCACCTGCAAAACGAGCGACCATAATTCCCATTCCGATAAAAATCGAGGAAACAAAAACGACCACGACCAGAAAAATTTGCCAACTCACGCCAATCGCCGCATTTCCTTTAAATCCGACAATATTTCCGACGACAATGTGGTCAACCAAACCCTGAATTCCGCCGAAAAAATTGGTTACAATCGACGGTGCGGCAAGTTTCCAGACAGCTTTTGGAAGTGAACCTTCGATGATTGAACGGTCAAATTTTTTCTGCGTAATCGGCGGTTGTGTTGTGTGAATTTCTTCGTTTTTTTCGGATAAAGACATAAAAATAATTGTTTGAACGGAACGCGGGCGGCTCGCCTGCACAGACGCGAAAGCGTTCGAGAGAATTTTGGTTAAACTCAACTTGAATTTAATCAAAATTCTTTAGATTTTTTGCAAATATACTTCCATAAAAGCCTGTAAACATCAGAACACGGAACGATAGCGACATGGCTTTCTTAGTGTTTAGCCAAGTCGCTATCGCTCCACATAATTATTCATATTTTCCTATTTTGTATTCCATTAAAAGCAATTTTTCCAAGTGCATTTACAAAAAAGTTAAACTTTTCAAAGCGTTTATCGCTTGTAAAACCTTTGGCGAAACGTGCGTAAATTTGTTGGGCGATAACCGCAATTTTGAATGTCCCGAAAATGTAATAAAATAAAATTCCGTCTAAATCGCGTCCTGATTTTTCCGCATAAATTTCTGCTAATTGTTGTCGCGAAACGTTTTCCATCAACACACGCGGATTAAACGGCATATTCAAAAGTTCTTCGCCAGCTTCTTTCGACATCCAATAACCGAGCGTTGTCCCAAAATCCATCAACGGTGAACCGATTGTCGTCATTTCCCAATCGAGCACCGCGACAATTTCGGTTAAGTCGTTTGGATTCAACATAATATTGTCGAATTTATAATCGTTGTGGACGAGCGAAGCCGTTTTATCATTTGGAATATTGCTATTCAGCCATTCGATAGTTTTTTCCAATTCGCGGTGTTCGTCGGTTTTAGCGTTGAAATAACGTTTTGACCAACCTTCAACTTGGCGAATTGCGTAACCTTCGGGCTTGCCGAAGTCGCCTAAACCGGCAGATTTGTAATCAAGGTTGTGTAAATCGACCAGGTTTTGGATGAAAGATTCGCAGACTTTTTGACGAACTTCAGATGAATCAACCAAAATATCGGGTGATTTTCCGCGAATAATCAAACCGTTTCTGCGTTCCATCAAGTAAAATTCTGAGCCGATTACGCTTTCATCTTGGCAGAGTAAAAGTGGTTTCGGAGCAGGTGAATAAACCTTTGATAATTTATCTAAAACGTTGAATTCACGCGACATATCGTGTGCAGATTTTACCGAATTACCAAAAGGCGGACGACGCAAAACATATTCGATTTCAACGATTTTTACGCAATATGTCAGGTTTGAATTGCCGGAAGGGAATTGCGAAATTGAAATTTCACCACTGATCTTATCTTGCAAATATAACGACAAATTTTCGATATTTAATTCTTCACCAAGTCTAATCGGTTTTGTGTCGCTCATAAAATAATGAAATTATCGTTTAGAAATAACTTTTGAGCAACAAACATATTGTGTTTAATCTCAGTTTACGCGATAGATATGTATAACCAGTTTAAAAAGCAATTTTCACCGCCAAGTATCCAAGAAAGCCAAGAAGAAGTTAGAATTTAAGAAGATATTCTTGGAGTTCTCTGCGTCTTGGCGGTTAAATTCCCTAATTCGTAATCTTGGTTTAATCTAAATTTTATTTGCGGTTTATCAAATTAATTTTGTAATATTTAGCATTAAGATAGAACAATTATTTATGAATAAAATTTTGTGTGCAAAATGTGGGTTTCTCAATGAACCTGAGATGAATTTCTGCACAAGCTGCGGAAATGGACTAGTTTCGGTCGGACAATCAAACATTCCAACTATTCAAAAAAATCTTGTCGAGTTTGAAACTGTTGTTCGAGAAAATCCAATTGTAAAAAAAAGTAGCAGTTCTAAATTATGGATTGGCGGTTTGCTTGGCTGTTTTGGTTTGACTGTCTTGTTATTTATCGGCTCTGGAGTTGTCGGTTTGTTAGCTGCTTTACAAAAACCAAATATTGTTGCAAACACAAATCAAAATGCAAATAAACCACGTCAGACACCAATCTTTAATAGCAAACAAACTCCAAATGAAAGCAATAAAAAAATTGAAGCACCAACTCCAAACATTCCTGATAAAGATAATAGCAACGAGCTGATGAATATCTTAAACGAACGACCTGAAGTTGGAAAATTTAAACAATTAAAACCGCAAGTTGTTGATTTAAAAGACTTTTTTCCATACGCAAATGCTGCGGCACAAACTTCTTTTCACGATGGCTCGAAATATGTTTCGCTCGCAATTGCTAAATTTGATGATTTTGATAAAGCTAAGAAAAACTTTGATGAACAGTTTTCTAATGTAAAAAAGAAAGGCGGAAAATCTCAAATTTTGGAAACTTCGATTGATGGAACTATCAATGGAGTTTATCAAGTGAAAAATATTTACACCGCTGAATATTGCACAAAAAGTGCGTTTTGCTACCGAATGGTTTCAAAAGACCCTAAATCTCTCAAATATTTTATTGAGAATTTTATCAAACTTTAGGTTCGCTTCGAAAATTTCGCATTCCAAAAGAGCCAAATTCGTTCAGATTACATCTTTTAGAAGTTATAAACGATTGTGCCAGAAATTCTTACCGCTTTTCCGTTGACCAACGTTAGCGGGAATCGTGCGGCTCTTGCCGCAGAATTCACCGCTTGATAAAACAGTTTATTGCCGCTGACTAATTCAGCATAATAAACCTTTCCGTCTTCGCCAACCTCAACTTTAACCGTGACTGAACCGCTTGCTCCGGCTTCTTTTGCTTCTTTTGGAAACGGCGGTTTTGGCAAACTGATAGCCTTGCCATTGAGAACTCCTGACGGAATCATCGGCGAGTCGGTTAAAGTAAACGTTAAACTGTAATTTAACATTTTATTCGTAGGTGAACCGTCATTATCAATCCAAATTTTCCAAGTTTCCGCGTAGTCAAAATAGTAATCAAGCGTTTTACAATCTTCGCAAAAATGATCGCCTCCCATCTCCTCCTCTGTTGCGTTGGCTTGATTCATAGAGAAATACATATCGTCTCTCGGCGATGTTAGTTTTATCTGCAATCGTTGATTTTTCGTATTTTTCAGCAAAAAACTATTGCAACCTTTGGCGTTTCCTTTTAATGTTACTGTTTCGCTGTTTGGCGGAAAGATAACTCGTTTCGGTTTGCATTTTTGCGAATAAGCCGAAAGGTTTAGTGTGATAATGATCATCGAAATTACAAATGCAAGTCTTATCAAATTTCTTTTCATACGAATTCCATCTCCTTTTTCTTAAAAGTCTTCTCCAAATAGAAACTTGCCGTTTTGCCAATAGTAAATATTCGACATTCTTTCGCCGTCATAAATATTGATTCCCATCGTTTTTAACTTGAACTTTTTGGTTACATCGCCGCGGTCATTATGCACAAAAACTTCCGCACCTTTTTCGGCGACATCAATTCCCGCAATCCAACGATCGTTGCCATCTTTTTGGGCGAGCAAATTAATTGCTTTAAAGCTGCGTTTATTTGCTAAAAGTGCAAGAGCGTAAACTCGATCATCTTTGGTGATAAGAACGGCATAATCCTTTTTTCCGTCGCCGTTAAAATCGCCGCTGACAATCGCTGTCAGCGGTTTCGAATCAACCACCCAAGATTTGCCGATTTCCCAATTCGGATAATTCACTTTCAAATAGTTTTTGACCTTTGTCGGCACAGTTTGTGCTTTGGCGGCAAAAGTCGCTGCAATGATTAAGGCTAAGATTACAGATATTTTCTTCATAGTTTTTCTCCTAAAATAGTGGGAGCTATTCTCGATTGTGTTGCTCTAAGGCATAAAAGAATAATTAGGCAGCGGTCGATCGGTTGCGATTCCAAATGGCTGATTCAAAATTCCCGCTGTTGACCTTTGTATGTACCAAGTTCCATTGGTCGGACGAAATACTGCTGCGTCAAACCTGCCATCGCCGTCATAATCGCCCGGTGTCGGAATGTCGATTGATATGCCGAATGGAAACGCGAAAAACGAGAAGTCTTCGCTTCTGAGAATGTACCAAAAACCTGTTGACGGTCGCCAAAAAGCGATGTCGGTTTTTCCGTCGCCAGTGTAATCGCCTTGTGCGGTTTTATCACTGGCGATACCGAACGTGGCTCCGAAAATTCCGCCGCTACTTCTTAGCACATACCATTCGCCGACTGACGGTCGGAAAATTGCAATATCAGATTTTCCGTCACCATCGTAATCCGCAACCACTGGTTGATCGCCACTCACGCCAAACCGTTCAATTGTCACGCCACCAGTTGATCTATTGATATACCAGAATCCGGTTGAAGGTCGGAAAACCGCAACATCGGCTTTACCATCGCCGTCGAAATCTCCGGGAGCGGGAATATCGGTGCTGAGTCCGAATGGAAAAGCGTAAAAGCTTGAATCTTCAGAGCGAAGAATGAACCATTCGCTGCTCGAAGGTCGAAAGAATGCAATGTCAGTTTTGCAATCACCAGTATAATCCGCAACAACGGGTTTATCGGTTGAGATTCCAAATCGGGCACCGTTGACGACTCCGTCTCCACTTCGAATGTAATACCATTCTCCAACTGATGGTCGGAAGATGGATATATCTGTTTTGCCATCGCAATCAAAATCAACGAGAGGTCGAAGCCCACCAAATTTGGTTACAAATACGTCAAGGCTGCCGTTATGAGTCCTATCAAATGCTCCTCCAGTCGTCGGATAATCAGTTATATCGTCAAAAGTGTCGCCAGTCAGATAAACATTACCGACTGAATCGGTGGCGATGCTCAAGCCGGAATCGGTGCTGCTTCCGCCGATGAAGGTGGAATACACAAGCGATGAACCAGCGGCATTGAGCTTGGTTACGAATACGTCATCACTGCCGTTATGAGTTGTATCATAAGCTCCAGCGGTTGTTGGATAACCAGTGACAGCATCGCCAGCGTAGCCAGTTAGATAAGCATTGCCAGTTGTATCAATTGCGATGGCGTTGCAGTGATCAAAGAGGTTTCCGCCGATAAAGGTGGAATAAATTAGAGCTGAACCGCCCGCATTAAGTTTGGTGACAAATACGTCATCAAAGCCGTTATGAGTTGTGTCAAAGGCTCCAGCAGTTGTTGGATAGTCTGTGACATCGTCAAAAGTCCCGCCCGTTAGATAAGCATTGCCACTTAAATCGATGGCGATACTGGTGACTTGATCAAAGCCGCTTCCGCCGATAAAAGTAGAGTAAATTAGAGCCGAACCCGTCGCATTTAGTTTAGTCACGAATACATCAATGTCGCCGTTGTGCGTCGTATCAAACGCTCCGCCGGTCGTTGGATAATCGGTGGCGGCATCAGGAGTTTCGCCGGTCAGATAGACATTGCCTGTTGCATCAATAGCAATGTCGTTGCCCAAGTCAACGCCGCTTCCGCCGATGTAGGTGGAATAAATCAGACCCGAGCCGGAGACATTTAGCTTGCTGACAAATACATCAATGTCGCCGTTATGAGTTGTATCAAATGCTCCTCCGGTCGTTGGATAATTGGTGATAGCGTCGCCGGTATTATCGGTGAAGCCGGTCAGATAAGCATTGCCGGTTGAATCAATCGTGATGCCGGTGCTGACATCATTTCCACTTCCGCCGATGTAAGTGGAATAAATCAGACCCGAACCAGCGGCATTGAGTTTAGTAAGGAATACGTCATTTCCTCCGTTAGAAGTAGTATCAAATGCTCCGGCGGTCGTTGGATAATCCGTGCCAGTAACGCCGGTCAGATAAGCATTCCCGGCTGCATCAATAGCGATACTAGTGCCGCCATCGGAGTTGTTTCCGCCGATGAAAGTGGAATAGATCAGAGCCGAACCGCTCGCATTGAGCTTACTTACGAATACGTCCGTGCTTTCGTTATGAGTTGTATCATAAGTTCCCGAAGTCGTTGGATATTCGGGCGATAATGTTTGACCGGTTATGTAGGCATTGCCGGATGAATCAACCGCAATTGACCTGCTTTGTTCATCACTAGTGCCGCCTAAAAATGTTGAATAAGCGAGCCTGCTTAGATTAACGGTCGGGTCAATCGTCAAAGGTTTGGTGCGGTCGTAGCTTCCGAGTGAGAATTTGATTCTCGATTGCTCAATCATAAAACCGCTTTCTATTTCTTGCTTCTCACCATTCGTTTCTTGATACGAAAAAGGTTTGTTTTGTTTGATTGTTCCAGCTGGTGTGCTAATTAGCAGATTGCCTTCCGCGTCAATTTCAAGATTGTCCGCACCGTCAAATTCAAGGCTGATTTGATTCGCATCAGCATTCGGAGCAACCACAAAATCATATTGCGTTTCACCGTTTTCTCGTCCGTGCCAAACCATCCCAACGCCATCGTAAACATTTTCATATCTCACGCGACTATGATTCGGCACATCAGTTTGCCAGTTCGCCACGTCCGAACCTTTGAAATAATTCGTTCGATGCTTAACTGTTTCTTCACCGACCGATGTCGAATTCTTATTTGCACCAACAAGTTTCATCCGTAAAGCGAATGCGAGATGAGGTTTTTGGTCTTCGGTTTTTGGTCTCAGGAATTCTGCTTTAATTTCATCCTTCACCCTTCCGCCTTCATCCTTTGTCGCCATAGGCAAAACATAAACCACCTCATCCGCCGTCAAAAAAATGGTCGAACCTGCTGCTCTTGCCATAAAACGAACACTTTTATCAAACTGACCGCGATTCTCTTCAAACTCGACAGACGTTTTGCCCAATTTTTGTTCGACTTGTTCGACAGTTGGTTTGATAATTTCACTAACCAATGGAGTTTTTCCCTCAGCCGAAACGTGGCGAACCGAATTCACGGGAAATAGGATGCCAAACGTTATTCCGCACAAAGCGAAAATAACCGAAAGACTACGCGTTTTGTTTGTTATTGTTTTTTTCATTCCTTCTTTCCTTTTTCTTCCTAAAATTTTGTCTGAACTTTTTTAAGTGCATGGTTGGAATGACCCAACTATGCACTCAAGACACGAAAAAGTCTTTGTCTTTGCGTTAGAAAAATGTTAGATTTTTGTTAGAAACCCCGATGAATAAAAGGATATACGAATTTGACGAGTTTTTGCTTGATCTTAATGAGAAGCGTTTGCTTCGGAACGGTCAAGCGGTTTCGTTGCAGCCGAAAGTTTTTGATATGTTAGCGGCGTTTGTTGAACGACACGGCGAACTTATCAGCCGCGATGAACTGATGAACGCGGTTTGGGCTGATACATTTGTTGAAGAATCTAATTTGCGTTTCTGCCTTCACGGATTGCGAAAAGCTCTCGGCAAAAATGCGGAAGGCTTTGAATATATCGAAACTATTCCCAAACGCGGCTATCGTTTTACCTCAGAAATCCGTGAAAAAGTAACGCAAATAATTCCGGAAAGTCCGGTTAAAGAAACAGCGGAGAAAGTTACAACATCAAAATTTGGTCAGCGAAAGCGGCTTATCGGCTTATCGGTAATTTCGATTTTGTGCCTGTTGATTTTGGCGGTTGTTTGGCAAAGAAATAATGTTGAAACAAACGAAAATTCAATCGGCATTAACAAAATTGCCGTGTTGCCGTTTGAAACAATCGGCGAAAAAGACGCAGAAATGCGGATAGGTTTAGCCGATTCAATAATTGCGAATCTGAGCAAGATTAAAAGCCTGAAAGTTTCACCAACTGCTTCAATCCGCAAATTTATCGGGCAAGATTTCGATCCGCTTGCCGTTGGACGAGAACTTCAAACCGAAACTGTTTTGAAAGGGAATTTTCGCGTTATTGCGGGCGACGCAAACGTTACGGCGAGCCTTATAAAAGTATCCGGCGGCGAAACTGTGTGGACGGAAACCTTTACGGTGAAAGGAAATAACCCGACAGAACTCGAAAATTCGATTGCAATTCGGCTGTCTCGATTACTTTGGTTACGAATCGCCGAAATTACCGCTGAAAAATCTCTCACCAATCAAAAGCTAAATCCCGAAGCAATAAAAACTTATCTTGCGGCACGAAAAATTTGGCGAACCGGCGAACTTTTTCGGCGAAAAGAAATGATCGGACTTTTTGAAAAAACAATCACGCTTGAACCACGTTGGGCTTTGGCACAGGCAAGTTTCGCCGAAGCCTTAGTTGCATCGGATAGTGTTCAGGTTGATTGGGAAAACGTCGAG
>JANNVK010000208.1:0-11148 GCA_031414415.1 Acidobacteriota bacterium
TTTTATCGAAGCAAAGCCGCGTTCAAAAAACGGAAATCCGCCCCACAAGACGACAGGCAAAGTAAATATAAACTGAATCCACAACGAAATTTGAGGCGAAATAATTTGACTAAAACTCGGCAACATTTCGAGCATTGCCAACGCGAAAACGGGCAACGTCAACACTAAACAAACCCAAAATCGCCGTGTCATAGACAAAAGTTCGGGATCAGGTTTATCGTCGAGCGAAATAATTTTGGGTTCAAGTGCCATCCCGCAAATCGGACAACTGCCATAACCGATTTGCACGATTTCAGGATGCATCGGGCAAGTGTATTCAACATCTTTATGAGAATTTATGACCAATTTTGGCTTTGGTTGAAGATAATTTTCGGGATTTTGCTTAAATTTATTCAAGCAACTAATTGCACAAAAATAATAAGTCTTTTCTTTGTAAGCATAGTTTCCGGCGGAAGATAGAGGATTAATTTTCATTCCACAAACCGGATCAATCTCAGAACCAAGCGGACTAGAAATCATCACATCATCCTGGGATAAATCTTTTTTTCGGCTAATTTGAACAAAATTTGATGAAGTTTGGATTTCTGGTTCTATTTTTCTCATAGATTTATTTAAGCACATCTAAAAGACTTAGATTCGTTTAGAAAAAAATATTTAGGAAATTACAATGAGGATTAAAAAAATAATTGAAATTAAAAAACTAATTGTTCCGGTGACAAGTCCGGCAATTGCCATTCCTTTTCCACCGTATTCAAAAGGATTTGAATCCGCATTTTTCATTCCTAAATAGCCGACAATAATTGCCGGAAGACCAAGCGGAATTCCGCCATAACAACAAAGAAGAATTGAGACAATTCCGAGAATCATCGAAACAATAGGCATCGTTTGGTTTAATCCAACTTGTTGTAAACTTGAGTTAAACTGTTGATTTGGAACGATTTGTTGATTTTGCCAATTAGTGTTTTGCTGATATTGATTCCAATTATCATTCGTAATTCTGGTTGGCTCAGCAAAAATTGTCGGGCTTGGTTGCGAATTAAATAAAGATAATTGTTCGCCGTCGTTTAGGCAAAAAAACAATTCATCATCGGCATAAGTATTTTTACAAAGTGGGCAAATTTTCATTTTTTTATTTTCTAATTTCAAGATTTGAAAAACTTATTGGAAATCCGCTTCCGGTATAAAGCCCAACAATACCGTTATTATTTCCGTCAGAATGTTTTATTGATTTTACAAGTTGACCGTTTATATAAAACGATAAAGTGCCGTCTCCATCTTTTACTTCAATTTCGTTTGTTTCATCACCCAAATTGATTGCTGACGTTTTTGACCAATTAAATATGACAACTTCAGCATTTGCTTTGTGTTTAGAAATTCTAAATCTTCCTGATTTTGAATCAATGAGAAACGCATAATCCTTTTTGCTAGGCGAGTTTTCATCGCAATGAATCAAAATGCCATAACCTAACTCCGTTGACTGATTTGAAGAATTAGTGATTGTTACGCTTGACGTTGCATTTTCTGTCCGAAATTTGCTATCCGGCGTGGTCAACATAAAATAATGGCGGTTATCAATCGCCGACATTTCTAACGAATTATTCGTAAATACACTTTTCCCAACTGAAGCATCGCTATAAGTCCACTTCGCTAAATCGTCTTTCAAAACATCGTCTGAAGAAGTTTTGACATCTTTTTTTACAGGAAATATTGAGCTATTTTGATTGCCAGCATTTTTGTTTTTTGAAATTTCAGTGTCAGGAATATTAGCGACAATTAGAGCAATTGCAACAAATACAATGCCAAATAAAATACCAAAAACACCAAAAATTCCTAATATCCAAATCCAAGCTCGTGATTTTCGCTTTGGAGAGTTATTTACTGTTGCAAAATTTGTCTGCTGATTTTGATTAACATTCGCAGTTTCTCGTTGCTGATTTATCAAAACTGTTGCGGCATTTTGATTTGGAGTTAGCCCCGAAACCAGAATAGAACCGCATTCTAAACAGAAATTAAGTGTTTCATCTGAAAATTTTTGACTACATTTGGGACAATTTTTCATAACATTTTTAAAATTGAAAACTTTTTTAATAGACGATTATTGATAAAAATTTTGCAAATTACGTTTAAAGGTTTAATTATCAGCCAGATTTATCAGAGCTTCTTTTGCAATTTCGCGATCATCAAAATGAAATTTATCATTGCCAATTATTTGGTAAGTTTCGTGACCTTTTCCGGCAATTAATACAACATCATTAGGTTTAGCTTTTTTTATTGCTTGATGAATCGCCTCGCGTCTATCGTTAATAACAAGATACGTACAGCTAGTTTCTTTAAGTCCAACTTCAATTTCTGCAATTATATTTATCGGATTTTCAGTTCGCGGATTATCAGAAGTCAATATTACGAGGTCGCTTCCATTTCCGGCAACTTCGCCCATCGGTTTTCGTTTTGTTTTGTCGCGATCACCGCCACAACCAAAAACTGTAATAATTCTTCCGGTTGTTAATTCGCGTGCAGTTTTTAAAACATTCAAAAGTGCATCATCTGAATGTGCATAATCGACAACAACTGCGAAATTTCCATCATGCAAAACTCGTTCAAATCTGCCAGGTGCTCCAACACAACCTGACAAACCTTTTTCAATTGATTCAAAACTATAACCGAGTTCTAAAGCCGTTGCAGTTGCAGCCAACATATTGTAAACGTGTGGTTTACCGACAAGCGGAGAAATTATCCTGCGTTTTTCTCCTTTGGTTTTTAAATCAAAAGATGTTCCTTTTATCAATGAAACTTCAATATTTTCAGCAGTTAAATCAGCAGTTGTTTCTTGAGAAAAAGTCACAACCTTTTGACCTTTTGCTTTTAATTCATTTGCTAACCTGAGACCAAATTCATCATCAATATTTATAACTGAAACTCTCGGTTTTGTGCCATGACTTCCATCAAAAAGCATCTTTTTTGCCACAAAATATTTTTCCATTGTGAGATGATAATCAAGATGATCTCGCGTCAAATTGGCAAAAACCGCAATATCAAATTGCAAATCATCGCAGCGATGCAAGTCTAATGCTTGAGAAGAAGTTTCCATTGTTGCCATTTTGCAACCAGAATTGATTGCTTCTCGCAAAAATCTATTTGTGTCACTCGCTTCAGGTGTTGTTCTAATAGCTTCAACACTTTTTTCGCCAATTCGATACTCAACAGTTGTGAGCATTGCTGATTTTTCTTCCGCAGCTTCAGCAAGTGCAAACGTCAAATATGTAGTTGTTGTTTTTCCGTTTGTTCCGGTAATGCCAACAAGTTTAATTTCTTTTGAAGGGTTTCTATTTATTACAGCCGCAGCTTGAGCAAGTGCAACTCGTGCATTTTCAACAGTTAGCCAAATTCCATCAAAATCTTCCGGTTGTGGAAGTTCAGAAATAATTCCAACACATCCACTTCGCATAACATCTGAAACGAACCTGTGTCCGTCCATTGTTAAACCTCGAACGGCAACAAAAAGTGAACCTTGGCGGGCTTGACGCGAATCGTGAGTTACGTCCGTTACAATTATTTCACCATCTCCACGAAATGATGTATTTAATCTTTTTGCAACATCAATTAGTTTAACTTCCTGCATCATAATGTTTGCATTATACTTTTTTGATAGATTTTTGGAAACTGAGTTACAATTTTAATCGTTAGTATAAAATAAGGCTTCAATATGAAAATAGTAAAATTTCTACTTATCGCTGTCGCAATTCTTTTAGCAGTAATGTTAGGACTTTCTGTCATCGGATTTGTTTATAGTTCTCTTTGGTATATTGTCGGAGTTGGCGTTATCACACTTGGTGGCTATTCTGCTTATAAATTTATAAAAATCACAAAAGCACCGGAATTAAAAGAAAAACAAACAATTTCTGAAATTGATTACGATAATGATCTGGCGATTAAACAACTTGAAGACTACAAAAGAAAACTTCTAAAATAACTCTGCTAGACAATCTTTTCATTATTAGTTAAATTATTAGTGTTACCAGCAGTTTTAAATTAATTACTGCAAAATGTGCCGAGGTGGCGTAATTGGTAGCCGCACTAGACTTAGGATCTAGCGTCGTAAGACATGCGAGTTCGAGTCTCGCCCTCGGTATCAAATTTTATTTTGCTTGCAAATTTTTGTAGGCGTAACTTTTAAAAATATGCCCGTTTTAACGGGCTTTACAATTTAATGAAAACAGAAATCATCGAAGTTTCTTCCACAAAAAGAGAAATCAAACTTGAAGTTGAAGCAGAATTAATCAAACAAAACTTTCACCGAATCGCTCAAAAATATTCAAGACAAGTATCAATTCCCGGATTCCGCAAAGGCTTCGCACCTTTAGATATTGTAAAGATGCGTTTTCAAGCAGAAATTGGAAACGAAGTTTTGCGAGAATTATTGCCGACTATTATTTCTGAAGCAATTACTGAAAGTGGTTTAAATCCAATCGGCGAACCAGATGTTCACTTGGAAAATCAAGAAACTGTCAAACTTAATGGTTCGCAACCAATTAATCTTAATGTTCATTTCGAAATTTTCCCATCAATTGAAAATGTTGAATACAAAGGACTTGAAGGAATAAGAAGAGTTCGACCGGTTCAAGAGGAAGAGCTTGACCAAATTATCGACGAAAGATTAAAACATAGTGCTGCTTTGGTTCCGGTTGAAGGACGTAAATCTCAAATTGGCGACACATTAATAGTCGATTTAGCAGGTATAATTGTCGGTGAAGCTGAACCAATAACTGCTGATGATTTAGAAATTAAATTAGGCGACGAAAATGTTGAACCGGCTTTTACTGAGAATCTGCAAGGTGTTGATGAAGATGAAGTTAAGGAGTTTACAGTTGAATATCCGACGGATTTTGCCTCAAAACCACTTGCCGGAAAAACAATAAATTATACTGCAACAATTCGCTCAGTTGGCATTGTAGAAATTCCAAAAGCAGATAATGATTGGGCAAAAGGCTTAGATGAAGGTTTTAGTTCGCTGAAAGATTTGCGGAAGAAATTGCGTGAAGATGTTGAATTAGTTAATAAAGCTGAAGCTGACAACCGTTTGAAAGACGAACTTTTGCAAAGATTGATTGAAACTCATGAATTTGAAGTTCCGACAAAACTTGTTGACATTCAAGCACGTAATTTGCTGAATAATTTTGCTCAAGATATGATGCAACGCGGACTCAATCCTGAAACTATTAACCAAGATTTTTTGAAAATGGCATACGAGAGTATGAGCGTTCAGGCTGAAAGAGATGTTCGTGGTGCCTTGCTTTTAGATAAAGTCGCTAAACTTGAAAATGTCGAAGTTTCAGCTGAGGAAATTGCTGAAGAACTCGAAAAAATGGCAAGTTATTATAAAATCACACCTGACGAAATTCGCGAATCTTTAGCACAACAAGGTGGCGAAGATGGAATTGCTGATAGATTAAAAAATAGGAAAAGCATTGATATTTTATTTCAAATTGCAAAAATTTCTGATGGTGAATGGCTAGACGAAGCTGCTTTAAACGCTCAGGCAATGAAAGATGTTGCCGATGAGTCGGCTAAACCAAAAGCTAAAAAAGCAAAAGCTGTAAAAGATTCTGATGATATTTCAGAAGAAAAACCAAAAGCCAAAAATAAGAAAAAGGCTTAATTTTTCAAAACTAATATTAATTAGTGATGAATGATAACAATAGTTATGACAACAGTTTACATCATAACTATTAAACATTAACTTAAAGATATTTAGAGGAAAAAGAAGTATGTTAGTTCCAATGGTTGTAGAGCAAACTTCGCGTGGCGAAAGAGCTTTTGATATTTATTCACGTTTGTTGAAAGATAGTATTATTTTTCTTGGCACTCCGATAGATGATATGGTTGCTAATCTTATTGTCGCTCAATTGTTGTTTCTTGAGGCTGAAGATCCAGAACGAGATATTAATATTTATATCAATTCTCCCGGTGGTTCGATCACAGCTGGTATGGCAATTTATGACACAATGCAGTTTATCCGCAATGATGTAACTACAATTTGCGTTGGTCAATGTGCTTCAATGGGAGCTTTATTGCTCACCGCTGGTGCCAAAGGTAAGCGTTTTGCATTGCCAAATTCACGAATTTTAATTCACCAACCTTCTGGCGGTGCATCAGGACAAGCAACTGATGTGAGAATTATGGCTGAAGAAATTTTACGAATGCGTGAAATGACATCCAGAATTCTTGCGAAACATACGGGTCAAACCTTTGAGCAAGTTGAACTTGACGTTGAACGAGATCGTATTATGACAGCTCAACAAGCCAAAGATTACGGTCTTGTTGACGAAGTTATTCAACATCGCGAGAAATAATCTTTTTATTCAATAACAATCAGAAGAGTTTGAGATTAATCTTCTCAAACTCTTCAAATTTTTTTATAACTAATTGTAAAATATGGCTTTGTATCGTGCAGATGAAATCTTAAGTTGTTCATTTTGTGGAAAATCGCAAAATGAGGTTCGAAAACTTATTGCGGGACCGAGCGTCTATATTTGTAATGAATGTATTGATATTTGCAATGAAATTATCATCGATGATGAGCAGACTGAACCGACAAATTCGCGTCCTGCATTACCTAAACCAAAAGAACTGAAAGCATATTTGGACGAATATGTAATCGGACAAGATGAACCAAAAAAACGTTTAGCCGTCGCAGTTTATCAACATTACAAACGGATAGAACTTTCAAAACGCCAATCAGAAATTGAAATTCAAAAATCAAATATTGTTTTAATTGGACCAACTGGAACTGGAAAAACTCTTCTTGCACAAACACTTGCGAGAGTTTTAAATATTCCATTTTGCATTGTTGACGCAACAACTTTGACTGAAGCAGGTTATGTTGGCGAAGATGTCGAAAACATTTTGCTTAAATTACTTCACGCTGCCAATAATGATTTAGAAAAAGCACAACAAGGAATTATCTACATTGACGAAATTGATAAGATTTGCAAGAAAGACGAAAATCCGTCAATTACAAGAGACGTTTCAGGCGAAGGTGTTCAGCAAGCACTTCTCAAAATTTTAGAAGGAACAGTTGCTAATGTTCCGACAACTGGTGGCAGAAAACATCCACAACAAGAGTATATTCCGATGGATACAACGAATATTTTGTTTATTTGTGGCGGTGCTTTTGTTGGACTCGAAAAAGTTGTCGAAAGAAGAATGAAAGGAAAATCTCTTGGTTTCCAGGCTGATGTTAAGTCTAGCAAACAGAGAAGTTTAGAAGCCTTTGGCAAGATTGAACCTGAAGATATGATGCGGTATGGTTTGATTCCCGAGTTTGTCGGCAGACTTCCGGTTTTGGCTGTTTTACAAGAATTAGACGAGGAAGCATTGGTTAGAATTTTGACTGAACCTAAAAATGCTCTTATTCGTCAGTATCAACGAAAATTTGAATTTGATAATATTCGCTTGAAATTTACTGATGAATCTTTGAAATCAATTGCACGACAAGCTGTTCAAAGAAAACTTGGGGCGAGAGGTTTGATGATGATTTTGGAAGAAATTTTAATTGAACCAATGTATGTTTTGCCATCGCAGAAAGAGTTGAAGGAAATCACAATCACAACCGAAATTGTTGACAAAAAGCGTTCGGTTTTTGATGCATTGAGTGAAGTTCCTGAGATTTTTGAAAATGTTATGGATGAAGCGGCTTAATCTTCTCGCAAAGTATCAACAAAAACTTCCAAAAATTCTTCTTGTGCTTTAGAAAGTTCGATAAATCTTAACGCAAACCCAATTTCAATAACGTGATTAACAACTTCTCCCCAAATTAAAATCTTTCTTCCATCTGTCAACGGAAAGAAAATTTTAACTTGCTCACCATCGTCAACTTCGCCAGAGCAAAGTATAAAACAACCAAGTGTGCTGAGATCATTGATTGTGCCGTCTTTTTTGCCAATCAAACCTTCCCAATCAACCTGAATATTTGCTTTTAATCTTTCTGAGTTTCGGCGGTCAATGCCTTTTCTGCGTTCAATCATATAACTTAAGAATCACTTCCCTGCTTTTTAATAAAGTAATAATAGACAGGCAATCCCAAAACAATCAATCCTAATCCGGTAAACGATTGTTTCGGATCGTTTATCATAGTATTTATCAGCAAAAATCCGGCAACAATCAAAAATAAAATCGGCACAACGGGATAACCAAAGGCTTTGTAGGGTCGCACAGCATCTGGCATTGTCCGTCTAAATACAAAAACGCTGGCAGTTGCCGCGGCGTAAAAAATCCACGAACCAAAGACAACATAATCAGTTAAAGTGTCAAACGAACCGGTTAAAACTAAAACGCTTGCCCAAATACCTTGCATCACAACTGCCCAAATTGGAACGCTTGAAAATTCTGAAAGTTTGCCGAATTGTTTGAAGAATAATCCATCTTTTGCCATTGCGTAAGGCACTCTCGCACCTGTCAATACGGATGTATGAAGTGTTCCAAGTGAAGAAAGCATCAAACCAATTGTCATTATTGCCGCACCAAATGCGAGTCCAAATTTACTTACAACTGCAAACGCAACCGATGAATCTTTTGATACTGACGCAATTTCGTTTGGTGTTAGAACATAAAAATATGCGATGTTGATAAAAACGTAAAGAACAATGATTAACGTTGTTCCGCCGATTAAAGCGAGTGGAATATTTCGACTCGGATTTTTTACTTCGCCCGCAACCATTGTCAAATTATTCCAGCCATCATAACCCCAAAGTGCCGCCAACATTGCCGCTCCAACACCTGCTACAACCGAATAGTTTGCTGAACCAAAGTTTTTAGAGTCTGCAACACCTTCGCAAGTTCCGTTTTGCAAAACTTGTGAAAAATTACCAAATTCGCCGCTGACTAAAAAGAATGCTCCTAAGCCGACAAAGAAAATTAGTCCAATTTTTACAAATGTTAATACCGTTGCAATCTGTCCGGTAAATGTTACTGACAAGCAGTTAAGTGTTGTAATCAATATAATTAACGCCACTGCAATCAACTGCAAACTCGATATTTCAAAGCCGAAACTTGTTGTGAATATAACTTTTTTCAAGTTTCCACCCATAAAATCGTTTAATGCAATCATAAACGCAAAAGCGACAGCCGCTTGTGAGCCAGTTTTTGCTACAAAAATTTGCATCCAACCAAATAGAAAACTCCAAATTCGACCGTAAGCATCACGTAGAAAATTGTATTCACCGCCAGCTTGTGGTTTCATTGCAGAAAGTTCGGCATAAGTTAATGCACCTGCCAATGACAACAAACCAGCGGCAATCCAGATAACAATCACCCAAGTTGGACTTCCAACATTACAGGTCATCACGCGAGCTTTGAGAAAAACACCAGTTCCGATAACGTTCCCGATGATAACGGCAATAGCTGCCATAAGTCCTAGACCGCGAATAAGTTCATTTTTAGTAATATTTGCTTGCATATTGATTTCTGTATATCTTACGTCAATTTAAATAAAAAAAGAAGACCAAGTGATTTTGGTCTTCTTAAAACAGAACAAAACAATATTAATTTCGATATTAACGATTGTTGTAATTAGCTATAAAGTTATCTGAGGCTAATCCCCATGGAATTGAAACGGCACTTCCTGTAGCAGAGGAGAGATACCAAAGTGCAGGTGAAGGGCTGATGGCTGTATTAGTTGAATAGACAGCAACGTCAGTTTTACCATCTCCATCATAATCCCCTTGAGCTCTTCGTGAAACAGTGTCACCAAATTCGCGTCGTGTGAGATACGGATTTTGTGGAACAGAAAACCCTCCACTCAAGGTGCTATTGTAATACCAGGCTTTAACTGAACCTTCTGTTATTGACCCCGCAAGGTCTGTTTTTCCGTCGCCATCAAAATCTCCCGGATTTCCGAAGAAAGAGGCGGTTCCAAATGACACTCCGGAATTTATACCAGTCGCGGTTTGAAGTAGCCAATTTGCACTAGCCTGAACGAGAAAATCTGCACGTCCATCGCCGTCATAATCTCCCGGGTTTGGAAATGAACTGAAAGGCGTCGCTTGAATTGGTGGTATAAATGTGATGTTCTGAATCGCATTATTAGAAGTACCACGATAAAACCAGAAACCAGTTGAAGGTCGATAAACGGCATAATCCGTTTTTCCATCACCATCATAATCATCTACCACCGATGGGTTATCACCGGTTGTTCCGAAAGCATCAAACTGAAAGACGTTATTACTACTTAGAAGCGTATAGAAAAATCCTTGAGCCCCAGTTCTCCAAAGAGTGATATCGTCTTTACCATCGCCGTCATAATCACCGCAAACAATTCTCGGTCTGACGTTGTCTGTATTTAGCCCAAACGACAATCCAGTTAACGAATTATTCGAACTATTATTGATATACCACTCGGTCGTTGCAGCCGCAGTATTTGTTCGGGTAACTCCAACATCGGTTTTCGAATCACCATCGTAATCGCACACTGTCGAATTCCTTCGCTGAATCTGACCACGGATTTCACCACCAGGGTTTGCCGAGGTGTGTAAATTCAAGTAAAGCTGAGCAGTTTTCAAAGCAGTAACTTGAGCTGGCGAAAACGTGCATAGAAAATCAACTACTGAGCCGGAAGCTACAGTCGGAGGTGATAAATTACAAACAACCGGACCGTTTGTACCACTACGACCGCTGTGGACATGACCGACAGTCGCGTTTCCAGTCAAACCAGACCAGTTCATCGTCACCAAGGCTTGAGTCCCAGCGGCATTCAAACTGATTGCACCGTTTCCGGCAGCGGTCGGAGCGGTTGTAGCAGGATTTTCCTGATTGCGGCTCATATAAGAAATATACGGCGAGTCAACAGCAATCTGACCTCGAATTTCTCCGCCAGCATTGTTTACGGTGTGAATGTTGAAATACATCCTACCTGCTTTCAAATCCGCAACTTGTCCAGCCGTGACTGAGAACGTAGCATTTACAACAGAGCCAGATGTAACACCAGTTGCCGGAGCCAAGTTGAAAGTAACTGGTCCGTTAGAACCAGTAGCACCAGTATGAATATGTCCAACCGTGACATTACTAGACAAACCAGAGTAATAAACAGAAGCGGTTAACTGAGTTTCAGTATCATTCAGCGTGACTCTACCGAAACCAGTAGCTGTTGAAGCG
>JANNVK010000209.1:0-20987 GCA_031414415.1 Acidobacteriota bacterium
GGCTGATAAGTTGAAATTCGGTGTTCAAAACTTCGCAATTATCCGCATCTTCAACATTTGTCGCCCACCGAACCCAATCATTCGGCAATAACGAAATCAAACTTTTGCTCGTAATATCTGATGTTTTCGCCATTTTCAAAAAATCAAATCATCGTCTTCATCTTCAACCTTAATATCTTGGCTTTCAATCTCAAACCAAGTTTTCAGCACATCTTCGCTGACATTTTTCGCTTGCAGATTCGCCGTAACTTCTTGTTTCAGTTCGGGAAACTGCAACAGCAACATTGCTAAATCTCGCCAATCTGTTCCAGCTTTCGGCTTTCCTTTTCGTGCGTGAAAAGAAATAACTTTGCTTGCAATCAACTCCAACCGCGACAAAACTCGGATGTTTTCAATTAGTTGCGTCTGTGGCAAGCTGTTGATTGGTCGAACATCAACCAAATGACGATTTCCTTCGTTTAGCAGTTGATAAATTCTCAAGCCTTTGGTGCCGATTTCTCGAACACGAACGTCGATATGAAATTTATCGCTTAAGAAAGCTCGTAACTCTTCGGCAAAATCTTTTGCTTTAAGTGCAAGTAAATCAACATCTTGCGTCATTCTCGGTTCAAAAACGTAAGCATTTACGGCTTGCGAACCGAACAAAACAACATCGTCTCGCCCTTTAAGAAACTCAAGCACGGTTTCTTGAATTTTTGATAACGGCAATGTTTCATGCATTATAAATTCTTGAAATGTCAAAACATCTGCGTTGAACATAAACTTTAGATTTCAGATTTCAAATTCTAGATTCAACAAAACTTTATTTAATTTGTAATCTGAAATTTTAATTTCTTGCTAATCACGCATTAAACTTGCGTCATCAACATCCATCGAAACTTTATTACGGAAGAACGCGATTATAATCCCAAGTCCGACAGCGGCTTCTGCTGCCGCGACTGACATGACCATAAAGACAAAAAGCTGCCCGTTTGTATCATTAAAAAATCTTGAAAACGCAACAAAAGAGAGGTTTACAGCGTTAAGCATCAGTTCGATGCACATAAACATTCCAATCGCATTTCGCTTGAAGATAACACCAACGGTGCCAATCGCAAATAAAATTGCCGAAAGAGTTAAATATAGTGCTAAATCTGCCATCGCTAATTAAAATCCTCTTCTTTTCGTAATTCTCTCTCGCGTTCTTTCACAAGTTTTAGAGCCGCAGGTTCGTGTTTTCTCGCTAAAATAACTGATCCAATAATCGCCATTAAGAGCATAAACCCGACAATTTCGACTGGCAATAAATATTCGGTAAACATTGCTTTTCCGATGTTTTTAGAAAGTCCCATCGTCGGTTCGCTGCTTGGCATTTTTGCAGCAGTTTTGGTGACCGCATACATTATAAAAATTGCCTGAGCAAATAAAGCTAAGCCTAATCCGCCACCAAGTAAATATAAATAGCTGAGTCTTAGAGGTTTATCTTCTTCTTCGTCAACATTTAAAAGCATGATAACGAAAATAACAAGCACCATAATCGCACCTGCATAAACTAAAATTTGTGTGATAGCGATAAAAGGCGACGCTAATGTTAAGTATATGCAAGCCAGAGAAATAAACACGCCGACAAGCGAAATCGCACTATAAAGCGGATTGTTGTGCCAAATAACACAAATCGCACAGCCGATTGCCATTCCTGCGAATATGAAAAATAATATTGATTCAACCATTTTTCTTGCCTAAAAAATCCCGAAATAAACCATCACAACTGTGAAAATTACGTTTCCAATTGCAACTGGTAATAAAAACTTCCAACCAAAGTTCATCAGTTGGTCAAACCTGAAGCGTGGAAGCGTTCCACGAATCCAGATGAATAAAAACAAAAATGCAAAAATCTTTAATAAAAACGATAAATGACTCGTTAAAGCATAAGGAATTGAGCCGATTTCAAAAATGTGACTTAAGCCCGGAATATACCAACCACCGAGAAAAAGTGTCACAGCCATCACGGAAACAGTAAACATATTGACATATTCAGCCATGAAAAACAGAGCGAATTTAAGTGCAGAATATTCTGTATGAAATCCGGCAACGAGTTCTGTTTCGGCTTCTGGCAAATCAAAAGGAACGCGATTTGTTTCCGCAAAAGCTGAGATTAAAAAAACAAAAAACCCAACAAATTGTGGGATAATATACCAACGTGACCAAGATTGCTGTTGGGCAAAAATAATTCCATTAAGATCAAGAGTTCCAGCCATCATGACAACACCTAGAATTGATGCACCCATCGCAAGTTCGTATGAAATCATCTGTGCGGATGAACGAAGTCCACCCATCAAACTATATTTCGAGTTAGATGACCAACCAGCAAGTGCAATTCCATAAACACCGACTGAGGTTATTGCCAAAACATACAATACACCAACGTCTAATTTCGCAATCGTCAAGGGAATTTGTTTCACACCTTCTGCAATTCCCATTGGCAACCACGCACCGAGATCAAAATTTATTGTTGGACCGAATGGATAAATAACGATGGGCATTAACGCACAAACAAGTGCAATAATTGGTGCTAAAAGATAAACAAAACGTGTTGATTTGTCTGGGATAATATCTTCTTTGAAGATAAATTTAAACAAATCGGCAAATGGTTGGAGAACGCCCCACGGACCAACGCGATTCGGTCCAATTCTGCCTTGCATCCAGCCGAGAACTTTTCGTTCTGCCAAAACAGTGTATGCGACAATCATCAACACGCCTTGAAAAGCGAGTAAAACGCCGATACTAATCGCGGCGAAGGGAAAAGCTGTTTTGAGAATTTGTTCCATAATTTAAGACAACGCCAAAGCCAGCAAAGACTCCTTAACTTCAATTGGTAAATTTACCGAAACAAAATAGTCAGCCGGATAGAGATAATCTTCACCACTTTCATCAATTACGCGAATATCACCATTAATATTAGCCTCAATATCTGTTAAAACACGATAAACTTTGTGCAATTCCAAAGACGAAGGATAATCACGATTATTCATGCAGATTACAAATTTTTCGTCTATTTTCTTCATAAGTTAGTCTAAATAGCATTTTCGTTTCATTTCTTTTTTACCTATTCCGTGTGTTTCATACCAATGCAATTCTGCAATTCTAATTTTACCATTTAGCAAACGAATTTCAGCAACACCTTTTAACTTTCGCCAACGCCCTTGACCGTAATTTCTTCTCAATCTTGAAATATCACGAATGCTGTTCCCAATCGCAATTGGCTCAATGTTTGTAATGAGTCCAATTATTTCAAAGTTCATTTATTCAATCCGGCAATTTGATAAAGTGGCGAAATAAACACATTCTCCGGTTTCGGATTTCCGTCAGCGAGCAGTTGGAACTGTTCAGTTTTACCGTTTAAAGTTCCAATTTTGTGCAAAATATGCCCAACTTTCGGAACATCGGTAATTTTTTCAACATCATCGGTCATTGCTTCAACTTTCTCAGTCAAAACCTTTAGTTCATTAGCTAAATCTTTCGTCGAGTGAATAGCGTGTTTCACTTGAACAGGTTTCGATTCATCTTTCAACATCGGATAACGCAAGCCATTATATGCTTCAGTATTATCGGCAAGCTCTTTGAAAACAGCAGTTACAGCCATTTGCCAGCCAAAATCTGCGTCCATTTCTTTAGCAATCAAACTCGTCGCAATCCAATCAGGTTTCGATTGATTTACGAGGTCAATCGTTTGACGAATCCTTTGAACAAAACCATCGTTGTTTGTGTAAGTTCCGTCAGATTCAGCGAAGCTTGCTGCCGGAAGAATGACATCAGCTAAATCGGTAGTTTCAGTTTCAAATAATTCTTGAACAACAACGAAGTTCTTTCCACTCAATAACTTAACATCGAGCAAACTTCCGCCAAGATAAACTGCATCTGAATTTTTCAAAACTTCATCGACCGACTTTTTTCCGTCCGACATATCGTTTGCCCCAACGCTGTTAGAATAAAGCGGTAGCGGATGATATTTAACTTTTAAAGTTTCTGTTGCAAAATTCGATGCAAGATTTGCACAAATCGCTTGTGCTTCAGAACCAATTTCACCACCAAAAGCGATGATAAAATCGCCATCAGTTGATTTAATTGTTTCGCGGATTGCATTTAATTCTTTAACATCAACGCCAAGTTTTTTTGCAGAAAGTTCATCATTTTTCTCGTTAGCTAATGCCAAAACGAACGCATCTAAACTGTTTGGGGCAATATGTAAAAACTGCGACGCAATTTTCGATAAACGAATTGGCGATTCATTGACAATAATTAGTTTCGCACCGCCGTTTTTTACGCCTTGACGAATTTGTTTCGCTGTAAGCGGCTGCAATTCCTCGGGTTCACCGCCAATTAGCAAAATTGTTTTGGCAAAACGAAGGTCTTTGTGCGTGCAAAGTGGTGCGGAAAGATTGTCAAAAAACGGACTCAAATCATATGAATCTGAAACTGCAAAGTTGTCGTTTTTAGCAACCTCTTTTGAAAACTTTTTCAAAGCATAAACGCTTTCATTCGTTAAACGCGAACTAGCGATAACTCCGATCGATTTTGCTTCATTAAACTTTTCTGCAATAAAACTAATCGCCGCATCCCAAGTCGCCGGAATAGCTTTTCCGCCTTTTTTGTAACGGATGAGCGGAGTTTTTATTCGATCTTTGTGGTTGATAAAACTATGTGCAAATCTACCTTTTCCGCAAAGAAATTCACCGTTTAAACCATTTACGTGTCTGTCGCGAGCAACAACCCGCATAACTTCACCACCGCGGGAACCGATAGAAATCTGACAACCATCAGAACAATATGTGCAAGTTGAGACGGTTTGTTCAAGTTCCCAAGGTCGCGTGCTGTGGCGATAAGTTCCATCAAGAAGCGTTCCGGTTGGACAAACTTCGATACAATTTCCGCATTGTGAACAGTTTAACCAGCCACCATAAGTTCCAATAACTGTGTTTGCACCGCGATTTCCGGCTTCAATTTCGTCTTCGCCCATCCATTCGTTACAAACTCTCGTACAGCGTTTGCAGACAATGCAACGTTGCGGATCGTTAGCAACCATCGGCGATAAAAACTTTTCAGGTTGTGCATTTTTTGGTTCAAGAAAACGTTCTTCGACGCTGCCCCAATCCATTACCATTTCCTGAAGTTCGCATTCGCCGCCGCGATCACAAACCGGACAATCGAGCGGATGATTTGCGAGCAGAAATTCCGACATCGAGCGTTGAGCTTTTTCAATCTCCTCGCTTTTTGTCGTGACATTCATTCCATCCGTGCAGATAATTGTGCAAGATGTTTGAAGTTTTGGCATTTTTTCGATGCGAACTAGGCACATTCGGCATGAGGCTTGAACTTCCAAGTCGCCATAATAGCAAAATGATGGAATATTCGAACCTTTTTCTTTGCACACATCGATCAAACGCGAGCCTTTATCGACTTCGTGTTCTGTCCCGTTTATCGTTACTTTGATGAGTTCTGTTGACATTGTGAACTTTTTTTAAACCTTGAGTTTTCTAACTATTCTTCAGTTACTTTCTTTGCTTTTTTAGCCTTTGCAGGTGCCGGAACTTCTACTGCCGTCGCTAATGCCGGATAAAATGTCTTCTTTGTTTTTGGACGCGTTTTTCCGAAACTGCCCGCGAAAATTTTTCCTCTACGTGATCTTTTATCTCCTCGACCCATAATTAACCTCTTTTTTAAATTTCTTCTAATTCGTTTATTTTCCAAATACCCTTTTCTTTTATCAAAGTAACTTTTAGCTTTACTTCCGTTACTATGTCTGGCTCGTCGTCATAATTCTTATTGCCTTTTAATAAAATTTGCACTACGGATTTATTTTTTGATGTCTTTGTCCCAAGAATTTTTACGGTTCCAGGCGAAACTGTTACTCCAGCTATCTCTCTCGTATAAAAATCACCATCCAAAGAATCCTGAGCTTTCTTGCCTTTGAGATAAAGACTTAACGTAACAAATGACTTTATCTTTGCTGCATTTTTTCCGCTATTGCGGTCAGAGTTCACATACCAATCATAAAAACTAATGACTGTTTTATCAGGATTCAAAGATGACTGGGAATAGGCTGAAGACGTGTTTGATGCCAAAAACAATAAACAGACTGTAACTAAAATCGTTACTTTTATTTTTCTATCTTTCAACATTGCATTCATAAATAATTAATTCCCGATAGTGCTTTTTATCAACCATTTCTTGAAATCTTCAGGAAATCTTTTGATCGCACTTTGGACTGGCCACGCAGCCGCGTCGCCAAGTGGACAAAATGATTTTCCCTCAATATTGTCACAAATATCCAGCAAAAGCTGAGCATCTTCGGGGCGACCGTTACCTTCGGAGATTCGTGTAAAGATTTTCGCCATCCAATCAGTTCCTTCTCTGCAAGGCGTGCACCAGCCGCAACTTTCGTGTTTATAAAATTCAGTCAAATTTTTACTTGACTCCATTATATCGACGGTTTCGTCCATCACAATAAATCCGCCTGAGCCAACTGATGAACCGCCAGCAACTAATCCTTCATAATCAAGCGTAACTTTTTTCCCGATAATTTGGTCGGCGTTCATAATATAAACGCTTGAACCTCCAGGAATTACTGCTTTCAATTTTTTATCAGGACGCAACATGCCGCCGCAATCTTCCAAGATGAACTTTTCCATATCAGCATAACCCATCGGAAGTTCATAAACACCTGGCTTTTTGACGTGCCCGGAAACTGACCAAACTTTCGTTCCGCCAGATTTTTCTGTCCCGATATTTCGCCATGCTTCTCCGCCTATTTCAATAATTTGTGGAACTGCGGTTAATGTTTCAACATTATTAACAACTGTCGGCGAAGAATATAAACCTTCAATTGCCGGAAACGGCGGCTTCATACGCGGGTGTCCACGGAAACCTTCGAGGCTCGAAAGCAGGGAAGTTTCTTCTCCGCAAATGTAAGCTCCAGCTCCTGTGTGCGTGTAAAACTCGCATGAAAAATCAGTTCCAAGAATGTTTTTTCCTATCAATCCGGCGGCTTTTGCTTCGGCAATTGCCTTGTCCATTACATCAATTAGATAATTGTATTCGCCACGATAATAAACGTAGCAAGCCTGTGAACCAAGTGCGTAAGCCGCGATTAACATTCCTTCAATCAACGCATGCGGATCGCGTTCGAGTAAATATCTGTCCTTAAATGTTCCCGGTTCTGATTCATCAGCGTTACAAACAACGTATTTTTGTTTCGATGAATTTCGCGGAACAAAACTCCATTTCATTCCTGTAGGGAAACCCGCACCGCCACGTCCGCGAAGTGCAGAAGTTTTTACTTCATTAATAATATCGTCTTGCGACATTGATAATGCCTTTTTCAGCGGTTTGTAGCCGCCTGTTTCTTGATAAACTTTTAGCGTATGTCCGTCTTTAACGTGCATTCGCTTCAACTGTAATGGTTCACAACCGATTGCTTTGATTTCCATAAAAACAATTAACCCCAATACCAAACTGTGACAACCCCTTCGCCAGAATCAGAATGAGAAATACTGATAAGATTTTCTTTACCTATTTCGGTAGCAAAATCAGCCGCTTGTTGAAACAAATCATTCCAACTTTTCAAAGTTCCACGAAAAACTGTAAAGTTAACTTTCATAAAATTATTTCAAATTATCTAAAACTTTATCAATGTTTTCCGGCGTTAAATTTTCGTAATAATCAAACCCAACCTGCAACATCGGAGCAGTTCCGCAACTTCCTAAGCATTCGACCAATGTTAGCGTAAACTTACCATCTTCAGTAGTTTGACCCGGTTTGATATTTAATTTATTGCAGATTCGTTCAGTAATTTCAGGCTCACCCATTATTTTGCACGACAAAGTTTTGCAAACTTGCAGATGATGTTTCCCAATTTTGTGAAGGTTAAACATCGAATAAAACGTTGCGGTTTCCCAAACGTCGGTAACTTCAAGATTCAGAAACTTCGCAAGAAAATTCATTCCCGGATTGTCGAGATAACCACGTTCGCGTTGGATGACAAACAACAATGGAATCAATGCCGAACGACTTCTTTCAGCCGGGTATTTAGTCAAATGCGATTGCATTTCCGCAACAATAGCTGGCGAAAACTCCGCAATTTCATCGGTAACTAAAACTTTATTTGTATAATCAGTTGCTACTGAAGCCATAAATTAAATGCTAGTGAACGTTACTTTGTAATTCCACAACGTCGATTTCTACTTTTGTCAGGCGTTTGTCATTAAAAATTACTGTGTTTGTAACATCAGTAAATTGACCGACTAATAGATCAAGTTTTTGACTATTTTTATCAACTTTCTTCTCTAAATCGTCAAAACGTTTTTCAAAACCATCTAACTTTTGAATAACAACGCCCATAATACGAGTCATCTCGCCCTTAAATCTATCTTCCGATATATTTTCATTTTCCATTTTTTTACCTATCAATTTCACCCAAAACAATATCAAGCGAACCGATGATAGCTACAACGTCCGCAACCATTTCGCCTTCGGCTAAAACAGGCAACGCAGATAGATTGACGAAACTTGGACCTCTAAAATGAACACGTTCAGGTTTTGGTCCGCCGTTTGATTTCATATAAACACCAAGCTCTCCTTTTGAGGCTTCAATGGCGTGATAAACTTCACCTTCAGGAACACTAAAACCTTCAGCGACAATCAAAAAATGATGAATTAGCGAATCCATATGTTTTCGCATATCGTCGCGATCTGGTAAAACAATTTTCGGAGCATCGGCTTTTGTCGGTCCTGGTTTCAAACGCGAAATTGTTTGACGAACAATTTTGTATGACTCAGTAATTTCACGCATTCTCACCCGAAAACGAGCCCAAACATCACCGTCTGATTCTACCGGAACATCAAAATCATAAGTTTCATAACCCGAATAAGGATTATGTTTTCGCAAATCAAGATTCACGCCACTTCCGCGTAGGCAAGGACCGGTTAAACCCCAATCAATAGCGTCTTCTCCAGAAATTACTCCGATTCCTTTTGTTCTTGATTGAAAAAGAGTGTTTCCGGTAACAAGAGTTTCTAACATATCCATGGCTTCAGGAAAATCATCTAAAAACTGATTAACACGGCGTTCAAAACCTGCCGGTAAATCCATCATTAAGCCACCGATTCGAAAATAACTTGGTGTCATTCTGCCGCCAGATGCGGCTTCAATCAGATTCAAAATCTTCTCGCGTTGGCGAAAGCAATAAAAGAACGGCGACATTGCACCAATATCAAGGCAATGCGTGCCAAGCCAAACCATGTGCGATGCAATTCTTTGTAATTCGCAAAACATCACGCGTATTACTTGAGCTCTTTCAGGAATTTCAATTTGCAGAAGTTTTTCAGCTGCCATCACATAAGCTAGGTTATTTCCAAGTGGATTCAAATAATCCATCCGGTCAGTGATGACAATGCCTTGTTGATACTTTTTGTATTCAAAAAGTTTTTCCATTCCTGTGTGCAAATATCCAATATCAGCAACAGTTTTAACGACTAATTCGCCGTCTAAAACTAATTCGAGACGCAAAACGCCATGAGTTGAAGGATGTTGTGGACCCATCGAAATCGTCATTTGCGATTCAAGTGATTGATCTAAAACATCAAATTGGTTTGCAGAATTTTCCAAAACAACGCTCATAAATTAAGTCAAACTATAAGGTTCGTATCCACGTAACGGATAATCTTTTCGTAACGCGTGCCCATCAAAATCTGATGGCAACAAAATGCGTCGCAAATCTGGATGATTTTCAAATTTTATGCCAAGCAAATCGTAAGTTTCGCGTTCGTGCCAGTCAGCAGTTCGCCAAACTGAAGTTACGGTATTAATTTTCGGCTCATCTTCAGTCAATAAAACTTTTAAACGCAGACGATTGTAATGCTTGGTCGAAAATAGGTGGTAATTAACTTCGAATCTCGGATCATCTTCAACACCACGATCACAACCGCATAAATCAGCAAGTAAATCGAAATCTTTTTTTGATTTTAGAAACCAACAAATAGCAACAATGAACTCTCCGTTAATCGTCACTGAAACTTCACCAAGTGCGTCTTTGACATCTAAAACCCAATTCGGATTTTCGTCTTTTAAATTAGTTACAAAGTTTTGTAAAACTTCTGTGTTCATAAATATTTACGAAGATCTCCGTCTTTCGTGTTTTGATTCAACCGTGTATGGTTTTACGTCCGAGAGTCTTGCCATTGACTCTAAAGCGGTGCCTTCGGTTACAGGTAAAGTGCCAGGAACAATTGATTTGCGTGATTCTGATTCGATTGTGTCGCGTCTGTCTTTAACTGATTCAGTCATAATTTTTTCTTGCAACATCATAATTGCATGAACCAACATTTCAGGTCTCGGCGGACAACCTGGAATGTAAATATCGACTGGAACAATTTTGTCAACACCTTGAACAATCGCGTAATTGTCGAAAACGCCACCCGAAGTTGCACACGCACCCATTGAAATAACCCATTTAGGTTCAGGCATTTGGTCATAAATTCGACGCAAAACAGGTGCCATTTTTCGCGAAACTCTACCTGAGACAATCATTACATCAGCTTGACGCGGCGATGCACGAAAAGTTTCAGCTCCAAAACGAGATAAATCGTTTCTCGCAGACACGGAATTCATCATTTCAATCGCACAACAAGCGAGCCCAAACGTGGCTGGCCATATTGAAGATTTTCTCGCCCAATTTATAACTGCGTCTAATTTGACCGTGATAACATCAGGTAACGACTCAAAAATTTGATTCTCTAAACCCATAACGTCTCCAACTAAAAAACACTAAAAATCACGCTGCTTTTAACAATTCTTCGCGTCGAATATTTTCAACTTTCTTTCGTTCTGCCATTAATGCTTTGGCTTCGCCGCGAGCTTCCGCACGAGCTTGAACGCTCCAGTCAAACGCACCCTTTTTCCAAGCGTAAATTAAACCTACAATTAGCGTTGCAATAAAAATTAAAATTTCGACAAACGCGATTGTTCCGTATGAAATACCGCTTGTTTTTTCTGCTAATAAAAGATCTTTGAACGCCAGAGCGAAAGGAATCATAAAAAGAATTTCAATATCAAAAAGGAGAAAAACCACCGCAACCGTATAAAATTTTATCGAAAAACGCTCACGAGCCGAACCAACTGGGTCTTTTCCGCATTCGTAAGGCATCAACTTGGTCGCCGTCCGTTTTCGCGGTCCAACCAAGTGCGTAATTAACATTTGACTAGCTGCAAAACCACCGGCAACTCCAAACATTACCGCGAGTGGTGCGTAATCCATTAAGTTAAAACCGGACATATTTCAGTTAGTTTTCCTTTCAACATTTGCTTCTAAATTTAAAGTTTGTGAATAATATCGCAAGATTAATCGTAGTTGAACGGTAAAATAGTGTCAAGGGAACGGATAATAAATAATTGACCAATAGTTTGGCATATGGTAGATTAAAAACTGACATAATTCGTCAAATTTCTACCGAAAAATCTCGCCGAAAATAGAAAAATTGTGATAACGGGTTTCAACACAGACATCGAATTTAATAAAATAATCTATCACGTTCAAACTGAAGACAAAGGTTTGGATACGCCTCTGATTTTGTCTCTGGTTTACGATCGTGGAACTATTCTTGCAAGCAAGCGTTCGCCTTATGATGATCTAATTGAAACTGGATTTGATGAAAAAGTTCTAGCTGTAAGGCTTCAGAAACAACATAACCTTATTTGTGCGGCAGTTCGTGCGGGAAGAATAGAAGACCTTAAACGAATGACTATAAAGGCTGCGAACTCACGCCAAATAGTTGCGGATGTGAATAAACTCAACAAAAATGAAATTGTTCCAATAAATATTGATTTAAAATTGCCGGCAATTATTAATATCTCAAAAAGTATTGTCAAAGAAGTTGAAACCACTTTTCCACCTCAAATCCAACAACCTAAAATGTCTTGGCAAGAATCTCTTAATATTGATGATGATATGATTTTTAAAAATGTTGTCATAATTGATGATGAGGCTGTTTTGCCAGATGAAGCAGTTGCAATTATTTCAGATTTTATTAATCCTGACGAAATATTCGAGACAAAAGATTTGTCGATAGAACTATTAAATGAAAGTGGTTTTAAAGGTGGCGAAAGAAAAACTCTGAGCATTTTTGTCTCTAATGGCGAACCGATTGCTAAAGCAAGTGTTCTAGTAAAAATTCTCGGTTCTTCATTTCGTCCCGTGATTTTTCACGCAAAGACTGATACAAATGGAATAGCGATTATTCATGCTCAGCTTCCGCATTTTAAAACTGGGCGAGCAGCAATTCTTTTCAAAGCATCAAATGGCGGCGATGAGGTTGAGTTAAGACGAATAATTACTCAAAGTTAAGAAGAATTTTAAAGAAATGACGTTAAATCAAATTATTTTAAACGGTGAAACAAAAGAAGTTGAGGCGAAAATAAGTCTTTTAAATCTACTTTCACAAATGAATCTCTCTGCTGATAAAATTGCCGTCGAAATTAACAAAAATGTGGTTCGAAAAAAAGATTGGGCAGAAATATTTATCAACAAAGCTGATAAAATTGAAATAATTCATTTCGTTGGTGGCGGATAGGTAAAAAGTAAAAAGGCAAAAGTAAAAAGGCAAAAGTAAAGAGACTTAAGGACGTTGAAATTTAACTTCGTCCTTTTCTTTTTGTCTTTGACCTTTTCTTTTTGTCTTTGACCTTTTCTTTTTGTCTTCGAGATGATGTAATTTAGCTAATAAGCAAGCAGGTTTTACCTTTTTGCTTTAACTGAGAGTTTATGACTGATTTATTTACACTTGCTGGAACAGTTTTTAATTCGCGTTTGATAATCGGGACGGGCAAATATCGCTCGTTTGAAGAAATGCAACTCGCACACAAATCTTCTGGTGCAGAAATGGTAACTGTTGCAGTCAATAGAGTTCCGCTCGACAGAAAGGTTGAAAGTTTTTTGGATTATTTAGATTCTTCAATGCAGATTCTGCCAAACACCGCAGGTTGTTACGATGCCGAACACGCGATTCGCACCGCCCGACTCGCACGCGAAGCACTTGAAACTGATTGGATAAAACTCGAAGTTATCGGCGATAAAATTACGCTTTTGCCAGACAATGAACAAACTTTGGAAGCTGCAAAAGTGCTTGTCAACGAAGGCTTTATCGTTTTACCATATTTTTCTGATGATCTGATAATGGCGAAAAAATTGCTTGATGCAGGTTGCGTTGCGGTGATGCCGCTTGCTGCTCCAATTGGCTCTGGCTTGGGAATCCAAAATCCCGCAAATCTCGCAATTATGCGTGAGCAACTTCCAAATGCGATAATTATTGTCGATGCCGGAGTTGGAACAGCTTCTGACGCGGCGATTGCGATGGAACTTGGAGCCGACGCAATTTTGATGAATACGGCAATTGCCGAAGCGAAAAATACAGTGCAAATGGCAGAAGCAATGAAGTTAGCGGTTCAAGCCGGAAGACTTGCGTATCTTTCGGGGAGAATGCCGAAACGTTTATATGCGAGTGCTTCGAGTCCGATTGAGGGAGCAATAAAGTGAATCCAGAGTCTGAAGTTTTGAGTCCGGAGTCAATAAAAAATAACCGAATTGTTAAAGTTTTTGTCGTTGTTTTGTTCGCAATGTTCGCGTTGTTTGCGTGTTCGTCAAACAAACAGTCTTTAAAATTAGCTGACGATCGCAGTTATGAAGCAAGTCTTTTTCGGCAAAATTGTGCGATTTGTCACGGATTCGAGGGCGAAGGAAAAGATATTGGCGGAAAAATGTCGGCAAATCTACGATTCAGTCAGAAAACAGAAGACGAAATGTATCAGCAAATTGCCAACGGTGGAAACGGAATGTTGCCTTTTAAATATCAACTTTCTGAGCAAAATATTAAAAGTTTAGCAAAATTTATCAAAGAGAAATTGCCGTATAAACAACAAAAATGAACCGAATCTACGCAGATTTAAAAAAAACAGATTACAAAGGACGTGTGCTTTTAACATCTTTTGGAACTGCTCGTGATTTGTCAAAACACGATATTACTTTTGTTGAAGGCGAAACTTTTTATTTTTATGATGATGCTGATAAAAAAAATGTAACTATTTTCGAAGGAATTGTTCAATATGATAATTCAGAAAACCGTTGGGTAGTGAAGATTAATGCGGAAAATGTGAAGCAAGTTTCGCAATTCTTGGAAGAAGAATAGATAAGTTTCAAACACAAATCAAGGTGGTAAATTGTGAAAATTTTAATCTCAGGTTCAACAGGTTTAGTCGCAACTCATTTAATGCCAACGCTTTCCGCGAAAGGTCACGAGATTGTCAAACTCGTCAGAAAACCGAATGCGGCATTAGATGAAATTCAATGGAATGCAGAAACTGGCTTTTCAGAAACTGAATTTGCAAAGCTCGTTGGCATTGATGCAGTCGTTCATCTTGCGGGCGACAATGTTGCTTCAGAGAATTGGTCAGATGAAAAAAAACGCAAAATCCGAGAGAGTCGAACGGTTGGAACGAGAGTTTTAGTTGATGCTTTGGCTCGTCTTAAAAATCCGCCAAAAATTTTAGTAAGTGCTTCGGCGATTGGGTTTTATGGAAATCGCGGCGACGAAATTTTAACTGACGATTCGCCAAAAGGAACTGGTTTTTTCCCTGAAGTTTGCGATGCGTGGGAAGCCGAAGCAAAAAAAGCTGAAGCGTTTGCGAGAGTTGTTTGTTTGCGAATTGGCGTGATTTTGACAAAAGACGGCGGTGCGTTAGAAAAAATGTTGACACCATTTAAGCTCGGTGCCGGCGGAGTTATCGGCAGCGGAAAACAATATATGCCATGGATTGCGATTGACGATATTGTCGGAATTTTTACATTCGCACTCGAAAATGAAATCAGTGGTTCGATCAACACGACAGCTCCAAATCCGGCAACAAATTATGATTTTACAAAAACACTTGGTAAGGTTCTAAATCGACCAACTTTTTTGCCGATTCCGGAGTTTGCAATAAAATTAATGTTCGGCGAAATGGGCGAAACGCTGTTGTTACAAGGTTGTCGCGTTGTTCCAAAAAAGATTCAAGAACTCGGTTACAAATTTAAGTTTGAAAAATTAGAAGACGCTCTGACACACGTTTTACAATGAAAATCTGGCTCACAAAAAATTCTGAAGTTTCTGTTCACGAACAACTTTTCACTCAAATTACGATTGGAATTGCGAGTGGCGACTTACCGATTGGCGAAAAATTGCCATCGACAAAAGAAATTTCTCGTCGTTTTCAAATTCACGCGAACACAGTTTCAGCCGCTTACCAAGAACTCGCTGAGCAAGGTTGGGTTGAATTTAAGCCCGGAAGTGGTTTTTTTGTGACAGAAAATAAGCCTGAACATTTATCAAATCATCTCGATCAAATAATCGCACAATTTTTTCAAACCGCACAGAAACAAGGATTTACCTTGTCTGAAATTCAAAACAGACTGCCGCATTATTTTGAAATTCAACGACCGGATCATTTTTTGATTATCGAATCTGATAAAGCCTTGCAAGATATTTTGGTTGCAGAAATATCAGCCGCCACAGGTTTTAAGGTCATCGGAATTTCGCTCGAAGAATTTCAAAGAAACTCAAATGTTTTAGGTGCAATTTTTGTCGCGATGTTTGAAGAATCGGCTAATATTAATCTCACTCTACCTGCCAATAAAACGTGTATTTTTCTCAAAACAACAAGCGTAGCAGATTCGATGGAAGGTCAAACTAGACCAGAAATCGGCGATATGATTGCGGTAATTTCGGGTTGGGACAAGTTTTTATGGCTCGCAAAAACTATGTTGATTGCTGCCCAAATTGACTCCGAAAGTTTGCTCGTTCGTTCAACTAATCAACCAAATTGGCAAAAAGGTCTTAACAAAACTTCAATTATAATTTGTGATTCACTAGTTTCCGAGCAATTAGAATCAAGCTCAAAACTCCGTATTTTCAAACTAATTTCGCAAAGTTCGCTCAGCGAATTAAACGACTTAATTGCCTAGTATTCTTCAAAATAAAGAAACAGTTGACAATTGCTTTTCTTTGTAACTATACTTGTTACAAATATGTCGAACAGTCAATTTTCCATGGCAATTCACGTTTTAGCTTTAATGGCTAAAAGTTGTGACGAGCGAGTAAAATCGGAATATATTGCCGCCAGTGTGAACACAAATGCGGTTGTAATAAGGCGTTTGCTCAGAAGCCTTTACGATGCAAAATTGGTTGTTTCGCAAACCGGTGCGTGCGGCGGAAGTTGTCTGACTCGCAGCCCAAACGAAATAAATTTAATGGAAATTTATCGGGCAGTCGAATGCGGCGATGTTTTTTCACTGCATCGCCAAAAACCTGACCAAGATTGTCCGGTCGGCAAAGGAATCGAAACTCTTTTGTGCAATTTGCAAAAAGAAGTTGACTTGGCGATTGAAGAAAGATTATCGAAAACAACGTTGCAGGATGTTATCGAAAAAATTTAGCAAGTTTAAAAGTGAAAAAAGGTAAAAGTGAAAAAATAAAAAAGAGAAAAAGTGTAAAAGTTTAAAAGTGTACACTTTTAAACTTTTACACATTATGAATATGAAACAATTTGATGAAAAAGTAGCGATAGTAACAGGTGGAACTTCAGGAATTGGGCGAGCAACAGCGGTTGCATTCGCTCGTGAAGGTGCGAAAGTTGTCGTTACCGGAAGACGCGAAGAACAAGGCAAGGAAACGGTCAAACTTATCGAAGAAGTTGGTGGCGAAGGTTTGTTTGTGCAGACAGATATTCGAATTGCCGAAGAAGTAAAAGCGATGGTCGAAAAAACCGTAAGTGCTTTTGGTCGTTTGGATTACGCGTTTAATAATGCTGGAGTTGAGCAAGGATTTACCGCGTTTTCAGAGCTTGAAGAAAAGCATTTCGATAAAGTTATGGACACAAATGTCAAAGGCGTTTGGCTTTCAATGAAGTATCAAATACCTGAAATATTGAAAGCTGGTGGTGGTGCGATTGTTAATTGTGCCTCGGTCGCGGGCGTTGTCGGAATGGCGACTGCACCTGTTTATGTTGCCTCAAAACACGCAGTAATTGGGCTGACAAAAGCTGCGGCATTGGAATTTGGCAAACAAAAAATTCGCATCAATTCGGTATCGCCAGGCGGAATCGAAACGCCGATGATTGATCGTTTCGCAACAGATGATGCAACCAAAAAATATCTAGCTTCGATGCACCCAATCGGTCGTTTGGGCAAACCTGAAGAAATTGCCGATGCCGTAATCTGGCTCTGTTCTGAAAAGTCGAGCTTTGTAATTGGACATTCGCTTTTAGCCGACGGCGGCTGGACGGCACAATAAGAACACGGAGCGATAGCGACTTGGCTTCTTAAAATCTTAACGAAAAAGGGAATAATAAATTTATGACAAACGAAGAACTAATCGAAAAATTAAACTGGCGATATGCTGTAAAAAGATTTGACGCGACTCGAAAAATTTCTGATGCTGATTGGAAAACTTTGGAAGACGCATTGATTTTATCGCCATCGAGTTATGGCTTGCAGCCTTGGAAATTTTACGTTGTAACGGACGAAAATACCAAAAAGGAATTACTTCCACATGCTTGGAATCAACCGCAAATCGTTGAAGCATCACATCTTATCGTGATTGCGGCAAAGCAAAATGCAAACCCGAGCGACATCGAAAAATACGTTAATCGCATAATTGAAGTCCGCGGAACGAAGCGGGAAGATCTTGAAATCTTGAACGGAATGATGCTCAATTCGCAAAAAATGGCGATTGAATCTGGCTTTATCAACGAATGGTCGGCTCGCCAATGTTTTATCGCACTTGGCAATTTGATGACATCGGCGGCGTTGTTAGAAATTGACGCGTGTCCGATGGAAGGCTTTATTCCAACAGAATTTGACCGAGTTTTAGGCATTAAAGAAGAAGGTTTTGCCTCAGTTGTAGTTTGTGCGGTTGGCTATCGTTCGAGTGAAGATTGGCTGGCTAAATTACCGAAAGTTCGTTATGAAAATAGTGAGCTTGTGAAACATATTTGAAAATACAAATTAGACGTGGAAAAACGCTGGTTTAGCTAGTTATTGCGAAAGTTTTTATATCTGCGAAAATCCGCTTGATCCGCGTAATCCGTGTCTAATTTTTTAGAGGAGAAAAAAACATGAATGAATTTTGGACAAATTGGCAACCGAAAGCACTAAGTTTAATGAGGTTTTTTGCAGGATTTTTGATGCTTTGGCACGGAAGTCAAAAACTTTTTGCATTTCCGCCGTCAGAATTTAAAGGCGAAATGCCGGCGTTTATTCAATATGGAGCCGGCGGCATTGAATTTATCGGTGGAATTCTAATAATGATTGGACTTTTTACTCGCTGGTCGTCATTTTTGCTGAGCGGAACGATGGCAGTCGCATACTGGATGGCACACGGATTAGCTTTTACAAAAGAAGGAGCTGACGCTATCGCTTTTTTACCTGTGGTTAACAAAGGCGAACTCGCGGTTCTTTATTGTTTCGTTTATTTATATCTTTTCTTTGCTGGCGGCGGCTCGTGGAGTTTGGATAACTTATTGAAAAAGAACGATTAACCGAGATTACGCATTAGGAAATTTAACCGCCAAGACGCAGAGAACTCCAAGAATGTCTTCTTAAATTCTAACTTCTTCTTGGCTTTCTTGGATGCTTGGCGGTGAAAATTGCTTTCCAAACTCGTTATCAATATCCATCGCGTAATCTGAGATTAGTGTAATAGAAAAGCGTAAAAAATCAGACAAATCAAAGTTTCTGCAAAGATAATTTGCGAAATTTTTGGAAAATTAGACAACAAAAAATAGGAGAAATTATGAACAAAATTTATATCGGAATCTTGGCACTTTCACTTTTTATTTCAGCTTGTGAAAATCCGGCTGCTAACAAAACAAAAGCTACCGTAAACAACACAAACACAACTTCAACAACACCTGCAAATACTGCAACTGCACCAGTTAAAACAGCAAAAGGCGAAGCAATTTCAATCAATCCCGAAACTTCAAAAGTGGAATTTACTGGCTCAAAAGTTACTGGAAAACACGTCGGCGGATTCAAAAAATTTACTGGCACAATTGATTTGGTCAACGGAAAAGCTGAAGAAAGTAGTGTTTCGGTTGATATTGATATGATTTCGGTTTTTTCGGACGCTGACGGCTTGACCAAACATCTTCAAACAGGCGATTTTTTTGAAGTAGAAAAATTTCCGAAAGCCTCGTTTGTGTCAACTAAGATCGTGGCTGATGCCGCAAAAGGTGCTGATAGCTTTACAGTTACAGGCGATTTGACAATGCGTGGCATAACCAAATCGATCACATTTCCGGCGAAAATTTCAGTTAAACCTGAAGAAGTTTCAGTCGAAACTGAGTTTGTGATTAGCCGTAAAGATTTTGGGATTGCTTATGCCGGAAAAGCCGACGATTTGATTAGAGATGAAGTCGTTTTAAATTTGAATCTAAAAAATACACGCAAGAAATAATCTAATTTTTAAAATGAAAGCCTACGAAATACAACAATTTGGAGTGGAAAATCTCGCACTTGTTGAACGTCAAATACCAACACCTCAAGCAAACGAGGTGTTGGTTAAATTTCACGCTAACTCATTGAATTATCGTGATTTAATGATGATTAACGGTTGGTATAATCCGCGTTTGAAAATGCCTCTCGTGCCGCTTTCAGATGGTTCGGGTGAAATTGTCGAAGTTGGCGACAATGTGACAAAATTCAAAATCGGCGACCGTGTTTGTCCAGTTTTTATGCAGAATTGGCTTGACGGCGAAGTTGATTTTACAAAGACAAAACCTGCACTTGGTGGCGATATTGACGGTTGTTTGCGTGAGTTTGGAGCGTTTGATGAAAATGGATTAGTCCATATTCCGCAACATCTTAGCTATGAAGAAGCGTCAACTTTACCGTGTGCGGCGGTTACGGCTTGGAATGCGTTAGTTGTTTCTGGAAAAGTAAAACGCGATGAGTTTGTGTTGCTCCAAGGCACGGGCGGAGTTTCGATTTTTGCACTCCAATTTGCCAAAATTTTCGGTGCAAAAGTAATTATCACATCGAGTTCGGACGAAAAATTGGAACGTGCCAAACAACTCGGTGCAGATTACACAATCAACTATAAAGAGCGTGAAGATTGGGACAAAGCCGTGCTTGAAATTACGGAAAAACGCGGCGTTGACCACGTTGTCGAAGTTGGCGGTTCGGGAACAATGCAGCGTTCGGCAAACGCCGTAAAAGTTGGCGGACACATTGCAGTTATTGGAGTTTTATCAGGCAAAGGCGAGTTTAATCCAACGACAATTTTGATGAAAGCAATCAAATTACACGGCATTTTCGTCGGTTCGCGTGAAATGTTTGAAGCCATGAACGCTTGTCTGGCGGAAAATAATTTACACCCGATTGTTGATAAAACTTTCGATTTTGAAAATGTTAAAGATGCGTTGCAAACAATGAAAAACGGTTCGCATTTCGGAAAAATTGTGGTGAAAATATGATTCAAAAAGAAATTCAGGATTATGTAAATCGACACACAACAGACGAAAGCGAACTTTTAAAAGAAATTCGCAACGAAACTGTTGCTAGTCGAGATGACAAAGCGATGCTTTCCGGTTTTTACCAAGGTCGTTTGTTATCAACATTTAGCAAGATGATTCAGCCAAAAGTTATTTTAGAAATCGGAACTTATATGGGTTATTCGGCATTGTGTTTGGCGGAAGGTTTGTCCGAAAACGGCAAATTAATTACGCTTGATGTTGAACCAGAAACGCATAAAATTGCCACAAATTTCATTGCTCGGTCAGAGTTTTCTAATAAAATTGAGGCACGATTGGGCAACGCAAGCGAAATTATTCCAACTCTTGATGAAACTTTGGATTTGGTTTTTATTGATGCCGATAAACCTAATTATGCCAACTATTTCGATCTTGTTTTTCCAAAAATGAAAGTCGG
>JANNVK010000210.1:0-4083 GCA_031414415.1 Acidobacteriota bacterium
CAGAGAAGGCAAAAATGATGCTGACAGTTCTTGTTGGATGCGAGTTGGAACTGCTTGGGCAGGCAAACAATGGGGCGTTATACACATTCCGCGAATTGGGCAAGAAGTAATTGTTGACTTCCTCGAAGGCGATTCTGATCAGCCGATAATTATTGGTTCGGTTTATACGCCTGAGACTATGCCGCCTTATAAATTGCCGGACGAAAAAACAAAATCAACGATGAAGTCTAATTCTAGTTTAGGCGGAAATGGGTTTAATGAATTTCGTTTTGAAGACAAAAAAGGAAGTGAACAAATTTTTATTCACGCCGAAAAAAATCAAGACATCCGCGTAAAAAATGATTGTATGGAAACAATCAAACACGATCGTCATTTGATTGTTGAAAATGAGCAGTTCGAAAAAGTAAAAAAAGACAAACATTTGCAAGTTGGCGGAGATCACAACGAAAAAGTTGATGGCACAATGTCAATAAATGTTGGTGCTGATTTGCAAGAAAAAGTAGGTTCCAATTACGCACTTGACGCAAAAAAAGAGGTTCATATCAAAGCAGGTATGACTGCTGTTGTTGAAGCTGGTGCATCATTGACATTAAAAGTCGGTGGTAATTTTATCAACATTAATCCCGGCGGTATTTTTATTAAGGGAACGATGGTTATGCTCAACAGTGGTGGTATGGCAGGATCAGGCACGGGAAGTTCGCCTGAAACTCCAAAAAATCCAAAAGAAGCTGATAATGCTGTGCCGGGACTAAAGATGAATCCGAAACCGCCACCGCCACCGCCAAAACCAGAAAATAGCCAATCTAAATCAAGCGGGCAAAGTAAATCGACAACTTCGCAAAAAAGTAACTCGATGGCAACTATGCTTTCACAATCAGCAGAAAAAGGAACACCGTTTTGCGAAATTTGCGGACTTTAAAAAAACAGATGGAAGCACAGAAATTAAAAGAGTATCTTTCTACGGAAACAACAAATCTTTACTGCGTTTTGGATGGTGCATCGGTGCCTGATTTACCACTTCGCCTTTATGAAACTAACACTCCGAATTATTGTCTGTTTCGCGGTGAGTTACCTCCAGATTTAGTTTATGCCGCACCTTATTTGGCAATGCTTTCGCCAGATTCTGAATTCACAGAGATGATTTTGAATGAAAGCACGGCGAATCATTGGGGTATTTTTTTTCACAGCCGTTATACAATCGATTATATGCAGAGGCATTGCAGAGGTTTAATTAAAGTTCACGATGAGAAAGGAATTCCGCTAGTTTTTCGTTTTTATGACCCGCGTGTGTTGCGAAAATTTTTACCAACTTGCAACGGTGGAGAGTTAAAAACACTCTTCGGAAATATCGAAACATTTTTTGCCGAAACAGAAGATGGGCAAATACTTTCAGCTTATAGTTTAGAAAATGAAAGTTTAAAACAGGTTGATTTATTGTAAGGAGAGAAAAAAATGCCAACAGGACCTGCCGCCCGAGTAACTGATAATGTCATACATCCGCTTCCGCCAGTTCTGACACCAGGACCTGGAAGTTTAAACGTGTTAATTGGCTTTCTGCCTGCGTGGCGTGGAATTCCATTGGCGGCGGCTGGTGCATTGCAAGCCGCCAAAAAAGTAGCAGATACCGCAATTCAAGTCGCTGAAGCTGCGACCAAAGCAGCCGCAGCAACACCAGCCGCACCTGTTGCTTTAGCCGCAGAACAGGCAGCAAAAGCTGCCGCTCTAGCTTCAATGTCGAGTGCAATCATGGGTGCAGCTGGCGGCGGTTCGGATATACACATTTGTGCCACACCATTGCCGATTCCGCCGCATGGTCCGGGTGTGGTCATTGATGGTTCGGCAACTGTCTTGATTAACAATTTACCAGCTTCCCGGCTTGGCGATACAGTTTTAGAAGCACTTGGACCACCAAATAAAATCGTCAAAGGTGAGATGACTGTAATTATTGGTGGATAAAAATTTAGAATGTTGAGGTTAATAAATTAAATGTTGGTTATCAGACAAGAACAAACAGATACATTGATTATGGGAAGCGATGATGAATTCGTGGAGTTTTTAGTCGAGCATGTCAAAGAAGAACATCCCGATTTATCGGATAATTATGACGATAACGCTTTGCGTGAAATGGTCAAACACGGCATCAAGCGAGCCAAAAGTCATCAGCTTTCAACCGCCGAAGATTTGACGGCATTTGTTTCAATAATGTTTGAAATCGCCCCTAATTTTGATGAGCAACCTCAAATCAAAGCTGTTTTAGATGATGAACAATTCCCGCCAGAAAGTAGAATCGAAAGATTGTGGACGGACATTGTCTCAGAAGAAGCGTGGGAAGAAGCCGAAAATATCTTTGATGAGAAGGCTTGGACATTTAATCAGTAAAGCAAGAGAATTATATGGGAAAAGACTCAAATACAGCTAAAGCATCTGCAAAAAGTAGAGCGAAAACATCCGTTTTAAAAGTAGTTACAAAGGTAAAATCCAGGGGCGTTACCGTGTGTCCGAAAGAGATTCCTTTTATGGCACAGCAATACGCTGATTTGGTTCTGAAAAGTGAGAGTAAAACCTGGAGTTGGTTGGATATTAAAAGCAGTAAGGGCGAAACCGCAAAAAGGTCGCAACAATCTAAAATCAGAAAATATGCGATTGATAACTTAGGGGTACCCGTAATTCCTGTTGACAAAAATAAATTCCCTGATTTTACTGGATATGTTGCCTTTGAAACTGTGTTGCCTAAGGGTTTCCACAAGAATACGAGTGATCCTGTACAATTTAAGGAAGCAGATGAAGCTGCCAAATTAGCACATCCTAATTATGACAACGCTACCAGCACTTTTCCGCCGAGCAAAAAGCGATATACTTGGCATCACCACCAAGGACCTCCCGATGGTAAAATGCAGCTTGTAGAATTTGGAGTACACAACGCTACGAACCATAAAGGCGGCAGAACCACTTGGGCAACAGGATCAAGATAATTATAAAGTTTATGAATAAAGAATTTAATATAGAGTTTGAATCGCATACAGTAGCGGGAGCGTTTACCGATGAGTATGTCAGTTCCATCGAAGAAATGACGGAGCTTGAGTTTACGGAAGATTTTATAAATTTTTTGAAACAACACAACGGCGGCACACCGAAAAAACAGTTTTTTCCTTTGGGCAAAAACACAAAAGTATTGCAGTTTTTTCTCTGTCTGGAACCTAGCTACAAAGAAAGTGATTTTGGTGAAACCGATATCGCGGTTGTTTGGTCTCAAATCGGAGATCGTCTAAACGATTATCTCATTCCTTTTGCCTCAGTTTTTGCCGGAGATTTTCTTTGCTTTGATTACGAGGATAATGAAGAGCCGAAAATTGTTTTATGGAATCACGATTTGTCAGAAGAAGACGAACCTGCCACAGAACCCGTAGCTGATAATTTTGACGAGTTTTTATCAATGTTAACAGATGATGACGGCGAAAATCCTTAGGGAAATGAGAACATCTGCCAAGAAAAACTTGAAACATTTAACAGCGGGAGCTAATTTAAAAAAAGTTCCCGATGAAAAGATGTTTACGACGCACGTAGCCATCACATCTACCCCTTTGATGGTGCGGATTCGTCAACGCGTGGAAAATTCACGCAAAGTCGCCGCGAGCCGTGCGATTATAAAAAATCCGTAAACTTTTGCTTTTTGTTTATTAAGATTTAAGTTGATTTTCAAAGTAATCTTGTCAGCTAATCTGGATTCTTTTGGGATTTGCAGCAAATTATTGAGAAATTTTTTCGGGCAAAGTTTATGTTTTATTTTTTAACTCGCACTTAAATAAATTAATTATTTCACATTAAATTGATGCAAAAACTTATACAAAAAGTGTAAAATATTAAAGCTATTTGTTCGCTGGATATGGGAATTTACTTCGTCAATTCCAAGTCATATTGAGAAGGCATCAAAACTATTGAAAAAGGGGAAAAGTGATGGCAATAACGCAAAAAAAAAGGATGATGAGTTTAACAACTCCTCTCGGCGAAGATTATTTATTGATAAAAGGATTTAGAGCTTCTGAGGGTTTATCGACACTTTTTGAGTATGACCTTGAAATGGTT
>JANNVK010000211.1:0-6201 GCA_031414415.1 Acidobacteriota bacterium
CGATTGAGAAGCCGAAAGATTACGAATTTTGGCGAAACTTTGAGCCGAATCTAACGCCAAAATGGAGCGGAAAGTTATTGAGTTTGGACGGATTAAGTCCGCGAACACTCGAAAAAGTTTCGTATAATTTTCAGCCGAATAATGAGCCAAACACAGCGTTTGCAGGACTTTGGACATATCGCCGAATTTTGCACAAAGAAAATTTTGTTGAAGGCAGTTTCGATTCCGATATTACGCTCGTTAATTATCCGCAGATTGATTATTTGCTTGGTGATTTATGTTCAATGGAAAATGGAAAATGGAAAATGGAAAATGATAAAACCAAAGACCAAAAGCCAAAGACCAAAAGCCAAAGCATAGAAGAAGCAAAACAGCAAAGTCTTTCTTTTCTATACTTTATGCAGACCGAACTTGGTTTTGCAGGCTTAAAAATTCGTCCTGATGTTGTCGGCACAACGGACGGTTTGGCGAAAATGCCGTATATTCGAGAATCTCGCCGAATCAAAGCGGAGTTTACGATTTTAGAGCAGCACGTTTCGGCGAAATGTCGTCCGAATCAGACGTTTGCCGAACAATTTGACGATTCAATCGGCGTTGGTTTTTATCGAATTGATTTGCACCCGACAATCGGCGGAGACAACTATTTGGATGTCGAAAGTTCGCCGTTTCAAATTCCGCTCGGAGCGTTGATTCCACAGCGAATGACAAATCTTTTGGCAGCGTGTAAAAATATCGGCACAACGCATATCAGCAATGGTTGCTATCGTTTACACCCGATTGAATGGAATATCGGCGAGGCGATTGGCAATCTTTTGGCGTTTTGTTTGGCGAAAAATTTAGAGCCTAAACAGATTAGAAATAACGCGAAATTGTTAAGCGAATTTCAGTCAATTTTAGTCAAAAACGGCTTTGAACTCGAATGGCGAAAGAACTTGAATTTGAATGAAGGAGACCCACACAGACATGCAATGTGACGCGGAGACAGAGAGACGCGGAGACGCGGCGAAGTCAGAACCGTCTGCGTTAGCGGATGGTTTATCTTTGGTTCGCAAAATCGTCAAAAAATTTCAAACTAACGATGTTTTTGAAATTGCTCGAAGATTAAACATTTCAATAACTTACGGCAAATGGTTTCCTGTCACACTAGGTGAATTTGATAAAAAAAATAAACGAATTACGGTTAATCTAAATGCGGAAATTTCATTTGAAAAAATCATCGCACACGAACTTGGACATTGTTTTTTAGAGGAAATTTTACCTGTTGGGAGTCCAGCCTTCAGGCTGAACACGCTCAAGCGTGAACTCCAAACTGAGAAAATTTGCGATGATTTCGCCGAAGAACTTTTAAGATTATGAACAAATCCGCAATCCGCAATCCGCAATCCGCATTGTTTTTGGGCGTTGATGGCGGACAAAGCCACACCGAAGCCGTTGTTGCCGATGAATTTGGCAATATTATAGGTTTTGGATTGGGCGGAGCATCAAATCACGCCGAAATTCCGGGCGGACGTGAGCGTTTGCGAAATGCGATTATTGATTCTGTTGGTGAGGCTTTGAAAATTCAAAATTCAAAATTCAAAATTCAAAATTTGTTTATTTCAGCGTATTTTGGGATGACTGGCGGAGCGGATTATAAAGAGAAAATTATCGCTGAAATTATTGACTCAAAAATTTTGAAAGTTGGACACGATGCACCGATAGCACTCGCAAGCGGAACCGGAGGAAAATGTGGAATCGTCACCATAAGTGGAACAGGTTCAGCTATTTACGGCGAAAATGAACGAGGCGAAAAAGCTCGTGCGGGCGGACTCGGCTATCTTTTTTCGGACGAAGGAAGCGGATTTTGGCTGGCGACACAGACGATTCGTCTGGCGATTAAAGAACAAGACGGCGTGATTGAAAATGCAGCTTTGGAGCAGTTAGTTTTAGATTATTTTAAGGTTAAGAAAATCCGCGATTTAACCACGCCGTTTTATAATGGAAGGGTTTCGCGTGATGAAATTGCAAGTTTTGCCAAAACTGTTCACGATGCAGCCGTTGATGGAAATAAAGTTTTACGCGAACAAATAAAATTTGGGGCAAATTCGTTAGTTGAAAATGTTGCGAGTGTCGCAAATCGTCTGCAATTTGTTGATAAATTCGATGTTGTCGGCGTGGGCGGAATGTTTCAAGGTGAATTATTGCGAAAGTTTTTTGTCGAAATTTTGTCGAAAAAAGTGCCAAACGCGAATTTTATCGAACCACGTTTTAAACCTGCAATCGGAGCGTTACTTTTGGCGTATCGTAATGCTAAAATTGAACTTAGCGAGCAGTTGTTATTAAATCTGGAAAATACTCAAAACGGATGAATTCTTTAGAAAATAAAATCCAAAATCTAAAATCGCAAATCAAAAACGGCTTAATCGTTTCGTGCCAAGCCGCCGCAAATTCGCCGCTTGCCAAACCGGAAATCATCGCCGCTTTTGCGGAAACTGCTGTGCAAAATGGTGCGATTGGCGTGAGAATTGATTCGCCTGAACACATCCGTGCGGTTAGAAAAATCGTCAATGTTCCAATCATCGGAATTTTTAAAATTATTACCGCCGAAAGCGAAGTTTATATCACGCCAACTTTTGAATCTGCCAGACAAATTGCTGATGCTGGAGCGGACATAATTGCTATAGATGCAACATTTAGAAACAGACCAAACAATGAACATTTGGCTGAATTAGTTGAAAAAATTCACAATGAACTGCATTTGCCTGTGATGGCTGATGTCGCAACTTTTGCCGAAGGCGAAAACGCCGAAAAAGTCGGATGTGATTTCATTGGCACAACTCTTTCAGGTTACACAAGCGAAACAAAACACATCAGCGAACCCGATTTTGAATTAGTTAAAAAACTTGCAACTCTTTCAACCTCAATAATTTGCGAAGGTCGTTTGCGAAAACCAGAAGATGTCAAAATGGCGTTTAAATGTGGTGCTTTTGCGGTTGTGGTCGGTAATGCGATTACGGGAACAGATTGGTTGGTGCGGGAATTTGCGGAAGCTACGCCAAAAAAATTGCATATTTTTAATCATAAGACGACAATGTAAATATTGTTTTTGGGAGGATTTTACGATGGAAAATAAAATAGCAATATTAGGCAAGCAATTTTACGATAAGAATTTAAAAAACATTTTAGAACCCGAGCATAACGGAGAGTTTGTTACGATTGAACCCGAAAGTGGGCAGTATTTTCTTGGTAAAACAGGTGGTGAAGCTATCTCAAAAGGTAACGAAAATCTACCCGAAAAAAAATTATTTCTAGCTAGAATTGGATTTGAAGCCGCCTACAAAATCGGAGGTTTCTATGGAAGAAGAAAAAGGTAGCGTCAATGACCGTCAAGAAGCCTGCGTTTTCGTGCAATTTAGTAATAAAGCAAAAGTAGAATTTTTGATTGATACTGGTTTTGATTGTCATTTATGTTTACCTCGTAACGCTATGGAAAAGCTCAATTTACGAGCCACAACCTCCGCTTTTATTTATGGTGTTGGAACTCATAGTGAAGCACTGAAATAGGAAATGCAGATATTATTTGGTGTGGTGAAAATTTATCAAACATTGAATTTATTGTGAATGAAGGTGATGATTTTTTGTTAGGAACGGCACTTTTGGAGAATAAAGAATTTTACATCAACTATAAAACGTCCGAGGTTTTGATAACTTTGATTTTGTAAACAACTACTTTTTATTAATTTGATCCGCCAAAACCGCGAGCAAAATCACCACGCCAAGTGCGATTTTTTGAAGATAAGGATCAATTCCTGCTAAGTTCAAACCATTATTCAAAATTGCGATAAAGATTGCACCAAATAGAGTTGCGATTACGCTACCTTTGCCGCCCATCAGCGAAGTTCCGCCGACAACGACTGCCGCGATGACATCTAATTCGTATTGCGAACCTGAATTTGGCACGCCCGCACCTAAGCGTGAAGCCAAAACAATCGCCGCAATTCCGACCAAAAATCCGTTGACAATATAGACCCAAAGTGTAATTTTTTTGACATTCACACCTGCCAAAAATGTCGCTTCCGCGTTGCCGCCGACTGCGTAAACGTAACGCCCGAATCGAGTATTTGCCAACACAAACCAGCCGACTGCAAATGTCAAAATCATCAAAATTACCGAAAAAGGAATTCCCCAAATTGATGCTTTACCGAGCCACGAAAAATTTTCGGGCAAGTTCCCAATTGAACGACCTTCGGCGATTATAAATGCTAAACCTCTCGCAATCGTTAGAATAGCTAGAGTTACGACGAATGGCGGAACTTTGAAATAAGCCGTTGTGAAGCCGTTAAATGCTCCGCAGATTATTCCGATTATTAAAGCCGATGCAAATCCGAGCAATGCCGAATCAGTTTTGAGCGTCACAATCGCCGAACAAACTCCCGCCAATGCGACCACCGAACCGACCGACAAATCTATTCCGCCCATCAAAATTACAAACGTCATTCCGACTGCCAAAATTCCGATTACGGCAATCGAAAGTGCAATATTTACCGCATTATCAAACGATAAAAACGCCGGTGAGAGCATCGCGAAAACGATGATTTCGAGCAAAATGGCGAAAACGATGATGAAGTTTTTTAGTTTTGGCATATCAAGTTTGGAGTCCACGCTTGAGCGTGCAAAACAGCCTCAAGGCTGGACTCCGAACATTTATTTGTCCACAATTTTCACGGCAACATTTGTGATTGCGTCAACTTTTTCGCCCTTTAAATGTTTGGCGATTGCTTCGATTGTTTTTGCTCCAATGTCACGTGGTTGTTGGGCGACGCTCGCTTTTAATGCGGTTCCGGCTTTGATTTTTGCGACTGCTTCGGGAGCGGCATCGTAGCCGACGATAATCACGTCTTTTTTGGCTTTTGCATCAATCGCGGACAAAGTTCCGAGTGCCGTTTCGTCGTTGATGCAGAAAATTGCTTTGATGTCCGCGTTGCCTTGAAGCAAATCTTCGGCGGCTTTCAATGCTCTATCTCGTTTGCCTTCACCGTTTAGAGTTGCGACAATCGTGATTTTTGTGTTCTTAGCAAGTTCATCACGGAAGCCTTTTTCGCGGTCAATCGTTGATTGAACTTCAGGCTGACCGATGATTCCGACTTTTCCGCCGTCTTTTAACATATTCGAGATAAATTCCGCCGCAATCTTGCCGCCTTCGACATTATTTGACGCAACGTGCGACACGATTTTTCCGCCACCGGCGGCAATATCAGCCGTAAAAACCGGAATATTCGCTACATTTGCACGTTCGATTGCAGGTGCAATTCCTTTCGTATCGGTCGGGCAAACGATGATTGCCGCAACCTTTTGGACGATGAAATTATCAATTTGCGATTGCTGTTTCGACAAATCTTTGTCGCCCGATTGAACCAGCAATTCAAAGCCGTTTTTCTCTGCAGTTTCCTTCAAACCTGCTTCGAGTTCACGATAAAAATCGTCTTCACGAGTCAGTAATGTAACGCCGATTTTCTTTTTCGCAGACGAATTTGCAGTGGTTGAATTAGTCGAATTCGAGGTCGCTGGCTGATTGCAAGCAACGGCGAAAAGTGTTGTTAAAGTTAATAGAATAAATAGTTTAAGTTTCATTGTTTTTTATGTTTGAATTTAGGTTTGTCTAATTTTTTACAATCTAGTTGAAAGTCAATTTCGGCTTCAAATGTTCTTCCCCAAGGTAAAGTAAATTTAAAGTTTTTTACGTCTTCGCAAACGTATTGATTGGTATGTGGAACACCTAAAAGCGACATATAGTTCATTATCGGTCGAATCTCTTTAATTACTTTTGAGGAACCGAATTCTTCTGTTATTCGAGTTTCTTCCTCATTAAATCGAAACACATTCCAGCCTTTTTCTTTTCCAAATTTAATTGCTTTGGGGCGAACAATCGAATGATAAATGTAATCATCAAGCAGACGATTGAGCATAAACCAATGTTGTCCAAATTGAACCCGTTCTAAAATTTTTGTTCGACGATTAAATTCTGCTCTCTGCATTGTCCAATTTCGTTGATTAAACCCATATTTTGCTTGAATAAGCGAATATAAAACTCCGTGCGGAAGTGCCGTTCCAATCGTATTTCCAGCCGTGTTCCAAGAAGCGTAGCCGGAAAGTTTGGTGAAAAGTGATTTATTTTTTAACGATTCTGTAAAATTTAAATCAGCACCTTGAATCTCACCTTTC
>JANNVK010000212.1:0-2354 GCA_031414415.1 Acidobacteriota bacterium
AAAACTCTCCGCTTTTCCACTTTCAAACCTCGAAACAAACACATAAAACAGAATATCCGCGTCCTTTTCTTCGGTTACTTCAATCGCTCCAACTGCTTTAATATGGAAACTTACCGTCTTGCGAAGCGGACGATCTTCATATGGCATAAATTGATCGGCGATTTTTTCGTCGGAATAAATTGCCTTAATTTTCGGGCGAAATTTGTATTTATCGGTCATTTTGCGAGCCAAAAGAAGCATCGAAACTTCGTCTGCACCGGGCTGAATTGCCACCTTTTCGCCGAGATTATTTGATTTCACATATTCAATCAATTTTTCACGGTCAGCGATGTGAACGCCGTTCGGCTTCGCGTCGTCTTGCGATAAAATCAAGTAATCAATCACCTTATCTCGCACCAATTCCACCGAATAAAGATTCAATTTCAAGTCTCTCGCACGAGCTTTTTTGTATTTTTCCAACGCTTCGGCTGGGATTTTCTTTTCGAGTTCGGCAGTTTCCGCTTTCTTAGTTTCATCCGCTGAAATTTCCGCCCATTTTGATAAATTATTACGATAAGATTCGTTGACAACATTTCCGGTTGGAGCAAGTCGCATAATTACGCTTGAGCCATAAATCGGCATTTTCGGTGCGGATTTGCGAAGTTCGCGGATAAAATCGGCACGTTTCAACGCCTCAGATTCGGTCGTTTCATACTCACGCATTGCCACCAATCCGCCATACGCGAGCATATCGAGCGAAATAATCGCCGCATCAAACGACTTCAAATTTTGCGTTTTTATCCATTTGATAATTTCGTCCGATTTGCCGAATTCAGTGAAACGCCCAAGCAGGTTTCGTGGCGGTGTAACAACTTCAACATCACCAATAAGTCCCATTTTAACAGGCATTTGCAAACACGGCGGACGGTCATCTAACGGAATTAACAAAACTTTTGAAGTCAGTTTCGTCTGTGCATTTGCGGCGAGAATTGCACCGCAGAGAAAGCAAAGAACGCACAGAATTTTCGGTAATTTTCTCATATAAAATCTTTTAAGCTCGCGTATGCGAGTGACGGCATAAAGCCCAGTCCGTAAGGGCTGGGAAAGATACGATTGCGTCTGAAAGCTCGTGTAACGAGCGACAGAAACACGCAACTTTTGATTTCCTGCCCCGCGATCTACGATAGCTCTAAGCTGTTGTTATCATTGCACCTAGCGTTCCGCAAAGCTCCACGCTAGGCTTTATGCAGTCGCCAAATACGTTGGCTAAAATCGAATTATCGTTTCCCTAATTTTTCCACCAAATCTTCAGTTACGAGTTGCGATGCAAATATCGCCAAACCGCTGTAATTATATTTCTTTTCAAGGTTTAAGAAACGCTCGTCGAGTTTTCCGTCTTTGTAAAAATGCGTAACGTAGAGCGTCAAAAAAACCTTCATCGGCGGTTTGATGTCGGCTCGGAATTCCTTTGCCCAACGCTCAACCGTCTCAAAATTCGGGCTGTAACACATAGGATAAAATGCGTTGATGTAGCCTTTGTTTGCCCAATCGCGTGAATCTTGCATTTTGACCTTGAGCGTGTTGGTAAAATCGGGGAAAACCGCGACTGAGATTTCCCAATCGGTGCGTTTTTTCTTAACTTCATCACTCAAAAGTTTGACAACTTCGGTTACTTTTGACGTTTTCCAATCTTGCCATATTTTCTTTTCAATGTCTGTTTTCAACAACTTAGCGTCAAGTTTCGTATCTTTCGTAAATTGAGCCAAAGCGTCCGCCGAATAATCAAACGGAGTTTCGGGGTAATGCAACGGATAGCGAATGTAATCGAGTTGAACGCCGCCGAGTTTCGGATAATTGGCGACCATTTCACGCATCACGGCGACCAGCAATTTCCTCACGCCCGAATGCGATGGCGACATAAAAACCTTGAAAACATCGCGATTTTGACCTTCAGCTTCGCTGCGGACGAGTTCCGAACCTTTGTTGTCCAAAACCATCCAGTCAGGATATTTTGAGAAAATCGGCGACTTGGAAACGTCACCTAAATTCGTATTCCATTGATGAAAAACGTGAATCCACGAATGAACCGACATCCCAAGTTTTTCGGCTTCGTCAAGATAAAACTGCAAAACGTCGTAAGTTTCGGTCTGCCCGGCTTCATCCTTGCGAGCCACGCCGTAAGCAATCGAAAGCGGACGTTGCGGAACAATTTTCGACGGATAAATCGTGTAACCATCCCAAAAAGTTTCGAGAAAAATTACGTTAAATCCTGTTGAGGCTCGAAAATATATCAAAGCTGAACTCGAACGGATGAAACGAGCAGGATTTAACGTAATTTTTCTCGAAACTTTTTGGGATGGTTACACGATTTATCC
>JANNVK010000213.1:0-3862 GCA_031414415.1 Acidobacteriota bacterium
CGACTACCAAACAATAGACAGAAATGATAAAAATATCTCGTTCCATTAAGTTAAACTCCTGTAAAAATAGGTTTTGTCACTTTTATTTTACAAGTATTTAGCTTTTTGGAACACTAAACTTTAAGTTGCACACAAGGTAGAGCGTTTTTGATTACTTCCGATTTGGGGCGGCTATCGTTTTCCGAAGGACTTACGCCTGTTCAAATAGGAGATAATAGAGGAAACGTCGGTTATGCAGACAAAACGGGTAAAATTGTCATCAATCCACAGTTCGACGAGGCTTTTCCTTTTTACGGCGGATTGGCGGCGGTTACTAATGGCGGCGGTCCCAGCGGTCAAATAGCTTGGATTGATAAAGACGGGAAATATGTTTGGCGCGAAACAAGGGAAACGCCGAAAACTTCTTCAAATTCGTCAGTGTCAAATTCTAATATGGTTAGAGTTATTAACTCAAACTCATCAATGTCCAACACGATGAACTCAAATATGATGAGCAATTCAAGTTCGACAAATCCAAATCAGAAAACGGGAAATCTGGTAACAGACTCGAATTTGCGAAGCGAACCCAACAAAGATTCGGCAAGCATGGGAATTCACTTCAAAGATGCTAGAGTCATAATTTTAGATGAAACAAGCTATGAACGTGACGGGACGGTTTCGACTTGGTATAAAATCCACGTTACTGAATATGGTTGTAGTAAAGATTCAAGTTTGGGTTGCGGCAAAAACACGCCGAATGATGCTGATGAAGGTTGGGTAAATGCGAAAGTTGTTTTGTTGAATTGAGAATAAAGTTTGTTTTCAAAATCGGGAAATTTTTTATGAGTGGTTAGCAACTTCTTACGTAATGGAGAAAAACTATGAAAAAACTAATTTTAGCAACACTTTGTTTTAGTTATTTATTTGCGGCTTCGTGCGTTCTTGCGCCGAATCCGTTTGCGAAAAAGCATTCGGGATTATACCGAATTTATGACGGCGAAAAATGCGGCTATATTGACCGGGCGGGCAAAGCCGTTATCAATCCGCAGTTTAACGGTTGCGACGAGTTCGCGGAAAATGTAGCCGCCGTTTCAGTCGGCGAAAAATACGGCTTTATTGATTCAAGCGGCAAGTTTGCGATTAACCCGCAATTCGACAGCGCGAGTAAATTCGCCGAAGGTTTAGCGCGGGTTTGGAGTAGCGGCAAAGTCGGTTTTATAGATTCAAACGGCAAGTATGTCGTCAATCCGCAATTTGACAGCGCAAGCGATTTTTCGGAAGGTTTAGCTTTGGTAACGCTCGGCGGAAAGAACGGCTTTATCGGTAAAGACGGAAAATATATCATCAATCCACAGTTTGATTCGGCGGGCGATTTTTCCGAAGGTTTAGCCTATGTCGCCATTGGTGGAAAATACGGATTTGTTGACAAAACGGGTAAAATCGTTATCAATCCGCAATTTAATAGTGCCGGAAATTTCAAAGATGGATTGGCTGCCGTTTCGAGCGGTGAAAAATTCGGTTACATTGACAAAAACGGTAAATTTGTCATCAACCCGCAGTTTGAGTCGGCACAAGATTTCTCTGAAGGACTTGCCGCCGTTTGGATTGGCACGGGCGAAACGCAAAAAGCCGGATTTGTGGATAAAAGCGGTAAAATCGTTATCAATCCACAGTTTGATTCAGCCAATAAATTTTCCGACGGTTTAGCTTGGGTGATGATTGGAAACAAAATCGGCTATATTGACAAAACAGGAAAATACGTTATCAATCCACAGTTTGAATGCGAAGGCGGAGCAGACTTTGAGGAAGGAATAGCCGTTATGACTTCGCAGGCGATTGACCGCGAAGGAAAATCAATTTGGAAAGCCGCAAAGCCCGCAACCTGCGATGAAGAAGGAGGATAATCGCCGATTTATGAACTCTTGATTTGTGTAAATAGTAGAAATTATTTGAAAATGCTAAAATACTTTCTGCTTTTACTTAAATTATTTAGAGAGGATATTTATAAACTGTGATTGATTTTGAATTAAGCGAAGAACATATTGCATTACAAAAAACCGTGCGCGAATTTTGCGCGGGCGAAGTTGCGCCACACATCAAAGAATGGGACGAGAAAGCACATTTCTCGCGGGAAGTTTTTGACAAAATGGCAGAACTCGGACTTTTGGGCGTTTGCATTCCCGAACAATACGGCGGCGCGGGTTTTGATTATATTTCTTTAGGTTTGGTCTGCGAAGAACTCGAAGCGTGTGATACATTTTTGCGCGTGGCGATGAGCGTTCACGTCGGGTTAAATTCTTTGAGTTTGCTGACTTGGGGCAATGAAGAACAAAAACAAAAATATCTCGTGCCGCAGGCGAAGGGCGAAAAACTTGCGACTTTTGGATTAACCGAACCGAATGCGGGAAGCGATGTTATCGGAATGCGTTCAAACGCCCGGCGCGACGGCGACGATTGGATTTTGAACGGCGAAAAGATGTGGATTTCTTTGGGCGATGTTGCTGACCATTTTTTATTTTTTTGCTGGACTGACGAAGAAAAACGCAAAAAACGCGACCATTCGGGAATGAGTTGTTTTATTGTTGAGCGCACAATGGAAGGATTTTCGTCGGGAACTCTGCACGGCAAACTCGGCATCAAAGCAGGAAATACCGGCTATTTTACTTTGCAGGATGTGCGCGTTCCAAACGCAAATATGCTTGGCAATGAAGGCGAAGGCTTTAAGATTGCCATGTTCAGTTTGGAAAATGGACGTTACACCGTCGCATCAGGCGCGACGGGCGTGATTCGCGCTTCGCGTGATGCTTCGGTTTCTTATGCCAACACCCGCGAAGTTCAAGGACAGACAATCGCCAATTTTCAACTCGTCAAACAAAAAATCGCCGATATGGAAGCCGATTATCAAATGTCGCATCTCTTGTGGCTGAAATGCGGTTATTTAAAAAACGAAGGAAAACCTTCGGCAAAAGCCGCGAGTCTGGCAAAATGGCAAGCCACGATTCGCAGTGAAAAAGCCGCATCAATGGCAATCGAAATTCACGGCGCAAACGGCTACACCAATGATTATCCGGTTGAACGCTATTTGCGAAATTGCAAAGCCGCGATTATTTATGAAGGAACGCGCGATATTCATACCTTGATGCAAGCAGATTGGGCGTTAGGCTTGAAAAAAGAACCACGCGCCCGCGTTACGCTTCCGCCATATAAGCAGTTGGCAGTTGGCGGTAAGAGTAGCAGTGGCAGAGGCAGTAGCAGTGGGCAGTCGGCATTGCGCGGCATTCACGAAAGGTCTTGACTTGAGAGTGGCATTGGCAGTCGGCAGATTTACCTTTCAAATTATAGTTTGAGATTTAAGTCTCTACTACTGCCAACTACTACCGCCACTGCTACTGCTACTGCCACTGCCTACTTTTTACCCGTTTCTTGAAGTCCAAGGCTGTCTTTCGGCGAGGCAAATTTCCACTCGCCGTTTTCTTTGACAAAGGCAATCGATGTCCAAACGCCTAAACTTCCGCCTCTGATTTCGGCAACCGCCGTTTCGCCCGTGATTTTTTCGTTGCGGACTTCGCGTTTTACTTCGACCGGTGCTTCGTTGTCTTCCAAAATTGCCAAAAGCGTCGGCATATCTTCGTCTTTCATCTCTTCCTGCCAATACTTTATCGCTGATTGCGAAAGAACTTTTTTCGCGCCCGCTTCATCTTTTTTCAACAAAGCGGCGTAATATGCGTCCACGACGGGCGCAAGCGTCGGCGCGTTATTGGTCATCGCAGTTTCGGGCTTTTTGGTCGTTTCTAATGGATTGTTGGTGTTGGCATTTGCAACATTTGTAGGCTTATTTGCCGTATTTGAATTTGTCGTTTCGGTTGAACTCGTGCAACCGTTC
>JANNVK010000214.1:0-18643 GCA_031414415.1 Acidobacteriota bacterium
GGCAAAAGCGTCGGCGACTCGTTGGCGGCGAACTCCAGCACCGAAACGGGCGGAGATTTTGTTCAAACTTGCACAAATTTTGGAACGCGACAAAGAACGTTTGACGCGAGATATGACTCGTGAAATGGGCAAGGTTTTGAAAGAAGCCGGCGGCGATGTGCAAGAGGCGATTGACTGCACATATTACACGGCGGGCGAAGGCAGACGGTTACACGGATTTACGACTCCGGCGGAAATGCCGAATAAATTTGCGATGTGTGTTCGTCAACCCGTCGGGATTTGCGGTTTAATTACGCCGTTTAATTTTCCGATGGCGATTCCGAGTTGGAAGCTGATTCCTGCGTTAGTTTGCGGAAACACAGTCGTAATTAAATCGGGCGAAGATGTTCCGCTTTCAACAATTAATCTCGTCAAAGCGTGCGAAGAAGCGGGAATTCCGAAAGGCGTAATCAACCTTGTCAACGGTTTTGCCGAACCCGGAAAAGCGTTAGTTGCACACAAAGATGTGCGTCTGATTTCGTTCACGGGTTCGACCGAAACAGGCAGAATCATCGCCGAAAAATGTGCGACAACCAACAAAATTGTCTCGCTTGAAATGGGCGGAAAAAATGCGATTATCATTATGGACGACGCGGATGTTGATAACGCCGTCGAGGGTTGTCTTTGGGGAGCATTCGGAACTTCGGGACAACGCTGCACAGCTTCAAGTCGTTTGGTTGTTCACAGTAAAATTTATAAAGAATTTTGCGAAAAATTGGTCGCAAAAGCGAAGAAATTAGTCGTTGGCGATGGTTTAAATCCTGATGTTCAAGTTGGTCCGGTTATCAACCAATCGCAAATGGAAAAGATTTTGTCTTACATCGAAATCGGTAAAAACGAAGATAAAGCGACACTTGCTTGCGGTGGAAATCGTCTGACGGAAGGTGCGTTTGCGAAAGGTTATTTTATTGAACCGACAGTATTTACGGACGTGAACCCGAATCACCGCATCGGACAAGAAGAAATTTTCGGACCTGTTACAAGCGTTATTCCTTTTGACACGTTGGACGAAGCAATCGAGATTGTAAATAACGTGGCTTACGGTTTATCATCGGCGATTTATACGCAAGACGTGAACCAAGCATTCTATGCAATGCAAGAACTTTACACCGGAATTTGCTATGTAAATTCGGCGACAATCGGTGCCGAAGTTCACTTACCATTTGGCGGAACCAAAGGCACAGGTAACGGACATCGCGAAGCCGGAACACAAGTTTTGGATATTTTCACGGAATGGAAATCGCTCTACATCGATTACTCGGGCAAACTGCAAAAGGCTCAGATTGATGAAGTTGAGATTTAATGAAATTTCCCGAATTTAACGTAAACGGCGATTTGCCGGTTGATATTTACAATGCGACCTTAGCCGAAGTTCTTGAGCATTTCGGCAAAGGTTCTTTGCAACGTCAAGTTGTTGCGTTGCGTTTGAAAAAAGTATATTTTTCGGCAATGCAGACAAAAGAAGTCTTGCGTTCCATTGTTTACGGTTCGTTTGTTACAAATAAAGAAAACCCGAATGATGTTGATATTTTTATGGTTATGCAAGACGATTTTAATCCTAACACCGTAGTTGGAAAAATTCGTCTGATTTTTAAGCATTTAACTTCGCAGGAATATGAAGGTGCAAGTATTTTTTGGGGAACAAAGTCAGGTATAATCGGAGATGTTGATGAATTTGTTGCAGGTTGGCAAATAAAAAGAGACCAATCGAGACGCGGAATTATCGAGATTGAATTGGAGGTTCACACAGATGATTGAAAATGACATTGAATTAAACGGAACGCTTGAAAGAATTCAAACATTTATGAATTTAGTTTTGAATATGCGGAAAGTTGAAAAAAATATATCAACGTATGAAGGTTCTGCGGGTGGATTTTTGGCAGAAATCGCAAAAATGAATCTTGAGGTGAATGAATATCTTTCGCTTCATCCGAGTAGGTTTGAACAAGAATCACAAGCGAAAATTGCGGCTTGATTATTCGGGCAAACTGCAAAAGGCTCAGATTGATGAAGTTGAGATTTAGTTTGCAATTCATTTAAAAGACGACACCGACTAAAAGTAAATTTGACTTTGTCGGTGTCTTTTTTTGTTTATTTTATTCAAAAAAATGTCTAAATTTATGCTCTTAAAATGTCTTTTTTGTATTAATTTTCACACTGTTAGTTATAGAGTCTCGAAAAGTTAAAAGCTATCGAAAAGCTATGTCTTAATTTAAAAATTCAGGGGGAAAAATGAAAAAGAAACAAAAACCAGTTAATTTCGGTGAGAGCATACTTCTTATAAAATGTTCTCTTTTTTTTATGTTTGGCTGTGCAATTATTGCATCGGCACAGAACTACGTGATTGATACTTCATTCAAACCGGCTCTGTTGAACGGTGGAAGCGTTGACGCAAGTGTCGTGCAGTCCGATGGAAAATTGATTATCGCAGGTAATTTTACAAGCGTTGGAAACGTCCGACGTTCACGTCTTGCAAGGTTTAACACGAATGGAAGCGTTGATATGACGTTCACGCCGCCCGAAACTTTTTTGTTTAATCAAGTTTCGTCCGGATCTGGCGTAACTCGATTGATTGGAACGATTGCCGTTCAAGCGGACGGGAAGATTTTGGTTGGCGGACGATTTACTAATTTCAGCGGGGCGTTTGTCAAGAACATTGTCCGTTTGAATTCGGATGGAAGTGAAGATCCTTCTTTTAATCTGGGCGGCACCGGGTTTACAAACGACGGCATCTCCGTTTTTGTTAATTCAATTGTCGTAAAACCTGACGGTAAAATTTTAGTCGGCGGAAATTTTACTCAATACAATAATGTAAGTCGGTCACACATTGTTCAGTTGAACGAAAATGGAACTCTTGACTCTTCATACAACGGCGGAACGGTAAGTTTGGCTTCAACGCCTTTCGCCGCTTTCTCGATAAGCCTCCAAGCAGATGGAAAATCCGTTGTAACTGGCAACTTTGTCGGTTTTAATGGTTCGGTAGAGAATGGAGTTGTTCGTTTGAATGCTGACGGCAGCCGCGACACTTCTTTTAATGTGAATGGCAGCGGAGCAGGTGGTCCGATTCAAGTCGTTTATTCGTCGGTCGTATCTGCTGACGGAAAGATTTTGCTTGGCGGTTCATTCACGAGTTTTAATAATATTTCACGCAATGGATTAGTTCGCCTTAATGTTGACGGATCGGTTGACACATCATTTAACATCGGAAACGGTGTGGGCGGATCGACTGACGAATTTATTTTACCTAGTGTGAGGAAGATAGCATTGCAATCAACCGGAAAAATTCTGGTCGGCGGTAACTTTAGAACTTTTAATAATCAAACAAAAAATCTTTTGGTTCGATTAAACGAGGATGGAAGTGAAGATGCTTCGTTCGATAGCGGTAGCGGTTTAACTTCAGGAATAAGCGGTGGTATTGTTTTTGCCATTTCGGTTTTGCCGACGGGCGATATTGCGGTTGGCGGTATGTTTTTTAAATACAAAAACACCAATCAAATAAGGTTGGCTTATATCAACGACGATGGAACGCCTGATGCGATTAGTGCTCCGACCGGAAATGTGGGCAGCATCAGAGACACCGCGATTCAAACCGATGGAAAAATTATGATTTGCGGTGAATTCGATTCGGTTAACGGCGTGTTCAATCGTTTGGTTGCTCGTCTGAATACCGATGGAACTAATGATTTGTCTTTTAACCCTGTTCTTATTGATGCAAACAGTCTTTCTTCGTCACTTCGCGAGATTACGCTTCAGCCTGACGGTAAAATCTTAATCGCCGGGCAGATGCGGACGTTTGGCGGCAATATTTCTCGAAACATTGCAAGGCTTAATTCCGATGGGAGTTTTGACAGCACCTTTGTCAGCGGTATGACTTCATTCAACGATCTTGTTACGGATATGATTCTGCAACCGGACGGCAAAATTATCATTATCGGCTCGTTTCCGGTTTATATGGGAATTACGCGAAACAACATAGTTAGGGTTCTTCCCAACGGCTCAATAGACACAACATTTAATCCCGGAAATGGAGCATTTAGCGATGTCAACGCGGCTCTGCTTTTGCCGAACGGGAAAATCCTTATCACCGGAAATTTTTCTAGTTACAATGGCGTAGAAGTCAACGGGATAAGTCGGATTAACAGCGACGGCAGTTTGGATTCTACATTCAATGCAGGCACCGGACTCAATGGTATTGTGCGGCTTGGCTACGCTTTAGGTCGCCAACCCGACGGCAAAATTCTCGTTGGCGGCAATTTTACATCGGTTAACGGCATTGCACGTCGAGGTCTCGCCCGACTCAACGAAAACGGCGATTTAGATTTAAGTTTTAATCCGACCATTGGTATAGATTCTTCGAGCGGGACAGTCAATCGAATTCTTATTCAACCTAATAACAAAATTCTGATTGGCGGACTTAATTTGTCAGAAGGGGGCAATCCTTATGCGTTAGTTCGTTTAAATGCGGACGGAAGTTCCGATAATTCGTTTGCTAGACCGGATATCCAAGGCGGTGTCGAGACATTGGATTTTCAAACTCCTTCCAAATTAATTGTGGGTGGTGGTTTTAGCTTGGTCAATAACAGCTTTTTAGCGAGTGTTTTTCGGTTAAATATAGCAGTAAAAACAAAATACGACTTTGATGGCGATGGGAAATCAGATATTTCAGTTTTTCGCCCATCAAACGGTGTTTGGTATCTCAATCAATCAACAAACGGTTTTGCCGCAACGCAGTTTGGGATTTCAACTGACCAAATTACGCCTGAAGATTTTGATGGCGACAATAAAACGGACATCGCCGTATATCGAAATGGCGTGTGGTGGATTCTGCAAAGTTCGAATAATCAGGTGAAAGTTGTTCAATTTGGAAGTGCCGAAGACAAACCGCAAGCCGGCGACTTTGACGGCGACGGTAAAGCCGATATTGCCGTCTATCGTCCGTCAAACGGTATTTGGTATCTTCTGCGAAGTTCGGACAATGGATTTTCAGCCGTGCAATTTGGCTTGGTAGAAGATCTTCCGCAAAGAGCCGATTACGATGGCGACGGAAAAGCCGATATTGGCGTTTATCGTCCTTCGACCGGATTGTGGTATGTGCAGAAAAGCACGGGCGGAATCTTAATCAAACAATTCGGTTTGACTGAGGATAAGCCTGTTGTTGCCGATTACAGCGGCGACGGAAAAGCCGATATTGCTGTTTTTCGACCTGCGACCGGCGATTGGCATCTGCTTTTGAGCGAAAATGACGAGTATAAAGTCTTCCGTTTCGGACAGTTAGGCGACAGTCCGACAGCAGCTGATTATGACGGCGACGGACGAGCAGATTATGCAGTTTATCGAAACGGTGTTTGGTATTTGCAACAAACAACAAACGGATTTACGGCAGTGCAGTTTGGCATTTTAAGCGATTTGACGATTCCGGGACGTTAAATCGATCATTAAAAGAAAATGTCTCCAATTTTAATATTGGAGACATTTTCTTTTTGCCTCAGTATAAAAAAATATGAAACTTTTTAAGCGAATGCGAATCACTTTACATCGATTATTCGGGCAAATTGAAAAAGACTCAGATTGATGAAGTAGAGATTTAGAAGAGTTTTAAATGTAAAGAAATTTGCGGATGATAAACAAAAAGAGGCTTATCTGAAAAGACAGCCTCTTTTTACATGCAAACAAATTATCTATTGAAACGATAAGTCGTAAATTGCGAATCCATTCTGGTGTCTTGTCCAGTTGAGAACTTAAACATACAGGAGTCGTCTGTATAATCCATAAAGTTTGTTATCGGGTCGTTTCCGGCACTTGAGCAAGTGTTTCTGCCTGTCGGACAACCAGAGGCTGATGATCTTTCTGCAGGTGTGTCAGAAGCAAAGTCGCCACTTCCGCCACAACCGCCTTGAAATGTGTGATATAAACCCATCCAATGTCCAACTTCGTGAGTTCCAGTATCGCCCAGGTTATATGGTGCTGCTGTTCCGCCCGGAAGCGAATTTGCTAATAAAACTGTTCCATCTTTTTTCGCGTTTCCCGCGTAATCTGAAGGAAAAGTTGCCCAACCGAGTAATCCGCCGCCAATATTTGCGGTATAAATATTCAAATCGTCAGCAGTTCCTTTGCGAAGAGCATTTTTGGCTTGAGTTTCAGCAGTGCTTCCAAAACCCATTGTGTACCAACTCGCGTTTGTCGTTCGATCAACTGAAACCAAATTAAATGACCAACCCCATTGCGAAAATGCGTTATTCAAAACTGTCATTTGATTGTTAATCATTGTAGTTGTGATGTCGCCATTGGCAACTCCAGTTCCTTTATTGATTACGTGAAAATAGACGTTAATTGTTCCGCCAACTACGTTTCGCCCCGGCGTTAAATCATTCGATTTCATTCTTTTGGTGAAATCAGCTTCCGCACGAGAAATTTTCTCAGGATTATGATCCGCACCGCAAACTCTTTTATCCATAACCACGATTGGTTGTTTATCTTGCGACGCATCTATTTTTGAATTTGCCAAACTTTTAAAGTTTGAACCTACAAAAATAGCGGCAATCGAAACGCATATTGCTAAAACTGCAAAAATCCGAAATTTACTCATTCTAACGATCTCCTTGATTTATTTTTTTGATTTTAGGACTGCGGATAAAATTATGAAACTAATTAATACTTTAAACAATATATTGAAAATTTTTTAAAATCAACCAAAGTTATACTCAAAACAACTATTTGTTATAGGAAAATAACCATTTGTTAGTTTGCAACCAAAAGTGCAACATAAAACGTCAAAGATACGTTAAGATTTTGTCTGGAGAAAAACGAAAATGTCTAAATTAAAACCGCTAATAATCTTCTTAATAATTTTCGCAATTGGTTGCCAAAATGATGTCAAAACGCTTGCACAAAAAAGTGAGCCGAGTGGCTTGTCGCAATCCTTTGGCAAACCAAAACTATCTGACATCAACAACGAATCAATCAAAAAAATGCTTGAAAACGCAGTTGAACAAACGTCTTTGACCAAATCTTACGATCCGGCATATACAGTTTTGAGCTATCCGATGGGCGATGTTCCGATTGAAAAAGGTGTCTGCACCGATGTTGTGATTCGTGCAATGCGGAAGGCAAATTTTGATTTGCAAAAAGAAGTTCACGAAGATATGAAGGCTAATTTCAGCGTTTATCCAAAAAAATGGGGCTTGAAAAAAGCAGATTCGAACATTGATCATCGCCGCGTTCCCAATCTACAAACTTTTTTTACACGAAAAGGAAAATCTTTGCCAATTTCTGCTGATTCAAAAAATTACAAACCTGGCGACATTGTTGCTTGGGATTTAAACGGAAAAGGTTTGACGCATATCGGTTTGGTTTCAAATATTTACAACGAATCGACCAAAACATATTCGATAATCCACAACATCGGCGGCGGTGCGGCGTTAGAAGATAGACTTTTTGAATGGAAAATTATTGGGCATTACCGTTATTTTTAAAATAGTTCTTTGAGATACGCAAAATGTAATTCTTAAAACGTCTCGTCTTGTAACAATCTTTTTTAAAAGAAGGAATATCCCAATATGGACGATAAATTAGCTGCCAAGATTTTAATTCAAAAATGCCAAGGCACTTTTTATGGAATTTATGTTGATAAATTAGTTGCCGAAATGGCTCAGCAAATTTCTTATAATGCAGGAGTTTGTTATCAAGTTTTTGTGCAACTTGCTGAAATGGATTACAGCACTTCCGATATAATAAATGTTGCCAGAGGTTTGCTTGATAAAACTAATTCTGCTGTTTTATCGCAGCTTGCAACAATTCCAGATGGCGGAATTCTTTTAAGAACAATTTATGCAATTTTGAAATGTGGAAATGCCGATAACCAAACCGCCGCAAGATGCACAAAAATACAACAATCCTTTGCTGTCGCTACTGGTTCCTAAGAGGCAAAACCTGTTGCTAAACCAAATGATACATCTGATCCTATAAAACTTTCTGATACTGAAATAGATTTTTATAATAGCTACAATCAGACCTCTGATGTAATGTGGAATTATTCTAAAAAACAATGGAATAAAAACGGACCAAGAGTGACGTTTGATGCCAGCGTGTGTTGGAAATTGCCGACACAAGGGACAGGTTTTACAACGTATAACGTAGATGATTTAAAAGGTAAGAGAAATGATGTTTACGGGTATGATCAAATTGGTACAAAAGAAACGATCGACGCAATGATAAAACTGGCTGGAGAATGGAATTCTTTGCATCCAGATAAATTGCTTCAATACGGAGATATATCAAGACCAGGCGGAATTAACACTCCCGATCACGGCACTCACATGAATGGTAAAGCATTTGATATGCGATTATTACGTAATGATTCTCAGTTATTAGGTTTAACCTATAATGATAAAGCGTATCATAGAGATTTTACGAAAGAGTTTATTTTAATTGCCGTAAAATTATTTTCTGGAACGACAGTATATTTTAATGATTCAGTGTTGCACAAAGATTCTGAAACTCGTTCATACGTCTCCCCAATGGGTGGACACGATGATCATTTACACGTTATGTTTCCAGGAGGCAAGGAATGATGAAAGTATTTTTACTTCTAATTATTAGTTTGATATTTGTCAGTTTTACAAATTGTCAATCTTCTACAATACCCAATTTAAACACTAATTCTCAGCCAACCGTTGGTGGGTTTGATGATTTTAAGTTAATGCCTGACCGATTTAATGAAAAGTTTAAAAAGGTTTCCCCAAGTGAAGAAATGGTTTGGCTTGGGGGTTTAAGTGTTGATGGAATCAAAGTAAATTCTGATAATAAAGATGATTACTTTGAATATTTTCACTTGCTAACAAAATCGTCAGATAATAAGTTCAAAATCAACATAAACGTGGATATTTTGAGTTGTAATGGGTATTTATTCTCGGGTATTATCCAAAAATATGTTCCTACTGGCGGTTTTGATACTGCTTGGCGTTTAAAGATTGTTAAAGAGACAGTTGCGGCGGATGCAAATGAGAAGATTAGAACTTGCATAAGTTCAAATTTAGAACGCAATAAAGACGTTGAATATGCTGCTGTTTGGGCTGTTTCCGAGCGGGAAACTCGGAGAACAAATATCTCGACAAATATAAATGCTCGAAAAGTATTTCAGTCTCTTGCTGTAAATACTAAGACTTGGCTTGATCAAAAAATAGTCAAAAATCCAGATGAGTGCTGTGAACGAAAAGAAAAAAGTGTTATTTCGATTAACGAACAAGATTCATGGGCAGATACTGATGGTGATGGCGAAATTGACTGGTTAAAACTTTACGGTTATGACAAACAAAAACTTGAGAGGAAAGGTGATAGCTTTAGTCGAATTCGAATTTTGAAAAGAGTGAAAGGAAAATGGATTGACATAACGCCAGATGATTTTAATGAAGGTTTTTGAAAACTCAAATTTAAGAAAGATAAGCAGTATGATTCACCGAAGAAATATTCGATAATCCACAACATCGGCGGCGGTGCGGCGTTAGAAGATAGACTTTTTGAATGGAAAATTATCGGGCATTTTCGTTATTTTTAAAATAGTTCTTTTATATACGCAAAATGTTATTTATAAAACGTCACGACTCGTAACAACGTTTTAAAAAAAGGAACATCCTAAAATGGACGATAAATTAGCTGCAAAAATTTTAATTCAAAAATGCCAAGGCACTTTTTATGGAATTTATGTTGATAAATTAGTTGCCGAAATGGCTCAGAAAATTTCTTATAACCCAGGAGTTTGCTATCAAGTTTTTGTGCAACTTGCTGAAATGGATTACAGCACTTCCGATATAATAAATGTTGCTAGAGGTTTGCTTGATAAAACTAATTCTGCTGTTTTATCACAACTTGCAACAACTCCAGATGGCGGAATTCTTATAATAACAATTTATGCAATTTTGAAGTGCGGAAATGCCGATAACCAAACCGCCGCAAGATGCACAAAAATACAACAATCCTTTGCAATAGCAACCAGTTCGACACAATTACAACCAATAGTTTCCAATAATACTTCAGAACCGCGGAAACTTTCTGATACTGAAATGGATTGGTATGCTAATTATAATGAATCGCCTATTGCTACCAAATTTAAGCAAGGACCGAAAAACAACTTTGACCCAAATGTTTGTTGGCAATTGCCGACAAGCGGAGATGGTTTTGTAGTTTACAATCTTGATGATTTCAAAAATAAGTCTTCATATAAAAATTATCAAGATACAGTTTATGGCTATGATCAAATCGGGACAAAAGAAACAGTCGAAGCGATGATTCGCATTGCTAAAGAATGGTTTGTTTCACATTCTGATACGAAATTACAATATGGCGATATTTCCCGTCCAGGAGGAGTCAATACGCCTGATCACAAAACACACAACAACGGAAAAGTTTTTGATATGCGTCCTTTACGAAATGATTTTTCACTTGACGGCTTAACTTTGGACTCCAAAGGTAATAATCCTTTTTATCACCGTGACTTTACTAAAGAATTTATTTTATTAGTTTTAAAATTATATCCAGGAACTACTTTCTTCTTTAATGATAAAGCACTTCATACAACAGACATAAGTGTAAACAGGTTTATTGAACCTAAGCCGGGTCATAATAATCACCTGCACGTTATATTTCCGGGAGGCAATTAATCATGAAAACTTTTACTTTTGCTTTAGTTATTTTTTTATTTCAAACAATTGGTTGTGATTGGTCAACTACTTCAATTTCTAAAGATGCTAAAATCTCAGAAATTACAAAAGTAAGCAGAAATAGTCAAATAAATTCAGAAGTCAGTAAAAACTTTGACTTTACTAAAATTAAGACTAAATCACCATTAGTGTGGATTGGGAAATTAAATTTCAGTAATGGAGAGTTTGATATAAATTATTACAGGTGGGCAAACAATGATTTAGACGATTTACTTGATAACTCAGAAACTGGAACCAAAATAAAGGTGGATATCTTAAACTGTGCCGGATATTTGGGTTCTGGAGAAATTTTTTACAAGAAAAAAATCGAGGACGTAGTCCCTGAGTGGGAAATTTTGATTAATCCTGACAGTCTTGCGAAAAGTGCTGTTGACAAAATAAAACAATGTGACAATGTGAATGATCCGACAAGCGAGTCTATTTTAAGTGATGTTTTTGCAATTGCACCACTAAATTTGAAACGAAAAAGCATTGAGATTGGCAAAGTTGATACAAAAAAACTGTTTTCAACTTTACCTGCTGAAACAAAGAAATGGCTTAACAGTAAATTTGCTATTAAAGGTGGACGAAACGCAAATGACTTATCGATTCAGCAAGATAATTGGACTGATACAGACGGTGACGGGACAATTGATCTATTGTCTCTCACAGCCGCACATAATGAAGAAATTGATACCACCACAAGAATAATGCTGCTAGTAAAAAGCGTATGGATTAATATTGGAAATGTTCAGATGCTTTAACTGAAAGTTACATTGGATGAATCTAAGATGAGTTTTGTATGCTGTTTAATAGAATTAAAATGCGACAATACATAACTTCTTTAGGGCTTATACTAATTTCTTTGACCGTGTCATGTAACGCTACATTGACATCAGTTTCGAAGAATTCATTAGAAAATGTAAATACGCCTGTTTCTGAAACCGCAAACGCAAATAATTATCTCACTCAGCAAACAGAAGACAAAATATTTGATTTCAGAAAAGTTAAATTTAAATATCCTTTGGTATGGGTTGGTGGTGTTAGTGTCACTGACGGAATCATAAATTCTGATAATTCAGTCTGGTCATTCGATGAAGCGTGGATGGCTAACGCTGAAAATCCTCAAATATCACATGATAGATTTAGTAATCCTGACTATCCATTTATAAAAAGAAATGAAATTGTTTTAGTTGATATAATGAATTGCGGTGGTTATATCGGCTCTGGGAAAATTTCTTATAAAACAATATATGACAGCATGTTTGAGTGGAGACTCACATTTGATAAGGAAACTATTGCAACAAATGCAGTAGAAAAGATTAAAAAATGTAGCGGTAACACTGACTTAAATGACGAGTTTCTTTCTAGTGAGGCGTTTGCAGTTGCTCCTCAAGATGCCAAACGAAAAAATATTAAAATTAACCAAGTAAATACCAAAAAAATATTTTTATCCTTACCTAAAGAAATTCAAAAATTGCTCAAACAAAGATTTGTTTATGATGGGCAAAAAAAAGGTGAATTATCACTTGAACAAGATGATTGGACTGATATAGATGGTGACGGCAAAATAGATTTGATTAGTATTTCGACAGATCCTGACGGAGATCACCCTCGCGGGCTAGTTCTAATGCTTATCAAAGGCAAGTGGAAAGAAATTTATCAGACATTACCTGCATAATAAAAATGTAATTAATCTGTGTTAAAATCTATTTTTTGTTTTGTTTAACAAGTGTTTTTCTGTGTCCACTTCTAGGACTTACGGCTTAGCTGATAAATAGTCGAATCCAATGTGCAAAAAAAGGATCTTCAAATTTGTAAAGTACACTGCCTTTATTTTCCGATTGTCGCAAAATATCTCGGGAAGTAAGCGATTCTAAAGCTCTTCCGATGCTCGATGGTGAAACTTTTATTGATTGGGTAACTTTTCCTGATTGCAGATTTTGTCCATTTTCCGACACAACTGCCGCAAGCGATTTTTTCTGAATTGTCGTTAAACCATTCCAAACCTGAGTATAAAATGGATCGTTTTGACGAATCAGTTTTTCTAACGTTTCGTTAATTAAGTTTTCAGATAAATATGCCGTTTCAGGCGAACCGATTTTAATCTGCCACAAACGATTCCAAATTGAATGAGCTAACATTTGCACATTGTAAGGCACATCTTCGGCTAAATCTAAAATTTTCAAAGTCAAATTTCGTTTTTCTGATTCATCATTTATAGGCGAAAAAAAATCTCCAAAGCTAAATTTATCTAGTAAAAACCTTGAAAATTCTGGACGAGGCAATTCGCCCACAAAAAGCAATTTACCTAAACGATAAAACGGACGGCTGGCATCGGTCGTCATTTCAGTCAACATTCGTGTTTTCGAACCAGCGAAAATATAAGCTGTGTGTTTATGAGTTTGAATTGCTGAACGTATCTGTTTTTCGGCAACAATACCTTGCGAAGCCAAAATATCTTGGAATTCATCAATTATCAAAGCAACTTTCTTATCAGGTTGCTCCGAAGCCAATTCTTCCAAACCATTGAGTGCGTCAACTAACAGCTCAATATTTCCCGAGGTTGTTGTCGGAGTTGCACCGATTGAACTTTTCCATTCAGATTGTGTAACCGAAAAACTGATTTCCGGACGAAGAGATTTAAAATAGCGTTTTATTTGTTCGCCAGTTTTTTCAACGCTTCCTTTCAAAAATTTCGCTGAATCTTCAATTATTTTCTTAACCAAACCATCAATTTCAGCAAAGGCTTCAGCATTGTAACGCAAAACTATATTTCCGGTTTTGGAAGACTTTTCTGTTGCCGATTTGAGCAGAGATGTTTTACCAAATCGCCGCGGACCGATGACAAAAAGTTTTCCGCTGGTCTCAATTGTTTGATTTATTTCTTCAAGCTCAAGTGTTCGGTTAACTAACTCGTTTAAACCTAATTCTCGACCAAATTCAAAAGGATTTTCCATAACAATTTACTCCAAACATAGCAAAAAGCTCCACTTAAAGTATAACACAAAACTGCGTCACACAATTTTGTGTGACGCAGTTTTGTGTGATAGATAATTATTCAATATCAGAGCCTTTTAATTTCTTAGGTTTGAGAAACTCTAAAATTACATCAACAAACTCATTTGGACGTTCAATTTGCGGAATGTGTCCGCAATTTGGAAAAATTACAAGTTTCGAATTTAAGATATTTTGGTGAAGATTGTAGCCGTTATGAATCGGAATAGTCTCGTCTTGCTCGCCCCAGATTATTAAAGTTGGCTGATTAATAAGATGTGCGTCGTGTTCAATTCGTTCGGCGTGCCAGTTTCGCATCGTTTTTAAAACCGAATTGTGTCCATCGGCGGCGGCAAGCGGACGGTGAATTGCTTCGACAGATTCATCAGTAATTAAATGATGATTTTCAGGTGCCAGTGTTTGTCGCATTCTCTTGCGAACAAATGCTTTAGAGTCAATTAACCAAGGCGAGGCAAGTTCGCCGAGTCCGCTTATTATCAGCAATTTAACATCGCTTCTTTGTTTAATTTCATCATTGCAGACGGCATCGACTAGAATAAGTTTCTCGACAAATTCGGGATAATCGAGTGCGACGGTCGAGGCAACAGCACCGCCATAAGAACTTCCGATAATAGTCGCCCGACCAATTCCGAGTCGGTTCATAAATCTTGAAACGATTCTGGCGTGCGAAGTAATCGCATAGTCAAACCACGTCGGTTTATCGGAATAACCAAAACCGAGCAAATCTATCGCGATGACGTGAAAACCTTGTTCGGCGAATATCGGTGCAACCAAATGCCAAGTGTGAGTTGAGGCTGTGTAGCCGTGTATGAAAAGTAAAGTTGGATGATGTTTTTCGCCAAATTCTTGATAATGGACAGTTGCTCCATCAACTTCGACAAATTGCGAATGCTCAGCGTGATGAATTGCATCAGTTTCCCAAAAAACTTCTTTTGGACGCGTAATCATTTTCCACGCAATTGCTCCGCCGATTGCTCCAAACGCCGTTCCAGCCGCCAAATATCTTTTTTTCATAAATTTCCTCACGCAGATATTACACTAAAACGATTCGCGGGTGAACAATATTATCTTCCAAATGCCCGATTGCAATCAAATTATTTACTTGGTCGATTAATCTAACCGTTCCTTCTATTGAGTTTACAGTTGTTTCAAGCTGTGAACCATTTTCAATTTTTTTGACTTCTTCAGCCGAAAGTTTAATTTCAGGAATATGTGAAATTGCATTATTCATTGAAACTAAAACACTTTTGAGTTCGCCAAATTCGACAATCGATTCTAAATGTTCCAAAGTTATCGCCTTTTCAATTGCAAATTTCCCAGCACGAACTCTCTGCAAAGCCGAAAGATGACAGCCAACGCCGATTTTTTTACCAATATCTTCAGCCAAAGTGCGAATATAAGTTCCCGCTGAGCAAGATACTCTTAGTTTTAGGTTATCAGTTATAGGTTCTGAATTCTCAACGAGTTCGAGTTTGTGAATTGTCAATTTAACTGCCTCGCGTTCGATTTCTATTCCTTCTCTCGCGAGTTCGTAAAGTTTTTTTCCATCAACTTTTTTTGCCGAATACATCGGCGGAATCTGCGAAATTTCACCTCGAAAATCCGTAAATACGAGTTCCCAATCAGTTTTATTTAAAATATCCGCAATTTCATCAATCCGCAATCCGCAATCCGCAATCCGCAATCCTGTTAAGTCTCCCGTGTCAGTTTCAAACCCAAATTGCAACGTTGCGATATATTCTTTGACATCTTTGTCGAGATATTGTGCGAGCCGCGTTGCCTTGCCGACAAGCATACAAAGAACGCCAGTCGCAAAAGGATCGAGCGTTCCGGTGTGTCCAATTCGCTTTGTTTTCAGGATTTTACGTAGTTTTGCGACAACATCGTGCGATGTAAATCCGACAGGTTTATCAATTATTAAAATTCCATTCATTTGATAACGAGTTTAGTTTCGAAAAACATAATTTGTCTAAAGCCGAAAGTGGAATTATTAAGATTGCCTTATCGGCAAGTTTGCGAGAAACTTCTTTTAAGAAAAATTTCAAGAATACATAAAATAAAATCGGATTTTATAAATTGCCACTAGCTTTAGCTAGTGGACACGTTAAGATAAAAGAGGCTTTAGCCAAATTAATAATAAACTCCTTTTCCGCAGTGCTTTAGCTGAAGCTGTAAGGAATAAATACAAATTTTATAGTTGGGCTAAAGCCGATATCATTCCCAACTTATCCACTAGCTGAAGCTAGTGGCAATTGAGAGAGCAGCCAATATGTTCAAACGCCGAAACTGGAAACGACCGACCGAAGACGAAGATGCTGAGCCAAAAGAAATCGTCAATGTTGATCGTGCGAGGCAAAAAACATTTGATCGTGCAGTTAATCTGCTGACTTATAAACCGCGTTCTGTCAGAGAGTTACGCGAGCGTCTGCTCGAAAAATCGTGGACAAATTTGGAGATTATTGATTCTGTTATTGAGAAATTAAAAGAATACAATTACCTCAATGACGAGCAGTTTGCCAAAGATTTTGCGGCTTCAAAGATTCGCCAAAAACCAATCGGCAAAAAAGTTTTACAGCAAAAACTTGCAACCAAAAAACTCGACCGCGAAACTGTCGAAAAAATTCTCGAAACAGCTTTTGAAGAAACAACCGAAGCTGATTTAATCGAACGTGCGGCTGCTAAACGTCTGCGTTTGAAAGGGAAGCCGGAAACACGCGAAGATTCGAAAAAGTTTTTTGACTATTTAATGCGACAAGGTTTTGGCTATGAATTAGTGCGAGACGAAATGCAAAAAATTAAGGCGATGGATGTTGAAGAAGAGGAATAAATCAGTTACCACAAAGTCACAAAGAACACGAAGGAAGCAGAAAACAAGAAAAGTTTTTTTCTAAAACTTTGTGAACTTTGTGTCTTTGTGGTAAAAATTCATAAAAATGAGCAAAATCAATTACAACAACCGAATTTTTAAATCAGTTTCAAACTCCGAATCAGGCGAAGTTTCAAGCGAAACTGTCTTTTATTATTTTCATAATCTTGACCTTGTAACTGCAACATATTCCGGTGGAAAAATAGTTTTCGGACAGTTAATTGCCAAGGTTTTGGAAGATGATTCGCTCGAAATGCGTTATCAACATATTAATACTAGCGGCGAATTAATGACCGGAAAGTGCGTTTCAACACCTGAAATATTGGCTGATGGAAAACTTCGGCTTAACGAAAAATGGCAATGGACAAGTGGCGATTTATCAGCAGGAGAATCGATTATTGAAGAAATTTAGACAAAAATGGAACTCGGACACTCTTGTCCGAAAGATTTTTGCAAAAAATCTAACAGTGTTTGGTAAAATCCAACAAAGATTTTATCCAACAATATTCAAATCCTATCGCATTTGTTCGGACAAAAGTGTCTGAATTCCATCATTCTATTCTTTCCAAATTGCACCTTTTCCGGCATCCCAGAGTAGTTTATTTATCGACGGAATATCTTTGTCGAGCATTTCGTTTGCTCTCGATTTTAGAACATTCCACTTGCCGTTCAGTTCGTTCATTAAATCCATATTCGGCTGATTTACACGCGGAATATCGCTTTCAGTTTGGTTTATCAAATACATATAATCAGCTGTAAATTTATTCGGGAAATTCTCTACATCATCGTAAGCCTTCGATTTACGTTGAACCATATCTTCGTCCCAAGCCTTCATTTTTTTCAAAAGTACGTCGCCTTCTTTTTTTACCGCGTTAAATTTTTCACTTTCCGGCAGAGAAGCGAGCAAAGATTCGAGTTGTTTTTGTTTTTCGTAAAGACTGTTCACCAATTTGTGCATCGAAGTCACTTCATTTTCCATCGCCGACATCGTCTGATTATATTCTTTGTAAGTTCCAGAAGTTGTTGGATAATTTGGATTTGCGAGTATTTCGGCATCTGTCGAAAGAGTCTGACCGCCGTTTTTCAAAGTTATCGAATACTTGCCCGGAATTGCTTTGTGTCCAGCATAACTCGCTTCGATGTAAACTCCGTTTGCTCCTGGCATTGTTTGATAACGCAAATCCCAAACGAATCTGTTTAGCCCTTTTGCTTTCGATAAAGTTGCTTCGCTTTGCGGTCCGCCAGCATATTTTTTGAATGATTTATCGGCTTTTGAACTGAATGTGCGAACAGTTTTTCCTTCAGCATCTTTAATTTCCAACGAAATATCATCAGTCTTTTTAAGCTCTGGCAAGTTGTAATAAAGCACGATTCCGCTCGCCGGATTAACGCCACGAAAACGATTTGCACCGGTAAAATCATCATCGGATTCATCTAATTCGCTGCCGTGATTGACAAGATACGAACTTGCAGGCTGATAAATCGAAAACGCCGCAGCATCCTTTTTATACTGGCGAATCAGACTCAAATCGTCCAAAATCCAAAAAGATCTGCCAGAAGTTGACGCTATCAAATTTCCTTGATGGACACGCAAATCCGTAATCGGTGTAATCGGCAAATTAAGCTGAAACGGCGACCAATCTTTTCCGCCATTCCACGAAATAAATACACCGAGTTCGGTTCCCGCAAACAATAAATCTCGTCGCATTTCGTCTTCGCGAACAACGCGTGTGAAAGCATTTGCCGGAATTCCGTTATCAATTTTTGTCCAATTTGCACCGTAATCCGTTGTTTTGTAAAGTCCCGGGCGATGATCGTTAAATTTATAACGAGTTGTGGCGATATATGCCGTGGCTTTATCAAACGGCGAAACTTCAATCGCGTTAATCAGACATTCTTCCAAACCTTTCGGCGTAACATTTTTCCAATTTGTTCCGCCATCTCGCGTAAGTTGCACAAATCCATCATCGCTTCCTGTCCAAATTACGCCTTTTTCGAGCGGCGATTCTATTACATAAGCAAGCGT
>JANNVK010000215.1:0-53573 GCA_031414415.1 Acidobacteriota bacterium
TTTCGGTAAAATAATCGAACGCTTTTTGGCGTATTTCTTTCAGCCAAGCGTTGTTTGTTTGTTCCAAAACGGCTTGAAAATCTTGTTTATAAATTGTTTCTTTCACTGCTTGTAATGTCATTTATTTATTTATTTTTGGCGATTGAATTCCAACGTTTCTTGTAGGGTTATCTTCAATGATTCCAACAATTCATCGCGTGTTTTTTCCTGACAATTTACGCCGGAAATTTCTTCAATCCAACCAACCCACCAATCGCCGTCTTGTTTTATAATCGCCGTAAATGTCAGATTCATTTTTTCACCTCTTATTGAATTTTTATTAAGCTAAATCGCTTATCCGATTTAATTTGGTTAGCTTTATCAAATATAAAGTCTTCCGTAATTTTCAACTTTTCCATGTTTTCAGGCTTCGATTTTTGATCGTCAACGATCACCGAAATTTTGTAATCGAGCAAGCTGTCGTGTCTGGTTAACACGTAATTTACGCCCATTTCTTTAGCCTTTTTCCGAACTTCGTCGGCAGTTTTTGATTCTAAAACCAGTTTTTTAAGCGTCCAATCTTCAAACATATAATCCGAAAAATACGGACGTTCGAGGTTATATGAATCGCGTCGCATATTTATCAGCCAAACCTTGGAATTTTCGGGTGTTTCGTTATTCAAAATTTTGTAATACGGATAATAATCAACGTTTCTTGTCAGATATTCGTCTTTTGTTTCGCCGCCAAAAACCACTCGCAACGGGTTTTTATGGAAAAACCAAGTCGCGGAAATTATCAGACAAAACGCACACGCAATTCTTAACGGAATCTGTAAACTGTTTTCAGAAAACCTCAATTTTTTTGCAAGTTCGCGTCCGGCAAAACAAATTCCTATCGCTAACATCGGGAAAATCGGCAGCAGATAACGTAGCTGTTCGCTGGAAAATAACCAGAATAAAAAAATTATCAAACAAACTGCCGAACCCATCTTTATCTCCGAAGGGATCGAAAATTTCCAAATTGCCCAAATCAAAATCGGTAAACCGATCAGAAACGCAACGCCGATGATGCCGTCGTAAAAAGCCGCTTCCTCCGGTTTTGCAAGTATCGAAATCTTTAACGGTGTGAGCAAATAATCGAAAATCGTTTTATTTGCACCGCCGTATTGAGTGTTCACTAATTGAAATAACGTCGAACGCTCGATGTCCCAACCGGTTGCCGTTCCTTTCAATAAATTCATATAAAAAGGAAAAATCGGGCTTCCCGTATTTATCCAAGTCTTGATATAACAAGGACTTGCAAGAATTCCGCCGATGATTAACGCCGAAAATCCGGTTGCAAAAATTTTGTTCGGATTCGTGGATTCATCACTTTTTGCTTCTCTCGCACGCAACAAAATCACTAATGCAAATGCCACAAAAACGAATAAAGCTGTTAATTTTGTTGCCAAAGCAAAACCTAAAAATGCGGCAATGCACAAAAGCCACACTCTTTCTTGAGTTTTCCACCAATTTCCGAGCGAATAAATCGCCAAAGTGATATACATTGCGAGCGATAAATCGATGTAACCATTAGCGGCAACGTGAAACGCAGTCGGGATTGTCGCAAACATCAAAACGGCGGTCATTCGCCAATTTTTACTCAAGCCAAGTTCGCTCGCCCAACCGTAAATCATCACAATTAAGAGCGGAAAGAACGAAAAAATTAACGCTCCGGCGGCGGCTTCACTTGCTCTTTGACCAAAAAAACTTCCGACAGACATTGCCCAAACGCTGTGCATTTCCGTTCCCAAAGCCAAAAAACTTGCAATGTTTCCATCGATCGCGGCGTTTGTGCCTTGCACAATAAATTGTTTCGGCACGGCAAAATGATAAAGCAGAGTGTCTTTAGCTGTCGGTGATGCAAGCGAATTGACCAATGCCAATAAAACAGGAACGGAAATTACGCCGGTGAGGATTTTGTCGAGTAAGTTATTGTTTGATTTGGCGATGCTTAAACTGATTTGTTGATAAACGAAAAACAAGGCAAGTCCAATAATCACTGTAATTAAGCCCGTGAATTTGTTGTAAATCCCGAAAGTCCCGAAAAAGAACCAAACTAATGACCAAAGTCCGGCACCGAGTGCGGCTTTGTAAGCAAATTTCGTGTAAACCGAGACGTTTTCATGTTCAAAACAGTTGAGAAACTTTGAAGCGAAACTTCCCAACCCAATCCACGAAAGAAATATTGAGAGAGCAATCAAAAGTCCGACAAAACTATTCAAAAAACCTTCGGAGCCAAATAAACTTCCGCTAAAAGTATTAGCAAACGAACCGGAAAACTGACCGAATTCATCGCGGCTGAAATAGACAAAACAACCAATCAGAATCGCCGACCAAATAAATACGGCAATACCTAAGTTGGTGTTATCACTAGGTTTTGAGGTTTCTTTCGACATTTTAATTTATTTGCAAAACACTTCTTTTACTGCTTGTAATGTCATTTTTCGTCTTTTTTGTCGCTTGACGGCAATCGTCTTTCAAATTTCAACATTTCGTTTTCGAGACGCAAAGCTAGTTTCTCGCGTTCGTGGCGGTCTTCTTCACGAGTTTTTTGGATTTCATAAACTAATCTTTCTATTTTTATCCCGAATATCTGCTCGTATCTCCTTAATTTCTTGAGAATTACGGTCAGTATCTTTTGTCAAAGTTGCGACTTTTGAAAGTAAATCCCAAATCTTTTCCCACATTTTCAAAATGCCTCCAAAAGTTTTTCAACCCTTAGTGCTATTTCACGAGTTTTTACTTTCAATTTGTCCGTCTCAACGTGATTTCGTTCAATCGTTTCCAATCTGATTTCAATTTCTTTTAACCCAACCGCAACCTCTGTTCTATAATCAATCGGTTTTGTTTTTGCCGTATCAAATATAGTTGTGTTTGCCATGATTTTCACCTCGACTTTTAAATCGTTTTTTCTGCTTCTTCACCGCATCTCCGTGTCTAATCGTCTCCGCGTCGCTATTTCCCCGCCGCTTTGACCCAATCGTAACCCTTCTCTTCCAATTCCAATGCTAATTCTTTGCCGCCTTGTTTGACGATTTTTCCGTCCGCCAAAACGTGGACAAAATCAGGTTCGATGTAATTCAAAAGTCGTTGATAATGCGTTACGAGAATGATTCCGTTTTCCGAATTTCGCAGTTTGTTGACACCTTCGGCAACAATTCTTAACGCATCAATGTCCAAACCCGAATCAGTTTCGTCCAAAATTGCGAGTTTTGGTTCAAGCACAGCCATCTGCAAAATCTCGTTGCGTTTCTTTTCGCCGCCCGAGAAACCTTCGTTGACTGAGCGTTTAAAAAACGATTTGTCCATTTCGACAATCTTTGCTTTCTCCGTCAAATAATCGTTAAACTCAAGCGGATCAAGTTCTTCGAGTCCGTGATGCTTCATTTTTTCGTTATACGCAAGCCGTAAAAACTGCGAGTTTGAAACACCGGGAATTTCAACAGGATATTGAAACGCGAGAAAAACTCCTTCTCTCGCCCGTTCATCAGGATCAAGTTCGAGCAAATTTTTGCCTTCATAAATAACTTCGCCGCTTAAAACTTCATAAGTCGGATGACCTGCCAAAACCTTTGCCAACGTAGATTTGCCCGAACCGTTCGGTCCCATAATCGCGTGAACTTCACCCGCTTTGACGGTTAAGTTCAAACCTTTTAATATCTCTCTGCCTTCAATTCCGGCGTGTAAATCTTTTATTTCTAATAACATAATGTATAAATCTTCAGGTTTCAAACCCGTCTTTTTTGCGATTTTTGAAAACATAATCGGTCAGATTTCAACTGCGTCGTAAAAGGCGAACACATAATCGTCCCAATCATCACGTTCTAAAATTTTGTGCGAACCCGTTTGTCGTTTTACGCTCCACCCTATTTTTTCTTATACTGCCAAAACTCGTTTTGCTTTTGATGATTTCCAATTGCTCATACGGTTTCAAACACTAAACTTTCAATCTGTTGAGGCAAACTTTCGCCGTTTTCCAAACGGTCGGCTATCACACGCAAGGCAAGCGTTTTCACTTTTTGAAGAGCTTCTTCGCGGGTTTTGCCGTAAACCGTTACACCCGATAAATCTTCGACTTCGGCAATCCAACGTCCGTCTTCTTCGCGGTCTATTTCAATATTTAAATTCATAGCATTTGCTTCCTTTAATTCCGACGAGCAATTCCGGCGTGTAAATCTTTTATTTCCAATAATATAATTATTTTAATTCTTCTAAAATCTTTTTTATTTCATTTTTTAATTTGGGCAAATCGTTTTGTGTAACACTCCAAATAATTTCTGCGTCAATATCAAAATAACCGTGAATTAAGCGATTGCGAATTGCCGTTGCAAATCGCCATTCTACATGCTGATATTTTGATTTTAAACCTCTGTCCAAACAATTTGTTGCTTCACCGATAATTTCGATATTTCGCACAACAGCATCAATTTTTTCTTCATCTTGCTTGAACAATTTCAAATCGAAACCTGATAAATATCGTTCAATTTTCACAATCGCATCAAGTATATGATTCAATCGATCCGCATCATTTGGCTTCTTCATAGATCACCTTCAAATCTTGTAAAACGCTCTCACGAATATATTTATTAAGCATATTTTCTGTCGCTAAATCTACTTTTTTACCCAAAATATCTTGTAAATCTTCGGCTATTCCGTAAAATTTCCAACCAGTCGGCTTTGAAAATCGCACCAGCAAATCAATATCGCTTTCTTCGGTTGCTTCGCCACGTGCAAATGAACCGAACAAAGCACAATATGAAATATCGTTGCGTTTGCAAATTTCGATGATTTTCTCTTTTTCCGCGTCGGCTAAATCCATAAATGCAGTATATCAAAAAGTTTAGCCGAAAATCTCTTTAGAACGCGGCTTTTAGGGTGAAACTTGATTTTTTTTTCAAGATTCGAGTGTTTTTACATTTCGGAGTTTTATTTTTGCCGAAAAGCAACTGTTTCAATTAGACTTTGTTGTAAGTGGAAAACCTATTAAACGAACAAATTATTGAAATTCTGGCGTGTCCGCGTTGCAAAAGCGGTCTGACGGATTTTATTTGCGAAAAATGCAATCTTGAATTTCCAATCGCAAACGGTGTTCCGATTCTTATAAATGAAGCAAACAGTGTATTTAAGTTTGAAGATTTTGTCGCGGTAAAAGAAACAACTTATAAAAAATCAACCGGTTTTAGAAAGTTCATCAAGCGTTTAATTCCTTCGATTAATTTGAACGTAAATTCAAAACAACGCTTCGAACTGTTTTTTTCGCGTTTCAAAGCCGAAAAACCGAAAGTCTTAATCATTGGTGGAGCTTTTGAAGGCGAAGGTTTTAACGCTGAAGGAATTCCGAAAGATGTTATTTTACTTGAAACCGATGTTGCTTTCGGTTCGCGGACAAGTCTGATTTGCGACGGACACGATCTGCCGTTTAGAAACGAAACTTTTGACGGCGTAATTATCCAAGCGGTTTTAGAACACGTTTTGGAACCGATTCGTTGCGTAAACGAAATTCATCGCGTGCTTAAACACGATGGAATTGTTTACTCTGAAACGCCGTTTATGCAACAGGTTCACGCAGGGAAATTTGATTTTACGCGGTTTACGCATCTTGGACATCGGCGTTTGTTTCGACAGTTTACAGAAATTGAAAGCGGTGCGGCGTGCGGAACCGGAATGGCTTTGGCGTGGTCGTATTGTTATTTTTTGCAGAGTTTTTTTACATCGAAACTGCTCGGACAAATTGCGTTTGCATTTGGCAGTTTAACAAGTTTTTGGCTTAAGTATTTTGATTATTTGCTGATTAAAAAACCCGGAATTTACGATGCGGCTTCGGGTTACTATTTTTTAGGACAAAAATCCGCTGAAGTTTTGAACGATGAAGAATTGCTAAAATCTTACAAAGGAATGATTTATTAAGTATTTGTGCTTGGAACGCGGACGGCTCGTCCGCGTGAATTGAACCCGCAATCTATGTTTACTTAATCTTAGCGGAAGAGCCGTCCGCGTTCCGATATTACTCGGTTTTCCTTCAAATTTCGGTTAAATTGCAAAAGTTTATTCGGAACTAAAAAACGCACAAAAGTTTTCGCAATCTCAATATTCGATTCCGCACCTTTTAGATTATTTTTGAAAAAATTCCACGCGATTTGTTTATCGCCGCGTCGAATAAAATCTTTCACACAGCGAAATTTCAGTTTTTGTTGAAATTTTACAAGTTGTTCATTGCTTAAACCGATTTCCGCCGAAACACGGTTTTGGGCTTCAATCCACTCGTTCATCATCAGCGGAAAATCGGCACTCGTATTATAATCGTGCATTCGCCACGCCGACAAATTCTTTTCACCTAACGCAAATTCATATTTTGCCGCCAGCCGTAAATACAGTTCGTAATCTTCCAAAATCGCGTCATTATTCCACAGATATTTTTTCAGAATTTCGCTTCGATAAACGATGCTCGCACTTGTCGGAATTATCGGAAACAGCAACATTTCAAGCGTTTTACCGTCAGAATAATCGCTCCATTTTTCGGTTAAATCGATAATTTCATCATTTTCGTTGATTAAAAAAGCGTGTCCGTAAGCGATGCAGGCGTTCGGACGATTTTCGAGAATTTCCACGCGGTTTTCCAAAAAATTCGGCAACCAAACATCGTCCGAGCCGATATACGCAAAATATTTTGAATCGGTAAGTAATAAACCTTCGTTGAGCGTGGCACATAATCCGCGATTTTCCCGCACAATCAACTGCGAATCAAACGGACAATCACGCAAAACACGTTCGATTATTTTTACCGAATCGTCTTTTGAACCATCATCAATTACAAACAATTTTGTCGGCGGCAAAGTCTGTTTGAAAACAGAACGCAATGTTCGCTCAATAAATGGTGCGTGATTATAGGATGGAATTAAAACCGAAACCGTCATTTAACTTAAGTTTATAACCTGTTTTACAAATTTATTGCAAAGTGTAATGAAAAAAAGCGGCTCGTTAAAAAAGCCGCCGTTCCGTAATTCGGTTTCCAAATTTTAAATTACACCAACTAAAACTACTTTTCCTTTAGCGATCAAGTCTTTTAAAATAAGACTTAATTTTTTTTAATATAAAAATAGTTTAGCCCAAAATCTTCTCAGACCTTGAGCTTTTGAAATAAATCTTGATTTTTTTCAAGTTTAGATGTTTTTGTTTATTTTTTCTTTGTTTTCGATTTAACAGCTTGGGTTTTATTCATCGGAACTTTTTGGGCAACTGTCGCAGGTTTAAAAGGTAACGACGAATGGTGCAAAATAATCCGCAACGTGCCTTTGTCATCCATTTTGTAGCCCCAAGTTTTGTCCACCACAGTTTCTTCACCTTTGGCGTTCCAAATATAGACGTTGCCCATTGACATTGCGGTATCGCCGCTCAGAATAATACCTTGTGGTTTGCTTTCGCATTTTTTCCAACCTTTGATGGCAAATCCGCTATCGTCTTTATATTTTGAATTTCCGCCGACAAAATAAGCTAATGCACCTTCTTTATCCATTCGGAAAACTTGGTCTCCGGTGGTCAAAGTCGGTTTGAAAAGCACGATCCCGTTTTGATAATTGTAAGCCGCATCAATAACGTCCGAAGCAACCTTTTTGTAATCGCCACCTTTTTCTTTGGTTTCATTGATTTGCACTAACGCACCACACCAAGCCTTCTGGGCATCAATTACCATTTTTTCAGTAATGTCAAAACTGACAACAGTTTGAGCAAAGCTGACAGTTGAAAATGCCAACATCATTGCCAGACCAAGAACTAAATTTTTCATTTTTTTCTCCATTTTGTTTGTTTTTGATTAGAAATTTACTCGTAAACTAGAACCAATTCCGTTTAATGTTCCCGGACGAGTTTTACTACCTGTTTCATCTTGGCGAACATAGTAAAAATCCGCCGCAAATTTGGGGTTGAATTTATGCGAAAAACCGACTTGTGTGCGGTATCTCGCAAAATCTTTCAAGCGAAAATCATAGAATGTTTCAAACGAAACAAATGGCTCGATTTTCTTTTTCGCCACAGTAACTTCACGTTTGAGCCACGCACGATTGCGTATAACGGTTGCATTCAGCCGCGAATAACGGTTTTCGTATTGATAAATATTGCGATTTACAAGCGTCCATTTTTTGTTTTTGCTGAGCGGAACAGTAAAAGTCGCAATACCTAAATATCTGCTTTCAAAACGTTTGCGTGAAAATGTCGGATTTGCATAACGATACAAATATCCGCCGCCGAGTGTCACATATTTATTGAATTTCTTTGTTATCAAACCTCCAATTCGTGCATCTGTCGCTGTTTTGACATTATTTCCAAATCGCCCCAATGCCCAAATTACTGCATTCAGATCTTTCTTTTTGTTTAATGGAATAATAAACTGCGTGTCGTTCCAAAGTTGAAAATCGGCATCGAAAGTTGTTTGAGCAAAAGTGTGTGAGATGAAAAATAAACACAAGCAACTGAGCAAAAGAATTTTTCTTAGTTTCATAATTTGAGCAAAAAAAAAGACTTTTCATAGAATTCGCCGAAGCAAACACTATGAAAAGTCTCGATACTTTTTCGGTGAACCGGAATGCTTTTCAGCAAACGTATTGACGATTTCACCAAACCTCTTGGGCTTTCTACTCCCTTTTCAAATTACGACATTAATAAAACATCGCTTTGTTGTCAAATGTGAAAATTGATTTCAAACATAAATTTCACCTTTCAAATATAAAACCGCATTTCCGCCGATTTTTACGCGGTTGCTTTTTAATTCACAAAAAAGTTCACCTCCGCGAGACGAAATTTGTCGGGCAAATAATTCTGTTTTGCCTAATCTTTCCGCCCAAAAAGGAATCAAATTACAATGCGAAGAACCTGTTACCGGATCTTCAAATACGCCGACTTCAGGTGCAAAGAACCGTGACACAAAATCCGACGAATCTCCCGGTGCGGTGACTATTACTCCGTGTGCGGCAATATCAAGAGTTGAGCCTATCTTTTGAAGTGCGGAAAAATCAGGTTTAAGGTCAAGCACTTGCTGCTCATTTTCATAGACCAAGAAATAATCACGTGCCTTGAAAACCTCTTTCGGTCTTCCACCAATTGCCTCAAACAATGCTTCTGGTGCTTCAATTGGCGAGACCAGACGCACCGGGAAATCGAGTGTTAAAATATCGCCATTTTTTTCTACCGAAAGTTTTCCACTTTTGTACGAATGAAACTCGATGTTTTCGGTTTCAAGTTTCAAACAATTGAAAATTACAAACGCACTTGCAAGCGTCGCGTGTCCGCACAAATCAATTTCGTAAGTAGGCGTAAACCAACGAATCTCGTAAACGTCATCTTTTTTCACGAAAAACGCGGTCTCACTCAAGTTATTTTCGAGAGCAATTTTTTGCATCAAATCTGCATCTAGCCAACTTTCAAGCGGGCAAATCGCCGCCGGATTTCCGCCGAAAACTTGTTTTGTAAATGCGTCAATTTGATAAATGTCTAGCTTCATAAGTTTTATGTGGCTTTAACGATAGCGTAAAATAAAGGCATACCAATCGTAATATTAAACGGAAAAGTTACGCCCAAAGCCATCGGAATATAAAGTCCAGGATCGGATTTCGGAGCAGCCAAACGCATTGCGGCGGGAACGGCAATATACGAAGCACTCGCGGCTAAAATTGCAAAAATAAAACGATTACCGACTTCGGCTGTGACGAATTTGCTGAGTAATGCCACTAAAATTCCATTTATTAAAGGAATCACTAAGGCAAAAATTGTGACAAACCAACCGTATTTCTTAAAAGCTGCAAAACGTCTTGCCGTTACCATTCCCATTTCAAGCAAAAATATTGCAAGAAATCCTTTGAAAATATCGGTTGTAAAAGGTTTGATTCCTTCGGCTTGTTTCGTATCTGCGATCAATCCGATTACCAAACTTCCCAAAATCATCAGCACACTTCCGTTCGTAAATGAATGTAGAATAACGTCTTTCAAATTCCCTTTATTTTCCGAATCTTTGTCATAAATTATCATCAGAATTACGCCGACGATGATTGCCGGAGATTCCATCAACGCCATTACGGCTACCATTTCACCGCCAAAAGAGATTTTATTTGCTTCTAAGAAAGAGGTTGCAGCGACGAAAGTTACAGCACTGACCGAGCCGTATGTCGCGGCAACTGCTCCGGCATCGCTAACACTCAATTTCCGCTTCAACACAAAAAAAGTGTAAAGCGGAATGATCGAGGCAATCAAAACGCCGAACACTAATGAATACAAAATAGCTGATGAAAACTGGCTGTGCGAAAGTTCTTGACCGCCTTTGAATCCAATTGCAAAGAGCAAATAGAGCGAAATAAATTTGACGCTTCCTTCGGGAATTTCAAGGTCACTTTTAACAATGGCGGCAAAAATCCCTAATACAAAAAATAATAAAGTCGGATTGGTTAAATTCGAGATTAAAATTTGAAAATCCATATTTTTTAATTCTTTACTGTGGCGATTGCCTGAATTTCAATCTTCGTCCTAAAATGTAAATCTTTAACCGGCACAATCGCTCTCGCAGGTTTGTGTTCGCCTAAAATTCGTCGACAAACTTCGTTCACTTTGCCCCAATCTTCCATATCAGAAATGTAAATCGTCATTTGCAAAACGTGTTGTAAATCGCTGTTCGCCGCAAGCAAAATCGCTTCGACATTTCGCAACGCAAGCTCGGTTTGCAACTCGATTGAACCGATTTCCGCAACGCCTGTTTCGTAATTTATCGGCAATTGCCCCGACACAAAAACCAAGCCGTTATGTTCAACGGCTGGTGAATAATGTCCTTTGGGAACGGGAATATTTGGCGGTTGAATTTTGTTCACGATAGTGTTTCTAAAATCTTTTTAATTTCGATTTTCAAAGTCGGCAAAAAGTCTTGCGTAATTAGCCAAACAATTTCTGTGTCAACTGAGAAATAACCATGAGCCAAACGGTCGCGTGTGCCTGCCATTTTCCGCCATTCTATATGCGGATTACTTTCTTTAAGTTCAGCTGGCAAGTTTTTGGTTGCTTCTCCGATTATTTCCAATTGTCGAAGAACTCCATCTTATCGCAAACCGTCATGACTAAATTTTTCCTCATCAAAACCTTCTAAATACTTTTCAATTTTGGCGATAGATTCAAGAATATGCTTGAGCCGAATCGAATTTTCTTTTTCCATAAAAAATCTCCAAATCTTTGAAAACACTTTCCCGAATCAGCGGATGCAGTGATTTTTCGGTAATCAAATCAACCTTTTTGCCAATCGTATCTTCAATTTCTAAAGCGGCATCAATCCAATCAATGCCTTTTGGTTTTGCAAACCTGACCAGCAAATCTATATCACTTTCATTAGTCGCTTCGCCGCGAGCAAACGAACCGAATAAACCGCAAAATTCAATATCATTGCGTTTGCAAATCTCAACGATTTTTTCTCTTTCGGTTGCCGCTAAATTCATTTTACCTTTTACCGTTTGTCTTTGTTTTAACCAACGCTTCCTTCTAACTTCAATCCCAATAATTTCGTTGCCTCAACCGCGTATTCCATCGGTAATTCGCGGAAAACTTCTTTGCAGAAACCGTTGATAATTAACGAGATAGCGTCTTCGTTGGAAATTCCGCGTTGTTGCAAATAGAACAACTGATCTTCGCTGATTTTGCTGGTTGTTGCTTCGTGTTCGACTCGGGCGGAGCTGTTCATTACCTCAATATATGGAAACGTATTCGCCTCGCATTTCCCGCCGATCAGCATCGAATCGCATTGCGTATAATTTCTCGCACCTTCCGCTTTTGGCATTATTTTTACGAGTCCGCGATACGAATTATTCGATTTTCCGGCTGAAATTCCTTTAGAAATAATCGTCGATTTCGTGTTTTTACCGATGTGAATCATCTTCGTTCCGGTGTCAGCAATTTGGGCGTTATTGGTCAACGCGACCGAATAAAATTCTCCGATTGAATTATCGCCTTGCAAAATAACACTTGGATATTTCCACGTAATTGCCGAACCAGTTTCAACTTGCGTCCACGAAATTTTTGAATTCACGCCGCGACACGCACCGCGTTTGGTCACGAAATTGTAAATTCCGCCTTTGCCGTTTTCGTCGCCCGCATACCAGTTTTGGACTGTCGAATATTTGATTTCCGCATTGTCCATCGCAATGAGTTCGACGACCGCGGCGTGGAGCTGATTTGTGTCAAATTGCGGAGCGGTGCAACCTTCGTTGTAGGCGACGTAACCGCCTTCTTCGGCTACAATTAACGTCCGTTCAAATTGCCCGGAGTTTTGCGTATTGATACGGAAATATGTCGAAAGTTCCATCGGGCAACGCACGCCTTTTGGAATAAAAACAAACGAACCGTCAGAGAAAACCGCCGAATTTAACGCCGAATAAAAATTGTCACCGACTGGTACAACTGAGCCAAGATATTTTTGAATAAGTTCAGGATATTCTTGCAAAGCCTCGCTAAATGAACAAAAAATAACGCCAGCTTCGAGAAGTTTCTTTTTATAAGTTGTGGCAACCGAAACCGAATCAAACACCGCATCAACCGCAACGTTTGCGAGCATCTTTTGTTCCGTAATCGGAATCCCGAGTTTCTCGAAAGTTTTGATCAATTCAGGATCGACTTCATCCAAACTTGCTTTTTTCTCTTTTTGTTTCGGAGCGGCGTAATAGGTAATTCCTTGAAAATCCATTTTCGGATAATCAAAATTTGCCCAATGTTCTGGTTGCGGCATTTTCAACCATTGTTTAAAGGCTTTCAAACGAAATTCGAGCATCCATTCAGGCTCATTTTTCTTCGCAGAAATCGTCCGCACGGTGTCTTCGTTTAAGCCAATCGGAATAGTTTCCGTGTCAATATCTGAGACAAAACCGTATTTGTATTCTTGATTTACGAGTTCTAATGTTTGTGCTGTTGCCATAATCTTTTTTAAATCCCTTGTTTTTACTACTCGAAATGCTTATCAATCTCTCTTTTTACAAAACGAAACATCTTGAATATCTGCAAAATGTCGTCTTCTTCGGTAGAAACAAACGCTTTGCTGACTGAATACTCTTTGCCGCTGAAAACTACAAAAAAGTGCAATCTCCCAACTACATAACAACCATAAATCGGAAATTTAAGATCGTTATTTTGTTGGACAACAATCATTTCGGCTAAGAGTTGACCGAGCGGATCGTTGTCGCGGCGTTTCTCAGATTTATATTCGTGCAAAAAGAAAAACGGTTGATACGGATCTTGAATGCCCGTCGCAACTACAAAATCAACGATTCCCGAGATGTTCCAATCGCCGACAATAGCTCCAAATTTACGTTGAGTAAACGGATTGTAATGTTCGCTGTAAAAATCGACCAACGCAATTAACTGACTCAAAAAGAAAAATTTCAACTCGTCTTCATTCCACGCTTCGGCGTGAATAAAAAGATTTTTGCGATAGATTTCAAGCTGTTGTTTTTCAAAATCAGAGACAGATTCTTGGGTTGCAAGCCAAGTTTCCAATAAAGCAAAATTTTCGTAATGACGTTTGTAACCAAATTCGCGGTTAAGTTCCTCAAATTTCCAATCTTTGAAATCACGTTTTTTCATAACTTAGTTCCTTGCGATTGCACCTTTGCGGTCAAATTCCCACTTTATTCCCTTAATTTGATGAAAAGTTTGCTCAACCGAAGACTCTGAACCGATTAATTGGGCAAGCGTAATTTGCGAAAGTGCGTGTTGCACAACTTCATGTAACCCAACAACCACCGAACGAATTCCGCAATCGCCTTTGTGAATACACGAATCTAAAACGCCCGTGTAACTCTCGCAATGGTTGTCAATTTCTTCTTGCTCAAGAACTTTTATAACTTCGTTAAGTTTAATTTCGCCTGCTTCGCGAGCCAAAGAATAACCGCCTTTCGTGCCGCGAGTCGCCGAAACAAATCCGGCTTTGTTCAAAAGCCACATCAATTTTCCGGCATTTGCCGCCGAAATTCCTTCGCGATCCGCAATTTGCGGGAGCGTTAAAGATTCGCCTTTGTTGAGCGTTGCAAGCTGAACAAGGCAACGCAATCCATATTCTTCTTGTGCTGATATTTTCATAACAAAAATAATGGTAACAATTCTTTACTTTTTTATCAAGATTGTTGAAAGCATTCAATTCTTATTAGTTTGATTAGAAATTGTGTTAAATCAAGCACCAGTAAATTATTAAATTCACCAATAATATAAACACCATTGAATCAACAGAATACGGCAACATTGCTGACAATTTAACAATTAATTAAGATTTTTGTAACTTCAATTGTTGTTCTATTTGTGAGTCTAGTTTATGCTTTAGTTCAATTTAACAGCTTTTTAAGATAAGGAATTTAAGATGAAAAAAATATTTATAATTTTAGTTATTTTTGCATTGTCTGCGAATATTATATTTGCCCAATCGCAATCAACCACCGGAAACATCGAAGGTCGCACAACAGATCAAAACGGAGCAATTGTTCCAAATGTTAGCGTTAATGCAACCAATCAAGACACAGGTTTTTCCAAAACGACAACTTCAAACGATGAAGGCGTTTACGTCTTGCCATTTTTATCGCCGGGCAAATATAAAGTTACGGCAAAGGCATCACAAGGTTTTCAGCCATCAGAATTTAACAATGTGACAGTGACTGTCGGCGGAAAAGCAGTAATTAACGTGACTTTAAGTGTCAGCGGAACAAGCGTCACAGTTGATGTCGAATCAAGTGGCGACACGATAGAAACTACTCGAAGCTCAGTTTCTTCGAATGTAAATGAAAAACGAATCAATAATTTACCGACAAACGGACGAAATTTTTTAGACTTCGTCACGCTGACACCGGGAATTGTCCGTGATCCAACACGTCAAGGAGATTTGTCGGTCGGCGGACAAAAAGGAACATTAAATAGTTTGCAAATTGATGGAGCTAGTAACGACAATACATTTTTTGGACAAACTTCTGGTAGAACTGGTTCAGGTCGTGCTCCATCGCAGTTTTCGGTTGACACGGTAAAAGAATTTCAAGTAAATCAAAATGGTTTCTCGGCAGAATTCGGTCGGGCAGCTGGTGCTGTTATCAACGTTGTGACTAAATCTGGGACAAATCGCTTTAGTGGAAGTGCATTTGAATATTATCGTGATGAACAATTGAACGCACGTAATCCAAATTTAGTTGCTTTAAATCGTGTTCGTCCAAATGGTAAAATTAATCAGTTTGGCGGAGTTTTCGGCGGTCCAATTAAAAGAGACAAAGCATTTTTCTTTGGAGCATATGAAGGTCAGCGTTCTAATTTGCCAAATCCAGTATTTTTGAATTCGCTTCAATTTGCTCCGACAAGCATTCAAACTTTGTTAGCTCCGAAGGTTGTTTCATATAACATCAATCGCCAGCAAGACACTTATTTAGGTAAAGTTGATTTCAATATTAATGACCAAAATCAAGTTTGGGTCAGATTTAATCAGCAAAACTTTACCGGAACTAATCTCGAAAACTCTGGAACACTTTCTGCCGTTGAACATACGGGAAACAGCTTGGTTAAAACTTCTTCGTTGATTACCAGTTGGACTTCGACCATTACATCAAATTTTATCAACGAATTTCGTTTCCATTATTTACGCGACAGTCAACCAGGTTTGGCGAATTCTAACGCTCCCGAAACTTCGGTAGTCGCGACTGCTGGCGGCATCAGCGATGGAACTTTTAGTTTTGGGCGTAATAATTTTAGTCCGCGTGAAACAACAATCAATCGTTATCAGATAATCAATAATCAAACATTTTTAACAGGGAATCACGCCATTAAATACGGTGCGGACTTTTTGTTTGACCGCATTTTTAATAATTTCCCGGGACTTTTTGGTGGCTCATACACTTTCACAAGCTATGCTAATCTTGCCGCGGGAACTCCTTCACGTTACCGACAAAGTTTCGCCGGAGCCGGAACATCGGGCGGAACGACCAAGCCAAACAATGACGAATTAGGATTTTTTGTCCAAGATGACTGGCGTGTTTCTCCGAAATTAACCCTTAATCTCGGGCTTCGCTACGATTTTCAAAAAATTGCTCAACCACCAATTTCTAACCAAAACGCTGGTTTGATTGCATCAGGATTTGACACCGGGTTTAAGCCTGTGGATAAAAATAATATTGCTCCGCGAATCGGTGTGAGTTATGCCTTTAACGACAAAACTGTTCTTCGCGGCGGTTATGGATTATTTTATGCAAGAACTCCGGCAATTTTGACCGGAACGGCACATTCGCAAAACGGAATCCAAGTTGTCGCACTCGATATTAACTGCACGCTGACACCGACTTTGTGTCCAGTTTATCCAAATGTATTTCCGAGCGTTCCAGCTGCCACCACACTCGGGTCGATCAACCTTTATTTGTTTGATAAAAAGTATAAACAGCCTTTTACTCAGCAAGCAAGATTGCAATTTGAACGCGAAATTTTTGCAAACACAATTTTCAAAGCTTCATATACATTATTCAAAGGACAAGATTTGACTCGCACACGCAACGCGAATCTTTCAGCTCCAGTTTCAACAATCGCAACGATTTTCAACGGAACAGTAGCAACGACAAATACTTTAACAGTTCAACGTTTTTCAAATTCGCGACCGAATCTAACTTTCCAGCGAATCAGTCTGTTTGAAAGCACGGCAAGATCGTTTTATCAAGGTTTAACCTTAGAATTGAGTCATCGTTTTTCAAAGAACTTTCAGTTCAACACAAACTATACTTTCTCGAAAGCGAAAGATAGCAAACCAGACCAAACTTCGGTAGTTCCGGGCGGCGGCGATGATGGCAAGATTGCAGAGAATCAATTCGATTTATCAGGCGAATACGGACGTTCGGATTTAGATGTCAAACATCGTTTTATCTTTAGTCCAGTTTATGAAACCGGAACATTCAAATACAGCGAAAATAAATTTGCTCGGGCATTGTTGAGCGATTATATTTTCACCGGAATATTTACTGCTCAATCAGGTTTTGCATATTCTGCCGTTGTTACAGGCGATCCGAACGGTGATGGAAATACTGCAAATGATAGAGCTCCGGGAACTATTAGAAACCAATTTACAACTCCGAGCTTTTATCAGGTTGATTTACGAATTGGTCGGGCTATCAAATTTGGCGAACGGACGAAAATAACTTTGTTCGGCGAAGGTTTTAACCTTTTTAACCGACCAAACATTCAAGCTGTAAACAACACGCTTTATAATTTCAGCGTAGTTGCAGGTGCACCTCGTTTAACGCAGACAACAAACTTCGGAACGCCGCGACTTTTCCTTTCAAGCTCGCCTTCGTTTACAACAAATTCGAGTTACAATCGCGAATTCCAACTTGGTATTCGTCTTGATTTCTAGAGTTATTTTGAATTCGATTTACTAGCCGCGAAGTTATTTTGAAAAATTTAACTTCGCGGTTATTTTTTTATGCGGACTTCGAAAAGTTAGTCCCAAGTTACGCATTAGGAAGTTTTACCGCCAAGACGCCGAGAACTCCAAGGAAATTTTTTCAATATTATAAGTATTTCTTGGCGTTCTTGGATTCTTGGCGGTAAAAGACAGCTTTCGAAAACACGAGAAAAATCTCTCTTGCGTAATCTGGGTTAAACTGAGATTACAGAAATTCAGAATATTTTCAGCAAATATGTAAAAAAGAAAATACTTGAATTTAAGAAGTTCTGCTATCTTAGTTTTATTCAAATTATGATTTTCCCCCAAAATTCGATAATTAAGTTTGCTCAACTTTTTGCGGCAATATTTTTTTGCACGTTTAATATTTGGGCGGCAAATGTTGTTGAAACAGTTCAATATCGTTTTGAATCTTTTACAACCGACAATGGTTTGCCGCAAAACGGCGTTCGCGGAATCGCCCAAACGCCCAATGGTTATTTATGGTTTACAACATTTGACGGTTTAGTGCGATTTGATGGATTGAAGTTTTCAGTTTTTGACAAAAATAATTCACAAGGTATTTCGAGTAATCGATTCTCGTTGTTGAGAGTAGAAAATGACGGTTCGCTGATTGCCGGAACAGAAGAAAATTGGCTGACAACTTATCGTGACGGCGTTTTCAAATCTTTCAATTCCGCGGACGGTTTGCCAACCGGAATAATTCAAGATTTTGCAAAAAATAGATTTGGTGAATTTTATATTGCAACTACTGCCGGAAATTCCTATTTCCGAAATGAATCGTTTGCTCCTGTGCCTGATGATGAAAATCCGAATCGCGGAAGATTCTATTTAGCACCTTCGGGAAATCTTTGGCTCTACAAAGAAACTGGCTTATCGCAAATTTCGACTGACGGAAGTGAAACATTCTATCCACTAAAAACCGAGTTTTATAACAATTATTTCAGCGGAATCAAATTATTTGAAGATAGTTCGGGTAATCTTTGGTTTGGCGATTTGAACGGCGTTTATTACTTAAAAAACGGTGAAATTAAAAAATATATAACAGCTGACGGCGTGCCGAATCGAATGTCTTTGCGTCCTTTTTTGGAAGACGGCGATGGCAGCATTTGGTTTGCATCGGCGTTGCCGTGGATTGAAGGCGTTGGCGTGGTTCGTTTCAAAGATGGAAAGTTTAAGGCTTTTGGTAAGCAAAACGGTTTATCAAGCAATTTTGTCGCTAACCTTTTCAAAGATCGCGAAGGCACGATTTGGGTGACGACTGACAAAGGTTTGAACAGTTTGCAAAAGCAGTTTGTTAAATCGTATTCCACTGCCGAAGGTTTAATTAGCAACGAAGTTTATCCGCTTTTGCAGACACGAAACGGTGATATTTACATCGGCACAATGCAAGGTTTGAGTAAGTTTCGTAACGGAAGTTTTGAAAATCTGCCTCACAGAAACGAGAAAGGCGACAAAATTTCTGTCACATCGCTTTATGAAGATAGGCTTGGACGGCTGTGGATTGGCGTTGTCGGAGACTTGTATATTTTAGAAAACGGCAGGCTGAAATCAGTTTCGGGATTTAATAAAATCACGGTTTGGGCGATAAATAATGACCGCGAAGGAAATATTTGGGTCGGCTCCGAGAAAGGTTTATTCAAATTTCACGATGACGAAATAATTGCTAAATACAGCACAGCCAACGGTTTGCCGTCCGACGACGTGAAAATGATTTACGAAGATTCAAGCGGTGCGATTTGGTTTGGAACTTACGGCGGATTAGCACGATTAGACAATGGGGAGTTTAAAACTTTCACAACCGTCGAAGGTTTAACGAGCAACAGCGTGCGGACTATTTACGAAGACAGCGAACGAACTTTGTGGATTGGAACTTATGACGGCGGTTTGAGCAGATTTCGGGACGGCAAGTTTTTTAATTTTACAATGGAAAGCGGACTTTTCAGCAACGGTGTTTTTCAGATTTTTGAAGACGACAACCGCAATTTTTGGATCAGTTCAAACAAAGGAATTTATCGCGTCAGTAAAACGCAACTCGAAGATTTTGCCGATGGGAAAATAGCAAAAATTAACAGCATCGCTTATGGCAAACAAGACGGAATGTTGAACACAGAATGCAATGGTGGAAGGCAACCTGCGGGAATAAAATCGGCTGACGGCAAGTTTTGGTTTCCGACACAAGACGGTGTTGCCGTACTGAACCCGAACGATGTTTCGTTTAACTCAAATCCGCCATCGGTGCAGATTGAAAATGTTTTAATCGAACGCGAAAATGTCGAATTTCATGACGGAATCACGTTGCGGGCAAATGATAACAATTTGGAAATTCGCCACACGGGAATTACTTTTATCAAGCCCGAACAAGTGAAATTCCGCTATCGAATTGAAGGTTTGGACGAAAATTGGACAGATGTTTCGACACTTCGGGAAGTCTATTTTCCGTTTCTGCCTGCCGGCGAATATACATTTCGCGTGATCGCCGCAAATTCCGACGGCGTTTGGAATGAACAAGGTGCAACGCTGGCAATCAAGGTTTTGCCGCAATTTTGGCAAACTTGGTGGTTTCTGTTTTTGACGATTTTTCTCATTTGTTGCGTCGCTTACTTTGCTTATCGCCGTCGAATCGGTGCGTTGCAAAAAGCCAATTTTGCGAAAGAAACATTTGCCCGCCAACTGATCGATTCGCAAGAAAACGAACGCCGCAGAATTGCCGCCGAACTTCACGACAGCTTGGGGCAAAGTCTCATTTTGATAAAAAATTGGGCATTACTCGGCTTGCGTGCGGAGCAAAAACAAACTTCGGCTAAGGGAAATCTTGTCGAAATTTCGGAAACGGCTTCGGACGCAATCAAAGAAGTGCGGGAAATTGCTTACAATCTTGGTCCGTTTCAACTTGAAAGGCTTGGTTTGAAAAACACGATTATCGAGATGATTCAGAAAGTCGGCGATTCTTCAACCATCAAATTTACCTCTGAAATTGACGAAATTGACGGAATTTTTGCGAAAGACTCGGAAGTAAATATTTTCCGAATTGTGCAAGAAGCGATCAATAATATCGTCAAACATTCGGCGGCAAACGCGGCAAATCTGCGAATTGAAAAAGAAGTTTCGCAAATTATATTGACTATTTCCGACGACGGAAAAGGCTTTTTCGCCGAAACTTCCGATAAAAATCGCGGTTTTGGATTATTGGGAATGAACGAGCGTGTAAATTTGCTGAAAGGCGAATTTTCGATAAAATCGGAAGCGGGAAGCGGGACAATTGTGCGGGTGGTTTTGTCGTTTTAATCAAAAGTTCAAGCATTTTTTTTAACACAGATGCACACAGATTTAAGAAGATAAAAACAAGATGATAATAAAATCATCAAAAAATATCTTGCTTTTATCCTGTTTTTATCTGTGTGCATCTGTGTTAAATTTCCGGTAAAGATTTTCAACTCAAGTATTTTTTATGAACAAAGAAATTCAAATTATAATCGCCGACGATCATCCGATTTTTCGACACGGTTTGCTGGGGATGATTGAAAGTGAAAGCGGCTTAAACGTGATTGCCGATACAGATAACGGCGAAAAAGCGTTGGCTTTGATTATTGAACACGAGCCGGATGTTGCGGTTTTGGACGTTGATATGCCGTGCAAAGACGGCTTTCAAGTCGCCCGCGAAATTCAGGCAAAAAATCTTGCCGTCGGCGTTATTTTTCTGACGATGCACAACAGCGAACAGCTTTTTAACGCCGCATTAAATGTTGGAGCCAAAGGATTTGTGCTGAAAGACGGTGCAATGACCGAAATTACCGATTGCATCAAAGCGGTCGCCAGCGGAAAAAATTACATCAGTCCGCAACTTTCAACCTATCTTTTTAATCGCGGAAATCGGAGCGATTCGCTCGTCCAAAATAATCCGACATTAAAAAATTTAACGCCTTCGGAGCAGAAAATTCTCAAACTTATCGCGGACGAAAAAACCAGTCGGACAATCGCCGATGAACTTTTTATCAGCATTCGCACCGTTGACCGACATCGAGCAAACATCTGCGAAAAACTCAATCTTCATGGTACAAATGCACTCGTCAAATTTGCTGTTTCGCATAAATCGGAATTGTAAACGGTCAAGCTTCCTCATACGTGATTTGGGATAAAAAGGAAATGGTGAAAACTTTTATTGATTTATTTGCGGGAATTGGCGGATTTCGTTTGGCACTTCAAAGTTTTGGCTTAGAATGTGTTTTTTCAAGCGAAATAGATTTGCACGCCCGAAAAACTTATCGGGCAAATTTCGATGAAATTCCTAGCGGCGATATTACAAAAATTCCTGAAACTGAAATTCCCGATCACGATATTCTATGTGCGGGTTTTCCTTGCCAGGCGTTTTCGATCTCAGGGAAACAAAAAGGTTTTTCTGATCAGCGTGGTAATTTGTTGTTTGAAATTATTAGGATTGCCAAAGATAAACAACCAAAAGTTTTATTGCTCGAAAATGTTAAGAACTTTTTACGGCACAATGATGGTAAAACATTCAATTTACTTTATTTATTGTTACAAACAATAGGTTACAAAGTTTTCGCAGATACTTTGATTGCAAGCAATTTTGGTTTGCCGACTGCTCGTAAAAGAGTTTTTATTGTTGCTATCAGAAAAGATCTGAAAATAAACAACTTTGTCTTTCCAACAGGTAAAGATGAACGAATTTCGCTGAAAGACTTTTTGCAAACTGATGACGAAACAGAAAAATTTGTTATCAACCGGACTGATGTGAAGATTGCTCCGCAGGCAAAATTGTTTGAAAATTTTCCAAACAAGCCTTTGCAGATCGGCATCATCAATAAAGGCGGTCAAGGTGAAAGAATCTATCATGAACTTGGACACGCAATCACATTTTCAGCCCACGGCGGCGGTATCGCAAGCAAAACAGGTGCTTATTTAATCAACGAAAAAATCCGCAAACTTTCGCCTCGTGAATGTGCAAGAATTATGGGTTTTCCGGAAGATTTTCAAATTCCGGTTTCTGATGCACAAGCATATAAACAATTTGGAAATAGCGTGGCAATTCCGGTTGTAAAAGCTGTTTTTGAACAAATAATCGACACAATCAGAGAAAATAACGGCAGAGAAAATAACGGTTGCTGAAATTCTGTGCAATCGAGCTTCGCAAACGCCCCGAAAAGATTCCCGCAACGAAAGTAAAATTAGTTCAGACAATTAGATCGGGCGACTGAGCGGCGAAGAGAAAATCTCTATTCCGCTCAGTTTTTACCGTCTCGTGATCCTTAAAAATGGGTGTTTCTACTCATATAAAATGGGTAGTTTTCGCCATTGTAATGCTCGCCAATCACAAACACAATAAATCCACAACAATATGATGAACTTTTAATTGTTGATGACAATGCAGAGATGCGACGCCTGATTATCAATATTGTCCAAAACCTTGCTGATGAGGTTGAGGAATGTGTTGACGGCGGCGAGGCTTTTCTATCTTACACAGAGTTTCAGCCTAATTTGGTTTTGATGAATTTGAAAAGGAGATTGGTTACTATGTTTAATTTTACTTCGGTGCAATGTGCATCTTATTTGAAGTCTGTGTGCTTTCGCATGATATTTGTCGTGCTCTTCGTTTTTATCTTTAGCGGTTTGTCCGCCATGTCGGTTTCGGCACAATCCGCACTCGACGGGTTTGACCCGAATGCAAACAGCGATATCCGTTCAATCGCGGTGCAGCCGGACGGCAAGATTCTCGTCGGGGGCTTTTTCACCAACATCGGCGGACAGCCGCGCAACCGCATCGCCCGTCTGAACATAGACGGCACAGCCGACGCGACTTTTAACCCTGATGCGAACTCCGAAGTCCGTTCAATCGCGGTGCAGCCGGACGGCAAGATTCTTATCGGGGGCGGATTCTCGACCATCGGCGGAGCAGCACACAACCACATCGCCCGTCTCAACGCGGACGGCACGCCCGATGCGGCTTTTACCATGGAAACGAACAACATTGTCTTTTCAATCGCGGTGCAGCCGGACGGCAAGATTCTCGTCGGCGGACAATTCAACTTCATCACCGGACTGTCGCGGAACTACATCGCCCGTCTGAACGCGGACGGAACGCCCGACTTGGCTTTTGACCCGAATGCGAACGACCCTGTTTATTCAGTCGCGGTGCGGTCGGACGGCAGGATTATCGTCGGCGGCGTATTCACCGCCATGGGCGGACAGCCGCGCAACCGCATCGCCCGTCTGAACACGAACGGCACAATCGACGCAACTTTTAACCCTGATGCGAACAACGATGTCAATTCAGTCGCGGTGCAGCCGGACGGGAAAACTCTCGTCGGGGGCATCTTCACCACCATCGGCGGAGTTACGCGCAACTACATCGCCCGTCTGAACGCGGACGGAACGCCCGATGCGGCTTTTAACCCTAATGCGAACAGCTTTGTCTATTCAATCGTGGTGCAGTCGGACGGCAAGATTTTAGTCGGCGGCTTTTTCAACGGCGCAAACAGCATCGGCGGGCAGTCGCGCAACCGCATCGCCCGTCTGAACATGGACGGCACAGCCGACACAGCTTTTAACCCGAATGCGAACGCCGTTGTCTATGCAATCGCGGTGCAGCCGGACGGGAAGATTCTCGTCGGCGGCGATTTCCTTACCATCGTTGTTACGACACGCAACCGCATTGCCCGTCTCGAACGCGACGGCAGGCTTGACCAAACGCTCAATCTCAGTATGTTCAGCAATGTATTATTAGCCACTTCCATCCAAGCGGACGGCAAGATTCTCATCGGCGGCAGTTTTTTGACCGTTTTGGGCGTTACCCGCAACTATATCGCCCGTCTTAACGCTGACGGCACACTCGACACCGGCTTTAACCCGAACGCGAACAGCGATGTCTATTCAATCGCGGTGCAGTCGGACGGGAAGATTCTCGTCGGGGGCTTTTTCAGCACCATCGGCGGACAGTCGCGCATTGGCTTCGCCCGTCTGAACGCGGACGGCACGCTCGACACCGGCTTTAACCCGAATGCGGACGCCGTTGTCAATTCAATCGCGGTGCAGTCGGACGGCAAGATTCTCGTCGGGGGCAATTTCACCAACATCGGCGGGCAGACGCGCAACCGCATCGCCCGACTCGATGCAACAACCGGACTTGCCGATTCGTTTGACCCGAATGCGAACAGCTTTGTCTATTCAATCGTGGTGCAGTCGGACGGGAAGATTTTAGTCGGCGGCTTTTTCAACGGCGCAAACAGCATTGGCGGACAGACGCGCAACCGTATCGCCCGTCTGAACGCGGACGGCACACTCGACACCGGCTTTAACCCGAACGCGAACAACGAAGTCCGTTCAATCGCGGTGCAGTCGGACGGCAAGATTCTTGCGGGCGGCGACTTCACCACCATCGGCGGACAATCGCGCAACCGCATCGCCCGATTGGATGGCGTAACCGGACTTGCCGATTCTTGGAACCCGGATGCGAACGGCAGGGTCAATACAATAACGTTGCAATCGGACGGGAAGATTCTTGCGGGCGGCGACTTCAACTTCATCGGCGGACAATCGCGCAACCGCATCGCCCGACTCAATGCCACGAGCGGACTTGCCGATTCGTTTAACCCTATTTCGGACGGCAGTGTCTTTTCAATCGCGGTTCAGCCGGACGGGAAGATTCTCGCGGGCGGAACATTCTCCACAATCGGCGGACAATCGCGCCGTCATTTTGCCCGTTTATCAAACGATACTGCCGCGCTCTCGACTCTCGCCGTTACGCAGACAACTTTGACGCTCACACGCGACGGTTCTGCTCCGCAATTCACCCGCGTCATCTTCGAGCAATCAATTGATAACGGCGTAACCTACACTTTGCTCGGCACGGCGACCAACAGTTTTGCTTCAATCATCGGAAACAACAAAAGCGAAAACCCGTTTGCCCCGCAAGCCGCCGGTTACACGCTCGGCGGACAAAACATCCCGAGCGGACAAAATGTGCTAATCCGTGCCAGAGGTTTCTACCGCTCAGGTTTTCAAAACGGCTCGGAAACCACTGAAGACAAGGTACAACTCGTCTTTATTCCGCTCGCACCAACCGCCGCAAATGCCGGAATCAGCGGCAGAGTTACCACCGCCAACGGACGTGCGATCAGTAATGTTTCGCTCCAGATCTCCGGCGGAAACCTGAGCGAACCAAAATTCGCCCGAACAAATTCTTTCGGCTATTACCGTTTCCAGAATCTGGCAGTCGGGCAGACTTATGTCGTTAGCATTGCTGCAAAACGATATTTCTTTGCAAACCCAAGCCGTGTAATCACGCTCAATGAAACTCTCGATGGCGAAGATTTTGTGAGCAATAGCAAATAAATTCGTCTGAGCATTCAATTGGTCCGGCGGACAGATCCGTTCGGTTATTAATTGAAAGAGGTAATTGAATTTGATGCTTTAAGACGTGGATTGAGACTCGCGGATGGACTTAGAATTTATGCCGTCAAAGTTTACGCTTTGAACGAATAGGCGAAAGAGTTTTATAAAAACCGCGAATTCATTGAATTATCAGACGAACCGTTTCATCTTCATTTACCGATGAAAACCATAAGTGGGTTGAATTTGTAGAATTTTAGTTGTGTAGCGGTGTAAGCCCACAAATTTGTAGGCTTACACCACTATTTTTTTAATTTCTAACTTTACAATGAGCATAAGCAGGTAATGATGAATGATGAATTATAGGTAACAAAAGCCAAATAAAGTTGTTAACTTTACATCGGCTAAAAACCAAATCCAAGTTTCCGGCTTCCGTCTATCCGGCTCACTTTATTTAATTTCTTCTACTAAGTGATTATCCTGCTTTTATCCGCGTTTATCTGTGTGCAACTGCGACAAAACTCTTCTTCTTATTCATTTACTGAACATATTCTACTGAACATATTTGCTAGTAAAAATCATTACTGAGCGGCACGTTTATTGCTAAAAGGCAAAATTAAGATTTTTTGCCCGCAAATAACCCCAATGAACGCGAATAAAAAAACAAATTACCGGAGTTTTCTGCGACAAATTTATAAGAAAAGAATATATTCGCGGCGATTCGTGTTATTCGCGGGCAACTTTGCTTTCATTTTGGATATGCAATTTCTATACCGCTCAGTAATGACTAAAAATGAGTATAAACACCCATTCAAAATGCGTATAAATACCAATTTACGCCGGTTATTTTGCGGTCTATTCTAATCTTTTGTCAGGTAATTTAAATGAAATTATTAGTTGTTGAAGACGATAAAAGAGTACGGAAGATGATTTTGGCGATGACGGACGATTTAGTCGGTGAGTTTTTCGAGTGCGAAAACGGTTCGCAAGCCTTAGCAATTTACGCCGAAAATTTGCCCGATTGGGTTTTGATGGATTTAATGATGCCCGAACTCGACGGCATTTCCGCAACTCGGAAAATTATTTCTTCATTCCCGAACGCCAAAATTATCATTGTTACAAGTATCAAAAGCGATGCAATGCAAAAAACGGCGAGAATTGCCGGAGCTTTCGGTTATGTTTTGAAGGAAAATCTCGCCGATATTCGCAAATTTATTACGAATCAGGATGGTTAAAATTATGAAAAGCAAAATTATCACGACAGTTTTATGTTTCGGAGTTTTATTATTTGGTGCGATTTCGGCACATGCAGCAACTTTGACGGTGACGAAAATTGCCGACACGAACGATAATGTTTGCGATACCGATTGTTCGTTGCGGGAAGCGATTTTCGCGGCTACTTCGGATGATACGATTGAATTTGCCGCACCACTTTTTTATTCGGCACAAACTATCACACTCGCTTTCGGTCAATTGGCAATCGATAAAAACTTGACCATCAACGGCAGAGGCACGAGTCTGACGGCAATTTCCGGCAACAACGCCAGCCGTGTTTTTCAAGTAGCTTCCACCGGCAATCTGACGCTCAATAATTTGACTATAACAGGCGGCAAAGATGGCGGTAGCGGCAATAAATACGGCGGCGGCATTATCAACTTCGGGACTCTGACAATCAATAATTCCGTCCTTTCGGGAAATACCGTTGCCGGCAGCGATATTAGCTACGGCGGTGCAATTTACAACGATGACAACAGTTCGATGACGATAAACAGCAGCAGCATTTCCGGCAATGCCATTGCCGGCTTCGCAACTAATGTTAATTGTCGCGGCGGCGGGATTTACAATGCCGCGAATACAACGGTGAACATTACGAACAGCAGCATCTCCAACAATACCGGCAATCCTTTCAGAGACAACGCCGGAATCGGAATTTATCATCAAGGCGGAACGATGACCATCGCGGGCAGCACGATTTCCGGCAATGCCGTTTCAAATGCGTCGGCTAATACAAACCACGCCGGCGGGATTTACAACACGGGAACGATAACGCTTTTGAACAGCACGATTTCCGGTAATACGGCGATTTCGGGAAACTTTTCCAGCGGCGGCGGAATTTACAATGGAGGAACGCTCACGATGTTAAATACCACCGTTACTCGAAATACTGCAAGTTCAACTTTTTCCAGACAAGGCGGCGGCATTGCGAATTTGGGCGGGACAATAAATGCAGTCAATACGATCATTTCCGGTAATACTTGTCCGAATTCGCCTGATTTATTCGGAAGTTTAGCGGTCAATGTCAACAACTATGTCGGCGGAGATGCCAAGCTCGTTTTGCTCGGAGCAAATGGCGGAACAACGCAAACACACAACTTGCTTTCGGATTCACCCGCGATTAACACAGGAAGCAGTTGCATTTTAACTGCCAATTCCTGCGGTTTTACACATCCGGCGTTGACGACCGATCAGCGTGGAGTAAATTTCCCGCGTTCCTTTGGAACATCTGTTGATGTTGGTTCGGTCGAAGATTCCATTATCATTTCACCGGCAACGCTTCCGCCGGGAACGAAAAATGTTGCTTACAGTCAGACACTAACGGCGGTCGGCGGCGGAAGTTTAACCTACACATTTACACTAAATTCCGGCTCGTTGCCGACAGGTTTTACGCTGACATCGGGCGGATTGCTTTCCGGCACAACTACACAAGAAGGAACATTTAATTTTGCGGTGCGAGCGACTGGCACAAACGGTCTTTTTATCGTCAAGAACTACGTTTTGCTGATTGGCAATTACGTTATAAATGCAAACGGCAGCGGTGCGGGAAGTTTGCGACAGATAATTGCAGATGTCGCGGCAGGTTCGACCATTCGTTTTGATCCTGTGTTTTTCGGTACACCGCGAACAATTCCACTCGGCGGTTCGGTCTTGACGGTCAACAAAAATCTGACCATTATCGGTACGGGTTCGGGGCTTTTGACGATTGACGGCGAAAACTCGACTCGCGTTTTGAATGTTGACAGTCCGGCGGTTTTGACACTCAGCGGTGTCCGAATTATTCGCGGCAACGGCAGCGGTTCGGTCGGCGGTTGCGTTCTAAATAACGCGACTTTCAATGCGACTGATGTGAGCGTTGAAAATTGTTCTTCGACTTCAACCGGAGGCGGAATATTTAGTGCCGGACCGATGACTTTGACGAGTTCAACTATTTCGAGAAACACCGCCGTCGGTTCAGCCGGAATATTTAATAACACAGGGCAAACCGCAAACGTAAATAACTCAACCATCAGCAACAACACGGCGACGAACGGCGGCGGCGGCGGAATCGGAAATGCCGGAACGGTCAATATTTTCGGCTCTACTTTTGTCGGCAATTCGGCACTTTTTGGCGGTGCGGCGACTGCCGGAGCCGTGATGATTATCAATAATTCCACAATCAGCGGAAATACTGCGACAACCAACAAAGCCGGAGCGGTTTATATCGGCACAAGCGACCGACTTGATACGACCAACACGACAATTACCAACAATGTCAGCAACGGAAATTTGACCGGCGGAATTTACAGCGACGGCGGAAGTTATAACACTCGCAATTCGATTATTGCCGGAAATCGCAACGGCGGCGGCGGAGGTTCGCCGGATATTGCCGCGTCAATAGTTTCTTACGGCTACAATTTGATCGGCAGCACGGCGGGAAATTCATTTGCCGCAGGTTCGCCGAATTTAACCGGAAATTTGACGAATGTTTCGGCGAATCTTACACCTTTGTCGAATTACGGCGGAAGTTTGCTGACTCACGCCTTGCTTTCAAACAGTCCGGCGATAAATGCGGGCGATCCGTCCAATGATATTATAACTGACCAACGCGGTTCACTTCGTCCGGTTGGCGGCAGAGCTGACATCGGTTCGTTTGAACGCAACATCGTTTTTAATCAAGCAACACTTCCGAACGCCGTGCAAAATACGGCTTATAGTCAAACTTTAACTATCAACAGGTTGACGAGCTTTGTTGGTGATGAACCGAGTTCGCCCGAAAATTTTGCACCGTTCACTTTCTCGATTATTTCAATCGCGGGGCAAAGTTTGCCGAACGGATTAACTTTGTCGTCCGCCGGAGTAATCATCGGTACACCAACGACAGTCGGCAGTTTTACTTTCACAATCAGAGCAACTGATACAGATGGAATTATCGGAGTTCAGCAATACACAATCGCGGTTGCGAATACGCCGCCGACAATTACGGCTTCCGGTATTTCACGAGTGCAAAGTTCGCCCGTTTCAAATTCGACCATTGCCACAGTCGGCGATATTCAAAGCGGTGCAAGCGGCGTAACCGTAACAATTACGAGTGCAAATCCGTCAAACGGCGTAACAATATCGAACATCGTCAACACAAACGGGACAATTACAGCAAACGCCGTCGCCGCTTGCGGAGCGACGAATGCGAATTTTACTTTAACCGCGACAGACGGCGGCGGAGCAACGGCGACCGCAACTTTGAATGTAACAATCACAGCAAATACAGCACCGACTTTAGTTTATCCGGCTTCTTTTAATGTCAGTTCCGGCGGTTCGCTCAATGTTACGCCGACAACGGCAACTGATAACGGATCGGTTACATATTCGATGTTCAGCGTTTCGCCGACAATGACAACTGCTCCGACGGTAAATTCGAGCGGCGTTGTTTCAATCACAAATGCAAATCCGCTCGGAAATCACACGATTACGGTTCGGGCGACCGACAACTGCGGCTTAACAACCAACGCGAGTTTTACATTGAATGTCGAACCGCCGGTCAGAACCGTTACTAAAATTGATGATACAAACGACGGTGTTTGCGATGCAGATTGCTCTTTGCGTGAAGCGATTGCGACCGCAGTTACGGGCGATATAATCAATTTCGCCGCACCGCTTTTCAACACCGCACAAACAATTATTCTCGCTTCCGAGTTAAGCGTTGCGGGCAAAACAATCTCGATTACGGGCAAAGCTGCGAATTTAACCGTCATTTCGGGTAACAATCTAAACCGTGTTTTTAATGTCGCAATCGGCGGTAATTTAACGCTCAACGGTTTGACGGCAACAAACGGCAGAAACTTTGATGCAGGCGGCGGAATTTACAACGGCGGAACTTTAACGGTAACAAACAGCACCGTTTCAAACAGTTCGGTAAACGGCGGCAGCGACAATCTCGGCGGCGGAATTTACAACGCAAGCCAAGCCACGTTGACGATTAGAAACAGCACAATTTCCGGCAATTCTGTTTCAGGCAGCGGTAATTTTAGTAATCGCGGCGGCGGAATCGCCAATGTCAACGGAACTTTGACAATTACAAACAGCACGGTTTCCGGCAATTTACTCGGCGGCGGCACGAACAATCGCGGCGGCGGAATTTACTCTGAATACGGAACTTTGACGATTATCAACGACACAATCACGAATAATGTCATCGGCAGCGGCAGCTTCAGCTACGGCGGCGGATTGGCAATCGTTCCCGATGGAGCAAATCTCGTAAATACAATTATTTCCGGTAACTCTTCATCGCAAAATCCCGATGTCATCGGCGGCGTGAACTTCACCACTAATTTTATCGGAGGCGATGCAAGGCTTTCGCCACTCGGATTCTACGGCGGAACAACGCAAACGCACGCTTTACTTTCAGATTCACCGCTTTTGAACGCCGGAAATAACTGCGTTCTCGTAACGAACAGTTGTGCTAACGGCAATCCGTCGTTATCGACCGACCAACGCGGAAGCCAGCGAATAATCGGCGAAATAGTTGACATCGGAGCGTTTGAATCAAATATCACTTTCAATCAAGCAACGCTTCCGAATGGAAATGCAAATGTTAATTACAGCCAACAACTTTCTGCAACCAGACAGACAAGTTTTGCGGAACAAGGATTTACAGATTCAGAAAACTTTGCACCTACAACATTTGAAATTGTGACTGTCGCCGGACAAAGTTTGCCAACCGGAATTACGCTTTCAAGCGGCGGATTATTATCAGGAATGCCGACAGTTGCAGGAACTTATAACTTTACCGTGAAAGCAACCGACACCGACGGAATCGCGGGCGTTAAGCAATATTCGATGCAAATTTTAGCACCGACAGCCGCAACAGTTTTGGTTTCGGGCAGAGTTTTTAATCCTTATGGCAGATCGTTAAAAAACGCACGAGTTCAAATAACTGATTCAAACGGTAATTCGCGGACAGTGATGACTGGGCAATTTGGATATTTTAGATTTGCAGATGTTGCTGCGGGCGAAACTTACGTTGTCACAGTTTTCTCAAAACAATATCGATATTCGCCGAGAGTTATTTCGATAAACGAAGACATCACAGATTTGGTTTTTTCCCCCGAAATCACTCAAAAAGAATAAAGGTATAGCTGGCAGGATTAAAAATTTGACTGCAACATCTTTATTCACTACGTTTGACTTTCGTGGAGAATATTACGCAAAATTAGTCAATGGACACTTTAATTCACGGGCTCGCCGCCGATGGCACAATTCGCTGTATGGCGGCGGTCACGACCAATATTGTTAGGGAAGCGACAAAACGACACAAAACTTCGCCGATTGTTTCGATTGCGTTTGGCAGAACTCTGACCGGAACAATTTTGTTTGGTTCGAGTTTGAAAGAACTAGATAGATTGACGGTGAAAATTGAAGGCGATGGAGAAATCGAAGGAATTGTCGCCGAAGCAACTGCCGATGGAACGGTTCGCGGTTATGTAAAAAATCCTGATGCGATTGGCTTAGATGTAAAAACTATCGTCGGTAAAGGAATGTTTTATGTGATGCGAGAATCGGGTTTTGATTTGGGGCTTTATCAAGAACCTTACCGCGGTTCGGTTCCGCTTTTGTCTGGCGAAATTGGCGAAGATTTTGCTTATTATTTCGCGAAATCTGAGCAAATTCCGTCAGCTGTTTTGCTTGGTGTAAAACTTCAGGCTGAAGAACCTTTTGTCATTTCGGCTGGTGGAGTGATGCTCCAGATTATGCCGGACGCGAATCAAGATATTCTGACAATGATCGAAGATACAATAAGTTACGCACCAAGTATTTCTGATTTAATAAAAAGCGGTGCAACTCCAGCGGAGCTTTTGGAAAACGTTTTGGGAATAATTCCTTTTGAAGTTTTAGAAGAAAAACCGATTAGTTTTGCCTGCACGTGTTCGCCCGAAAGAGCGATTTCAATTATTGGAATGCTTGATAAAAATGAGTTGATTGATATGCTCGAAACCGACAAAGGTGCGGCAATGGATTGTCACTTTTGTAACGAACATTATGAACTGGATGAAGTAGTTTTAGGCGAAATTATTAATAGTAAAGATTAGAATTATTGTTCTGTTGTTTCAGGTCTGCGATCAGTATTTGTGTTTGCACCGCCCGCACCGCCTTGTCGGACAGAGCCGACACCTTGACCGCGAAAAAGCGGTGTAAAAATCCATTTGCTATGATTTTGAATTCCGTAATATGCGATGACTGATTTGTTTTTGCTTTTGCTGACAACTCCAATAAACTGAACATTTTCGGTCTCATCGTCAACATCCTCAGAACTTTCGGCATCATTTATTTCTTCGTCAGTTTGAGTATTTAAACTATTGACCAAGCCAAAAGCGAAACGATCAAAAATCTGACTCGGATTTGCTGGTAAAATTCCACCATTATAATTCTGAACACGTCTTCCGAAGTTTATTAGCGATTTGCTATCAGTTTTTACAAGTCGCCATTTTCCATCTTCGCTCAAAGGATCAATCGCGGCAGAAGCACGCAAAATCTGGCGTTTTTTTGTGCCTTGCGGAATTCCTTCAAGCAAATCTTCCATCGAATTCGGAAGTTTTGCACCGCCATATGCGATAACATATTGGCGAATTGCGTCAGCCACTTCTTCACCGCGGCGAATAGATTCTTTTTCTTTATCACGCTGAACTTCTTGAATAATACTCGGTGCAATCGCCAAAAGACTGATGGCAACAATGGTCATAAAAGCCAATAACCCGACGAGTGTTGCACCTTTTTGTGAATATTTATTGTCCATCGCCGTCATCATCGTCATCATAATCTTTCTTTTCGTCTTGTTTTTGCGGAAAAGGAGTTGCCCGCGGAATGTTGTTTGGAATTCCGGGAATATCGCCTTGTTGAGACGGTTGAAAAGTTCCAGGTGGAAATCCAGGCGGAAATCCTTGCGGAAAATTAGGATTTGTTGGCTGTGTGCCTCCAGGTTGTTTTCCGGTTGTTGCAGTTTGTCCCGCTTTTGGACGCTCAAGCGGTAATTTGTATTTGAAGCCGAGACTTGTGTCTTCAAAAATTGTTTCAATACTCGAAATGCTAATTAGTTTAAATCTTCCGCCGACAACATCGCCCAATCTGCCGTTAATTGGCGTTGGTTTTCCTTGCTCTGAAAAATAAGCAGTATCGTTGTTGTAACGACTTCTCGCAATCATTCCAATGTATTGAAATTGCGGACGCGGAGCAGCAATTACTTGAATAAACATCGGATTTGAATACTTTACGCCGTCTGGAGTTCGCACTAAAATTTGGGCATTTGTGGCGTTTGAAATCAAATTTGCCGGAACATCTGCGGACAATCTTTGCGGGCTGATAAAAGTTGTCGGCAGCTGAAATTCATTAAAGAAAATCATCGATTCAGGCGTAAATCTGTCGCCGTTTATCTCGAGTTTGAAGCCTTTTGAACCAGCGTAAACATTTGTAGTGCTGAGAAAACCGACAATGTAATCAGGTTCTCGCGGTGGAATTGGCGTTGGAATAACTTCCGGTTTTGGTGGCTTTGCCGTCGGAAAAGGTGTCGGCTCATAAATTGTCGGCTCATAAAATGCAAAAATATTTCTTCCTGCATCAGGAGCAAAAAACGATGCCGCACTGTAAAGCACAGGCGTATTCGCATAAAGATCGTTTATTTCGTCAGATGTTTTGAGATCAATCGGCTGATTTGCGTTTGTGCCTGGAGTTGGTGTCGGAGTTTTGGCAGAAGTTGTCGTCGCTTTTTTTCCGCCAAAAAACATTCCACCAAATGTGTAAGTCAAGGCAATAACCGCCAAGCCGCCAAGCACCATCGCGAGAATTATTTTATTTCTTTCAGCCGGACTTTTTCCTTCAAATATTTGCATTAAATTTTTAACTCCTACTTAACTTCAGTAGCTGCAAGTTGTTGTTCCGTTTGAATATTACGCCGAAAATATGCTGCCATTTCAAGATGTAAACTCACTAAATCGCCTTTTGATTTTCCTTTTTTTAAGACAACTCGCGGTGTTTGTTGAACAGATTTTGGTGCGAGATTTGGTGAATCTCCATTCTTAAATTCGGTTCCTGCCGGATTGTTGACATTATTTGGGTCAAATACGTCTGGACGCGGGTAAGGTGTCGACTTGCGATTTGCGGTTGAAGTCGGCTGTTTTATGACATCGCTTTGCCCTTCAGATGCTTCAAGTTCAACAGTGCTAACAATTACAAATTGACCGCTACTTTCAATTTCGCGAATAAATCGGCGGATGTTTTGATAAGTCCCATCAACTGTAACTGAGACATAAACGCCTGGAAACAGACTTTGAAATTTTCCGCGTCCTTTTTCTTTTTCGTTTTGCTGACTTTGTTTTACTGTCGAAACTTCAAGCGGTGCGAAATCTGGTCCGGTTGTGTTGACTAAACCATAAGCCGAAATTAAAGCGTTAATTCTTTGATAAAGTCCTGTTCTGCCTAGAGTTGCAACTGGTAAATAATTTCTTTCAAAAAAATCAACGCTATTTAAAAGTTCCGAAACTCTTTCTTTTGTTGACGAAATGTTGCCAAATTTCTTTTTGGCTTCGTCAGTTTCGGAAGTCAGTTTTTGGCTAATATCGCGATGCTGTTTAAGTTCGGCTTTTGCCGGAGAAACATAAAACAAATAAAAAAATCCAACACACAATAACGCAAACAAACCAAGTCCTAATGCCGCAAACTCTGGAATGCCAAACATACTTGAACGAACTTTTCGACGTTTAAAAGGAACTGAAGTTGTTGAAAAAGTTGGAGTTACAGGAAAGTCGTTATCAAATGGTTCGACAATTTCTGCTGTTAAATCATCAGTAGCAATTTCAATAATTTCTGGAATTTCTGGTATTTCTATTGGCATTATTTTCCTCCATTAACCGTCGCAACGGAGTTTTCGAGAGTTTGAACAGATGGAACACTTGACCGCGGTAAATAAATAAGTCGCAAATTAAATTCGGTGTAAGTCATTGTTTCGCCTTTTTGCAAATCTTGACCACGCAATTCGGCTTGGAATGTTCCCGAAGCATTCATATTATCAATCATATTTATCACGCTTTGCGAATCGCGACTCAAAACACTAAACTCCAAATCGGCTTTCGTTCCGAACGAATCTTTATAGACATCTTGCACGTTTATCCGCGAAACGCTCACGCCCGAAGGCAAAAGGCTTTCGACATCAGAAAACAAACGCGACCACGAAAAATCTTTGCGGGCAACAAGTTTATGAGCCGCAACAAGTGTCTGTTTTTGCTCAAGCGTTAAACTTTGCTGAACTTTTTCGCCGTCTTCTTTAAGGCGTTTGAGGTCTTCTTCCATTGCTGAAGTGCCGCTTTTTACTACTTCATCGAGAGCTTTTGTGTTTCGATAATCGTTATAAAAATAAGCCAAGCCAATTGCTGAAAGTGCAAACAGACTTAGAGATAAAAGCCACGGTAAAGTGCGATTGCGAAAAGGAATGCTTGAAAGATTGAGTTTTTGTATCACGAATTTTTTATCAGTTAAAATGAATAAACCTAGACTTCATTTGCGAATTTTAGCACGAAAAAATGTGCTTGTCTTATTAAACGCAAAAAGAGTGTTTCTGTTGCAAAAAAACTGAAAAAAAAATGAAATGAATTAAAGTTATTGGTTCGCGTGTTTTATTGATAAAGGCTTGTTTGATGGTCAATAATTATTTCCGGACGCGAAGGATTTGTTGAAGCAAGTTCTTCGGGCGTGAGGTCGCGATGAGCTCTGACGCAGTTTCTGCCATCACGTTTCGCTCTGTAAAGTGCCGAATCAGCCATTTCAACAAGTTCAATTGGATCAGCAGAATCTTCCGGAAAAAACGCAACGCCGATACTAATTGTCACATGATGAGTTTCGTAAGATTTTCCTTGTTTAATAACTGTAAAGTCTTGTTTTTCAATAGTTGAACGAAATCTTTCGGCGGCAATCATTCCTTGTGAAGGTTCTGCGTCGAGCAAAAAAGCAGCAAATTCCTCACCGCCAAATCGCGATGCAACATCGCCCGTCCGCAGAATTGAATTAATACACGAGCCGATTTCTTCGAGAGTTTTGCTGCCGGTAAGATGCCCGTAAGTGTCATTGACGTTTTTAAATAGATCTAAATCCATCATCAAAACGCAAAAACTTCTATTTTCAAGATTTGCTTTGGCAGCTTCGCGGCGTAATTCTGAAAAAAATGAACGACTCGAAAGCAAGCCGGTTAAATCGTCGTGAGACAACAAACGCCGAATTTGTCTCTGATATTCGCGGTCAATTTCGTCGAGCAAATCAAAGCGTAAAATATGTTCGCCGATAGTTATTTTATCGCCGTTTTGCAAAAATTCTTGCTTTATTTTAATTCCGTTGAGATAAGTTCCGTTGGTTGTGCTTAAATCTGTCAGCAAAAAACGCATCTCATCTTTTTCGGCATTTTTGATTGTAATTATTCGTGCGTGTTGGCGTGAAACCTTGCTATCATTGATTCTGACATCGGTTTCAATTGCTCGTCCAAGTATTACTTCTTCGCGTTCAAGCGGAATTGGAACAGCGAGCAAATCGCCGTTGAGAAAAACTAGCGATGCTTTTAATTCACGTTTTGGTCGTTCAAGTTCCATAATCCTATTTCAAAGATAACAAATTTTGCATTTGAATTGGAAGAGAAAGTTTATTTTTCGCCAATTTAAAGATACAATCAAAGTTTATCTTTTAAATATTTTTTAGTTTTTGTTTCAAGGAAACTTTTTTGCATGAAAAGAATTAAGATTTTGATTATTTTGAGTTTCGTTGTAGTTGGTTTTGGAGCCTTCGGAAATCGCTGGTTTTCGACTGTTGTCACAACTCAATCTTTGACTGCTCCAACTGGAATTATAGCTTCTGACGGAAGTTATTCAGAAAAAATTGGTGTTATGTGGAACGTCGTTCGGGGTGCAACAACCTATCGTGTTTTTCGCAATACAGTAAATAATTCTGCAACTGCAACCGATGTCGGCAACACTCCGGCTGGTTATTTTTTTGATTTAACGGCTGTTGCGAATCAAACTTATTTCTATTGGGTTCGTGCCGAAAATGGAGCAATGGTAAGTGATTTTGGAACACCGAATCAAGGATTACGGGCAGTTGGCAACATTCCGCAAGGACCGCTTGAGCCTCTTAATCCGCCGATTGCTCCGATTGGAAATCCTATAACTGCATCGAAAGCAGCACTCGGAAAAGCCTTGTTTTGGGACGAACAAATTTCTTCGACGCGAACAGTTTCGTGCGGAACTTGCCATCGTGCATCAGAAGGCGGAGCAGACCCGCGAACAATATTTAACGATTCTCGCTCAAAAAACCCCGGATTCGATGGACTTTTTGACACACTCGACGATGTTTTTGGTTCGCCTGGTGTGCCGCTAAATAATGCTAACGGAACATATTCTTTTTCTAATTTTTACGGCTTAAATGAACAAGTTACGGGCAGAAAAGCACCTTCATATCTTAACGCCGGTTACGCAATCGGCGGTTTATTTTGGGACGGACGAGCTTCTGAAACATTTCGCGATCCGATTACTAATTCGATAATTCTTGCAAATGGAGCAAGTTTAGAAAGCCAAGTTTTAGGACCACCGCTTTCGTCTGCTGAAATGTCACATGGCGGCAGAAATTGGACTGATGTTGCTAATCGTGTGACAAACTCAAAACCGCTCGCACTCGCGACAAATATTCCAACATCGCTCCAAACTTGGATTGGAACTAGAAATTATCCGGCACTTTTTGAAGAAGTTTTTGGAACACCGCAAGTTACACCTGCAAGAATTGCAATGGCGATTGCGACTCACGAAAGAACATTATTTTCTGATCAGACACCTTTTGACAGGTCAATTTCGCAAATCGAACCGCTGACTGCAACCGAAGAAAGCGGGAAAATACTTTTTGAGACTTTAAATTGCAACGCCTGTCACGGCGGATCACTTTTGGCTGACCACAATTTTCATAATATCGGTGTTCGCCCCGCAAATGAAGATCTTGGACGAGCGAGTGTCACGTTAAATACTGATGACAACGGACGTTTTAAGACTCCAAACCTGAGAAATGTTGAGCTTCGCGGTCCTTATATGCACAACGGAAAATTTACAACGCTCGAAGAAGTTGTCGAATTTTATAATCGTGGCGGTGATTTTGATGCACCAAATGTCGATCACGGATTGATTCGCCCATTGGAGTTATCGACGGTCGAAAAGCAACAGTTGGTTGCATTTATGAAGCGTCCGTTGACTGACCCGAGAGTTCGCGATGAACTGCCGCCGTTTGATCGCCCAACGCTTTACACAGAAACAAATCGAGTTCCGGTATATGTCGGAACAGGACGAATTGGGTCTGGCGGAATTGAACCAAAAGCTGTTGCAATTGAACCGCCTTTACTTGGAAATCCGAACTTTACGGTTGCAGTTTCAAAAGGTTTAGGAAACGCCGCTGCCGTTTTAGTTATTAATTCAACCGATCCCGGAGTTGGCTCAACAATTCCTGCAAGTGGTTCGTTCGCAAGAGTTTCGACCAATCTAGCCGGAAGCGGAAACGGTAACGGATTTAGTTCTTTGAGTTTGGCGATACCAAACAACGCGGCGTTAATCGGTCAAACATTTTTCGGACGTTGGTATATCAACGACGCTTCTGCTACAAACGGTTTTTCAGTTTCGCAAGCATTTCGTTTTACAGTTTTTGGCGAAGCTGCAACAACGCAATCTAAATACGTCGATTTCGACGGCGATGGCAAAACTGATATTTCAATCTTCAGACCATCAGTTGGCGAATGGTATTTCCAAAGAAGCGGAAATGGTGCTGTCAACGGAGCTCAATTTGGTTCTGCTTCCGACAAGCCGATTCCGGCTGATTACACAGGCGATGGCAAGACCGACATTGCATTTTTCCGACCATCGAGCGGTCAATGGTTTATTTTGCGAAGCGAAGATTCGAGCTTTTTTGCCTTCCCGTTTGGCGTTTCGACTGACGTTCCGACGGTAGGAGATTTCGATGGTGATGGCAAAGCTGATGTTGCAGTTTTCCGTCCATCAAACGGCGTTTGGTATATCAACAAATCGACTGGCGGAACGACGATTCAGCAGTTTGGAACGAATAACGACCGACCAGTTGTCGCAGATTACGACGGCGATGGAAAGTCTGATATTGCAATTTTCAGACCAAGCGTCGGCGAATGGTATTATTTGAGAAGCAGCGATTCACAAGTTCGCGGAGCACAATTTGGAAGTTCGAGTGACAAAACCGTGCAAGGCGATTACACTGGCGATGGCAAGGCAGACTTTGCGTTTTTCCGACCATCAACCGGAAATTGGTTTGTGCTTCGAAGCGAAGATTCGAGCTTTTTCGCCTCGCCATTTGGAGTCGCAACTGACACACCAACAATTGGTGATTACGACGGCGACGGCAAATTTGACCAAGCAGTTTTCAGACCAAGCAATGGCGTTTGGTATGTAAATCGCTCAACCGCTGGTTTGCAAATTCAACAATTCGGAACGGGAACTGATCTGCCGGTGCCGAGTTATTATTTACCGTAAATTTTACTGAACGAAAATGTTTTTATTGAGGAATTAAAATGAAAAAATGGCTTTTGACTTTGAGTTTATTTATTGTTGCAGTTGCGGTTTGTTTAATTTGGATAAATCAAATATCCAACAAAGTAGTTGCGACAGAACCTTCTAAATTGAAGATTGAAAAAATTGGTGAAGAATTTGTTTTGAAGTTAGATGAATTTGGCGAAATCGCCCGTTCAGTTAATCAAATCAAAAACGAAAAGCTCATTTATTTTTCTGAATCAAATGGCAAAGTAATTGTTTGGAGCGAAGTATCCAGCGATGAAAATCAATCTGAACAGACAAAATATAAATGTGCAATAAGTTTAGACGGCACAAAAATTAATGTTCTCAAAGAAATTTCATACGACATTTTGCTTCGATTCGAAAAATTTGATCCGTTAGTTAAAATTCCGCAAATTCCTGAATCTTTGGTTGCCAAAACTTCGGCAAACAGCCAATCAACTTATATAGTTCAATACGTTTCGCAACCGCTTGATGAATATCAAACCGCAATCAGCAAACTCGGCGGAAAACGATACACATATCTAGCAAATCATTCTTATTTGATGTTGATGGACGCGGAAACTAAAGCAAAAGTTGAGCGTTTGCCTTTTGTGCGTTGGGTTGGAAATTATCAGCCGGCATATAAATTAGAAGAATATTTGATTGAAAATTTATCAAAAAACACGTTGCAGACAATACGTTACAACATAATGTTGATTGATCGCGGTTCTGAAATGCAGAGCAAAATTTCTAATCGGATAAAAGCACTTGGCGGAAAAATTGATTTGACGATTCCAGAAGGATTTAGGCTCGAAGCTACTTTGACACCAGAACAACTGTTAGCAATCACGCAAGAAAATGAGATTTTGTTCATTGATCGTTGGAGCAAGCCCGAGAACGATATGGACATTGTGCGTAACGTCGGCGGTGCAAATTTTATCGAAAACACTTTAGGCTTTACCGGACAAGGCGTTCGTGGAGAAGTTTTAGACGCTGGAGTTTTGACAACACACACAGATTTTAATTCAGGATTACCGCTGATTGCTCACGGTGCCAATAATGTTGACAGTCATGGCACCGCGACTTATGGAATCAATTTCGGACGCGGAACAACCTCAGCGGCAGGAAAGGGAATGTTGCCGGAAGCTCAAGGAATATTTGCGGATTATGACTTTTTGACGAATCGTTATACGCACACAGCCGAGCTTAAAGCGGCTCCATATTTTGCGGTTTATCAATCAAACAGTTGGGGCAGCACCTTGACCACCGCATACACAACAATTTCCGCCGAAATGGATGATATTTTATTCAAAAACGATATTCTAATTTTGAATTCGCAAAGCAACACCGGAAATCAATCGTCTCGTCCGCAAGCGTGGGCGAAAAATGTAGTTTCAATCGGCGGAGTCAGACATTTTAATACAGCAAGTTTTGATGATGATCGTTGGCAAGCAGGCGGCAGCACAGGTCCAGCAACGGACGGCAGAATCAAACCGGATTTAGCATATTTTTATGATTCTGTTTTGACAACAACTAGCACAAGCCCAACCGCTTATACCTCAACATTTGGCGGAACAAGTGCGGCAACTCCAATCACAGCCGGACATTTTGGGATTTTCTTTCAAATGTGGCACAACGGATTATTTGGAAATCCGACACGTGCCACAGTGTTTGAAAGTGCTCCGCATATGACAACTTCGAAAGCGATTATGATAAACAACGCCGTGCCTTGGAGTATAGATCTACCCAGCGATGTCACCCGGATTAGGCAAGGTTGGGGACGAGCTGATTTGCAAAATCTCTATCAAAATCGAAAAAATATGTTGATTATTGACGAAACTCATATTTTGACTAATCTTCAAACTCGCTCCTACAACATTAATATTACTAATTCTGCAAAGCCTCTGAAAGCGACAATGACTTTTGCTGATCCGATGGGAAATCCGGCATCGGCTCAATCCAGAATTAATAATTTATCATTGAAAGTTACAGATCCAAACGGAACTATTTATTGGGGAAACAACGGAATGTTGACCAATAAATGGACACCTTCGGGCGGAACTGAAAATACGGTTGATACGGTTGAAAATGTTTTTATTGAAACTCCGGCAACAGGCACTTGGGTTGTCGATGTTATTGCCAGCGAATTAGTTCAAGACGCAAGATTGGAAACTGTCGGAGTAATTGATGCCGATTATGCTTTGATTGTAAATTATGCTCGCCAAAATTCAGCTGTTTTTGACTTTGATGGAGATAGCAAAACGGATATTTCAATTTTCCGCCCAAGCGTCGGTGAATGGTATTTCCAACGAAGCGGAAATGGCGTTATTAATGGAGCACAGTTTGGTGCTTCAAATGACAAGCCGATTCCAGCTGATTACACCGGCGATGGAAAAACTGATTTAGCATTTTTCCGACCTTCGAGTGGGCAATGGTTTATTTTAAGAAGCGAAGATTCGAGCTTTTTTGCCTTCCCGTTTGGCGTTTCGACTGACATCGTTGCACCAGGCGATTTCGACGGTGACGGCAAGGCAGATTCGGCAGTTTTCCGTCCATCAAATGGCGTTTGGTATATAAACAGATCGACTGGTGGAACAACAATTCAGCAGTTCGGAACCAATGGTGACCGACCTGTCGTGGCAGATTACGACGGCGATGGAAAGTCGGATATCGCGATTTTCCGCCCAAGCGTCGGCGAATGGTATTACCTTCGAAGTAGCGATTCACAAGTCCGCGGAGCACAATTTGGAGCTTCGACCGACAAAACTGTGCAAGGCGACTACACTGGCGACGGCAAGGCAGATTTAGCATTTTTCCGTCCATCGACTGGCAACTGGTTTGTGCTTCGAAGTGAAGATTCGAGCTTTTTCGCCTCGCCATTTGGAGTCTCAACGGACACACCAACAATCGGTGATTACGACGGCGATGGCAAATTTGACCAAGCTGTTTTCCGTCCAAGCAACGGCGTTTGGTATATAAATCGGTCAACGGCGGGCTTGCAAATTCAACAATTAGGAGTTGGAACTGATTTGCCTGTGCCGAGTTATTATTTGCCGTAAAAGGTAAACGCAAGTTTATTTACGCCTATTTTGGGGAGCCATATTGAAAATGGCTTCCCATTTTTTTAATATAATTTGAAAAAAATGTCCGAATTTGCCGCAGAATTTCGCATTGTAGATTGAAGGGAAATTTTATTTGGAGAAATTTACATGTTAATAAAAAAATCGAGGACTCTATTTGAGTATTTTGTTGGCGGATTATTATTATTTTCTTTGCTTTGTGCAAGCGTTTCGCCTGTTGCCGCAATGGATTTAGCACGCGTTGAGAGTCGAACCGACTTAGCAGTTTCAAATTTCGGAGTTGATGGCACAGGCACGATTGTCGCAATTCTTGATCGCGGAATTGATTGGAAAAACAACGATTTCCGCAATGAAGACGGGACAACCCGAATCAAATTTATCTTTGATTTATCTGACAACACAGGAGCGAATGCACCCGGAAATACTTACGGTCGCGGAACAATTTATACGGAAGCTCAAATCAATGCGGCTCTCGCTAATAGCACCAGTCTTGCAACTCGCGACGCGGTTGGTCATGGTTCGACAACCACTGGAATTGCGGCTGGAAATGGTCGAAATACGGCTGACCGACGTTATCGCGGAATTGCTCCGAAAGCATCGTTAATTGTTGTAAAAGCAGCTTCCGAAGGTGCACCCGCACACGGAACACAACCTGCCGAAGCACCTTTTGGCGATGATGCAATTTTCGCAACAGGCATTGATTTTGTCCGCGATAAAGCTCAGCAATTGAATCTGCCAGTCGTAATGCTTTTGAATGTTGGATCGATCAACGGACCAACTGACGGCTCAAGCACCTTATCACGAAAGATTGACGCAACCGTTGGACCCGGAAAACCTGGGATCGTTTTCGTCAATGGTTCGGGTGACGACGGAGGAAGTGCAAATCACGCGGGCGGCGTAATCACACAAGGAAACACCGTATCAATCCAGTTTCAAAAAGTTACGACAGGTGCGTTGCGAATTGATCTTTGGTATGGCGGAAACGACCGATTTGATGTTTCACTACAAACGCCTTCGGGAAATTTTGGACCTTTTGTTGCTCCCGTAAATGGAGTCAGACAAACTACTACCAATGGCGTTTTCACGATGTATCACAATGGAACCGGAACAGTTTTCTATGGAGCAACGAATGGAAAACGCGAAATTTTAGCAGATATTGTCGGTCCTGCCGGAACTTATACACTTCAACTGACAGGACAAACTGTCGCGAATGGAAGATTCGACGCAACGCTCAATCCGACGGTTTTTGGTGGCAGCAACAACCGATTTCTCAATTTCGTCGTTCCAGGAAGTATTTGGGACGGTGCGACCGGACAATATAATATTTGCCCAAATAGCTACGTAATCAGCAATAATTGGACAGACGTTGATGGCGTTCCGCGTTCGCTGACGGGACAAGGAAATGTCGGCGAACTTTGGCGTGGAAGTAGTGTTGGACCAACTTTCGACGGACGACTTGGTGTTGATATTTCGGCTCCAGGCGATTTGGTGATGACGACATACAATCCAACATCGTATTGGGCAACTTTTCGCTTCAATACGGTCTTTGGATCTGGCGGACTCTATGGCAGAGCTGGTGCGGTAAGTGCCGCCGCTCCGCAAGTAACGGGAATAATCGCTTTGATGTTGCAGAAAAATCCGCGACTTGATGCGTTTCAAATTAAACAAATGCTCCAACGAACTGCACGCTCGGATAGCTTTACTGGGCAAGTTCCAAACGTCAATTTCGGATACGGAAAAGTAGATGCTTATGCTGCGGTTGCGGCAGCTCAGCAATCCGCTCGAAAACCCTTTGATTTCGACGGCGATGGCAAAACCGATATTTCAATCTTTCGCCCAAGCGTCGGTGAATGGTATTACCTGAGAAGTGGAAATGGTGCAGTCAATGGAGCACAGTTTGGAGCTGCTTCCGACAAGCCGATTCCCGCAGATTACACCGGCGATGGCAAAACTGATTTAGCATTTTTCCGACCTTCGAGTGGGCAATGGTTTATTTTGCGAAGTGAGGATTCGAGCTTTTTTGCGTTTCCGTTTGGCGTTGCGACTGACGTTCCGACGGCTGGCGATTTCGATGGTGATGGAAAAGCTGATGTTGCAGTTTTCCGACCATCAAATGGCGTTTGGTATATAAACAGATCGACTGGCGGAACGACGATTCAGCAGTTCGGAACCAATGGTGATCGCCCTGTCGTCGCAGATTATGACGGCGATGGAAAGTCTGACATCGCGATTTTCAGACCATCAGTTGGCGAATGGTATTTCTTGAGAAGCAGCGATTCACAAGTCCGCGGAGCACAATTTGGAGCTTCAACCGACAAAACCGTTCAAGGCGATTACACTGGCGATGGCAAGGCAGATTTAGCATTTTTCCGCCCATCGACTGGAAATTGGTTTGTGCTTCGAAGCGAAGATTCGAGCTTTTTCGCCTCGCCATTTGGAGTCGCAACCGACACACCGACAATCGGCGATTACGACGGCGACGGCAAATTTGACCAAGCGGTCTTCCGACCAAGCAACGGCGTTTGGTATATAAATCGCTCAACAGCCGGTTTGCAAATCCAACAATTCGGAGTTGGAACTGACTTACCTGTGCCGAGTTATTATTTGCCTTAAAAATTATGCCGGATATTCTATTTTGAATATTCGGCTTTTTCTTTTTCGAGTTGCGAAATTAAATCTCCATCTGATGTTCTGAGCAAATTTGAGGTTTTTAAATTGTTGGCAATTGTGAGTGCCTTGTCGATATTTATAATAGCGTTTTTTTTGTTACCAGTTTTGGAATAAGCTGCGGCAGAATATTGATATGCGATACATAAATCGTATTGATAAGTGGTCGTTTCTTTGTCTGTTTCTATTATCGGAATTAACGTTGCGATTGCGTTTTCTAAACCAGATATTGCCTTTTCCGGTTGATTAATTTTGATTAACGCTCGCGATTTCTCAGTTTCATATATCGCAAGATTTCTTTTATATTCACTGTCATCAGGATTTTTCTTACTTAGTTTCGACATTACGTCAATTGCTTTTGTGGCTTCAATTATTGCATCAGCAGGTTTTTCCGCAAGTCTAAATCCGCGAGAAGTATTGAAATGTGAAATTGCCAAATCGTATGCTACAACTCCGTTTTCGGGTTCTTTTGATAGAGCTTTTTCAGGAAAATTAATTGTTTTAAGGCAAGATTCTGCTGACTTTATACCATCGCCTTGATCGATAAAAAGTTCGCAAGTCATTGATTCAGTGAGCCAAACGCTTCTTTGAATTTTGAAATCAGTAGGGAATTGATCTGCTAGTTCTTTGCTCAATTGAAGAGCCTGATTTAAAGAGTTTAAACCGCCATCATAATCGCCAACCGCACTTTTTGCCTTACTTAAAATTCTTAAACCTCGAGCCAAACTTTTTTTTAAGTCAATATTCTCCGGTTCTTTTTGTCGGAGAGTTTCAATAATCTCAATCGCTTGATTAAACAATTCTAATGCTTTTTTTGCTTCAAAATTAAATGCCGGAATTGCTCCGTAATCAATAAGTAAAACCGCTAAACGATTCTTTGCATCAATTGAATCAGGCAAATCTAAAATAAGTTCGCGGCGTAATTTTAGACTTTTTTCAAAAGCATTTTCGGCTTCTTTAGTTTGGGTATTGTTCCATAAAGTTCTGCCTGTAACGTAATAATTATTTGCCAATTTCTCTTTAAAATCTGAATTCTTATCATTCGCCAAAAAAACACTTTCACGGAGAGAAGTCGCTTTTCCGTAGCTTTCTAAACCAGCTTTTATGTTGCCCAAACTCGAATTATTTAAGGCTCCTTGAACATCGCCGACTTTTTCGTAAGCCGTTGCGAGTTCGCTCTGTAATTCCAAATCGCCCGCAGCTTCTTTTGATAAACTATCGAGATATTCGAGAGCATTTGTTAAAATTTTCTCCCGAGCTTTGATTGAACCTTCAAGATTTTCAATCTCCGGATAGACATCAAAAAGATTTGAATTTGCTAATTTTCTGACTTCGTTAAAACGTTTTTCGGCTTTTAGACGTTCGGCTTGAGCAATTTGCGATTGCCAAAGCGTAGCTACAATTCCACCCAAAACAGCAATAAAAATTAGCAATCCGGCAAAAACACTCGCCCGATTTCTTTTGACAAACTTCTCCGCCCGATAAGAAAACGTATTTGGGCGAGCCGAAACCGGTAAGCCTCGCAAATATTTTTTTATGTCTTCTGAGAAGTTTTCGGCGGAAGAATATCGCCTTTCCGGCTCTTTGCGGATTGCTTTTAAAACAATATTATCTAAATCGCCGCGAAGACTTTGCGAGTTCAAATTTGCATCTGCCGAAATTGTGTATTGAAGTCGATTTTGTCCGGTTTCACGGTTTATTTTATTGAACTTGGTGTTTAGATTTTTATTTTCCTCTTGTTTTACCTCAGTTTTTGCCTCGGTAAATTGTTTGAGAGTTTTGGAAAAAGTTTCAATCATTGCCGATGGCAGCGGCGGTTCATTTTCGAGAACTGCTTGATAAATCTGTTTCAAGTCGCTTTCTTTGGCTTCAAATGGACGATGACCACTCAGAAGTTCGTAGAGAATAACGCCAAGCGAATAAATGTCGGTCGCGGTTGTCACGCTTTTGCTTTGAAGTTGTTCGGGCGAGGCATAACTCGGAGTCATCACGCCGAGTTTTGTCACAGTTGCCGAGTTTGTTTGGTCAAACTCTTCCGAAAGAATTTTTGAGATGCCGAAATCCAATAATTTCGGTGTTCCATTTTGGGAAACGAGAACGTTTGAAGGTTTTAAATCGCGATGAACAATCAAATTACGATGTGCGAAAGCTACGGCGTTGCAAACGATTCGAAATAAATCGAGCCGTTGATTTAAGTTCAATTTATTTTTGCGACAATATTCATCAATCGGCAAACCTTCAACATATTCCATCGCGAAATATGGAATTTTGTCGTCCGTTGTTCCGGCATCAATCAATCTGGCGATGTTTGGATGCTCAAGCGATGCGAGAATTTCGCGTTCTTGCTTAAATCTGCGACGAAGTGCGGCGGTGTTCAACTCACGCTTGAGAAACTTGAGAGCAACTTTTTGTTCAAATTTACCATCGTTTCTTTCAGCTAAATAAACGGCTCCCATTCCGCCAAAACCTAACTCGCGATGAATCGAATAAACACCGATTTTTTGCCCGATTAACGAATTATTTATGTCTTCATCATCAAAAAAATCTCGCGAATAATTAACGGCTGATTGATTCAAAAAATCAGCTGATTCGTCGTCAAAAGCAATCAGCGAGTCAATTTCGGCACGCATCTCAACTGAGAGATTTAAACCATCCAAAAAGTCGTTTCTTTCCGTAGTTTTGTGATTTAAAACTGATTCAACAATTTTCTTAATTTTTTCCCACTCATCATTTAACATGTTTTTTAGAAAATAACTTCTTTGCATAATAATGCGTAATCTCTTCGAAAATTAGGACAAATTAACTTTTTTTTTCAGCGTCGAGTCTTCATCATTTCCTCAATTTGTTTTGCCGTCTTTTTAATCGCGTCAGAATTCTGCCGATATTTCGCGTTATTTTCAGCTTGTTTGCAAACTTGATAATACTGCTTCGCTTCATCAAATTTATTGAGCTTCAACAAAGCAATCGCCTTGTAACAATTGGCATAGACGATAGCAATATTTTCTTCTTTGTAATGCCAAATACTCAATTCGAGCATTTCCGAAGCATAGTTTAGAGCGATTTGTTCTTTGCTTTCAGTAGTTGCAGGAATGACATTTCGCCGGTAAATTTCGTGGAGATGAGATAGTTTGTCGTCAGATAAAGCAACGAGATAGGCTTCAAGCATATATGGCAAATTCAAATTTTTCGGATTCGTTTCACGCATCATTTGAATCGCCTCAGCCAGCATTTTTGCTTGCTCATTATCGTCTCCAAAATAAGGGCGAGCGTAATACATATCTTTTGCGATAAGCTGGTGTTTTTCGCCATAAAACCGCCGCCGAAGTTCCAAAGCCCGAAGTGCGTGAAACTTTTGTTTATCCGCGTATTTTTGGCTTTTAATCGAATCTTTTTCACGTTGCTTAACGATATTAAAAACTTCCGTAAACTTATTATGAAGTTCTGATTGAATATCAGCTTGACCTTCAAATTCGACATCAATTTTGTCGCTTAAATCTTCGATTGCATCAATTACACGAGCATTTCCGCCAAATTTTGAGCCTTCACCAAACCACGCAGGATTCGCGTAAGAAATAACTTTCGCCATAAACTTGCTGATTTTTTCTGACTTTTCTTGCTCGAGTTTTGCTTTTGCGGCTTCAATTTCAGCAAGATTTTGCGATTCGACCGCGATTTTTGCTTGTTCGATTGCAACTTTTGCTTGCCAAATTGCGATTGCAATTCCAGCAATCAAACTCGCAGTTATTAAAAACGCCGCAATTACTGGAATTTTGTTTCGCCGTAAAAACTTTGTCGCCCGATAACCGAAAGTTGCCGGACGTGCCAACACCGGAATTCCGTCGATAAACCGCCAAATATCCGCCGAAAATTGTTCAACCGTTTTGTATCGCCGTTCAGGTTCTTTGCTGAGAGACTTGGCAATAATGTTGTCAATATCGCCTTTCAATTGCGGGTTTGTCTTTTGACTAACAATGACCGTCGAAGGCATTCGCGGTTCATCTTCACTAATTGTTTTGAGCAATTCTCCGTTCGTTTTACCTATAATTTTGAACGGATGAGAGTTGGTTAAGATTTTAAATAAAACGACTCCAAGCGAATAAATATCGGTCGCGGTGGTGACATTTTCACCTTTAATTTGTTCTGGGCTGGCGTATTCCGGTGTCATCGCACCAAGAATCGTATTTGAATTTTGCTCCTCATTTTCTTCGTCTAAAAGTTTTGAAATCCCAAAATCGAGCAGTTTTGGTTTACCGTCTTTATTAACTAAAATATTTGAAGGTTTTAAATCGCGGTGAACAATCAAATTTTGATGAGCAAACGCAACTGCACCGCAAACTTCGTTAAAAAGTTTCAAAATCGAATTAAGTTTGAGCGAATTTTCAAGACAAAATTTGTCAATCGGAATGCCGTCAACATATTCCATCACCAAATACGGAATGCCGTCGTCGGTCGTGCCTGTATCAAGCAATGCGGCGATGTTTGGGTGAGAAAGTTTTGCCAATAAATCTTTTTCACGACTGAAACTTTGGCGAATTTTTTTGGTATTAAACTCACGTTTGAGCATTTTTATCGCCACTTTTTGGGCAAATTTCCCGTCAATTCGTTCGCCGAGATAAACTGCTCCCATTCCGCCAACGCCGAGTTCGGAAATGATTTTATAATTACCGATCTGTTTGCCGAATAAAGTTTCTTGCGGCTGATTGGTTGAAATAAAATCTCGCGAAAATGTTATGGCAGAGACGTTTAGAAAATTTTCGGAGGCTTCGTCAAATGCAAGCAAAGATTCAACTTCCGCACGAATTTCAGCTGACAATTTTGCATTGTCAAGAAAATCCTTTCGCTCGGAAGGCGGAATATTCAATACTTCGCCGACAATTTTTTTTATATTTTTCCAATTTTCTTCCGTCATTTATCTTATTGGAGTACGGACACTCTTGTCCGTTCGAACGCGAAAGCGTTCGGGAAGTGTTTGGTTCCATTCAACTTGAAGATAACCAAAGTCAGTTAGCGTTTTGCAAACGCTTGCGGACAAGAGTGTCCGCGTTCCGGACTGGAACACGGACACTCTTGTCCGTTCGAACGCGAAAGCGTTCGGGAAGTGTTTGGTTCCATTCAACTTGAAGATAACCAAAGTCAGTTAGCGTTTTGCAAACGCTTGCGGACGAGCCGTCCGCGTTCCGATCAAAAATCTTGCGGACGAGCCGTCCGCGTTCCAATCTTAATATGCGAAAACGGCTTCGAATTTCAGACAAAATTTTTGATTATTTTTTGCTCAGTTCGCGGAACAGCCAGAGCCTTGCGGTTTGCCATTCGCGTCCGACGGTTCTTTCGGAAATTTGCAGATTCTCGCCAATTTCGGCATTATTCAATCCGCCAAAAAAACGCATCTCAACAATTTGTGCCTGCCGTTCGTCAAATTCGGCAAGTTTTTGCAGAACTTCATCAACCGCCAAGATTGAACTCGCACGTTCTTCGATTGGAATTTGCACATCGTCGATCGAAAAATGAATCGCGTTGCTGCCGCGTTTTTCCGCCGCGTGTGAACGGGCGTGATCGACCAAAATTTGCCGCATCAATCTCGAAATAATTCCATAAAAATGACTGCGATTTTGCCAGTCAATGCCTGATTGTTCAGTTAATTTGAGAAATGCTTCGTGGACAAGTGCGGTTGGTTGCAAGGTGTGGTTTGAGCGTTCTCGCGACATCAAAAAACGAGCTTGTCGTTTGAGTTCGTCGTAAACAAACGGCAACAGACGCTCTTTTGCGTCAACATCGCCGCCGTTCCAATCTTGCAAAATTTGAGTGATTTCCGAGGGTTGTTTCTCGCTCATAATCTTTAATTTATAGATATTTAAGCGTTCATATTAACTTATTTTTCCGCAAAGTAAAATTTTTATGAGAATTATGTCCGACTTTTTCAACTTTTAACGCATACAAATTTTACTGGATATTTAATTTCAATGAGGAAGGTTTGATTATGAGTTTGAAAAATATTGTTCTCGTCTGTTTATCAGCATCAGCTTTATACTTTTTACCGATAGTTTCATCACAAGTGAATTCTGAAAATGAGTCTGAAAAAGAGCAAAAAGTTGAAACTATTGTTTCTGTCCGAGCAAAAGACCGTGGATTTCCACACGTTAGTTTTGCAGATGGAAATGATTTAAAAGTCGCAGACAACTCAAATAACCACGCCGGTTCGCCAAATCTTCTAGCCTCGGCAGACTTCGATTCGGACGGAACAATTGATTTAATAACCGCCGATTCAGGCGGAAGTATCAAATTTTATCGTGGAAATCCGGATTCGAGTTTTCCAAATAGTCCCGAAGCACAAGCTCGAAAAGCTGACGGAACTTTTACTGAAGATGCTTTTTCCGAAAGTGTAAACAGTTTAAACCTGGCTTTTTCGCCCGATTATCTTGCGTCAGGCGATTTTAATGCTGACGGACACCAAGACATTTTAGCGGCGAGAAACGGCGATAATTCTCTGCATTTGCTCGCAGGAAATGGTTCGGGCAATTTTGCTGTTGACGTGAAAATTCAAGTTGAAGGTGCAATTACAGCTTTCACGGTTGGCGAGATTGGTCGCCGTGATGGGCAAACTGATGTTGCAATTGCAGTTCTCAATAAAAAAGTTGCGAGTCTTTTAGTTTTCGAACATCCCGAAGGTGCATTCAAATATAAACCCGAAAAAATTAAACTTTTAGCTCAAGCAAATGATCTGGCGGTCGGCAATTTGGACACAGATTTTTTTGCTGATGTCGCGGTTGCAAGCGGAAACAAGCTAACTCTCGTTCACGGTCGCGGGCAAGCGTATCCGTGGGATTTGTTGAAGGAATCTGACATTAAACGTCCGTCGGCTGTTTCAGAAACGCGAATTTTGCCGTTTGAAATTGCGGCGATTGAAACCGGATTTTTTACTGAAAAACGCGGAATGAGTTTGGCGATTCTGTTGACAAATGGCTCACTTCAAACACTCGATTCACCAAAAGCTGAAAGCAAACCGTTAAATTTGGATCCAAAATATATCAAGCGGGTGAGAAGTTCTCTTCCGGCAATTAGATCTGAAAAAATATTTTCTTCCTTTACTTACCTCAATGAAGATAATCCTGACGCGACAGAAGACTTGCTTCCTGCCGATAACGACGAAAGAGAGAAAATCTTGCAAGATCGTCAACAAAAAGCTGCGGAAGCGATGCAAAA
>JANNVK010000216.1:0-2419 GCA_031414415.1 Acidobacteriota bacterium
GATCCGGTTGATTTGGCGGTCAGAAACTATTCAAAAAATGTAATGTTAGCGGTTTCGGAAAACGAAAGCCGACAACTGCTTTTAATCAACGAGGCATTAGAGCGCATTGCTGATGAGGAATACGGCGTGTGTCAGAATTGCGAACAAGACATAAATCCGAAACGTCTGAACGCCGTTCCGTGGGCGCGTTATTGCCTGAGCTGCCAAGAACTTCTCGAACAAGGTTTGCTCGATGAAGATTAATTAATGGTGAATGGTAAATGGTGAATGATGAATGTAAGAAGATTAATTCACCATTTACCATTCATCATTCACCATTAAAGATAAATGTTTCATAAAATTGTTGACTCGTTGCTAACTCTCGCCTATCCTCAAGCCTGTCAAATTTGCGAAAACAGTGTCGAAAATTTTGCGGACGGAGTTGTTTGTGAAACGTGTTGGGAACAGACGCAGATGTTTTCAGGCGCGGAAACTTTATGTGGCAAATGTGGACATTTTTTGCAGGCAAAACCGACAAATATTAAAACCTTTTGCCATTTGTGCAACGAACATTTTTACGATGCGGCGTGTGCCGTCGGCATTTATGCAGACGCACTTTCGGCTTCCATTCTTCATCTCAAACGCGAACCGTTTGTTGCTAAACGCTTACAAAATCTTTTTATTTCACGCTTTCAAAACTCCGATTTTCAAGACTTTTCGGTGATAGTGCCCGTGCCGCTTTCAAAAAAACGGCGATTGGAACGCGGATTTAATCAAGCCGAAGTTTTAGCCAATATCTTAGCCAAACAAACCGACATAAAACTCGACCAAAAAAGTCTTGTTCGCAAAATCCATACGCCGACGCACCGCGCCGCGATGGACAATAAAGCCCGTGAATTGAGCGTTAAAGACGCTTTTGAAGTGATGCGTCCGAAACTTGTCGAGGGCAAAAAGATTTTATTGATTGACGATGTTTTTACTTCTGGCGCAACCGTTTCCAATTGCGCCAAAATCTTTAAAGAAAACGGCGCAAAGCAAGTTTGTGTTTTAACCGTCGCCCGCGTCGGTTGAAGAAGGGATGAAGGATGAGGGATGAATTAAGAAGAAAAGTCGGGTTTCCTACTTCTTATTCATCCCTCATCCTTCATCCTTCATCCTTTAAAACTCACAGCCGATAGCGAATCTTTCGTTGCTTGAGTGCGGCATCTTCATTTTCAAAGTTTTGCAGACGCATCGTTATGTCCGCCGTCATTCTTAAATCATCACGTTTGCCATTTTCCAGATGAAAATTTCCAGCCGCCGCAATCATCGCCGCGTTGTCGGTGGAAAGATGTTTTGAGGGAAAATAAACAGGCAGATTTAATTTGTCCGCCACATTCTTTGCTGCGTCGCGCAAAGCATTATTACACGCCACGCCGCCGGCTACGATTAAAGTTTTCGGTTGCAATTCAACCGCAAGTTTTTCCATCGTGCCGACAAGAGATTTTACAACTGTCGCTTGAAAACTAGCGCACACATCTTTTATCGCTTGGTTTGGCATTTCGCCATTGGCAAGCGGTTGAATTTCATTTTCCCGCACATATCGCGCAACTGCTGTTTTCAAACCGCTAAAACTAAAATCAGGTCTGCCATCGCTGATTTTGGCAATCGGAAATTTTATCTTGGTTGAGTTCCCTTCTTTCGCCAACTCTTCGATTACGGGACCGCCCGGATATTCGAGTCCGAGCATTTTCGCAACTTTGTCAAACGCTTCGCCTGCCGCGTCGTCGCGGGTGCGCGAAACTACTTTGTATTTGCCGGCTTCGGGAATAAAAAATAAATTTGTATGTCCTCCCGAAACAATCAAAGCCAACGCAGGATATTCAACCGGCGGATTTTCAAATGCCACCGAATAAACATGACCTTCGATATGATTTACGCCGACAAACGGAATCTCTAAGCCGAACGCCAATGCTTTCGCATAACAAACGCCAACCAAAAGCGAACCGATAAGTCCGGGACCTTGAGTTACAGCGATTGCCTCGATTTCTTTGAGCAAAACATTTGCCTGGTTTAACGCTGCATCCACAATCGGCTCGATTTTTTCGAGATGTTCCCGCGAAGCCAATTCAGGAACAACTCCGCCAAAAGGTTTGTGCAATTCAATCTGCGAAGAAATTACCGACGACAAAATTTCCCGTCCATCGCGCACAACTGCCGCCGCTGTTTCATCACACGAACTTTCTATTCCTAAAACCAACATATTTTTGTTAGCGAAAAACGAAAAGTGGTAAGTGGTAAATTCAAGAGGCTTTCTTAAATTTACCACTTACCACTTACCACTTACCACTAATTCTACTGTCTTCTATTTTCGATTGTGCTTGGACTTTCATTTGGCGTTCCGTCGGTCGCCGACTTTAAAAATCCGCCCAAAAGCAAAATTGCCGCGATGATGATAAAA
>JANNVK010000217.1:0-31168 GCA_031414415.1 Acidobacteriota bacterium
CCGTCACCATAAACAACGTGGCGGCAACGATAACAGGCAATAACTATTCAGCCAACATTTCAATTAATGAAGGCAACAATACAATTATTTCACTTGCGACAGATGCCGCAGGTAATTCTACTTCACTTACAAGGCACATTATTCGGGATACAGTCAGTCCGACAATCAGCATTAGTCAACCAGTCGCAGGATTAACTACCAACGCTACTCAGATTACCGTGTCTGGAACTTACAGCGATGCAAGTCCGGTGACGATTACAGTAAACGGACAAGGGGCGACGGTGACGGGCAATAGCTTTAGTGCCGTGGTTAGCCTAACAGAAGGCAGTAATACGATTAATATTTCCGCTGTCGATGCTTTGGGCAATACAAGTCAGGTAAGTAAAAATGTGATACGTGATACGGGAAACCCGCTTATTTCTCTGCGGCAGCCAACCGAATATTCGTACGTGAACACTGACCAGATTTCTGTCGCAGGATCAATTATTGATGCCACTGCGTCAATACTTACGATTAACAATGCGTTTGTTACAATGAGCGGCAATGCTTTCAATTTTCCGGTTTCTCTGCCGAATGAAGGTAACAATACGATTATAATTAGTGTTGTCGACGCAGCCGGTAATCGGAGTCAAATATCCCGTACGGTCGTTAGAGATATGATTTCCCCTGAAATATCATTAACTTCTCCGACCGAAGGCACGGTTGCAAAAACGTTGAGAGTGCTGGGAAATATTGTCGATGCTTCTCCGGTTTCCATTGATGTCAGCGGACAGCCTTTAGTAGTCGAGCAAAGTGGAAGTTTCAGCGGCGATTTGGAGTTTTCCGAAGGAATGCAGACAATCAGAATAAACGCACGGGACGCTGCCGGCAATCAAACTCAAATCGCCCGTTCTGTCAATATTGACTTAACGCCGCCCATCATTAGTAACATCAGTCCTTCCGATGAAACAATAGTCGATTCGCCAGCAACCGTAAGCGGTCGCGTATCCGATGCTTCAACGGTCACCGTCGAAATTAACGACATTTCAGCGGCAGTCGCAAATGGAACTTTTACGGCAAACAATATCACATTAGACGAAGGCGAGAACGAGGTTACGGTTGTTGCTGCCGATGCCGTAAATAATGTAAGCACTAGAAAGTTGACATTAAAAGGGCGGGATCATACACCGCCAGCATCACCCGTATTATTTCAGTTTAACACGCCGACAAAACTTACATTTCAGACAATTGAAGGACAAGCCGAACCTGGAAGCACTGTCATCATAACGGGTGGGCTTGAACCAGTTACGGCTCAAGCCGCTTTTGGGAGCGGTGTTTTTGCCGCCAATGTTAAACTTAATATCGGCGTAAATAGCTTAGCTTTAATTGCACGTGATACGGAAAATAATTTGTCGTCAGCCGTGCAAATTACTGTAATAAGTTCTCCGGAACTTGAGTTGCCGCCTTCTGGATCCGCAGCACAAATTAATACTTCCAGTGGAAATTCTCAAAAAGGACTAACCAACACGGAATTACCACGACCTTTAATTGCAATTGTGACCGACCAAAACGGCGATCCTGTGCAAGGCGTTCCCGTTACCTTCACCATTCAAGCAGGCGGCGGACAGTTCACTAGCGGCGGTAATATGGTCCAAGTTCAAACCGACACTCTCGGACACGCTGCCGTTCGTTATGTATCCGGTGCAGAAGTCGGTTTACAACAAATTCGAGCCGATTTCAACGATAATTTAGTTACTCCGGCTGTTTTCCTTTGTGAATCTCTTTCAGCACGGCAAAACGCCGTTACTTCAGTTGCCGGAAGTGTCCTTGATCAAAATTTACGGGCATTGCAGAACGTTATCGTGCGAATCGGCGGACAACAAACACGCACCGGAAATGATGGGCGTTTTGTTGTAAACAATGTTCAGGCAGGACCGCATCAATTACTTGAACTAATCGGACGCGATCAGATTAATTTGCCCGGCAGATGGACTAATATTACTTATGATTTCGACGTACTGCCCGGTACAAAAAATCAGATAGGTCGCCCGTTTTTTCTGCCTAAAGTTAATGACGGCATTAACTTGCCGCTTGATCAAAATAATGTAGTAACGCAGGATACAACCTACGAATTGCCGGTAATCGGGGGCGAACCGCCGATCAAAATAACGGCAAAGACGGGAACGAGAGTTGTATTTCCGACCGATGTTTCAGATAAACGTTTGTCGGTCACGAGAATTGCGACGAACCGTGTGCCGATGACGCTCGAAGACGGTTTGGCGACGAATCTCTATATTTCGGTGCAGCCTTCCGGTGCTGTTTTCGAAACGCCTCTCGAAATCAGTTTTCCGAATGCTGATCGGTTACGAGTTGACAGCGAAGTCTCAATTATGAGTTTCGATCACGATGCCGGAAGATATGTCAAAGTTGGAACAGGTCACGTCAGCACGGACGGAAGTATTGTGAAAAGCGATTCCGGAAGCGGGATTCGGGTCGGTGCTTGGCACGCACTGCCGCCACCCGAACCGGCACCAGAAGTTAGTGTTTTGGGAAATATTCAAATTAAGGATAACTCGACTTTCGAAGGGAAAGAAATTATTAATAATGAAGCTTGGGTTGAAGGTACGAGAGCGGTTCCATTGTTTTCTTTTCCTTCGGAAAGCGGAACGCAATTGCTTGTGGGAAGTCTTTCGACGTCGTTTGATCCGCCGTCCAGACTTGATTACCGTGCGACGTTCAGCCTACCTCGAAATCAAGCTGGACGTTCCGCAAAAATGGAGGCTTTGACCCAAACTCAGACAGTAACTGTTGAAATTACTCCGAATCCGGTTTTTATCGGTTTAAGTAAAACTATCGAATTAACGGCAACATTACCAAGCACGGCAACCGGAACTCCGACCTTCAAATGGAAAACCGATGACGATGATATTGTTAAAGTCAATTTTGCATCGGGCAGCAATGCCCAGAGTTCACCGAACAGGATTGTTTTAACCGGCGGTAAGAAAGCTGGTACAACTAAAGTTAAATTAGAATACAAGAGCACAACCAACGGGAGGTTTAATGCCGAAGTAACGGTAAATGTTGTCAAAGTAGAATTTCAACAAAACGGTGCGATCTATACTTCGGGTTTTGACGATACGAAAGTCGGCACTGCTCCGAACATTGAACCGTTTTGGCAGACAGTAGTTGCAAACGGCACCTATCTCCAACCGCTCGGCGGTTCGACGGCACAAGCCAATGTAACAATAACTCCGGCGGCGGCGGCGACTATGATTGCATTTGGAAGTACGGATGCAACCAAAGCAACAGTTACACCGAATACATCAACCGCTTCACCGCAAACTATTAATCTGACTAGCGTTAATCCTGGAGAAACCTTTGTGACGGCAAACTTGAACGGAGTCGAACTGATGCGTCTGGGCGTGGTTGTGAGAAAGAATTTCCAAATCCCCGTCACTTTCCATTTTGTTTCGGACACGGGTGGACACGCCACAACCAGAGCGGCGACGCTCGCTGCGGCAACCACCGTCGCAACCAATTTTCTACGCGATGTCAATGCCATTATTAGACCTCAGACCGGCATCGAATATGTTCTTAGGGCAAATGACGGGGTCCTCCTTAATACTTATCAGGGCAATCTGACGGAAATTGTTTCGTATAACGATTTTGCTGCTCTCCGCACTCTTAATGTCCCCAGCGACGGGCAAGATTTCTACTTTGTCTGGGAACTCGAACGAGAAGAGCAAATTCCGGTTGCCTTGCCGGGGCAACCTGTCAACCGAATTAACGCTACCAATAATGTAACATTTACTGTAATCGACGATACGGCGGATACAAACGATGTCGCTCATGAAATGATGCATTCGGTCGGTGTGAGTCCGACAAATCCTTTTAGCCAAGCTGATTTGTCCCATTCCAAGATTATTCGCGAGCTTTTGTATCCGTTTGGACATAACAACAGAGGATGTTTGATTCCGAAAAGAGACTTTGACACTACAGGATTATAGAGTTAGGAAAATAGATTATGTTAAGAAAATTTTTCAAATCATCGTTAATTATTTGTTTGTTTACTATTTTTTCGATTTCGGCAGTTGCCCAAACGAGCAATAGCAACCAGACTGCCGGACAACCGCAGGTTATTTCTGCAACCGCTCCTCAGTATCCAGTGGCAGCATACGCTTTGGGTATCAAAGGCGAAGTCGTCGTTGAGGTGAAAATAAACGAGAAGGGCGAGGTTACGGCTGCTAAATCCGTTTCCGGCAGGGATCGTTTGTATGAAGCGAGCGAAAAGGCGGCAAAAGATTGGAAGTTTTTAGAATTATCCGATCAGGACAAAAAAGAACGGACGGCACGTGTTACCTTTAACTACTCGATTCTTTTTGACGCTAATCAGAGAAGCAGAGAGATTATCGTTGTTTTCAAACCGCCCTACACGGTTGAGATAAGGTTAAATACCGGTATTATCAACAGTGCCGTCAAACTTAGCACTCGAAAACAAAATCGTGGGCGGTTGAGTAGTACCGGGAATTTAAAAAGAAAAGTTAATTATGCCAGCAAAGGTAATCAATGAAGGCAGTTTCTAGCGTTGCCTGTACGACGAGACCTCAATTCTCTCCTAAAGACCTTGATATACTTAGAAATATTATCAAAGGACCGGGGTTGTTTTAATGATTAATCACTTTAAGTATCTACAACTCAATATTCTGGCAATGCTTATTACAGCCGTCATAACCCCAATTTATGGAGGTTCGGTATTACTTGAAAGCAAAATAAAAGCAGTTGTTATTCCCGCTAGCACCGATTTGTTACCGTTTGAATCTCTTCCTTTCATTTTGGAACTCAGAAATGAAACGGAGGAGTTTCTGTTGGAGTGGGGGCATATGCTTTTGTTGAAACCAAACGCGATCGGGATGCTTTCGGGTACATCCGAACTATGGCGAGAACTTTAGTTCACGAATCCGGACACGAATGGGGTTTGCGTGACTGTTACCCTGTGACAAATCCGAACCAACCGCCGCGAACGCCATGTCCGATTGCCGACGATTTGATGGGCGGCGGGCTTGATGCACCCAATCCTAAGTTTTCCTCAAGGGATTTAGATTTAATCAGAAATATGATTAAAGGACCGGGGATGTAAAATTTATGAAACAGCAAAGTTCAATGTCATTTAAAGTTTTGGGCTGTGCACTTTTGCTAACTATTAGTGCCTGTTCAAGCTACGCAATCAATACTTTCGGTTGTTGCCCCGAAAATGTTAAAACTATCGTTAGGCTTTCCGATACCAAGATTCTGCCCTTTGAATCGGTTTCTCTGTTGATAGAAACGCGAAATGAAACTTCGCAGTTTCAAGAGATAACTGCACAATGGGTAATTTTGCTTTATACCGGAAAAGTTGAATCGAAAGAAATCAAATGGAAGAAATATAATTTTTACGAAGGCGGCACTATTTTGGAAGACGACCCGCCTTTTTCCTCTAAAAGAGTATTCAACCCTGATTCGGTTAAGATTGAGGGCGTTTTCACCATTGATTTAAACGAAACTGGTCAGCACATATTTGCCGTACCAGGTAAATATGCTGTTTCAGCCTCATATGGTATTACAAGCGACCCGGAGTACATCGACGTTATAAGTCCGACAGGTGCCGATGCAAATGCTTACGACTATATACTTAAACATCGTCTTTATAAGTTTTTGAGTGAAAATAACATGACGAAAATTCACTATGATAGGAAAACTGAAAAAGAACTTGCGAAATTTGCGAAAAGGTTTGGCAGTTCTAAATACGCACAACTAGCAAAAATCAGTATTGCTTTAATGAATTTAAAAGGAATCGAAGGAAAATCCGACTTACCGAAAGCTATAGAAATCTTGGATAAATTAGAAAATGATTCAAAAGAGCCGCTTAGATCTCGTGCAGAATACTACAAAGGGATTGCTTTTTATAAATCCGGCGAATTTGAAGCAGCGAAGAAACATTTCAAAAACGTTTTTGAAAAAACTTCGGATCCATATCTGAAATATATCAGCGAAAAAGCCATTTCAAATCAAGAGCCCAGATTTCTGGAGCTTTTTCATAAAAACTTGTTCTAACGATTTGGAAATTTCTTATTTTTCTGAAATCTCAAGCAGTTGAATTAATGGCTTGAAAAGATGCAGAAATCGCAAACTTTCTATAATAATTAACCAGAGTCGTTATTTGCTTAAAGATATTGTCAAAACAGGAAACAAGCACAATTTCGCAAGCGGAAAATTAGTAAACTTGAAATTGGAAAGCCTCTAATTTGTTTAGAAATATATAGGAGAAGCCAAAATGCTGCCTAATGAATCAACGAAAAAATTTATTATACTGTTTTTAATACTTTGTATTGTGCTGCCTAGTTCCGCTTTAAAAATTAAAGCACAAAGTTCAATTACGTCCAGAAAAAGAATCCTTCGGAACAGCAATTGGAATACAAGCTTTCTGAGTGTTTCGGAACCGAAGTAATGGATGCCGGCATTCGAGTTTGTAATAATTACTAACTGCGTTTAAATAGGAAAAAGACGAATGTTGCAAAAATATCTTTATAAAATTGGTAGCTTATGGCTGCTCCTGATTTGCGTAGTCGGGCTCATTTACGCTCAGAATCGGACTAACTCGAATCAAGCGGAACTGACGGCTGCCAATCTGTCTATCGAAGAAATCCAGATTTCTCTGCCGGATAATTATGTTAAGGTAGCGGGCGGCGGTTTTGTAGACCCGAGTTATCTCGAATATCCCAACCTCTTGCTCAAGGTAGTTGATTCAAGAGCGAAAAAGTTGGGGCAAAAAGCCGATACGCTCGGTGTTATTTATCTCAACGTCGGCGACCTTGGGGCGGATTCGGTCTTTACTCAGATATTGCCGGACGATAACGGAAAAACAGTTTATATAGCGGTGGTTATGAAATGGGCGACGACGCTGACCAACCGGATTTATCAGCTTAATTTATCCGAAACCTCGCCTAAACCATTAATTCTGGATAAAAAGGATTACAGCAAATGGCAACGCTCATTACCGGTACTCGCAAACTTTCTCGCCAACCCGAATAGGTCTAACCAATGCAAGATAAGTGCTTTTCGAGCAAACCGCAAAAAGATTGACATCATTGATTTTCTCGTGAAGTTTGAAGCCGCTAAGGACAGCGTTTGTCAGGATTTTACAACGCAGTTTATTTTCAAAAACAAAACCTGGACAGGTGAGACTCTCGATGTCGAAAGTTTCCGGCAAAATTCTGCGAATGGCACGCTCAATCTAAGAAAAACGCAGATCGTTGTGAGTGACAAAGCTAATCCGCTGCTTTTTGAGATTTATACACGGAACAAAAAGAAGATTTTTCCCAACTGGGTATTTTATCTAACGAGAAGCCATCCCGATCAATCCGGCAATGACAAGACTACCGAAGAAGTAGTTTGGGTAACGTATATCTATACGATCAGTAGTTTGACGGCGTATGAAGAGGTTTTAGGAAGCGTGGCGGTTCGTTCAGCGAAAGAAACGGCGTATATCGCCCTGATTTCCGATGGAATCACGACTCCCAAACTCGAAATTTACGAAACCAAAATTGATAAAAGCATAGCTTCCTTTCCGCTCGAATTGGATCAGGAAAGTTATGTAAACTGGATACCTGCCGGAAAGCCACTCGCGGAAAGAGAAGTTCAACTTGGAATATCTTGCAGCGTCGAAAGTATTGATTTGGAAATAATTGAAGAAAAATTGGTGGTGACTATTAATCGAAACGGCAAGAGGTGTGAAAGCAAAAAGTTTTTTTATGATTTGTCGAGCAATAGTTGGAGCGACAAATAATTAACGGCGGGCAGCAGTTAAATAAAAACTGCTTTAAGCAAATTACAGTAAGAAAATCAGAAGACTTTAAACGGTCGTTCATTTTATTCAGTAAACATAAATCAGGAGAACGCATGAAAACAAAATCTGTCCGCAAACAAGCCTTAACAATTGTTCGTAGCTATATCAGGACTTTTTTATGTTTGCTATTGACCTTCACATTTTTTTTGCAAGCTATCAGTGCTCAGAACAATCCGGCAAGCCTGAGGGGTGAAAGTAATCGTGTAAATTTAATTCCCAACACAACCGTTAATGCCGGTGAGATCAAATTCAAGTCTGATCGCGACAACGATGGAATGTCTGACGGCGATGAGCTTCAGAATGGAACAAACCCGGATGATCCGTCTGATGCCGACGGCGATTTGGACGGTGACGGTTTAACCAATGGTGATGAAGTTGCCAAAGGGACAAATCCGAATGTTACCGATACAGACGGCGACGGCGTATCGGATGCCGAGGAAATTCGATTGGGATACAACCCACTTGACCCAAATAATACTCCGCCCGCGAATACAACGATTGTCAGTTTGCAGGTTTCGCCGAATCCGCTTGGTTTAGTTGTGAATACAGTTTTTGGGGCAACTCCTGTCCAGTTGACAGTCACGGGTATTACCAACACCGGGACGAGCGTTAATTTAACTAACAATGCAAACACCGTTTACCAATCACTTGACCAGTCAATTGCAGTAGTCGGCACAACCGGCTCGGTCTTCGGAATTTCTGCGGGTTCAACGATAATTCGTGTGCAAAACGGTAATTTGACGGCAAATTCAACGGCAAACGTCGGGAGCTTTTCGCCAAATGGTTTATCCGCTATCCAAATTCCGGGTTACGCCAATAATGTAGATGTCGCCGATAATTACGCATATGTTGCAGCAGGCATTACGGGATTACAAATTGTTGATGTCACTAATCGAAACATTCCAGCGATCGTAGCCTCTTTTAATACTTCTGGCAACGCTAATGACGTTCGTCTTGTCGGAAATTTTGCTTATGTTGCTGATGGAAATTCTGGGCTCCAAATTATTAACATTTCCAATCCGCTGAATCCGGTTTTGACTGGTAATTTCGACACTTCGGGAGAAGCAAATGATGTCGTTATCGTTGGCACGCTGGCATACGTTGCGGATGGATTATCAGGCTTACAAATAGTTGATATAAGTAATCAGGCAACGCCGCAATTGGTAGGTTCGATTGATACGCCGGGCAAAACAAGAGGCGTTGATATTTCGGGTAATTATGCAGTGTTGGCAGAAGGCTCTCCTTCAAATGCCGTTCGCATTGTGGACATCACAGATCCGGCATCACCTCAAATAATCGGCAATTTAACTCAGATACAAGAGGTTATTGATGTCTCTGTTCGCGGTAATTTTGCCTATCTTGCAGAATGGTTTGGCGGTTTAAAGATTGTTGACTTTTCAGATCCTTCAAGTCCAGTTGCGGTTTCGGAAGACTTCAACTTTAGTCCTCGCGATGTAACGTTGAACGGTGATTTTTTGATGGTTGCAGAGACACAGCAGGTCAACTTCGTTCCGTTTTTTAATATCGGGCTTCCTTCGAGTTTAAATTATCGTGGCGGCATTGACTTATCCAGTTTTGGCTCAGCCAATGGAACAGGAATCGCAACCGATTCAGAGTTCGTTTATTTAACTAGCGGAAGCGTTTCATCTTTCGATAAAGGCGTAAACTCTGGAAATTCAAAACTTTTCATATCTAGATACCAAGTTCCGACATCCGATAACAATGGAATAGCTCCTACAGTTAGTCTGACATCGCCAATTATTGGACAAAGTGTGAGAGAAGGAAAAACTTTGAATTTACAAGCAAATGCAGCAGATGATGTTTTTGTTGCGAGTGTTCAGTTTAAGGTCAACGGTAATATAGTCGCCACTGATTCTGCGAGTCCATACGAATTTTTGTATCAAGTTCCATTAGACACAAATACGTTTGCTGTCACGGTAACTGCTACGGATTTAGGTGGAAATTCTGCCACTTCGCAAGCGGTGTCGGTCAATATTACGCCAGATTTACGACCAATCATAAGTTTGACTAATCCGGTTGAAGGCACAGTTTTGATTGAAGGAGAAGATATTATTTTTCGGGCTGATGCGACTGATGATGAAGGCATTATACGAGTTAGCTTTGTTGTCAATGGAATTGAAATCGCATCACCTTTTACTTCTCCTTTCGAAACATACTGGACTGTTCCGACCAATATAACTTCATTGGCAATTGAAGCCACAGCAACAGATACGGTTGGTCGAACAACTTCCGCACTTCGTACATTTTCAGTAATTCCTGATCCAAAAACTACCGTTGTCGGACGAGTCTTAACTACAGACGGTCAGCCTGTTAGCGGTGCCGATATAACTATTTTTGATACTTTTACGGCACAAACCGCGAGCGATGGAACTTTTTCAATTACAAATGTTCCGACTTCAAGAGGTGTTATTTATGCGAAAGCAATTGCTTTTCTAAACAATATCGCCGCCAAGAATGCCAGCCTTCCGTTTGTTCCCGTGAGAAGTGCCACAACAAATATCGGAGACGTTATACTTTCTGTCGGTCCGACATCACCGGTTGTGGTATCCACAGGATTGTTCGGTAGTCGGGACGATTCTGTTTTTTATGGGCAAGATTTATTTGTGGCTTATAGTGACCGCTTGAGTTCAGTTTACAGTTTTAACGGAACAGATTTTGTGCAACGAACAGTCGGACGAATGGAAACCGGTTCGGCAACTGCTGGAATTTCTGGTTCAGTTTCACTTGTAAATTCATCTAATAATCAGACTTTTGTTCAACTAAGTGGACAAACTGGAATAATCAATATATTCGATGCCAATATTCCGAACAATATTACGCGAACAAATGTCTCGACCGGATTAATTGGCGAAAGCGGATTCATTGGTGTTGGGCGTGATATTGCGACTGGCTCAGAGGTTTTGGCATTTCTTTCCAAGAATGGGTCTGTTATCAAACTGAAAGTTGGAGATGAACCCTTGATTACTGTGCCGTTATCGACTGGAAGTGTAATTCATTCAGTAAATTTGAATGATATTGACAATAATGGTTTTACAGACATTATTGCCATCAAACAACTCACCGATGGTTCTTCAAGGCTTGTCGTAGTCAAACGCACTGCATCAAATCCAGTTCAGTCATTGGTCGATTCAGGCATTTTCGCGGCAACCGTTGAATCTAACATTGTTGAACGAAATGTTAATCCTTCTAACGGACTTAATAATATGATTGTTGGTAATTTTGCTGACAATATTGGGATGGAAGTTGCAATTTTAGGTGATGATAGAGTGCGAATTTACAATCTTGGGTTCTCAGGTGCGGCTCTCTTTCTGCAAGAATTAGTTTTACCTGCGGACGAAATTCCAACCGGAATATACGGCTACTCAATGAATTACTCCAACCTTTTGGATTTATTGATTACAACAAAAAACTCTGTAATACCTGAATCACGCACGCTATTCGTTTATTTTAACACTGAAATAATCAACAATTTAAACGCCAATTTATTAGATAATTCGATCACGAAAAACTATACAGTTTCAAATAGTAATGGAGATTCACGCATTGTAGTTAGTGATTGGGGCGGTGACGGTCGTTTAGATGTGGTTGTTATCGAAGGCGATGAAATCAAGGTGTTTTTTGATATTGCACCTCATATTGTAGATTAATAATAATGAATCAACTTAGAAAAAGATTCGATATTACAGAGCAGTTTTAAGAAACATTTTCCCAGTTGGAGCAGGAACGCCTTGTTCCGGTTCGAGAGTTACTGCAAAAATGGTTGAGGATTGTCTTTCGTTGAGCGGAATTTCACCTCGAAGTTCGCCTTTTCCGTTCGCATTTGCCTTAAAAACTCCGCCAGAAACTGGAGTTTTGCTAGCGATAAACCAAAGTTGATAAGCCTTGCCTTGCGGTGCAACCGGCAAACCTTCAACAACTAAATATGCTTTTCCGGTTGCTTTATCGTAAATTAATTTAGCCTTCGCGTTTGGTGCATCTTCTAAACCAGCAAGCGATGCACTAACAGTTTCCGGTGTGAGAAGTTCGTTTGTTTTAGCCAATTCAATTTGAGAAGATTCTAATTTTTGTTTGAGTTGGACAATTTCTAGGTTCGACTTTTCGACTTCTTTGCTCACTTTCCAGAGCGAAAAGCCAAGAAACGCCACAGAAACACAAGCCGCAACTGCTATCATTTTTTGCAAAATTGACCAAGTTGGTCTTTTCAGGCTAATTAAATTTGACTCAGTTTCAGGCTTATAATTAACATCTGCTTTAAATTCAATAGGTTGTGGTTGTATGTTAGCTTCAACTTTTGGCTCAACCATTTTGTCAAACAATCCATCAACTTCATTATCTTGCTTAATCATCGCCAAGATATTTTCGCGAACTTTTGCCGAAGGTTCAGCCACAGGTGCAGAAAGTGCAAGCAATCCGACAGTTTCACGCCAATCTTCAAGATCGGCGTAAAGCTCTGGATGAGCTTCCAAAAGTTGTTGCAAAGTTTGCTCGTCAGACACATTTAAAGAGTCTAACGCCTTTGCAATCAACAATTCCTGATTTTGTTCTTCGTTCTTCATCAAAGTAATGCCCGTAATCTATCACTAAAACTTTCTCGCAATTTTATCGTTGCGTTCCGCATTCGCGTCTTGATAGTTCCCAGCGGAACTGCCAATTTTTCGGATATTTCCGTTTGGCTTAAACCTTCAAAATAAGCAAGTTGCAGAACTTTTTGCTGCTCTTCAGGCAATTCTGCTAAAACTTTGGCGATTTTTATTCGCTGCTGTTTAACAATTGTCTCTTCCTCAAAACTCGCAACCTCATCTGATTTATTGATTAAAGATTCATCAGCAGTTCGCTGTCTCGAAGCTAAAGCTCTTATCCTGTCAATCGCCCGACTTCGCGAAAGTGTTACTAACCACGTAAAACCACGACCGCGTGTTTCATCAAAATCTTTCGCTTTCTGCCAAACTTGCAAGAAAATTTCTTGCAAAACATCTTCCGCTTCTTCGCGGTTATTTAATATACGCAAGACAACGCTAAAAAGGATTACCTTATATCTATCGTATAAAAACGCCAACGAGTCTTCGTCCCGAGCAGCAATTGCTTGGAGAAGTTGTTCGTCTGTTTTTTGTACGATTGCTAGAGCCAAATATCCCTCATTTCAAATTAGAAATAAACTGCGTTATTCAAAATTATTGTTTGCAATTGATGAAATGTCAAAAGTCGTTTTCGAGTAAGATTATTGTTCATCACATTTGGGATTTTAGCTTGACGCTGGCAAGGCGTGAATGTTAGCTTTTTCTTAATGGAAACTGAAATATTAAAGAAAACTCCTTTGAACGATGCACACCGATTACTTGGCGGAAAAATGGTCGAATTCGGCGGCTGGGATATGCCCGTTCAATACACTGCTGGCGTTTTAACCGAACACCTACGCACTCGAACTTACGCCGGGCTTTTTGATGTTTCGCACATGGGCGAAATTCACGTTGATGGCAAAGACGCGATTGCTTTTGTTAATTCGATTACTACAAATGACGTTGCAAAATTGGTTGACGGACAAGCTCATTATTCAGCATTACTTTATGAAAACGGCACGGTTGTTGACGATTTGTTAGTTTATCGATTTACAGAAGATAAACTTTTTCTCGTAGTTAATGCCGGAACGCAAGATAAAGATTGGGCTTGGATCAACGAACATCGTGGAAATTTTGATGTTGATTTACGCCACGCCAGCGTCGAGTATTGCCAAATAGCGATTCAAGGTCCGGAAGCGACTGAAATGTTACAAACAATTACCGAAACTGATTTAAGTGCAATCAAATATTATCATTTCACGACTGGTGAAGTTGATGGAGTTCCTTCGATTATTTCGCGAACAGGTTACACCGGCGAAGATGGTTTTGAAGTTTATGCCGATGCCGCAAAAGCTGAGCAACTTTGGAATAAAATGCTCGAAATTGGCAATTACGGCAGCGAAGATGGAATTTTACCTTGTGGACTAGCTGCACGAAACACGCTCCGACTCGAATCTGCAATGTCACTTTATGGACATGAAATTAGCGACGAATTTACGCCCCTTGAAGCAAATTTAGGCTGGATTTGTAAACTCGACAAAGATAATTTTATCGGTAAAGAAGCATTAGTCAAACAAAAAGCTGAAGGATTAAAGAAAAAACTTGTCGGTTTTGAGATGATTGATAAAGGAATTGCCCGCGACGATTTCGATGTTTACATCAACGATAAAAAAGTTGGCTATGTAACGTCAGGTTCGCCTGCACCTTTTCTGAAAAAGAATATCGGTTTGGCTTATTTGCCAATTCAGTTTGCAAATATTGGTCAAGAAATTAAAATTGACGTGAGAGGTAGATTTTTATCGGCGATTATTGTGCCGACTCCATTTTATAAAAGAGTTAAATGAAATATTTAAGTTCTAACTCAGTCTTTATTTTTACTGTTGCATTTTTTCTTTTGAATTTATGCGGTTGTAAAACGATTTACAATAGTGAGTTTGTTCAACCACCAGTTCAACCAGTTTCCGGTCCAATTGAAATTGGTCCCGAATGGGTAGAAATTATACCGCCGAAGCCTTTGATTCCATACGGAAAATATCAAAATATTCATATATTAAACTCGGATTTTAATCATAATAATTTAAATGAATATTATATTGATCGCAATTTATTAAATCTGGCGGATGGAAGAAAAACGAAAATTGAAGCGGTGCTCTATGATGATGTTGGAGAAATCTACAAATTAGGAATATCAGGGAGGACGATTATTCGGACAGAAGACGACAAAATTGTCCCTAGTGGAATTGAGTTTAGTAGATATCTGATAACAGAAACGATTAATGGGCGAGAAGAACAAAACATACCTGACTTTCCAGCCGACAGAACATATACAAAATTAAAGATTCGTAGTGAAATTAATCTGAAATGCCAAAATATTGAATGGGTAGGAAGGAATCCGTCTTTGATTCGTTGAAATTGAAAAAACTTCATACTAATAATTGTTCGGGATTATAAACTAAATATTAAATAAACTGCCGCCAAACATATAAACCAAAGAAGTAGAAAAAAAAATGCCAGAATATAAATTAATAGACTTCAATCAAGTTTCAAAAGCCGACATCATTTTTACAACAGATCGTGATCATTGGCTTTCGCAAACAATTAGAGCTGCAACTAATTCAATTATTAGCCACACGATGATTGTGGTTGATGGAATTAACATTATTGATTCAACGGGTGCTGGAGTTACAATGCGTGAATGGGACACAGCAAAAAAAGACTGCACACTTGCAATAGTAATGCGACGCCATTCTTTGCTTAATCTTGCCGACCAAAACAAAGTTGTTGCCGCCGCTCAGAGTTTTGATGGTCGCAAGTATGACGCACTTGGAGCAGCCGGCTCGGGAATGATGGGAAACACAAGAAATCAGATTCTTACTGCGGCAGGTTGCACATTAGCTTTAGGTGCTTGCGAATTTCTTCTAACTGAAATTGAAGAAAATGCTAAAGAAGAAAACGCTGACAAAAAGTTTTTCTGTTCAGAACTTGTTTCGAGATCATTTTCGGTCGCTGGTTTTCCAATTGTTAATGGCAAACCAACAAATATGACTCCAGATATGGTTTTTAATTCAAACTTGTTGAGTTATGTCGGTCATTTAATTGATAAACCTCAGCCAAGTTCAAATTTAACGAAAGAACAACTTGAAAGAAATCGAAAAAGTGGTTACAGAAAGGATAATTAGACTTGCAAATCTCGTTCAAGAATTTAAAATTGAATTGAGAGGTAGGTTTTTATCGATGATTTTTGTGCCGACTCCGTTTTATAAGAGAGAAAAGTAATTATGAACATTGAAGTTACAATTCCTGATGAGATTTTTGAAAAAAGTCAGTCAAAACTTTCGCGGTATGTTTTGGAGCAAATTGCTCTGAACGGCTACAAATCTAACACACTTTCGATGGTTCAAGTTCGAAAATTATTAGGATTTTCATCTCGTTTTGAAACTGAAGAATTTCTACATTTAAATAATGCGTTTGGTTATACTAAAAGTGATTTGGAAGAAGATTTGCAAACGCTCAAAGATTTAGGATTACAATGATTGTTATTTCTGATACTTCGCCAATAAATTATTTAGTTTTAATCGGCGAAATCGATTTATTAACAAAACTCTACGGAGAAGTTATTGTTCCGCCAATTGTTTTTAATGAACTAACTGCTGATGGTTCGCCAATAGAAGTAAAAAATTGGTTAAAAAACAAACCTGCTTGGTTATTTGTAAAAACAACAGAATTTGAGCCTTCAAAAAAAATTTTCGGACTTGATGCAGGTGAAAGCGAGGCAATTCAACTTGCTAAAGAATTAAAGGCAGATTTACTGATTATTGATGAAAAACAAGGTCGTAAAGTCGCAAAAGAACAAGGAATAAAAATAGTTGGAGTTATTGGGATTTTGGCATCAGCAATTAAACAAAACATAATTAATGCTGATGAGATAATTCAAAAATTAGAAAAAACGAGTTTTCGGTTTGCCGAAACTTTCAAAACATTTCTGCGAGATTTATAAAATTTATGTCAAACATATTAGAAAATTTAAAATACAGCAAAGACCACGAATGGGTTTCTGTTGAGGGAAATGTCGCAACAGTCGGCATTACGGATTATGCACAAGGCTCGCTCGGCGACGTTGTTTATGTGGAATTGCCCAAAGAAGGCGACACTTTTGCCGCTCACGAAGCGGTCGGGTCAGTCGAATCTGTCAAAGCTGTTTCAGAAATTTTTACACCAATTGGCGGCGAAATTGTTGAAATTAATGAAAGCGTCAATGATACTCCAGAAAATGTCAACAACGATTGCTACGGCGAAGGTTGGATGTTTAAAATTAAGCTCGAAAATTCGGGCGAAGTCGATGCAATGCTTTCGAGCGTTGAATATGAAGAATTTCTTACTAGTGTTTAATTATTAACTGTTAATGATTAACTGAGATTACTCAGTTTCGAATTAACAATTAACAATTAACAATTAACAATTACTATGCGTTATATACCAAATTCGCCGCAAGAAGTTGCGGAAATGCTTAATGTTGTCGGCTTAAAATCGCCTGACGAATTATTCCGTTCAATTCCTAAAGATGTTCAACTCAATCGTGCATTGAACATTACCGAACCGTTTTCTGAACCCGAAGTTATTGCGGCGATGGAAAATTATGCTGCAAAAAATTCGGGTGCAACAAAGCCAAGTTTTCTTGGTGCAGGTGTTTATTCGCATTATTCGCCAACTGTAGTTGATTATTTGATTCAACGAAGCGAATTTTTTACGAGTTACACGCCATATCAACCCGAAGTTACGCAAGGAACTTTGCAATATATCTTCGAATTTCAAACACTCGTCTGCCAATTAACCGGAATGGAAGTCGCCAACGCATCAATGTATGACGGCTCAACTTCAATGGCAGAAGCGTTTTTGATGGCTCAAAGGGTTACGCGACGCGAGAAAGTTTTAGTCGCCGAAACCGTCCATCCAGAATATTTAGAAGTCGCAAATACTTACGTCCAGCATTGCGGAATCGAACTTGATACATTTGGTTTTGACGAAAAAACGGGACGAGTCGGCGATTTGAGCAAATTGGACAACACGGTCGCGGCTTTGGTTGTGCAATCACCAAATTTCTTCGGTTGCGTTGAAGATTTGCAAGCACTTGCAGATAAAGCACATGCTGTCGGAGCATTATTTATTGTTGTCGTAACCGAAGCGATTTCGTTTGGTTTACTAAAAACTCCGGGCGAATGCGGAGCAGATATTGTCGTTGCCGAAGGTCAATCTTTCGGAATTCCGATGAGCTTTGGCGGACCACACGTTGGTCTGTTTGCTTGTAAAGAAAAATACGTCCGTAATATGCCGGGCAGACTTGCAGGAATTGCTTACGATAAAAAAGGAAATCGCGGTTTTGTCTTGACTTTAGCAACTCGCGAACAACATATCCGACGCGAAAAGGCGACATCAAATATCTGCACAAACCAAGGTTTAATCGCTTTAGCCGCAACGATTTATATGGAAACGATGGGCAAAAAAGGCTTGCAAGAAGTTGCGACTCAAAATGCTCAGAAAGCAAATTACGCCAAAAATGAAATCGCGAAAATTGAAGGTTTTTCAATTACCTTTTCAACGCCGACATTCAACGAATTTGTCGTCAAATGTCCAAAAAATGCTGTCGAGGTTTTGTCCAAATTATTGAAAGAAAACGGCATCATCGGCGGTTTGGCTTTATCAAAATACTACAAAACACGTGAAAACGAATTTTTGGTTTGCGTCACGGAAACTAATACGAAAAAGCAGATTGACGGTTTGGTTGAAGGATTGAAAACAATTTAATTGATTAATCGAAAGTTCTGATAAAATAATTATTGAGGCAGTTTTATGGCAAAAATATTAACATTTGAAGTTCCAGAAAATGAATACAACGATTTCAGCAGTTTTCTAAACAATGCTGTCGAGGAAATGCGTCAATCACGCGTGGCGATTGCAAAAGATCAAGCAGAAATAATCGAACTGAGAAAAGAATCAAGTAAAATTCGTGAAAATACTGACAGAATCAAGACTGAATCTCGGAAAGTTTTAGATGAAATGTCAGCTAAATGGTTAAAAGTGGCTTAAATGTGGACAAAACTTTTTGAATTTACGAAAGATATACTTTCGCTACAGCGAGATACACAGCAAAATAAAGCTGATATAAAAGAAGTGGAACAGGAAATTAAAAAACTTCACTCTGCGGATGAAAATTTGCGTGAAGATTTTAATAAACTTGTTCATCTTGTTCATCAGTTGAGTTTTGAAATTCAAAAAGTTAGTGACCGAGAAAAATCTGAGAGAGAATTAATCGCACTCAAACTCGAAAACGAAATGCTCAAATTTGAGCGTCGTCTGCCAAGAGGAAAAGATGAGTAAAATTATGATTCAAAACACTTTAGTCAAAATTGAAATGCCTTTTTCGACCAGTCAATTTAAGTTGCCCAAAGGTGTTAATAATCGGCTTCAAAAATTACTTGACCAACAAGATAAGGGCGAAAAGCTAACTTCTGCCGAAAAAAACGAAGCACAAGGCTTAGTTGATTTGGCTGAAATGCTTTCGCTTTTAAGGTTAAGATCCGAAAGAGTTTGGCGTAAAAAATGAGCTACATTCCGTCAAGTTTGCGAAAATCAGTAATCCAACGAGCAGAAAGTCGATGTGAATATTGTCACTTATCGCAAAAAGGGTAGGAAGCAACTTTTCATACTGACCAAGTTTTTCCCTTTATTTTAGGTGGTGAAACGACTCTTGAAAATCTTGCATTAGCTTGTGTTTCCTGTTCGCTTCGCAAGAGTGCAAAACAAATTATTGTTGATTCTGAAACAATGCAAGAAGTAAGTTTATTCAATCCAAGAGTTGATAAATGGAACCAACATTTCCAATGGGATAGTATGATTTTAGTTGGTTTAACTTCAATTGCCAGAGCAACTATAGAGACCTTAGATTTGAACCGCCGAATAATTTTAGCGATTCGTGAAGAAGAAATATTATTGGGAAGACATCAATTTTAAGGTTTACCAAAAGCACGATTTTATTATTTTATATTTATAATTATGAGCATTAAACAAGTTACATCACACCCGACGCAGAATGAAGCGTTAATTTTTGAGCGTTCACAAACAGGACGAGTCGGCTATATGTTGCCGAAATTGGACGTTGAGGAAACGAATTTGGATGAGTTTCTACCTTTGGAACTTCGCCGAACAGACGACCTTGACGGCGTTCCCGAAGTCTCAGAAGTTGATATAATCCGGCACTTTACGCGAATGTCCACGTGGAATTTTTCTATTGATTTGGGAATGTATCCGCTTGGCAGTTGCACGATGAAATACAATTCGCGGCTTAATGAAAAAGTTGCCAGAATCGCTGGTTTTACTAATCTTCATCCGCTGACACCAGAAGCAGAATCGCAGGGTGCGTTGGAATTGGCTTATCAATTACAAGAAGACTTGTCGGAAATTACAGGTTTGAAAGGTGTTACGCTTCAACCTGCCGCCGGAGCTCATGGCGAAATGACTGGCGTAATGCTGATTCGTGCGTTTTTGGATAAACGCGATGGCGAAGCATCAAAAGAACGTCGCGTCATGCTAGTTCCTGATTCGGCACATGGCACAAATCCTGCATCGGCAAATATGGCTGGTTTTACGGTCAAAACGATCCGTTCAACGCCAGAAGGTTTTACCGATTTAGAGCATTTGAAAGAACTTTGTGCAGAAGGCGGAATTGCTGGATTGATGTTGACGAATCCAAGCACAGTCGGACTTTTTGAGATAAATATCAAAGAAATTTGCGATTTAATTCACACTGCTGGCGGTTTGGTTTATATGGACGGTGCAAATATGAACGCACTTGTCGGCGTGGCACGTCCGGGCGATATGGGCGTTGACGTGATTCATCTAAACTTGCACAAAACCTTTTCGACTCCGCACGGCGGCGGCGGTCCGGGTTGCGGTCCTTGTTGCTGCACCGCTGAACTTGAGCCGTTTTTACCAACGCCGCGAATTGTTAAAGAAGGTGAAACATATAGATTTGAATATAATCGCCCTGACTCGATCGGTCGTGTCAAAGCATTTTTCGGCAACTTCGGAATGTTCGTTCGTGCCTTGGCTTATATTCAAACGCACGGAAACACTGGTTTGGTTGAAGCAACTCAATCTGCCGTGTTGAATGCCAGATACGTTTCACACGCTTTGGCTGAGGATTTCGACAAACCATTTGAAGCTGATTGTATGCACGAAGCAATTTTTTCGCACAAAAAACAAGCTCGCAAAGGTGTTCACACACTTGATATCGGCAAGCGTTTAATTGATTACGGCTTCCATCCGATGACCGTTTATTTCCCTTTAATTGTTGAAGGTGCGATGCTTATCGAACCAACCGAATCAGTCGGCAGACAAGATTTAGATGCATTTATTGATGCAATGAAATCAATCGCTCAAGAAACAATCGACAATCCACAACTCGTGATTGATGCACCGCATACAACGCGAATCGGACGACTTGATGAAGCAACAGCGGCGAGAAAACCTGTTTTGCGGTGGAAAAAAGATATGGAAACTTTGAGTAAAACGGCGTAATTAGAATGAACGATAATTTTCTTGACTTTGAGGTTGATAAATTAACGAATTCGATTGAAAACACAATTACCAGTGAAGTTTTCGGAACCGAAATTGTTGAAGTCACTTCGAAAGAACAAAAATTGATTGACAAATCGGTTTGGCTTTTTGATTGGCGTTTGGAAATTGAAGATTCCAAACGCCAAGTTTTTAAACTCACAACTATTCATAATTCTGCTATAATACAAGGACTCGTCTGCCTTGAAGATAGGAAAGACCACATCTCATTTCAGAGAGCAGCGAATGTTTATTGAAACACGGGCAGCTTCATTGCTCGTAAAAACATACTTTTGAAATAATGAAACTTAAGAAAGAGCCAAAACACATTGATTTTGTAATTGAGTCTGAATCATGGTCGGATAAGGACTTAGCTGATTTTAGATCTCTGATGCTGACGCTCAAAAAACAGCACGTAAAGTCTAAGCCAAAAAACATACATCAAACTTCTGGATTATCAATATCGCTAAAGTAACGAATTTATCTTTGTTTATTTTGCGGAAAAAACATGGAAACTTTGAGTAAAACAGCGTAAGGTTGATTTATAGAAAAAGTAATTAATTTACAAATCGAAAAACTTCCGGAAGGGTTTTATCTTGCGACATCTGATAACTTGCAAGGGTTAGTCGCCTAAGTCAGGACAATTTCAGAAACCATTGAGATTGCTCGAAATGTTGCGAGCAAACTTGGTACGGTAGTGATTCCTAAATCTCTGGAATCTTTGAGTTGAAAATTACTGATTCGAAATAGAATTGAATAGCTTCTAAGGATGCCCTTTATGAAACGTATTTTTTGTTTTCACTTTTTTGTCCGAATTGGATTGGTCGTTTTGACTTCGCTCACTGTTTCTGCCCAATCGAATCGTCCCATTAGTTCTAATCCCACCCCAACGCCTGACGCGAATATAAAAATCTCGGAATCGCTCGAAAAAACAACACTTGTTGTTTCGAGTGGTTTTGCAACGTTTCTTAAAGATCTAAACACGTATGGGAGGTTAGGATATCGCGTTCTAAAATCCTTAAATTATGGCGGATCAGGGAACTCTCAGAGTTTTGCGGCAGTGCTAATCTTGGAGCCTGATAATCAGTTCGAATACGATTGGGTGTCGAGCCCTAACAAAAATTTCCTCCAAACCCGACTCAATTCTAAGGCTCGAACCGGCTTTACTTTTATAAACTCCTTCGCATTAACTTCTTGCGGAGATTCTGACACGGAAGCGGATTCGAATCCTTCAATGATTAACTCCGATATTCTTAAATTGAACAAAGGCGATGTCTTTTTAGTTCAGCGAAAGAACGGTGTTCTTGCTCAGACGAAAGAATACAAAGTTCTAGTAGCTAAATTAGGTCTTGGGAAAACGCCTTCTAAAGATTTACAGAAAGCACTTGATGAGTTGCCAAATGGGCTTCGTCCAACCAAAGTCCTTTTTAGCAAATCTGGTTTTGCAGACTTTGCAATTTCAATACTTTTGGAACAAGACGTTAGTGAAAGTGAACTCACAAAATCAGAATTTAGGTTTATAAAAGAGGTTGGTGGTTTTGAAAAAGAGATTAATTCCCTTGCAGCCATTGGTTTCCGAATTATTTCTGGACGTAGAATTGGTCTTGTAAAAATGGCGTTGATGGTAAAGGAAAATTCAAACCCAACTTTTTATTCTCTTATGGATGAAGAGAAGTACACGAAGGAATTTCAGAAAACTATCGAACTCGGAAATTCGTACAAAGGGATTCTATTAGGTGATTCGTCATGTGGTTCGAATGAAACTACGAACGAAAAATTCTTCTTTACTAAGAACCTTCAACCAATCGCTTTCAATTACAAAATCTTGAAGTTAACCGACGAAAAGTTATCGATTTCACTTGAAACCGCCAGAAATGAATTTCTGAAGGAAATCAAAGACAACTATCGAGTAATAGATCTTTTCTATTCAAGAGGATTAAATGTGATATTTGGAAAATAGCATTAGGTATTACGTCCAGTAACTCTCGGCACTTGTCACAAATATCTAACGTGCGGTGTTTCCTTTTTGTAACTAACTTTTCCAAGAGAGGTTTTATGAATAAGCGAACACATTTTACTATCTCGATTTTTGCGTTTTTGTTTTATGCGGCGTGCGTTTCGCGTCATAATGTTGCGAATGCTCAGATTCGTGGATTGGATGACGCGATTTATATGTTTGGCACATTCGAGATTAAAACAGGGAAAACTGGTTTTTTCAAGAAAAGCACCGTTGAGAGCGATAAGAAAACGTGGTGTGTTTTTGACGGGAAAAATGGAAGCGTTTATAAATTGTTGTTGATTGATAAGACCGTCAGTGAACTATTTGTTAACGGAAAACAAATTTCTCTTTTGTCCGTTTAAATTCACAACAGAAAATTTCTCAGTTTGAACTAAAAATAATGAAAAAATTGCTATTATTCGTCGTTATCTCGCTCGCTTGCGTAAATTTGTTTGCACAAGATTTGTATATGCCACGAAGCGTTCGTGCGGCTTTCAAAAATGGCACTCGCTCGGCGGATGGAAAACCGGGTGCGAAATATTGGCAAAATTCGGCTGATTATGCAATTAAACTCAGCATCAATCCTGCCACGAGATTGGTCATAGGTTCGGAAGAAATTATCTACAAAAACAATAGTCCTGATGTTTTAGAAAGCCTTGTTATTCGGCTCACAATGAACACGCACCTTCCGGGTGCTGCCCGCGAAGGCACAGTTTCGCCGGATTATCTTTCGACTGGTATCATAATTGACGAATATAAAGAAAACGGCAAAACTCGCGAATGGAAAGCCGGACGCGAAACCTTGCAAAATGTAAAACTCGGTAAGCCACTGAAATCCGGTGAATCGATAAAGCTATCATTTACTTGGCATTACGAACTTTCGAAAGAAAGCGGACGCGAAGGTGCGACCGACGCTTCGTCGTTTTTCGTTGCATATTTTTATCCGCGAGTTGCGGTTTATGACGATGTTGATGGTTGGGATTTTACTCCATTTACTGAAGGTCACGAATTTTACAATGATTTTAATAATTACACGCTCGATGTTAGCGTTCCAAAGAATTTTGTAGTTTGGGCGACGGGCGATCTACTGAATCTTGATGAAACTCTGCAACCAAAGTTTGCTGCACGTCTTAAAGAATCATTTACGAGCGACAAAATCATCAATGTTGCCTCGCTCGATGAACTGAAAAGCAACACGGTTACGGTTCAAAAGGATATTGTTACGTGGAAATGGAAAGCGAATAATATCACTGACTTTGCACTTTCGCTGAGCGATCATTACATTTGGGATGCCGGAAGCGTGATTGTGGATAAATCTACAGGCAGACGAGCGAGCGTTCAGGCGGCTTACAATAAAGAGGCGAAAGACTTTCAGAAAATGGTTGAATATTCGAAGCACGCTCTTGATTGGTGCTCGAACAATTATCCGGGAGTGCCTTATCCATTTAGCAAAACTACTGTTTTTCGCGGTGTCGCTGATATGGAATACCCGATGATGGTTAACGACAATACATTTGAAGATCCAAATTTCACGAGATTTGTGGTTGAACACGAGATTCTACATTCGTGGTTCCCATTTTATATGGGAATCAACGAACAGCGTTACGGATTTATGGATGAAGGCTGGACGACAGCTTTCGAGAATCTTATCGGTAGAGTTGATTTAGGCGAAGACCCAGCAAACGAAGTTTTCAAGCAATTTCGCGTAAATGGCTGGTCCCAAGATCCTTCCGGTTCTTCAGATTTGCCAATAATTACACCCAGCGATTCTTTGACCGGAGCGGCGGTTGGGCATAATAATTATGGAAAAGCGGCAGTCGCATATCTCGCTTTAAAAGACTTGCTTGGCGATGAACTATTCAAAAAATCGCTCCATGAATTTATGGGTCGGTGGAACGGAAAACATCCGCTTCCGTGGGATATGTTTAATTCATTCAATAATGCTTCCGGCAAAGATTTGAATTGGTTTTTCCAAAGTTGGTTTTTCTCAAATGGCTACGTCGATCTAGCTCTGGAAAACGTAACGAATACCGAAAAAGGCTATTCCGTAACCATCAAAAACGTTGGTGGTTTTGCCGTTCCGGTTGATTTGATTATAATTTTTGAAGACGGAACCGCAGGAAAACTCCACCAAACGCCCGAAATTTGGAGCAAAAATCTAAAAACTGCTACGCTAAATATTGCGAGTCCGAAGAAAGCTAAAGCAATTTTGCTTGACAGCGGAATATATGTTGATTCGGATGAAACGAACAATCGTTGGGATCAGAAATAGATATGCCATTTGTTCACAACATCGATCCGATAATTTTTTCAATAGCCGGAATACACGTTTGGTGGTATGGACTGAGCTTCGTTTTGGGGTTTTTCAACACTCATCTTTTTCTTCGCCGAAACCGTGAAAAACTCGGACTTTCGTTGAAATCGATTTATGAATTAACACTATTTTTTGCAGTTGGTGTTTTAATCGGCGGTCGAACCCTCGTTGTTGTAAATAACGAATGGGAATTCTACCGCGAGCATTTGCTGCTAATCCCGAGCATTTGGGTCGGCGGATTTGCGTCGCACGGATTAATTTTCGGCGGTGCCACAGGCGTAATTATTTTTTGTTTGATAAAGAAAATTCCATTTCGCCCAGTGCTAGACGTGCTGGCAATATCGGCTTGCATCGTGTTAGGATTCGGGCGAATTGGCAATTTTATTGATGGACAAATCTACGGAAGTCTGACGGATTTTTCGCTTGCGGTTAAGTTTCCAGAGGTTGAAGGATTTCGCCACGCCGTTGTTTTATATGATGGTTTGAAAAACTTTTTGTTGATTCCTTTTCTGCTTTGGGTCAGAAGTCGAGGCGTTCCTGATGGCAGAATTGCTGCACTTTTTGTCTTTTTCTACGCCGCATTTCGTATTCCGATTGATATGCTACGCGAATATCCGATTACAATGTGGGGATTTCCAACTGGTCAAACTCTAAATATTCTGATGGTTTCTTTAGGCGTAATTCTTTTGATTATCAGTTATTTGCGAAAACATCCGAAAAAAAATTCTGATAATCAGCAAATTATTGTCGAAAAAAACGTCGGATGGCGAAAGTTTGCATTTGCTATTCTGCTACTAATTCCGCTAATAATTCCGAGCGATGCAACTCGCGATGTTCCAGATAGATATGGAAAACGCCACGCCGGATTAGTCCATTCTGCGATGTATCCAGCGATTGCTGATGAATTGAAAAAATAGTTTAAATGAAAAAATTTCTGACAACTAAAAATATTATCGCCGCAATTTGGATTTTGTTTTTAATCTTTTGCGTTGGATACGTGCTGACACATCGCGAAGTTTTTACCGCTCAAGCCATTGCAGATTTTCTAACTCAGTTCAAAACCTCGATTTTTATTACATATTTTATAGTCAGTATTTTGCGAGGTTTGACGCTAGTTCCGAGTACGCCTTTGGTTTTGGCTGGCACAATTTTGTTTCCAAGTGAGCCATTTTCAGTTTTAGCAATTTCGATTTCGGGAATAATTTTTTCTTCGACGATGATTTATTTTTTCTCTGATTATTTAGGATTTGGAGCTTATCTCGAACGCAAACATTCTCAAAAAATCATCAAAATAAAAGATCAGCTACAAAAACCGACTGGAACATTCTTTGTTTTTTTCTGGTCATTTTTCCCTATAGTGCCGACAGATGCAATTTGCTACGTTGCCGGAATTCTCAAAATGAACTTCGCAAAATTTATCATCGCGGTAGGTTTAGGAGAATTATTAACTTGCTCAATTTATATTTTCTTTTACTCGTATATTGTTCATTTTTTTTCAAACTTTTAGTTGAATTGCTGTCTGTTTTTTTTCAAATTGTTTAGAATCATATTTAATTGATTTTTATGCATGAATTACGCAACAAAACATCTCAGGAAGAACTCAAAAAACGCCTAATCCTCGACACAACACCGCGGACGACAATTTCGTTTTATAAGTATCATTTTATCAAAAACCCGAGCGAATTTCGTGATGAATTGTTTGTCCAATTCACAAATCTTGGAGTTCTTGGGCGTATTTATGTTGCACCTGAAGGCATTAACGCCCAACTTAGTGTTCCGACTGAAAATTTTGAAAACCTCAAAAATTATCTTGAGACGATTGATTTTCTTAAAGGAATTCGTCTCAACATTGCTCTCGAAGACGATGGAAAATCTTTTTGGGTTTTGAAGATAAAAGCTAAGGAAAAAATAGTTGCGGACGGAATTATTGATGAAAGTTTTGATATGCAGAATCGCGGCGATTACGTTTCAGCCGAAGAGTTTAATGAATTAACTAAAAAGCCCGAAACTGTTATTGTCGATATGCGAAACTATTACGAATTTGAAGTTGGTCATTTTGAAAATGCGATCGAAATTCCTTCTGATACATTTCGCGAGCAACTTCCAATGTCTGCCGAAATGCTTGAAGACAAGAAAGATACGCCGATTGTGATGTATTGCACTGGCGGAATTCGTTGTGAAAAAGCGAGTGCTTATTTGAAACATAAAGGCTTTACAAACGTCTTTCATCTTGAAGGCGGAATAATCAATTACGTTCGAAACGTCAAAGAAAAAAGGCTCGAAAATAAGTTCAAAGGTAAAAATTTTGTTTTCGATAATCGTTTTGGCGAACGAATATCTGATGATGTAGTTGCAAATTGTCATCAATGCGAACAGCCTTCAGATCGGCACACAAATTGCGAAAATTTCGGCTGTCATCTTTTATTTATTCAATGCGAAACCTGCCTTGCAACTTTCGACGGCTGTTGCAGCATCAAATGCAAAGAAATAAAAAATCTACCTCAAAGCGAGCAAATATTACGCCGAAAAGGAAATCCAAGCGAAGGCTTACCTTTTAATAATAGCGACAGCAAAGTTAGACGGCGTTTTTTTGATGAAAATGGTTTTAAAAAAGTTAAATAAGGAAAAAATATGAAAAAATGTGAAGAAAAAGAAGTTTGCGGCAATCGTCGAGAATTTTTGATAAAAACGGCAATGATTGCTGGTGGTGTCGTCTTGACTCTTTCAAATACGAGAAGTATTTTTGCTGATGAAGCAGAAGAAATCATTATTATGATTGACGAAAAAAGCAAATTGAACAAAGTTGGTGGTTCAGAAACAGTAAAAACCAAAGATGGCAAGAAAATCCTCGTTGTTCGAGTTGGCGAAACTGAATTTAAAGCAATTTCCGCAAAATGCACTCACAGCGGCGGTCCAATAAAATATAATACTGACAGCAAACAAGTTTCGTGTTCGTGGCACGATTCAGTTTTTGAATTAGACGGAAAAGTCGTTTCCGGACCTGCAAAAACTGGTTTGCCAGTTTTCGTTACTGAAATAAAAGAAAAATCTGTGGTTGTAAAAATCAGCTAATTTATTTCACAATTTTGCATATCAACAATGGCGAGTCGCTCGACGATTTCGCCATTTTCTATGTGTTTTTCGATGATTTCGGAAACGTCGTTTTCGCGGACTTGTCCATACCAAACACCTTCGGGATAAACTAAAACTGCCGTTCCCAAAGCACAAAACCCGATTGATCCGCAATCAGTTAATAAAACTGTGCCATTTGGGTTTCTACCTTTTGATTCTTTGCCGTAACCCAAGTTTTTTTCCTCTAATTGTTGCTCAAAAGCCTTTTTTACATCCGCACTACCGACAGCGGAACACGATTTTCCGTTGCAAACAAATATATGTCTTTGAATTGGTGCTTTGGCGATTGGTGCAAGTTTGTGAATTTGGTCAATATCTTTAACAATTTCTGTGAATTTACTCATATACTTGTGCTATTATACTGCGAGTTTGCCGAAAGTTGCTACACAGTTTCCGATGCCGTTTGCAATTTAATTTAAGAAACTTGTTGCCAACTTCTTAGTTATGAACATTATTATTCACGTCAGTGTTGGAGCCGAAAAACGCACCGAGTTTTTTGCGGAAGAGCGAATTCGCATCGGCGTTGATGAAATTTGCGATCTTCAAATTCGGACAACACAGACAGATATTGAAGGAACTTGGCTCGAACTCGAATTTACTGAAGGAATTTACCGAGTCGTAAATTTCAAAAAAGAGCTTTCTTTTTTGCTTAATCGCGTTCCTTTAAATCGTTTTGTTGGCATCAAAGACGGCGACATTATCTCAGTTTCCGGCACAAGCATTTCTTTTTCTTTTTTCTCGCTTGAATCAAAATCTTCTCTCATTACAACTAAACGCGAGCCACATATTGTTCCTTTTATCGAACACGCCGCGTTAGAATCTGGTAGTTCTACTAAACGAAATGACGCGAAAGTTTTTTTACGAGAGTTTTTTCTCGAGCTTTATCGTGAGATTAGTATTATCAGCAAACTCATTGTCGCAACTATACTTATCGGCTTAGTAAGCGGTATTTTTTATCTCGGATTTTCAGTTTTTCGTGAAATAAAAATTAACCGGCAAACTACTGAACAGCAAAACGAAATAATCAAAAATCTCGAAGGAAAACTTTCACAAACTAGCGATACGATTGGCGAAATCGATAAAAGCAACAAAGATATGCTCAAAACATTTTCGCTTGTTCCTAATCTGCGTGTAGATTATGGCAATGGTGTTTGTTTAATTTTTGGAACTTATGATTTAGCTGACCGAAAAACTGGTAAAACCTTGCGTTATCCAGACCCAAACGCGATTCAAAACGATCCTTACGAACCGCCGATGGAAGAGGGATTTCCGCCACCTGAAGCTCAAGAAACCGCAAATTTAACGACTCTCGGAAATGGAACGCCAGTCGAATATGACTTTGTTGGAACTGGTTTTCACGTCGGAAATGGTTATATTATTACAAATCGACACGTTGTTCAGCCTTGGGAAGAAGATGCTTATGTCAAACAAATGATTAAGCAATCGGGCGGAAGAGCGAGAGTAAAACGCCTTTCTGTTTATTTTCCAAATTTTCCGCAACCTTTTCCTCTAAAAGTTCAACAAACTTCGACAAAAGAAGATGTTGCAGTTGCGACAATCGACCCAAATACAGTTTCGCCTGATATTCCTGTTTTACCGCTTGATTCAAACAATGATACGGTCGCAGTCGGAAAGACAGTAGTTTCAATGGGTTACCCAAATGGACCGGACAGACTTTTGGCAATGGTTGATGATTCTGAGGCAAAATCAATCAATGCTCGTTTTGGAAATTCGCGACAAAATCTGATAAATTTTCTCGCTCAATCGCGTAAAATTCAGCCTTTAACAACTCAAGGAGCAATTACTGATCTCGACTCGAGACGCATTGTTCACGATGCAAAAACTGCGGAAGGCGGCTCTGGTGCTCCACTTTTTGGACAATCTGGCAAAGTTATCGGCGTTAATTTTGGAGTTTTTACTGATAGCAACGCCGCGAATATGGCGGTGCCAATTCGTTATGCAATTGAAGTTTTGCGACGAGCCGGATGGAAGTCTGCCGAAGAAATTTTAGAAGATCAGCAAAAACAAATTCAAGTTACCGCAACCAATTCAAACACTAATACCGCAATCGCCGAAAAGAAATAAGCAAAAAAATAAGTAAAATATAAATCATGGATAATCTCGTTTTTTCAAATATGATGCATCGCCCCGCAAGGACTTTTGTGAGCATAATCGGCATTGCGATTGGCGTTTTACTTATTGTTTTTACCATCGGGTTAGCAAATGGCTCACTCCGCGAACGTGGAAAACGCGAGGCAAACGTTGGTGCCGAACTTATGTTTCGAGCTTCTGGAACTTTAGGAATGTCTGGCTCCGAATCTTTTCGTGTGCCAACTTCTATGGCTCAAGATTTAGCAAAATTTGAAGGAGTTTCGTCAGCTGTTGTTATTGGTCAAACCTCTGTTTCGGCTAATGATAGCCTCACAGGATCTCGAATTATTGAAGGAATCATCTTTGCAGATTATGCAAAAATTGCAAATCTAGCAATTATTAGTGGCAGAGCTTTTGCCGAAAAAGGCGATGAAGCAATTATTGATACTGGTTGGCAGAAGCAAAATAAAGTAAAAATTGGCGATAAAATAAATATTTGGGAACGAGATTTTACTGTTGTTGGAACTTATGAACCTGCCGCCGGCGGTCGTGTCAAAATTCCACTCGCAACAATGCAAGAACAA
>JANNVK010000218.1:0-9858 GCA_031414415.1 Acidobacteriota bacterium
TTCCAATCGGATTATCACCGAATTCACGCCACGCCCAGGTCTCATAAAGTTCGGGATGGACACGCAAATAGTCACGCTTTAATGTTTCGCCGACCGTATCGGTATGGCGTGGTTGGTATTTGAGTTGTTCGATTTTTGCTAGATCAAATAATCCGAATCGCCAATATAAACCGCCAAGTTTAAAATGGGATTCTGTATCATCCGCATCTATTTCAAGCACGCTGCGATAAGTAATCATCGCTTCTTCATCTCTTCGTTGGAGCAAATAAAGTGCTGCCAATTATCCACCACATCTTCTGGCTTGTCTGAAGGCGAAAGAACAATGCCAACTACAGGACAATTTTGACTCTTGCGGCATTTATCATCCTCGTAACCAATCGAAATATCTTTTAGTTTTTCAAGTTTTTCCAGATTCTTAATAAATTCTTCAGTCGAGTTTTTAGTCATCTTAATCAACAGATAAACTACTTTGCTTTCTATTAATTTATATCATTGTACAATCCTAAAAGTTGAAACGTGTCGTAAAAACGCTTCAGTCTATAATTTTGATTTTCTAAAGTCACACGAAGAGCTCACCTTTTTCTTAACAAAAGACTTCACACGCTTATAAATTAGTTCCATTTCCTCATCGGTATGCGGGCGAAACAAAACGCCCTTTTCACCAGTAACTTCTGTTCCGTAAATACTTGTAAACTGACTGATTGCCAAATCGCGGATTCGACCTTTTAGCTTTTTGATTTCTCCATCTTGATACTCATCTCTATATATTTCTCTTTTGTCACTAATTAATGAAACATAACGTTCAACAATCCGACAATTCGTAAAACTTTTTGCATCATCGAGAATTGATTGAATCTTGTCGGAATTTGACGTTTCGGTCATTGCAGAAATGTCTGACAAAACCTTCTCCTCCGCGTCTTTTTGCCCTGCTTCGGCGAGAGCATATACTATATTTTCTCTTTGGTTTGCCCGATCATCTGCATTAAGTTTTGTTTGATAATCAAGTTGCCACATTTCTTGAAGATATTTTTTAGCTTTTGGTAGTTGACGTGATAAGCAACCTAATAAATAAATTTCATCAGCATTGTACGCACCGTTACTTGCTTTTATACGGGTAATTAACGCATTGCTAAACTTATTAGGATTTACTTTTTTATAGTAGTAACAGGGATATTCACGTGCATAAAACGTCACAGTTTTATCGCTGGCTGTTGGGAAAGTCTGAATCTGAAGAGCTAAAACTCTTAATCTGTCAACTGATTTATAAGCGTTATGCAGCAGCCCTGTCACGATTCGACGTCGATTTGGATTAGTGTCAAGTGCATATTTCTTCAAAACTGGTACTGCGTCACTGCATTGGAAAACTCCTTGATTTAAAGATGTTGCTTCGCCATTTAATAGTCTTTTCAAATCTTGCTCGAGCCGCTCTGATGTAATCCCATCAAGAAGTTTTTTGCAGGACAAATAAGGCACTCCATCTTGTGCCGATATTGAGACAATAATCATCAAGCCGAAAAAAAATGCGGTGATTGACGGGAACAGATTATTAAAAAAACTAAATAATCTTGATTTACAAAAAATTATCATAAGCGTCTCGATTCATTAAAATTCGCAAATAAGTCTCTGTTTATTTTCATTACACAATCCTTACAAAATAAAATTTGAACCCGAAATACTATTGTTGAGCAAATAACTTCTATTTTCACTGAAAATTCGATGCGATACCCGATGAATCAGTTGCCGCTGAGTTGCCGTGTAGCTTGCACTACTATAATTCAGTATCTGTTAGATGAACACGTCAATCGGATTCATCTGGGAAAAAGACCATTTAAGCATTGCTGGTTAAGACCGCTTCTAACACGATTTTGGGTTTGCTCAAGTTCCTGATCCGTGTGCAGTCGACTCCATTCTCCGGTTTTTTCGCCCGTTAAATTTTCGCCTAGGGAAAGTGTAAAAAACTCAATCGCTTTCTCACTCAAACGAACGGTTATCGTTTCCGTCCCGATGATGCCGGAATAGCCATTTTTGTTCGTGATAAAATTACTTAACTTATTGAGTATCGAACAATTCGAAACATACGGAATCCGATCTAAAAGGCTCATCGCCTCGTTAAAATTTCCGGCGGCTTCGACTTGTTCGATCTTCGAGACAACGGTGCTCACCGCTTCCTGAATTCCCAGTTCCGCCCGTGCATATGCCACATTCAACAATTGGGAAGACCGATCAGCGGACGATAAATTAGTCTTCAACTTTGGATTGCTCAAACTTTGCAGCCAATTAAAAGCCCTTTTATCTGATTTAGCCGAACAACCCAATAAATAAATTGCCGCATCCTTTGAACTGCTGGTCGATTTTTTCGTAATGTTAATCAACGCTTTTGTAAATGAGGCTGACTTTATAGATTGAAAAAATCGGCACGGGTAGAATTTGGCGAAAGATATTGCCCGATCTTCGTCCTGATATTTTTTAATATGCTCAACCAATATTCTCAATTCATCCATTGAAGATTTCCTATTGTGAAGAATGTCCAAGACAATGGCTCGAATCTCAGAATCCGAATCAAGTGCATACTTTCGAAGAACCGGAAGCCCTTCGGGACAGTTTACTAATTCATATTTGTACTCAAAAAAAACATCTTGATTTTTTTTTGATTTTTCAAATGATTTATTAAAATTCTTTAATTTGCCACATGCTGAACGATCATTTACCTGTGCCTTAGTCTCGACTGAAACAAGCACCAAAAAAACACAACATTGTAATGCTAATAAGATAAACCAAGTAATTTTTTGCTTAAACAGTTTCATAATATCGGTTAATTTTCTTTTTTAGCCAATTTGTCGCTTATCAAAATCCATTTATTTCGTTTCAATTTCCATGTCCATATTTTTCTTCTTACTCGTCCCTCATCATCCACCTCAGATACTTTGCTGGAAAGGTATTCTGCTTCGATTTCCAAATTTGATTCTTTCTTGAACCTTGCGTCAAATATCGGGCTAAATCCAAAATCTCTTTCAAGCATTGTTGCCGGATATTTTATCCAACCGGATTCTCCTTTTCTTCCGACTTTTGCAACTACTAATCCAATTCCAGTTTTATACAATACACAGCTTTCACGTTCAGAAAAATATACATCGTTTAATACGAAACTAAATAAAGAAAGCGATTTCATTCTTTGAGTAATTTCATAATTATCCTCCATTAACCAAAATAACTCCGGTTTCAGGTTGTCGCGTCTTCCCAGCCAAAGTTCATAATTTCTGAGTTTCCATTCTTGCCGTTCAAATAACTTTTCTTCAGGAATTCCTCCGTTGGCATTTACAGGTCTTGACCTAAACTCTGTTATTACATAATCTTGTGAGAAAATCCTACTACCATCTGAAAAAGGTTTGCTAAAAGGACTGTCTGATTGAGCATTTATAGAAATTAAACTCAGTCCTGACAAAATTGCTAACAGCCAAATTAATCTAAAATGTTTTTTTTAACCAGCATCTATATTTCCCAATTTTTTTCCAACTTGCTGTTTTTTAGTTTCCAAGTCCAAACTTTTCTTGCAATCCCCAACGAATCTTTGTATCAGAATGAAGTTTTGCTTCAATCTCATTTTTCAGACTTTTCTTTTAGAAATTTATTACCGGTAAACCGCCATTTATCATTTTTCAGTTTCCATTTCCACAATCCGTATCTTTGATTGTTAGTGTAATATTTAATATTTATTTCAGGCTTGTCAGCTTGGAATTTTGACTCTAAAATCGGCTGAGTTTCGTAACTTTTCGCCAGTTCTTGAGAGTCAGTGCTTCGCCAATTCTCATTTTCTTTAACTAACCGGATGACATAAATGTTGCTGTAAGCTCTGTACAGGATATAACCAATTTTGTCACCTATTTGAACGTCTTCTATGTTGAAACCTTCAAAATATTTTTTAGATTCTTCGTTGAGGTCTAAACCGTATTCCCAAAGAGTCGATTCTTTACCGGATTGAGAATTTTTTATTGTTAGTATGTATCTTTTCAAAGTCCATTTCTGATTATCAAATATCTCACCTGCAGGAACGTCTTTGTTGACATCGTGCGGACGATAGCGATACTCAGTTACGGTATATTTTTTTAGATAAACTTTCGCATTATTAGACAAATCTTTGACTAATATATTTTCCGTCTGAGCCGTTACTTGCCAAACCATGCCAATCAATATCGCTGAAACCGCTAGTAATTTCTTTACAGATTTTAAGCTCATATTTAACCTCTTTAACTTTAACCCAACCACCTTGATTAACTATTTACCCTGAGCTGATTTTGCTACACGCCAACGCTTGCTGTTAATAATTCCAAGACATAGGCATCATTAAGGCGTTGGAACTGGAACCGCTTCTATCATCGTTTCTTCTTCATCCAACGTATTAGGAACGACTTTAACCGGAGTTCCCGACGGAATCGGCGGATTGCCAGTCGTTTTAAAATAAAGTGCCGAGTCAAGACTTGCATTCTCCCATGCTTTTAAATTAGAGCCGTTGTAGGGACCGCCGCCGTATGAAGGATCATATAGCAAATTGAGACCATCGAATTTAATGCCGACTAAAGCATGATCGTTAAATATATTCCACGGTTCCGCATTGCCCTGAGCGGCATTTTCCGCTTTAACAAGTATGCGAGAAGCAAGACTTCCTTCCGGTTTCGGAACGACTCGGACTTCTATTCCCTGAATCCCCTGCGTTTTCAGCACTTCTATAAACAAATCCTGCCAGGCTCCGCATCTGCCGTCGCCGTATCTAATCAGATAGATAACTTCAAAACATGCATCATATCTAGGACCTGTTTTTGGAGCATTTGCACTACAAAACTGACTTTTCTAATAACTTAACGGATTCGATTGAGTTGTATCATCAACCTTATATATTTTTCTATCAGAAAATTCCATCCCAATCGAATTTCCTCGGCATCCGATACGCCGTCGCCGTCTGTATCGGTAACATTCGGATTTGTCCCTTTGGTAACTTCATCGCAATTAGTTACGCCGTCACCATCCAAATCTCCATCGGCATCAGACAGATCATCAGGGTTCGTACCATTCTGTAATTCGTCGTCGTCCGCCATTCCGTCGTTATCCCTATCGCTCGCAAATAGTACGATACCTGCATCTACCGTTCCAATGAGGATTGTCAAAACTTTTCTCGTATTGCCCTTTAACTGCGTCGGGCTGCTCTGCCCGCGAATTCTCAAAGGCAAAATTATAACCTGTGATATTAAAAGAAAAATTATTCCAAAACATTTAATGAAGAACTTCTTGTCTGTCGTCCGAGTGCTCATAAAGAGATGCTACTAACTTGAATAATAACGTGCTTTTGCAATGAAAAGTAACCGTTTTTTATCCCAACTAATGCGGCTTCTGACTATGTTTTATACCATAGAGCCAGAAGCCCTCTTTCGGTATCGAAGAAAAAGCTCGCATACCGGCTGTACCGATTGTTTTTAATAAGTCGAAAACTTCCAATCGTATCGGATTTAAAATTTTCCCAACCTTTCAATCGGTTGGCTTTTTCAGGAACATCCGACGGAGTAAAAACCGAGCCGATGCGTGGGCATTCCGGATTTTTTTGGCATTCGGGGTCTTCGATGCTGGAAAGAACACCTTTCGGGCTCGGTGCGTCGCGCGTCGCGGAAATAAACGTTCGGGTATCCGGAGTAGACATCATAATCAATAAATATGTGACCCCTTTTTTGAGTTTATATTTTTGAAACTGCTCGAAATTATTCGGCAGAGCGATCCCGAATTTATCCAGCAAAAGGCGACGCTCCCGCTCATAAACTTTAAAATCGGAAGCCTGTCCTGCCGCCAATGTATTCATTCCCGAAATCACAATCAGAGCAAAAACGCTGAATTTGACTGCGGTTCCGATCACTTTTATAAAATTTGATTTTTTGTTTTGCTGCATAAAATTCCTTTCTTACGGAATCTCGACCGGTATTGTGTCGGCTTCGTCCGTCCTGTTAGCCTGTTCGAAAACGACAGTGCGATCAGTTTTACTTTTGTAATAATTGACCTTCACCAAGCTGGCATCTTCCCATGCGGCGATATTATTATAACCGTCGTTTCCGCCCGTTCCGTAAGACGGATCGAAGAATTTGCCTCTGTATTTGACGATCGCGTGGTTATTGAATTTGAGCGGTCTGGGTGTTGGATAATTGGGATGCCCCTGACTCGGATTATTCAGCACTTGAATGCCCGTGTCGCCATTGGTCGGCGACGTTCTGGTAATCGCTTCGACGCTTATTTTAGTCACCGATATGCCTTGTGTTTTAGCTACTTCATAGAGAAACACCTGCCAGCCTTCGCATCGGGCATCGCCGTGAGAAGTTACTCCGTCGGCGCGATAACACGGCTCGGGTCCTTTCGGCGGACCGTTCTGCGGAAAACAGTAATTTCCGTAATATTTTAAGTTTCCGCTCAAATTGGAATTCGTTGACGGGGTAATCGCCCGGGTTTGAAATTTTGCCCAGATCGCCGTCCAGATATCGGCTTCCAAAGTTTTGTCAAGGGCAAGTTTGGTCGCCACATCGACGACCATTAAATGCGGCGTATTTGCCTTACCGCGGGTCACGTAAACTTTTTCATTGACGCTGTCGCCGATTTCTTTCCAGGTTTGTCCTTCATCAAAGGAAATTTGCCATTTGATGGTTAGTGTGTCATAGTGACTGACCTTTTCGGGGAAAGGCGTGGCGGATTTTCCTTTATCCGATACGATGGTTATTTTATTTCCTTTTTTAAGTGAGGCTTTTGTCAAACCGATATTAAATCCGTTGGTTTCATTGCCCTTCACTTTGATGGATTTTGCCACTACTTCCTTATCTACGTCGAACTTTGCTTTGGCTTCCAGTTTATTACCGAACTTGAATGCTAACGGGTATTTCCGGTCTTTTTGAGCATGTGTCGAAGATGTCCAGTGCGGGCTATTGTATTTTTTAAAAGTCGGAGTTTCACGATCTTCGTTCTCCACTTCGTTATAAAAGAGATCGTAATTACCGTCATACGAAACCTCGTCAAGAGTTATTTTCGGATCGGACGTTTGAAGCTCGGCATCGATCGTTGTTTCGATCGGTGTTTCCGGCATCGGAAACCTTACACGCAAAGTGATCTGTTCCGATTCATGCCAGAGCGATCTGTCCGTCAGCACGACTCCGCGCACGCCGGCAGCCTGCGCAATGATGTCGTCAATGTGTTTACCTTCTAATGATGATGATGAGCTAGCGTTAAGACTATTTGAATTTTGCCCGTTAAAAGAAACATTGCTACTTTGCAAAGGACTGGCTGCAACCTGAATCTGACCGAGAAGTGTTACCTCTGGCTTAGGGTCAGGTGGTGGTGATGCGTGCCAAGCCCCGACTCTGATACCACTGCCAGGATTACTGACAACGCTTCTTCCATCTGCCGTAACTTTCCCCGTGCCGACTTGGACATATCTTCCTGCATCGTGATCAAAACTCATCAAAAGCGTGGTTGAATTTGCCTGTAATCGGTCAATATTTGGGAAACTGACTTCCAGTGGTGTTTCGAACACGGCTCCCGATGGCTGGACAGAAATATATAAATTTGTCGCTCTTCCATTTTCTAACGACATCGGCACACGGTTTAGTGGAATTTGTGTAACTGACAATCGTTTATCCGTTACATCTGGCGGAAAAATGACGCGAGTTCCGGCTCGTGCTGTAATTTTTATCGGTGGTTCTCCGCCTTTGACGTAAACTTGAACCGAAGTATCTTGCGTGACAACACTATTTTGATCTAAGGGAAGTTGAACTCCTTCATTCACTTTTGGAAGAAAAAGCGGTTTGCCCAGATTATTGTCAACATTCGGCAAAACATCGAAATCATATGAGATATTCGACCATCTGCCCTGAAACGGTATTTGATTGCGTCCGATTAATTCCAAAACTTGATGAGGTCCACTTGAAACATTTTCCATTTTGAAACGTCCATCCGCTCGCGTGCGAGTTTGTTGTCCCGATAATCTCACTAATACATTAGGCAAAGCACGAAGATTTTGATCCCGAACAACGCCTGTAACAATAGTCGGGTCGTCCTGATTCGCAGCCAACGCTTCTGCTGCGAAAGTTGTAGGAGTATAAATATTGCCATCAAAATTCGCTCGAATCAATTGAATTCCCAGCTGTCCGCCGGAGATATAATTCGCTCTCGCATAACCATTTGAATCAGAGATTGATTGGATGATTTGGGAATTGTTTGAAAATTTCCCATTTCCTTCAACAACATTGAATTTAATTGTTATGTTAGAAACCGGATTTCCGTCTTTATCACTGACGATGGCAATCAAAGGACGAGGCAATTGTTGATTGACTAATCCTCGTTGAGCATCTCCGGTCGAGATATTGATAGTCGAGGGTTGTCCCGCTTCCGGCAGGGGAAGATTCGGATTATAGTTGATCGTGAACATGGTTGGCGGCGAAACGTTTCCTTCGGCGTCTTTTACAGTCGCAGTAAAATTGTTTTGCCCTTCGGTCAAATTGATATTGGCGAAGAAAAGACCGCTGCCGCTCGCGGCATCCGCAAGCACCTGTTCGCCACCGCCGGTGAGGCTGACCTTTGTTCCCGGTTCGGCTCGACCTTCGATGGTTTGAAAATTCAGTCTGGTTTGCGCGGTTACCTGAAAAATGCCGGGCGCGGTCGGTGGAGTTAAGTCCCTGCCGGTCAGGGAAAGATTCGCTTCGTTTGAATTACCCACCGAATCGATGGCGGTGATCAAAAACCGATTCTCTCCTTCCGCGACCGGAACATTCGCTGCGGTAAACTGTCCGCCCGGAATAACGGCGGCTGAAATGTTTCCGATCCTGACTGTCACGACTGTCGCATCGGTAACGATGCCCTGAATAGTGGCAGTTGTTCCGTCGATAATTGTGCCTTCGACCGGAATAAGATCACTGATCACGGGTTTAGTCGCGTCGGCGGTAACCGTCCGCGCGATTTCCGTCTGATTTCCTGACGCGTCAACTGCTTTGATCCTAAGATGGGTAATTCCTTCGGGAACTTCAAATTGCGAAGTAATTATGCTTCCGTTACTTCCCAATGGCGCATCATTGACAGTCACTGTCACCCGCGTAGAATCCTGAACTTCGCCGACAATACTGATAACCGTGACATCCGTAATCAGATTATTTGTCGGACTGATTATGTTGAGGACCGGAGGTGTCGTATCCCGCGTAATATATTGAGTCAATTCGCTTTGATTTCCGCCCGCGTCCACTGCCCTAATTATTAACGTATTCTCGCCTTCATTCGGTAATTGAACCGTCGCGTTAAATTGATTACCCGTTACTGTTGCCGGCTGATTGTTAACGGAAACCGTAGTAGCTGTTGCGTCAGTAACTATTCCCGTAACTTGAATTTGAGATAAATTAGTTACGCCGTAATTTCCCGGTTGATTAACTTCGATAGACGGTCCGCTCGTATCCAGGTTAACAGTCAGGGTTAGTCCGGTTTGGTTTCCCGATGAGTCAGCCGCAGAAATTAATAAGTTGTTCGTTCCTTCTGATAAAGAGATATTTGCAGTAAAGTTGTTTCCTTGAATAGTTGCCGGTGTGCCGTTGACCGTAATTATCACCGGACTTGCATCGCTGTAAGTTCCCGAAACAGTGATCTGCGTAGCGTTGGTAGTTAATCCTGCGACTGGTTGACTAATGCTGATTGTCGGACTGACTGTATCTCGAGTAATGTGCCTTGTAAGTGAAGTAGAATTACCTGCGGCATCTGTCGCAAGTGAAATAATTGTATTGTTGCCTTCATTAATTGAAATGTTGGCTGAATAGTTATTGCCTGTTATCGTTGCCGCCACGTTGTTTATGGTGACGG
>JANNVK010000219.1:0-9931 GCA_031414415.1 Acidobacteriota bacterium
TTCCAATCGGATTATCACCGAATTCACGCCACGCCCAGGTCTCATAAAGTTCGGGATGGACACGCAAATAGTCACGCTTTAATGTTTCGCCGACCGTATCGGTATGGCGTGGTTGGTATTTGAGTTGTTCGATTTTTGCTAAATTAAATAATCCGAACCGCCAATACAAACCGCCGAGTTTAAAATGTGCTTCGGTGTCATCCGCATCGATTGCCAAAATGCTTTTATACGTTGTCATCGCATCATTGTCGCGACGTTGGAGAAGATAGAGTGCGGCAAGCTGCTGTTTTATCTGCCGATCCTGCGGAAATTCAAAACTCAGTTTTTCGAGTTCGGCGAGAGCTTCTGAATAGCGAAATTGTTTGATATTCAGAAGTGCTTCGTAAAAGCGGATGCGTCCTTCATTCGGGGCGATTTCTTTGGCACGGGCAATCGCAACATTAGCTTTCTCAAGAATTTTCTGCGATGAGCCGACACGTTCCATTTTCATATACGCCAAAGCGAGATCGGTCAACAAAGCCGCTTCATCAGGCGATTTTTGAAGAGTATATTTATGAGCCGCTTCAAAGGCAGTCGCGGCATTTTCGTATTGCTGTTGGTCGAAAAGGGCGACACCGTAATTTCGCCAACGAACACGTAGTTTTTCTTTCTGCTCAGTGGAAAGTTGAGTGGGTGAAAATACTTTTGAATTAACTTTTTCGCCGTCTGAATAAATGGTTTTTGTATCAACACTCATTTCAACAACCGGTGACTGTGCAACCGGATGTGATTTCGCTACCCAATCAGTGAACCTTTTATTAAAGCGGCGATAGTTGATTTTTGCAGTCAATTTGAGCGGCATTTTCGCCTCCGGCGGCAACGTAAAAGTAAAACGCCCCAAATCCGAGCGTCCGGCAGGAATAAAGCGGTCAATTGCTCCGACACGGGTGTTCCAAATGTCATGTTTGGTAATCGCCTCTCCGTGACCATCAATCGGTACATTGCGGTAAGCGTGTGCGTTCATCTCCAAAGTTCCGTCCTCTTGAACCGCACCGCTGTGATAAACGGTCACACCGTTTGTGTCCGTAACTTGAAATTCAAGCCACGCTTCGAACATATCACGCAGTTCGGCGGGAAATGAATGCCCCACGCCTCGATTTGCCGCTATGACATCAACCGAAATCGATGTGCTTGATGAAGTGTTGATAAGGTTCTTTGCTGACAATGTGGAATTACCTGTTTGATCGCCAAACATCGGTGCCGTCATTTGATTTTTTTCGGCAGTTTTTGACTGAACGGCAAAAATATCAACACTGACGATTCCGGATTTCAATAGATCGGTTGTTGCTTTGAGCTGATCGCCGAAGCCGTAATGAGCCGCAATCGCTGTGTTGCCGCCCACCCAGCGATGTGATTTATACTTAACGGCGGGCTGCTCCGGCATATGACAACTCTGACAGTTTTGATATTGACGTTTATTCAAAGGCTGTGTCGTTTGATTTGAAAAACCGGACTGTTGCCATTCGTCATAAGCACTAAAGGTGCGAAACCATTTTCGCCCGTTCATCTCCGGAACGACCGCCGCTTTATGGCACGAAGCACAGAATTCGGGAGTTTTCAGCAAAGGACTCGTTACCGCACGGCGGTGTGCCGGCAAATTATTATTTATATCTAGATTGCTTGCTTCGCGGACTCGTTCGCCGTCTTCGCTGACTAAAATCGCGGGCGTGTTGATTGAATAACTGCCGATGCCTTCGGTCGTCACTGATTCGATGCTGTGGCAAACCGAACAACTAATCCCTTCCTCATCAAAGGGACGTTTCATATTGACATTTTTTGACAAAGCACCAGAAAAAAGTGCTACTGGATTATGGCAGCTTTCACAATGTCGGGTCGTGGCAATTTCGCGGTCACGGATCAGATGTTCGATATTCGCTTGATAAAAAGGTTCGCGAAAAGCATTGCGATGTGCCGATTCATTCCATTCGCGATGAGTCTGTTGATGGCATTCACCGCAGCGGGCGGCGGGGATAAATTCGGCTTGCGAAATAAACTGTGCCGTTGATGTCCGTGCATTTGATGGTGCAAACGGATTTTCTCCAAAAGGTAATTCGTAATTTTCTGGCGAATTGCTGTAATTTTTAGCGTAAGAAACAGTTGTTTCAAACACCCAAAGAAGTATTAAGCTCGCAAATATCGCTAATATTAAAGATTTGAGTTTTTGATTTTTGCTCATTTGGGAAAAAGTGTTTCAAGTTAAAAGCAAACAGTAAAGTGAAAAATACAGCGTCAGTTAAACTTATTGTTCAATTTAATAAGAGAACATTAGATTTTTTTGACTCAGGCAAACTATCTTCCTATTTGTCTAAGATGTCAACAATATTTTTTTTGCCAATCGCAATCCGATTTAGAAAACTGGTGCGTATATATATTGAATCTCGAATTCAAAGATAATTTAAAAGGACGAAATTTTGAAAATGAAAAAAGTATTAATAGCAATGTTTGCGGTATTCGCATTTGGAATGAGCGTTTCAGCTCAAACGGTAATGGTTGGTGGAGAAGCAATGTTTCCGCTCAAAAACATCGTAGAAAACGCCGTAAATTCTAAAGATCACACAACTTTGGTCGCGGCTGTCAAAGCTGCTGGTTTGGTCGATACATTGATGAGCAAAGGACCTTTCACGGTTTTTGCACCAACAAATGACGCATTTGAAAATTTACCAGAAGGAACTGTTGGAACTTTGGTAAAACCAGAAAATAAAGCAACTTTGACCAAAATTTTAACTTACCACGTTGTTTCAGGTAAGGTAACTGCAAAAAGTTTGATGAAAATGATTAAATCTGGTGGCGGAACTGCGATGTTAAAAACAGTTTCAGGCGGAACTTTAACAGCCAAAATGAACGGACCAATGAACGTTGTGATTATGGATGAAAAAGGTGGAATAGCTAATATTTCAACATACGATGTGATGCAATCAAACGGCGTTATTCACGTAATTGACCGTGTTCTTTTACCAAACTAAATTAATTTTTTAGTTTCGGTCGGGTATTCAGTGTTTTGCACCTGACCACTCTGCGGACTTTCTCTGGGGATAGGGAAGTCCGCATTTTTTTGGAATAAAAACCAACTGAAATTGTTATAATAAATTTATGAAAACTCTGAGATTATTTTTTTTATTAAGCGTCATAATTGTTTCTAGCTTATCGGTATTTGCTCAAGAAAAAAGTCAAGCAACTGAATTAATTCCAACCGGCGGATGGCTGAATACTGATAAACCACTATCACTTAAGTCGTTGAAAGGAAAAGTAGTTATGCTAGATTTCTGGACTTATGGATGTATAAATTGTCTTCATATTATTCCAGATTTAAAACGACTTGAAGCAAAATTTTCGAATGAATTAGTTGTCATTGGTGTCCATTCAGCAAAATTTGAAAATGAAAAACAAACTGAGAATATTCGGAAGATAATTTTGCGTTATGAAATTGAACATCCGGTAGCAAACGACTTCGATTTTAAAATCTGGCGTTCATACAATGTTCAAGCGTGGCCAACCCGAATTTTGATCGATACAGAAGGAAATATTCGCGAAAGAATTAGCGGCGAAGGAAGCTACGACAAAATCGTGAAATTGATTGAGCAATACGCTGATGAAGCTCGTAAAGTCGGGAAGTTGAATGAAAAGCCTTTAAAACTGGCACTTGAAAATGCAAAAGTAGCTCAAACTCCTTTGTCTTTTCCAGGTAAAGTTTTAGCTGATGAAAAAAGTGAACGGCTTTTTATTGCCGATACAAATAATAATCGGATAGTCGTTGCAAAATTAGACGGAACTTTGCTCGAAACTATCGGAAGCGGAAAATCTGGGTTGTTAGACGGCAAATTTTTAAACGCAACATTCAAACATCCGCAAGGAATTGCACTTAATGGTGAAAAATTATATGTTGCCGATACTGGAAATCACGTTATTCGCGAAATAAATTTAAGCTCAAAATTAGTGACAACAATTGCCGGAACTAGCAAGCAAAATCGTTTTGAATCAGAAGGCGGAATCGCTATAAAAACACCTTTGAGTTCGCCTTGGGACTTGCAACTGATTGGAAACAAATTATTTATTGCAATCGCTGGGCAACATCAAATTTGGAGTATGGATTTGTCTAAAAAAACGGTTTCAGTATTTGCAGGCTCAGGAAATGAAGCGAGAGAAGACGGTGAATTGCTCGAATCTGCGTTTTCGCAACCTTCGGGTTTACTGGCATTTGATAATCAAATTTTTGTTGCGGACAGCGAAGCAAATATAATTCGTTTAATTGATTTATCGAAGAACGAAGTTGAGACGCTTGTTGGCGGAGATTTATTTGATTTTGGCGATAAAGATGGAAGCGGCGATGATGTCAGATTGCAACATCCGCTTGGACTCGCGAAACTTGGTGAAAACATATTGATTGCAGATACTTACAACCACAAAATTAAAATTCTTAACCCAAAAAACAGAACTGTAAAAACTTTTCTTGGTAGTGGAAAATCAGGAAATCAAGATGGTAACAAACCGACATTTTGGGAAATAGGCGGATTGAGCGTCGCGAAAGGAAAAATCTTTATTGCTGACACTAATAATAATTCAATTAGAGTTGCGGATGTTGAAACAAAAGAAGTTACAACATTAGAAATAAAAGGTTTAAACGCTCCAGTAAAAAATATGCAAGCAACAAAGCCTGTAACAAAAAAGTTAAAGAGAAGTTAGTTTTTCCCTTTTTTAGTTGATTTTTCTTCTTCTGGAATTTTAGTCTGAGCGTCGATTATTTCTCTGCAATATTCTGTAGAATTGATAATCGCGTCTTTTTCAGCTTTTTCAGTTAATTTTTCGTCGAGAGAAGTTAAGAGTAGTAAAGATTTTTTGCAGTTTTCAACCAAAATTTTCATAGCTTTTGGAAGAAGTTTATTTTTTATATCTCGAGCGGCAACGTCATCAATATTGTTAATTGCTTCATTAAGAATTCGTTCAATATCTTTGAGAAGCTGAGCGTTTGTGCCTTTTGGTAACTCGCCCCAAGTTTCCAAATCCTTTTTTATTTGCTTCTCATTTGCGACCTCTGATTTGTTTAAAACGATAAATCGTCTGTCGATTGCTTTAACAAAAACCGCCATTCTTAGGTTAATTTCTTGCATTTCACGAATTAACTCTGATTCTTGTTCGCTGAAATGGTCACGTTTTTGTGCGTTAATTTCAGTTGCCGAAATAATAAAAACGAGTGTGAAGAGAGCTAGAAATAATGATTTTTGAAACATATTAATTTATTTGACCGAATAAAGGTTCTATCGCTTTCGTGCGAATTTGTCTTACTAACTTCATTAACTTTCCAACGTGCCAGCCAAATTTGAACGGCATTTCGCGACGGATTAATTCAAGTCGCGTTGAATGTTTTTTTAGAGTAATTTCAAGTTTTTTGATATTGTTTTGAACCTTATCATTTTTTAAATCGTTCATTTCCAGAAACTTAAACGAATCTTCAAGTAACGCTTGGTAGCTTCCTAGTTCTGACAAAACTTCTTTAAATTTCGGCTGTCCATTGAATATTTCTGCATTTTTCAGTCTGCTTTCCATTATTTCAAGCGACAATTCAGTTCTTTTTTTTATATTTTTTTCTAAATCTAAATTTTTACTTTCTGCCTTAGAAAGCAAAACTTCAGGTGCTGGCACAACGTCAATTGGCGGTTCTTCTTGGGCAAAAATTGTGAAATTAAAAAGCAAAAAGTAAAAAATTAAAAGTGCTAGAAACATTATTCGATGTTGCAATTTCTTTCTTAGTTTTAAATTTTGTGCTTTCATTTCTTTTTCTTTCCTTCACCGTTTTTAATCTGTTTTTGTAAAACCGGAAGTCGCAGATTTACTTTGTCAATCTCAAGTTGATTTTGTTTAGGATCAACTCGCGACAAAAATCGCTGATAATTTGCCATTGCATCGGTATATTCTTGCAGATTATCATAACAAATTGCAAGAAAAAAATACGTCACAGCAATCTCAGATTTTGCCTCAATTAACCACAGATACTCGATTTTGGCTTCTTGAAAAAGTTTTAATTGAAATAGCGACAACGCTAAGTTCGCGTGAGCTGTGTAATTATCTGGCGAAATCTGAATTATGCGGCGTGAAACTGCGACTGCATTTTCGTATTGTTTCGCTTTGAGCAACGCACCTGAAAAACCTACTGCATAATTTATATTTGTCGGCTCAAGTTCCAACGCACGACGGCAATAGTCGATTGATTTTATTGCGTCAATAGTTCTCGTCAACTTACATAAACGTCCTAAAATTGTGACATTTTTCGGTTCTTGGGTAAGAGTTTTCTCGAGTGCGGCGGTGTCAGTTGTTGTCGCGGCATTGATTGCTGATTTTAATGAAATAACGTCAGAGTCTTTAGAATCAAGCGTTTCGAGAATTTTTATTGCCTCGTCTGTTTTACCGCTTTCGGCATAAGTTCGAGCGAGAAGATATTTATTTTGCAGATTTGGTGCGGTCGCGACAAGAAGTTTTGCGTCCTCAATTGCTCTCGAATAATCGCTCTCGGCAAGAGAAAGTTCAATTACCTCAGCTAACGCAAATTGATTTAAAGAATCAATCTCAAAAGCCTTGCGGAAACTTGATTTAGCAGATTTTACATCACCAAGTTTTCTTTCAAGTGCTCCGCGAGATGCCCAAATTGCGGCTGATGGGCGTTGTTTTGATGTCAAAATCGAAAGTTTTGCAAGTAATTTATCCAGAACATTTTGCGGTGCATTTGTTTTTAGGCGAAGTTCAGTTATGCCAACATAAGCAATAAAATTTAGTTCATCTAGAACAATAGATTGCGTTAATAGTTTCTCAGCTTCTTCAAACTGGCTTTTTCTGACCAGAATTAAACCAAGATTTGCCATCGGCAAAGTCCAATCAGGACGAAGTTCGAGAGCTTTACGAAATGATTGTTCGGCTTCGTTAAGTTTTTTTTGAGTTAAATAAATTGTGGCTTTTTGATATTCGGCTTCGGGAAATTCAGGGATAATTTTCAAAGCCTGATCGTATAATTTTAGAGCGGTTTCATATTCGCCTTTTTCTTGTGCGTCTTGACCTTGATTAAAAATTGCAATCGGATCTTCTTGAGCAGAAATTAGCTTGACCGACACGAAAAAACATCCGAACAAAACAAATAAAAATAATTTTTTCTTAAACATAAATAACATTTCAAAGTTTAAAACTCATTATCGAAATTTCATAATAGATTAATGCTTATTGAACTTCGTTATAAAAGTTAATTTCTAAAGGTTGCGTCTAATAAATTACTACGATAACATCAACAGACTAAAGCATCTTACGAGACGCAAGAGACCCAAGAAATCCAAAAACACGCCCATACAAAATGGCACAATCAAGTTTTGCAAAAATGGCGTTTTCGCCAATCGCTACTATAATAAAGGAAAAAGAAGAACAATTACGTTTTTTGATGCGTGAAATGCAATCAGTGTTGGTTGCTTTTTCTGGTGGTGTCGATAGTTCTTTTTTAGCTTTAATTGCAACGCAAGAACTTGGGAAAAACGCTCTTTGTGTGACCGGAATTTCACCAAGCGTTGCCCGAAAGGAACGTGAAATGGCGAACCAAATAGCTAAATCGTTCAACTTTAATCATCAAACTCTTGAAACGGACGAACTTAGCAATCCAAATTATCAATCAAATCCAACAAATCGTTGTTATTTTTGCAAAACCGAACTTTACGGAAAACTTTCAATCGTGGCTAATGGAAAAATTGTCATAGATGGTTCAACAACTGATGATTTGGGCGATTTTCGTCCCGGAAGAGAAGCCGCAAAAGAAAAAAATGTCAGAAGTCCGATGGTAGAAGTCGGCTTAAATAAAGCTGAGATCAGATTGCTTAGTAAAAGTTATAACTTGCCGACTTGGGATAAACCTGCAAGTCCTTGTTTATCCTCGAGAATTGCTTACGGAATTCCAGTTTCAATTGAAAGATTGAGCAAGGTTGAACTTGGTGAAGAAATTTTAAAAGAGCTTGGTTTTATAGAATTTAGAGTTCGTCATCACGACGAATTAGTGCGTTTAGAAATCGCTCCGAAAGAAATGGAACGTGCATTGCATAAAGATATGACGAAAGAGTTTGCCGATAGATTTCGTAAACTTGGTTTTCGTTACGTCACACTTGATTTGCACGGCTTTCGAACCGGATCGATGAACGAAATTTTGGATAAAAATCGTAAATCGTAAATAAAATTTGGAGAAAGAGAAAGATGGCAACAGCAAATCCGATGGCAGATGAAATGCGACGTTTCAAAGGAAGCGACGAAAAAAATCCTTTCGAAGCAATGAGTGAACGTTTCGATCGTGCGGCAAAATTATTAGATTTAGACACAGACTTATACGCTGTTTTACGTGTCCCAAATCGCGAAATTAAAGTTTATGTTCCAGTAAGAATGGATTCTGGACACATTCAGGTCTTTGAAGGTTATAGAGTTCAGCACAATTTTGCACGCGGTCCAGCAAAAGGCGGAATTCGTTACGCACCAGACGTTACCTTAGATGAAGTTAAAGCACTTGCTGCTTGGATGACTTGGAAATGTGCAGTTGTGAATGTTCCATTTGGTGGCGGAAAAGGCGGTGTAATTTGTGATCCAAGGCAGATGTCGTTGGGTGAACTTGAAAGATTGACGAGACGTTACACATCGGAACTAATTGATTTTATTGGTCCTGATAAAGATGTTCCGGCTCCTGATATGAATACCAATGAGCAAACAATGGCATGGATTATGGACACCTACTCGATGCACGCTCGTCATACCGTAAATGCTGTTGTTACAGGAAAACCAGTCGCATTAGGTGGATCGCTCGGGAGAAGAGAAGCAACTGGTCGTGGAGTTTTGTTTTGTATAAATGAAGCAATCAAACGATATGATTTAACTCCCGAAAAGACATCTATTGTTGTTCAAGGTTCAGGAAATGTTGGCGGAATTGGTGCAACTCTAATGCACGAAGCTGGTTATAAAGTTGTAGCCATCTCAGAAGTAAATGGTGGCATCTATAATCAAAACGGAATTGATATTCCAAAAGCACTTGATTATCTGCAAAAAACCAAATCATTTGATGGTTACGGTGGTGTCGAATTTATTAGTAACACTGATCTTTTAGAAATTAAATGTGATGTTTTAGCACCTTGTGCAACTGAAAATCAAATTACCTCAGAAAATGCCGGAAGAATTAAATGTAAAATTTTAGCGGAAGGTGCAAATGGTCCGACAACGCCTAAAGCTGATAAAGTTTTGCACGATAATGGAGTATTTATTATTCCTGACATCTTGGCAAATGCAGGTGGTGTAACGGTTTCTTACTTCGAATGGGTTCAAGACAGAATGGGTTATTTTTGGCGTGAGGATGAAGTAAATCAACGTCTTGAAGAAAAAATGGTTGACAGTTTTAACGAAGTTGCACATTATTCTGACACTCATAATGTTGATATGAGAACCGCCGCTTATATGTTAGCAATTGACAGAGTTGCATATCATACAAGAATGAGAGGCATTTACGCATAAGCGTTTGGACACTCAACAATCGCGTGGTTAGTTGAGAAAAGACTTGCTTTTATAGTAAGTCTAGGTTAGTATCTCACGAGAAACTATATGGTTTATGGTTAATATGTGCGTTGACATTTGACGCAAATTGACTTATACATATTGTAACAATTGAGATTTTATTGTTTCGTTTGGAGTCAGTTCATTCGGAACAAAACATGTAACTGATTACGCAAGATTCAATTAATTTTGCTTAAAACGTAACAAATAGAATTTAAACTTTAGATATATTATCTTTCGCCGGAGGAATGTGATGAAACTCGCGAAATCAGCTTTATTAGCTTCGCTTACAATGTTGGCATTATTTTTTACAATGTCAGCCCAAACACTAAGACTTGATAGTGAC
>JANNVK010000220.1:0-8467 GCA_031414415.1 Acidobacteriota bacterium
ATTACTAGACAAACCAGAGTAATAAACAGAAGCGGTTAACTGAGTTTCAGTATCATTCAGCGTGACTCTACCGAAACCAGTAGCTGTTGAAGCGTTTGGCGGAACTTCTTGAGCCGAACTCAAATTTCCAGTGAAATAAGTAGCAGCAAAATTTGTGGCTGAAAATGCACAAACTGCACTTAAATAAATAATGAACCCAAAAGTTTTTTTAACATACGATTTTTGTCCTCTAAAGATGATTTTGACTAGATTTTAAGAAGCTTTTCGTCATAGTTTATTTCGCTTCCGACACATTGTCAATACTTTTAACTCTTATGTAAACTTTAGTGTGCGAACTATTCAAATTAGCAGCGAAAATCTAATTGACATTTTGCTAAATGTATCAAAAAAACATCAAGTTTGTTTTCTTGATAGTTGCGGAATCAAACATCTCGGTTCACATTTGCTTATCTGCGGAATTAATCCTGTAAATGTTCTCGAAATAACAGATGCAAATCCAAATAAAATTCTTGATGTTCTTGACCAAACAATTTCTCACAAAAATCTTGCATCAATTTTCACACTTTCTTATGATTTTGGACTCAAACTCGAAAATATTCAGTCACAATTTATTAAATCAGATGAACCAGATTTATTCATTGCGAGTTTTGAAACCTTGATTATTCACGATTACGAGACTTTAGAAACAAGACTCGAAGGCAACGAAAAGAATTTTGATGAAATTGAAAGAATTCTCTCTGAAACGAAGATAATTTCAAATAATTCTGACGAGTTTTCTCAAGTAAGTTCAAATTTTAGACGTGAAACCTACATCGAAAAAGTTCACGAAATTCAAGAATTTATTAGAAATGGAGATACGTATCAAGTAAATTTAACGCAGCAATTATCTGCTGAATTGCCAAAAACATTAACGCCTGAAATGATTTATCAGAACTTGCGTAAATATAATCCAACGCCATTTTCAGCCTTTCTGAGACGCGAAAATGACGTTGTGATTTCTACTTCACCCGAACGTTTTTTTAAGGTTAAAAATAGACGAATTTCTGTCTCTCCGATAAAAGGAACTCGTCCGCGTGGAATCAATAATTTGCAAGATGAAATTCTTCGCAATGAATTATTAATGAGCGAGAAAGATCACGCCGAAAATGTGATGATTGTCGATTTAATGCGAAACGATCTTGGTAAAATTTGCGAATTTACGAGTATAAATGTCGATAAACTATGCAATTTAGAAGTTCATCCGAGTTTGTTTCATCTAGTTTCAACCGTTTCGGGCAATCTTCGCGAAAATATAAAATTTTCGGAAATAATTCGTGCTTTGTTTCCTTGTGGTTCAATTACTGGTTGTCCAAAAATACGCACGATGCAAATTATTGACGAACTAGAAACTTTACCGCGAGGTCTTTCGATGGGAGCAATCGGCTATTCTAACTTCAATGGTGACATAGATTTAAGCGTCGCGATTCGGACAATGGTTGTTCAAGAAAATGTTGCGACTTTTAACGTTGGCGGCGGAATTGTGATCGATAGTGTTCCAGAACTTGAATATGAAGAATCTTTGACGAAAGCAAAAGCATTGTTACGAGCCATAAATTCAGATTTTGGAAAAAACAATTCCCGCAACCTTGCGTATTAACTTTTTTGCAATAAAATCATTACCAAAGCTACTTTTTTAATTTACCCCAAGGAGAAATATGAAATCTTTTATCTCGTTTCTGTTGATTTTCGGCTCAATATTCGCCGGTATTTCAGCTCAAGATAAACCGACTGCTTACGTTGGTGCAAAAATAATTCCAATTGTTGGACAGCCAATAGAAAATGGAATTTTAATCGTCCAAAACGGAAAAATCGTCGCAGTTGGCGATGCTAGAACTGTAAAACTTACCGCAGATGTCATCACAATTGACGTTTCCGGTAAAGTAATTATGCCCGGACTTGTCGATTCGCACAGTCATATCGGTGAAGGTGCTGGAGCTGATGGATCATCGCCGATTCAACCCGAAGTTCGGCTTCTTGATTCATTTAATGCACGATCTTCAAGCATTCAACGTGCTCAATCTGGCGGACTTACAACCGTAAATGTGATGCCAGGATCTGGACATTTGAATAGCGGACAAACTTTATATGTCAAACTTCGGGACGGAAATATTGTTGACGATTTGTTGATTACAACTGCTGATGGAAAAATCGCTGGCGGAATGAAGTTCGCAAATGGCACAAATTCAATTCGCTCTGGAGGCGGAAATTTTCCCGGAACTCGTGCAAAATCTGTTTCACTTGTTCGTGAGCAACTCATCAAAGCTCAAGAATATCGTACAAAAATTACCAAAGCGGCTGGCGATGTCACGAAATTACCAAATCGCGATTTAGCGATGGAAAGTCTGGTCGAAGTGCTTGAAGGTAAACGAATTGTGCATTTTCATAGTCACCGTCACGACGACATTATGAGCGTCATTCGCCTTCAAAAAGAGTTTGGATTTCGCGTTGTTTTGCAACATGTTACTGAAGGTTGGAAAGTTGCTGATGAAATAGCAAAAGCAAAAATCCCGGCATCAATTATTATGATTGATTCGCCAGGCGGAAAACTCGAAGCTGTCGATTTAAGATTCGAAAATGCTGCGATTTTGGAAAAAGCCGGAGTTCTTGTAGGTTTTCACTCAGATGATTACATCACAGATTCGCGACTTTTATTGCGTTCTGCCGCACTCGGCGTTCGTGCTGGAATGTCACGCGAAAAAGCCTTGTATGGCTTAACAATGGCGAATGCAATTATGCTTGATTTAGATAAAAAAGTAGGTTCGCTCGAATCTGGAAAAGATGCAGATTTTATTGTTCTTTCAGGTGATCCTTTTAGCGTTTACACACGCGTTTTGCAAACTTTTGTTGAAGGAAAAAACGTCTTTGATCGCTCAATTCTTGCAGATTTATTAATTGCAACCGGCGGTTATGGTGCGACAAATGATAAGCACATTCATATTGATTGTTTCGATGATTTTGGAGGTCAAAAATAATGAAAAAATTAAATTTATCAAAATATTCGATGTTTTTAATAGCTTTCTCACTTTTAATTTTCAACGTAAATGCTCAGATTGCAGTCAAAGGTGAAACAATTTATACAATGAACGGCGATGCAATCAAAAACGGAATAGTTTTGATTGGAGCAAACGGCAAGATTGAATCTGTCGGAAAAGCTGAGAGCATTTCTATTCCTGCAAACTACAAAATTGTTTCTGCAAAAGTTGTCACACCCGGATTGATAGATGCCAGAACGGTTGTCGGTTTGAACGGTTATTTAGGTCAAACACACGATCAAATGGCACTCGAAGGTTCGTCAGTTATGCAACCCGAACTTCGTGCAATTGATTCATATAATCCCGAAGAACGTTTGATTGAATGGCTTCGCGGGTTTGGGATTACGACAATTCAAACAGGTCATCAACCATCTGCGTTAATTTCCGGACAAATGATGATTGCCAAAACATACGGAAAAACCGTCGATGATGTCACGATAAATCCTTCGTCAATGATTTCTGTAGCAATGGGTGAAAGTGCTTTAGGAAGTGCCGGAAAATCACCCGGAACTCGTGCGAAACAAGTTTCAATGTTGCGAGAGATGCTTATTAAAGCCAGCAATTACAAAGGCGAACCAAGAGATTTGAAGATGGAAATAATGCAGAAAGTTGTTAAGCGTGAAATGCAACTTCTTGTAACTGCCAACAAATCGCAAGATATTATTTCAGCTTTGAGGATCGCAAAAGAATTCAATATCCGTATCGTTTTAGATGGTGCAAGCGAAGCACATCTCGTTATTCCGCAGATAAAAGCTGCCGGAATTTCGGTTATTGTGCATGCAACAATGCAACGTGCTGGCGGAGAAACTGAGAGTTTATCGCTAGAAAATGCTTCAAAATTGAAAGTTGCGGGAATTTTAATAGCAATTCAAAGCGGTTACGAAGGTTATGTTCCAAAAACTCGCGTTGTATTATTTGAAGCCGCTGTTGCTGCCGCAAATGGACTTTCGTTTCGCGATGCACTCGCGACAATAACAATCGACGCTGCGAAAATTCTTGGAATTGATAAAACAACCGGTTCAATTGAAGTTGGGAAAGATGGCGATATTGCTCTTTACGATGGCGATCCATTTGAATATACAAATCATTGCGTTGGAACAATTATCAATGGAAAAATAGTCAGTGAAATTGTTCGATAAATTTAATGAAAATTAGTCTTATCAATCGCGTGCAAACGAGATATTGTTTAATCATTTTTTGCTACACATTCACGCGTGTAGCAAATTTTTCGTCTGCAAACGGACTTAGGAATCAACATTTCGCTTAATACTAAAAATCATTCATAACGCAGACATTCAATCGGATCTAAACCTGCGGCTTTTCTGGCTGGTAAAACTCCAAATACGAGTCCGACGAATGTTGAAACTGCAAGTCCTGAAATAACTGCCCAAAGAGGAATTGCTGCCGGAAGTGATGGAACGAGCAACATAATAAGTTGAGAAATTATAACCGCCAGCGTTACGCCAACTACTCCGCCAAAAAAAGTCAGCGTCATTGCTTCTAACAAAAATTGCATGACAATTGCACCGCGAGTTGCACCAATTGCTTTGCGAATTCCGATCTCTTTTGTGCGTTCAGTAACAGAAACGAGCATAATATTCATCACGCCGATTCCGCCCACGAGCAAGCCCAAACTCGAAATTGCAATCGCGACAATGCCGACCATTCCCGTGATTGAATCAAATTGTTGAATGAATTTATCAGCAGTTTTGATGTCGAAATCGTTTGGCGAATTGAAATTAACCTCGCGTCGCTTTCGTAAAACATCTTCCGAATCTTGTAATGCTTCGTTTAATTGACCTTTTTTTGCCTGAATAATCTGGAGCAAATAATTTCTCTGCGGTGCAACTTTTCTGGCAGTTCGATACGGCATAAAAACCTTGCTGTCTTCTTCGTTTTCGCCAAAGAAACCAGCTTTTCGTTTCTCCAAAACGCCGATTATTTCCCAAAGCGAGCCATTCATTCTAACAGTTTTTCCGACCGCTTCTTTCGGTTTATCTTCAAACAACGCTTCGGCACAATTAATACCGATTACAATCACATTTCGGCGTTGTTGGTCATCTGCTTCGTTCAAAAATCGACCTGCTTGAAGATTCAAATTCATAATGTTTGGATAATTTGCCGAAACCCCATCGAGATTTGCTCGCCGATAATTTTTGCCATCGTAAGTAATGTTGTCGTCGAAACTTTCTCGTCCAAAATTTCCTATTCCTGGTGCAATTAGTGCGATGTCTTCGACAGCATTTGATTGAGCGAGAATTGAATCGGCATCTTCAACCGTCAAAGGTTTTCGAGTTCGCTCAGAGCGATCGGGCGGACCAAAACCCGTTGTCAGGTGAAACGCATAAATGTTGTTAGTGCCGTAATCTTCAATACTTGCGACAATACTTTGCCGCATTCCGGTCAAAATTGATGCAACAATTATCGCCGTCATAATGCCGACAACAATGCCAAGAATCGTCAGCAACGAGCGAAACTTGTTGGCTCGAATACTGTCAATCGACATTTTCAAAATTTCACGGAACATATATGTCATATTAATTTTTTGTAAGTGCGATAATTGGATCAAGTTTTGAGGCTTTGAATGCCGGATAAAGTCCCGCGACCACGCCAATAATCGTCGAAACGCCGAATGACAAAATTATGTAGCCAATCGTAATTGTCATCGTTATTCCAGCGGTCACGGTTATGAGCGTAGTTACGCCCGAAGCAAGCAGAAGTCCTAAAATTCCGCCGACAATGCAAAGCAGCGAAGATTCGATTAGAAATTGAAGCAAAATTTGATGCCGCGTTGCTCCGAGTGCTTTTCGTAAACCGATTTCAAACGTTCGTTCGGTTACGGAAACGAGCATAATATTCATCACAACTATTCCGCCAACTACAAGCGTAATCAGCGTTATCGGTATGACAACACCAGCAATTGCACCGGTAAATTGATCAATTTGGTTGCCTAATTCCTTTGTGTTCACGAGTCCAAAAGAATCATCATCACTTCCGACCAAGCCGCGTTTGTTGCGTAAATAAAGTCGTGCTTCTTCAATCGAATCGAGAAATTGTTCGTCGGTTAAGCCTTTCCCGTGAATTTGCAAGCCATCAGTTCCTTTGCCAAAAATTTGAATGTGCAAGGTGATTGGTAAATAAAGTGCTCGATCGAAAGATGCTCCGGGCAAAGCACCGCGTTTATCTTCAACGCCGACAATCGTGACTAACGCACCTTTTACTCGCAATTTTTCGCCAATCGCGGATTTTTCGCTGAAATATTTTTCCTTCACATCAGCTCCAATTACACAGACTGGAGCCGATCTTTGAACTTCTTCATCCGAAAAAAAACGACCTTCGATGATGTTTTTATCTTCAATTTCAACGAAGTTTGCCGAAACACCATTAACCGTTACAGAAGGCATTTCGATACCTTTTTCGTCCAAATCTGTTCGGTTAAACATCTGTGCTCCAACTTCGCTGCATTTCGTACAATTTTCCTTGAGATACAGATATTCGTTCCAAGTTGGTTGCTTATTTCGTCGGTTCATTCGTTCAAATTCGTTGTCGTCGAGCCTACCGGAAAACGCAATTCGAGCAATCATAAAGTGATTCGCACCAAGAACTTTTGAAATTTGTGCGGTGACATAACTGTTTAATCCGCTGATAGATGCACCAACAACCACAACCGACGCAACACCGATAATAATCCCAATTAGCGTGAGAAACGCACGAAGTTTGTGTTCCAAAATTGATTGGAGAGCAATGCGAAATGCGTCTAGGTAGAACGAGTAGAACTTTCTCATATTTTTGGGTCAGCGATGATTGACACAAAAACTTACGTTAGGTTTAGCGGATTAGTTCAGAGAAAATTATTTAGCAGTTCGAAGACGAATTAATAAATCGCTCAACGCAGATTTTCCGCTCGTTTCTTCCCGTAAACGGCTGTTTTCGTGTTCGGTTTGCAGAACAATTCGCAAAAGTTCATATTCTTTTTGATGAAATTCGATGTCAGCCGATTCGAGTATTTGTTTTTCGGCACCGGAAAGTTTTCGTTCGATTAAATCAGGAATATACGGAAGTTTGAAAAATTTGTTGAGCGTGACTAAATTTGCTTCGACCACGCCGGTTTGCATGAGATAAATTCCGGTCAGCAAAACTCGGTAAATATAAAGCAAAGGTTTTACACGCGGCGGATTTTCTTTGTTAAAAAGTTTCCACTGAGTTTCAGCAAAACCAAAATAATGATGTGCATGATGCTTGGTGATACAAGTTTTGGCAATCTCGCGTAATTCCGCAAATTCGGGCATCTCGTGCATCACAAGCGGCGAGAAAATTTGTTCCAAAACATAACCGTTTTTCTTGAGCATCAATCCGAAAAACTTCTTCACGTCGTGCGTAACCAAATCCAGTTCCAAACCATCGCGGATTTCTTCAACCTCAATCGTTTCGCGTCCGGTTTCTAATCCGACAACTTCTTTAATCGGCAAAATATGCACGCCTCGAAGATCGAAATCAGAATCGGGCGAAGGAAAACCGTAAAGATGTGCTCCGCTTATTGTGGAGAAAAGTAGCGGAAAAGGCTGTTCGGCGATGATTTGTTTAAGTTTTTCGGTTGGAATCATTTGTAAGATATTATCAACTTACAGGTTTGGAGAAAAGTAAGGTTAAGTTATAGTTTTGCGTAAAATATGAATAAACATTTGGCGGCAACTTTACTGGAAAAGGGATTACACGGACTGGGAGATCCCAGTTATCTATATGATTTTTTTGCCGATTTTGAGGCTTCGTGTGAGTTTATTGAACTGATTCCGCTTTTACAACTAGTTGCCGCGGAAGACGATTTTTATTATTTTTTTGATGATAACAGTGCCGGCGGTTCTCCTCGCGGGACAGGCGGAGGCGTAAGTTTTAGAGATAGAGCCTTAGCCGCAATTCAAGTTATTCAAAAAAACTACGAAAAACTCTCGCCAACCGCAAAACTTTTGAAAAGCACCAACCCGAGAACAATCGAGTCAGCATTAGACGAATTGATAAAAGGCGATTCAATTGATAAATCGTTAATCCTAATCTTGGAAAATATAGCCGAAGAAGACGTTTATCTAATTTCGAGCAGTGTCGCAAGAGGTTTCAGAGCACAAAGTAAACAAATTCATTTGGGCGAAAAAGCTAAAAACGCTATTCAAAAAATCAAAGATAACAAAAGAACTCAAATCTAAAGCAAAACAATATTTTTAATCACCAAAAATATTTATAAATCGGTTCTTAGATGGAAGAATAAATCGTTCAACGCAGTTTTTCCGCTTGGTTCTTCCGTCAAAGGTTTTTTTAATATTCAGTTTGTAGAACTGTTGATACAAGTTTTTGCAATTTCGTGTAATTCCGCAAATTCAGGCATTTCGTGCATCATAAGCGGC
>JANNVK010000221.1:0-60987 GCA_031414415.1 Acidobacteriota bacterium
GATATAAGCATTTTCTAATTCTTGATGATTATCAACGAAAGTCGTTGCTTTATCAGCCTTTATCAAATATTTAAGAACATTTCCATTTGCTTCTCGGCGTTCGTAACCGACAATTGTTGCTTTAACTTCATCTGAAAGTTCCGGCATTCCGTTTCTGGTGCGAAAATCACGATTATTTCTTGCTTGATAGAATCCGACACCAATAAAAATCAAACCACTAATGAGCAATAAAATAGCCAAAACGCGGAAAAAGAATGGCAATTTCGCACGAAGCTGTAAAAATGAAATCTTTTTATTGTCGCTCTTATTAGTCATTCCAAATATTTAAAACTTTGCAGTTTGTTCCTTCAAAATCTTTTTCGTTGCGTGTAACAATTGTTAAATTATTGACAAGAGCCGTTGTCGCAATCAGCGAATCAGTTAGTGGTAATACGCGACCTTCTTTTTCTAATGTCCCAACTAAATTGCCCCAATGTCTAATAATTTCAATGTTTATCGGCAAAATACGCATTTCAAATCTATATATTAGTGATTGAATCCAAATTGTTAATTCATCTTTTCTCTTTGAAATAGATAATTTGGAGATACCTTTTTCAATTTCGCCAATCGTCATAACACTCAAAAATAACGATTCTTCTTCTTGCGATTGAATCCAATCTAAAACTAAATTATTAGGAATATTTTTTTGATATTCAGAAATTACACAAGTGTCTAAAAGAAAACTCACGATAATTCCTCACTAAAATCAAGCGTTGCTCGTCCAGTATCTTTCGAACGGGATAAATCAATATTTGAACCTCGAAGCGGACTATTTAATAAAAAGTCATTCAGAGATTCTTTTTTATTAGTCAGTCGCCTATATTCTTCGATTGAAATTACAACCGCAGTGTCAACGCCATTGTTGGTAATAACTTGCGGCTGTCCTTTTGTTGCAGCTTTTATTACCTCACTTAATTTTGTTTTCGCCTCAAACGTAGAAATTTTTCTCATATTTATTATAGCTAAACTAGCCTAGTTAAGATTAACATATTTTCAAATCTTCAACCACAAGCTGCAAACGAGTATTTCCATTCCAAGAATTTGCTTCCGGCGAGTAAACAAGTTCGATGCGAGAGTTGCGTTCAAAGGTTTGCTCAATAGATTTATCAACGCCGTCCCACCAAACTGCCTCAAATTGTTTGCCACTTTCGCTTCGCAATTTAAGTTTTAGATGTTTTTCTTTCATCACAAAAGGCTCACTTTCTAAAATTAAATCTTTCGTCAGAAACTTTGGTTTTGTATTTCCGGCACCAAAAGGCTCAAGCTGTTTAATGTCTTCAACCAGCTTTAAATCAAGATTTTTTGCATCAATAATCGCATCAATCTTAATCTCCGGAATCAAATCTTCATCCGACAAATGCTGCGAAGCGTGTTCGTTGATTTTTACACGCAATTTATCAATGTTTTCAGCCTTTATCGTAAAACCGCAAGCTGCTGCGTGTCCGCCAAATTTTTCAAAAAGTTCTGAGCAAGAGTCTAAGCCGTTGAGTAAATGATAGTTAGCAATTGATCGAGCTGAGCCGTGACCAATTCCATCTTCCAAAGAAATCACCAAACTCGGACGATAAATTTTGTCCGTAATCCGCGATGAAGCTAAGCCGATTACGCCTCGATGCCAATTTTCACCCGCAACAACTGCAACGTGTTTTTGATGTTCGCTTCCGCCATTATCAATATATTCTTGCAACGCCAATTCGGTGATTGTCTTCTGCATTTGCTGGCGTTCGCGGTTTCTCGTATCCAAAATATCGGCAAATTTTCTCGCTTCTTCAAAGGTTTTTGCTTCTAATAATTCAACAACCTGTCGTGCCACATCCATTCTTCCGGCAGCGTTAATTCGCGGTGCAATTCGGAAACCAATATCGAGACTTGTCATTTCATTATTGCAAGCCGCAACTTCCATTAACGCTCGAAGTCCAAAATTTTTCGCTTTCGGCAAATCACGCAAACCGAGCGAAACAATTGCCCGATTTTCGCCCGTCAGATTCATAATATCGGCGATTGTGCCGATTGCGACAACTTTGAGAAACGCTTCAACAAGATGTCCTTTACTACGTTCTCGCAACATTGCGTGTGCGAGTTTGAAGGCGACACCAACGCCCGCGAGATGTTTATCTGGATAATCGCAACCAATTTGATTCGGATTTACGACCGCAAAAGCGTCTGGATTCCCGAGCTTTTCGTCAGATAAATGATGATCGGTGATGATTAAATCAATTCCATTTTCTTTCGCCCAAGTTGCAGGTTCAAACGCACGCGAGCCAGTATCGACCGATATTACAAGCGTATATCCATTGTCTTTTGCTTCTTCAAGTTTAGGAATATTTAATCCGTAACCTTCCGTAAAACGATGCGGGACGTGAAATCCGGTCGTTGCTCCGAGCATTTCTAAAGCCTTTCGCAAAACGACTGTTCCGGTTGTTCCGTCAACGTCATAATCGCCCCAAATCAAAATTTTCTCACCATTTTCGATGGCTTCGAAGATTCGTTTTGAGGCTTTTTCTAAATCTTTTAATAAATTTGGTTCGTGTAAATCATCAAACGAAGGCTTGAGAAACTTCGTTGCTATTTCCGGCGAGTCGTAACCGCGTGAAATCAATAATGCCGCAACAATCGGCGAAACATTGATTTCAGCTGCGAGTATTGCAACACTTTCGCGGTCGTGTTTGAGAATGTTCCATTTTTTCATTAAAGTGTATCGAAAATTTCAGCTTTTATGTTCGGAATTTTGGCAAGAATTCCTTCAAATTCATCTAAGTTTGCTCGGTTTGCACGATTTGCACGTTCGTCAATGTAATCAAGTTTTTCAGCAACAGCGATCAATACGAATCTTTCAATCTCTGATTTATTTTTTCCTGCAATTATATTTAGTTTGTCAGAAATTGCCACTGGTAAATTTATTGTTAAAACCTTCATATCATCATTTTATTGAATTTGCGGACTAATCAAACCGAAGTAAAGACAACCTAAAATTGCTGCACCAACAACAATTCGATAAACAATAAAGATAAAAGTTGAGTTTTTTCGCAAGAAAGCCAACAAGCCCCAAATTGAAAGATAGCCAACAATTCCCGAAACTACAACGCCAACAATTAGCGGAATTAAATCGTCTTTCGTTAAAATATCGACTGCTTCCTTTAATTCAAGTAAACCGCTTGCTGTTACTGCCGGAATCATCAAAAGAAACGAAAATCTCGCCGCGGCTTCGCGTTTTTGTCCTGCAAAAAGTCCGCCCATAATGGTCGAACCACTACGGCTTGCACCCGGAATCAGCGACAAAACTTGGGCAAAACCAACAACAATTGCATCAGTTAGACCAAATTCGCGAAGTTCTTTGCGTTGTTTTCCGATGATTTCTGCTAGTCCGAGCAACAAAGCAACGACAATCATCATTATCGCAATTACCCAAAGATTTTTTGTGTCTGGACCTTCGATGAGTTTTTTAAATAATAATCCGACAACTCCAATCGGAATAGAACCGAGGATAATTAACCAACCAAGCCAGGCTTCTTCGCTCAACCACATCGGGCGAACGCCGCCAGTTCCTGAATAAGAAATTCCGCGTTTGCGAGTCATTGCTGCCCAATGATCGCGGAAAAATGCAACGAGAATATTAAAAATGTCGGCTCCGAAATAGACAAATGCGGCAATTAAAGTGCCGAGTTGGATAACAGCAATCGTCGCCGTAATTTTTTCTGGATTTCCTTCATAAAGATCCGTAAGTCTAGCGGCAAAGACAAGATGTGCGGTCGAACTTATCGGAATAAATTCGGTTAAACCTTGAACAATGCCAAGAATAATTGCTTGCAATAAATTCATAAATGATGATTGGTTTTTAAGAAATGCAGTTATGAATTTACCACAATCTACTCTCGATATCTAGCTTTGACCGCAATTTTATCGTAAAGCCAGGCTGGGAAGATTCTCGCCAAGCGAACAAAGGTTGCAAGTTGCCAAGGAAATGCCGCGAACTTTTTTTTGTTTTCTATTGCTCTAACAAAATATGGAATTGCGTCTTCTAATTCCATCAAAAAAGGCAATTTGTTTGCTCTACCAGAAGTTAGCGGCGTTTTGATAAATCCCGGTTGAATAATTGTCACGTCAATTCCGCTTCCAATAGTGTCAATTCTGATTGATTCAAAAAAATTTGTCAGTCCGCCTTTGCTTGCAGAATATGAAGCTGAGTTTGGTAAACCGCGAAAACCTGCAAGACTTGAGATTGCAACAAGTTGACCGCTTTTTCTTTCAAGCATTTTCGGAATTGCGGCACAAGCTGCATTCACGGCTCCCATCAAGTTTACGTCAATTACGCGACGAACATCGGTTGGTGTGAGAACTTTCGCGTGCTTCGTTCCGCCGATTCCTGCGTTGCAAATCACAATGTCAATTCCACCAAATTCCTTCTCCAAACTCGCGACTGCATCTGCGACAGCTTTTTCATCAGCGACATCAGCCGCAAAAACTCGTGCTTTGCCGCCATTCGCTTCGCATTTTTTAGCAAGCGATTTTAGCAAATCTTCGCGTCTCGCCAATAATCCGAGAACTGCTCCACGTTTTGCTAAGTCAAGTGCAAGTGCTTCACCAATTCCGCTCGAAGCACCTGTTAGAAAAATTACTTTGTCTTTCATAATTGAGAATTGAGAATTGAGAATTAAGAAACATATTAGCTCTCAATCAAATTATTTTTATTTGAAGTTTTTATTGAACTAACAAGTAGTTTTTGCAACTCATCACAGTCATTTAATAGAGACTCAGCAAGTTTTTCTCCTAACAAATCACTGTCTCTCAAAAGTCTGAGCCAATAATGTGTTTCAAATGCTTCTTTATTTGAAATTGATAATTTGTGAATAAAATCAGCTTTAGATTGGGCTTGATTTGCCTCTTCAATATTTGCCCCAATCGAAGTTCCAGATCGTAAAATTTGCTTTGACAAAACAAACTCACGTTTTTCTTCTGCAAGATACTGATACAATTTTATTTTTCTCAAGGCAAAATCATACGATTTCGTGAGCAATACATTTTCTTTCATTCTCAATTCTCAATTCTCAACAAAGTTCATCAACAAACGGACCCAAAACCTTCAAGGCTTTTGGCAAATCATCTTGCGATACCAAAATATGATCACGCGAAAACGCGGAAAGTGCGACGATTGAAATACCTGCGTCCGCTAAAATCTTTGAAACCAACGCCATAAAGCCGACAACATCAAAATCCATTACCAAATCAAAGGTCAACATTCTGAAATTGCCTTGCTTCTTAGCCTCGCGAATCGCGTGTCGCATTGTTCCATAATCGATTTCATCAAGTAGCAAAGTAACTTCATATTTGTCTGAAAAAATCATAAACGGAGCGGTCATCCGCGGAGCAAGTTCGGGCGTTTCAAGAAGTTTTCGCCATTCATCGTGCTTCATTGAAACGAGAAAATAAGTCTCGAGCGAAACTTCTACTCGAGTTTTTTTCAATAATTCGTCAACATCCATTAACTTAAACCTCAACAACCGTCGGAATAATCACTGGTTTTGCACCAATTTCTCGTTGGATAAATTGCTTTAATTGAATGCGTAAATTTTCTTTAAACCAGTTTTTATCGGTAACTTCTTCAAACGACATTTGCTCGACAGCTTTGCGAATCATATCGCGTGCGTTTTTCAAATCTTGACCCAAATCGTCTAATCCGGCAACACCTTGAGTTGTAATCGAAGGTTCTGTAACTAACTCTCGGGAGCGTTTATTTATTGCAACCACAAGGTTTACAGTTCCGCTATTAGCAAGTTTTTTGCGTTCACGAATAATGTCAAAATCAACTTCATCCGAAATTTCATCATCGATAAAAGTTTTGTGAATTTCGTTTTTGGCGGTAATTCTCGCTGTATCTTCGGTTAATTCTAAAACATTGCCATTTTCAATCAAAATAACGTTTTCGTCGTTGTAACCGCAATGATTTTTCACATATTCGCCATGCCGAAATAACATCCGATATTCGCCATGAATCGGCACCACAAATTTTGGTTTCGCAGTTTCCGTCATAATTTTTATGTCTTCTTGCGAAGCGTGACCGGAAACGTGAATCAGACGACGTTTTTCTTCAATGATGTTCGCACCGCGTTTGTAAAGTCCTCCGATCAAACGACTTATTCCTTTCTCATTTCCCGGAATAATTCTCGCGGAAAGAATAACTGTGTCGCCTTTTTCAACCGCTAAACCTTTGTAAGCAGAGGTTGCAAGTTGCCACAAAACAGCACGACTTTCGGCTTGCGAACCAGTAACGAGATAGACCAAATCTTCGCCGCGTGTTTGTCTCGCTTCGCCAAGACCAATCATACAACCGTGCGGAACTTTGACTATTCCCATGTCAATCGCGAGTTCGAGATTTTTCAACATTGAGCGTCCAAGTGGACAAACTTTGCGTCCGAATGAATGTGCGACATCAAAAACAATTTGCAGACGATGAATAGAGGAAGCGAAGGTTGAGACGATAATTCGTCCTTCTGTTTGGGCAAAAATTTCTTCAAATGCGGGAATTACAGCTTGCTCAGAAGGCGTTCGTCCCGCGACTGTTGCGTTGGTCGAATCAGACAAAAGTGCAAGCACGCCTTTGTCGCCATATTTCGCTAAAGTCTTGAGATCATAGGGTTTACCAATTACTGGTGTATCGTCAATTTTATAATCGCCAGTATGAATAATTGTCCCGACAGGTGTTTCAATCGCGAGTGAAAAGCAATCAACTAATGAATGCGAGGCGTGAATAAATTCGATTTTAAAATCGCCAACTTCGATAATTTGATTCGGCTCAACCCGATGAATCATAATATCGCCCATCAATTCGTGCTCGACCAAACGCTTTTCGGCAAGACCAATCGTAAACCGCGATGCATAAACCGGAACGTTAAATTTCTTGAGAAAATAGGGTAACGCACCGATATGATCTTCGTGTCCGTGCGTGAGTATTAACGCGGAAATTTCATCTTTATATTCGTTGAGATAATCAAAATCAGGAATAGAAATATCGACACCATAAGGCGTTTCTTCAGGAAATCCCATTCCCACATCAACAACAATCATCTCACCGCCGTAGCGGATTCCCATACAATTCATACCGAACTCGCCAATTCCGCCGAGAGGTATTATTTCAATTTTTGACACAATTTTATTTCATCCTTTTTTCCATTTTATTTAGTATTTTTCGCTGTTTCGATTGTAACACAACTTCTTTTAGAATGAATCTTGACTTTTAAATCAAGTTTTGCGATGATGAGAATTACAATTCGTTCCAAGGGGAGTAGATAGCCGGAAACGGTTTGATAAATCGTCAATACGAGAGGTGAAAACCACTCCGGTTTATCGAAAAAGTATCAAGACCTTGTGCAAAACTTTTATTAAAGATTCGCACAAGGTCTTTTTTTCTTTTTGTGAATCATTGAGAGAACTATTTGATTGATAATCGCGATAATGCTGGCTATTGCAATGAACTATGGAGCTTACTGGTTTTCAGAGAAACTGATTCTGAAAATGTGTCGGAGGAATGAATGATTAAGAAACTTATTAAAATATTGATAGAGAAGCATCTCGGTAAATCATTTGATACGAGAAAAAGTAAAACCTATTACAAATCTAAAAAACCGAAAGGTTTTAGGGGTTTCGTTAAAAAACTATTCGATTGAAGAGGAAACATTATGATATTCGAAAAAAACACATTTTCAAAAATAGAAAACGATACAGTTGTGACAGAACAAGAAAAATCCCTTTTGTTCTTGATTCCGTTGATTCAAACTGCGTGGGTTTGCGGTGCTGTTTCACCACTGGAAAAGCAAATTATTTTTCTTGCGGCAAGATCTGAGAATATTGACGAACGCAGTGTTTTCAATGATTTTATAGATGAATTATTGACAATCCAGCCAAGCAAAAAGTTTTTCGAAGATTGTCTTCTTAAAATAAAACACATTTTAGCTTCAATAACAGTAGCAGAGCGGAGGCAAATAACTTCGAAAATATTTTCGAATTGCGAGAAAGTTGCAGCTTCGGCGGGCGGCAAATCGCTGATGGACGTAAATCACGAAACGAGCATTGAAGAAACTCTTCTCATTAGTGAGATAAAAGAAGCATTAGCATAGATTTTTTAATAAAATTTTAATTTAGAGTATTAATACTCAATCAGGACAACTAACTATTATGACACTTTTTCCATTTGCCGAATACTGGTGGTTTTACATCATTTTTCTAGGATTCATCGGCACAATACTTGCACTCGACCTAGGCATATTCCACAAAGAAGAACATACCGTTTCATTCAAAGAAGCCTCAACATGGAGCGTCATCTATGTGATTTTGGCTTTGGCTTTTAATTTTGGATTTTACCAATATTCGCTGACAAAATTTGACGATGCTACTTCGTGGAATCTCGCGATGGAGTTCCTAACCGGATTCGTAATCGAATATTCGCTATCGATTGATAACATTTTTATCTTCGTTTTGGTCTTTTCATATTTTGCAATTCCAGGTAAATATCAGCATCGAGTGTTATTTTATGGGATTTTAGGAGCTCTATTTTTCCGTGCGATTTTTATTACGCTTGGTTCGGCATTGATGCAGTTTCATTGGGTTATTTACCTGTTTGGTGCATTTTTGATTATTACGGGAATCAAGATGGTTTTCAGTTCTGATAAAGAAATTGAACCTGAAAAGAATATTTTAGTTCGAATTCTTAAGAAATTTATTCCGGTTTCAAACGAAATGGATGGTAAAAATTTCTTCACGAAAATCAACGGTGTTCGCCACGCAACGCCGCTTTTTGTTGCACTTTTATTTCTCGAAGCGACTGATATTATTTTCGCGGTCGATAGCGTTCCGGCAATTTTTGCGATAACGAAAGAACCTTTGATTGTTTTTACATCAAATATTTTTGCGATTCTTGGACTTCGTTCGATGTATTTTATGCTTGCTGGTGCAGTCGATAAATTCCATTTGTTGAAATATGGATTAGCAATCGTGTTGACGTTTGTCGGTTTAAAAATGGTTTGGTTAAATGATGCTTTCGGCGGTAAGTTTCCTATTACATATAGTTTAGGATTTATTTTAGGAGTGATTGGGCTTTCGGTTATTGCCTCGTTATTGTTTCCAAAAGCAGTTGAAAGTGAATAATCTTAACGCAAAGTCGCAAAGTAATTTCATAAAATCTTTGCGACTTTGCGTTAAATTTCCCCCAAAATCTTCGTCAGCTTAATCCATTCATTGAGCGTTAAAGTTTCCGCACGTCTATTTGGTTCAATTTGGCAATTTAGTAAAATTTGGCTCGCATTTTCGTATTTTTGTTTGAGATTATTGAGTATTGTTTTACGTTTTTGAGCAAAAGACAAAACCAAAATTTGACGCAGAAGCTCTTCATTTTCAACAGGTTGCGTTTCTTTCACAGTCAAACGAGCAACTGAACTCCAAACTTTTGGGATTGGTCGAAACGCACTTCCTGGAACGTCAAAAAGTTTTTCAGTCTCAAAATGTCTTTCAACTAAAATCGTCAGAAATCCGCGTTCAGAATCGCCAGGTTTTGCGGCAATACGTTCGACAACTTCGCGTTGCAGCATCAAAATCAAACTCGAAAAGCACGCCTTTTGTTCGGCTAAACGAGTTAAAATCGCGGTCGAAATGTTGTATGGCAAATTGGCAACCAACTTAGTTTTGAGTTCTGAATTGTGAGTTTTAAGTAAAGTTGAAAAATCAACATTTAATGCATCAGCTTCGACAATGTTAAAATTTCGGAATTCACCAAATTCAGCACGTAAATTTGGGACAAAAACTCTGTCAAGTTCAATTGCAATAACATTCGCACCGCTTTCGATTAATTTCCGCGTAATTGCTCCGCGTCCCGGACCGATTTCCAAAATTGTTTCATCAGTTTGAGGATCAACTGCGGTTACAATTTTTTCAATCACATTTTGGTCAACCAAAAAATTCTGTCCAAGTGAGCGTTTAGCAAAAACAGGCTTATTCTTCTTTTTTTCATCCTTCATTTTTCAACCTTCATCCTTCGAAAAAGGATAACCTGTAACCACAAAATCATCGCCAACCTGTTGCATTTCAACGTTTTGCAGCTTCATTGCTTCTGCCATTTCTCTCGCTCCATTGCCGCCAATCGCATTCGGAGCTTTTCCGCCGATGATTATTGGAGCCATAAAAAACGAAACTTTATCAATGAGTTTTGCGTCAAAAAATGCACCGCCAATCGCAGTTCCACCCTCAACCAACACGCTTTGAATCTCGCGAATTCGTAATTGTTCTAAAACTTCCGGCAAATTTCTCGCGTCAATCAATACAATTTCAACACCTTTTTTTGATAATATTTCAATCTTTTTTTGGTCATTTGAATTTGAAAAAACTATAGTCGGCGTTTCTTTTGCAGTTTCGGCTAAAACCGAATCGGCTGAAATTTGCATGCGATTATCGAGAATTACCCGAACGAGTTTTCGCCGCCGTTTTTTTCCGCTGCGATCTGTCAGGTTCGGATTATCGACCTTCGCCGTATTTCCACCAACTAGAATCGCGTCATATTCGTGTCGCAATTCTTGAACTTTTTGGGCTGATTCTTTACCGGAAAGAACAGTCGAAACACTTTCGTTAAGTGAAATTCGACCATCAATCGACATCGCCATTTTGAGGTGAACAAATGGACGCTTTTCCTGATGCCAACAGATAAATTTCTCATTAAGTTTCGCCGCTTCATGGCTCAAAATATCGGTCACAACTTCAACGCCGTTTTCACGTAAACGCTTAAAACCCAAGCCTGAAACGAGCGGATTTGGATCTTCCAAAGAACAGACAACTCGTTTGATGCCAGCATTTATAAGAGCAATGGAACACGGCGATGTTTTTCCTTGATGATCGTGCGGCTCAAGCGAAACATAAGCCGTTCCGCCGCGGGCACGTTCACCAGCTTGTTCGAGTGCAATCGCTTCTGCGTGAATTACGTCATCGAAAATATACGTTCCTTCACCAACAATCTCGCCATTTTCAGCGACGATTACGCAGCCAACAAGCGGATTCGGCGAAACTTGCCCAACTCCAATCGCCGCGAGTTCAAAAGCTCGTCGGGTCATTTCGGTATCAAATTTTATGTTTTTTTCGTTCAATTTAATTAAACAACCCGTTCACATAACTTTCCGCGTCGAAAACCATCAAATCGTCAACCTGTTCGCCGACGACTTGGAACGCGGACACTCTTGTCCGCAAGATTTTTGCAAAAAATCTAACGGCGTTTGATTAAATTCAAGTTGAATTTCACCTAAACGCCTTTCGTCCGCTTTGCGTCCGTTCGGACAAGAGTGTCCGTGCTCCAAACTAATTAAACAACCCGTTCACATAACTTTCCGCGTCGAAAACCATCAAATCGTCAACTTGTTCGCCGATTCCGATGAATCTGATTGGTAAATTCAATTCTTTCGCGATTGCGACGGCGATTCCGCCTTTTGCGGTGCCGTCGAGTTTTGTTAAAACGATTCCGGTGACGTTTGCGGTTTTCATAAATTGGCGAGCTTGTTCGAGTCCGTTTTGTCCAGTAACCGCGTCGATTACGAGCAAAGTTTCATGCGGTGCGTCTTGCACTTCTCTGCCCGCAATTCGTTTCATTTTCTCGAGTTCCGCCATTAAGTTCGCCTTGTTGTGCAATCTTCCGGCGGTATCGACAATCAAAACGTCCGAGTTTCTCGCTTTCGCAGATTGAAGAGCGTCAAATAAAACTGCCGCCGGATCAGTTCCCTGTTTTTGCTGAATCAAAGGAACGCCAGCACGATTTGCCCAAATTTGAAGTTGCTCAGAAGCAGCGGCACGGAATGTGTCAGCCGCACAAATTAAAACATCGTTGCCTTCATTTTTGATTCGTTGGGCGATTTTTCCGATTGTCGTGGTTTTGCCTACGCCATTAACGCCCACAACCATCAACACATACGGACGAATTGTCAGTGCAAATTGTGTTTCTGACGCGATTCCACTTCGCTCAGAAGATTTAAGAATATCGAGAAGTTCGCGTTTCATTGCAGCTTTCAAAGCGTCAAGATCATTGATTTCCTGCCGTGAAACTCCGGTGCGAATTGCTTCGAGAATTTGCAAAGTTGTCGAAACACCGATGTCAGTTGAAATCAACATTTCTTCGAGTTCATCAAGAAACGCTTCGTCAATCTGTTTTCTACCTTGAAAAATCGTGTCGAGTTTGTTGTTTATCGAGTCACGAGTTTTGGCAATCGCCTTATTAAATCTCACGCCAAACTCTTTTTCGACCGCTTCTTCTTGAGCTTTTAATTCCTCAATCGAACGATCTAAACCAAGAATAGAACTCGAATGCGTTTGCTCATTTTTATTTCTTTTCCAAAAAAATGCCATAAATAAAAAACCTACTTTTTATAACTCCAAAACGTGAAATTATAAACGAGTAGGTCTTAAAATGACAGTTTGATTTATGCAACTTTTGCAAATTCAATAGTTTCAGATTTTCCAGCAACAGATTTGAGCCGCACAACGCCAAGCCCAATTTGTCCATCGGCACAAGCATCTTCCAAGGCTTTGACTACTTTCGGGCAATATCTTGTTCCGACAAATCCGGCAATTTTGCCAAGAGCAACGTCTAATTCCATTCCTTTTTGATAAGGTCGATCAGTTGTCATCGCATCAAAAGTGTCTGCAACTGAAACGATTTTTGCCTGAAGCGGAATTTGATGCTCGGTCAAACCTTGCGGATAGCCTTCGCCGTTTAACATTTCGTGGTGCATATACATTCCGGGCAGAAAGTCTTTCATTGCAGGTATTTGCGACATAATTTTATAGCCGCGTTTCGGGTGAGTTTTCATTATTTCAAACTCTTCTGCAGTTAATGCTGAAGGTTTTTTCAAGATATTATCGTCAATCGCAATTTTGCCAACATCATGAAGCAAAGCCGAAATTCTTAATTTTTCAAGTTCATCTTCAGGCATATTCATCCGCTGCCCGATTGCGAGTGAAATTCTAGAAACTCGCTCAGAATGTCCGCGTGTGTATCTATCTTTTCCGTCAATTGCCGCCGAAAGAGCTTTGACAGTTCCAACAAAAAGCTCGCGATTTTCTGTTGCGGCAAAGGCTAATTGGCTAATATTTTCCTCCAAACTTGACGACATCGAATTAAATGTTGAACCAAGTGTGTCGATTTCATCAATTCTTTTTGGCAAAATCCGCGTCGTTAAATCGCCGAGAGCAATTGTTTTTGCTGCCGAAACGAGCTCGAGAATTGGTTTAGTCAACTGGCGTGCAAAAATGCTTCCAATAATTAACGTCAGCAATGCAAAAATCAGACTAATTATCCAAGTTTGCGTTTTCATTTCGCCAACTGAGGCAAGTGCTTTATCTTCTCGTTGCATTGCAATTACGCCTAAAACAAGTTGGTTTTTGATATTTGAAGTTGAATATGCACCAATCATTCTACTTTCTTCATCGTTTCGCGTGTATAAAAATGGCACAAGTGCTGATTGAATTTGTCTCCGCGATTCTTGCCATTCTTCGACAATTTTGACATCGTTCATCACAAATTGTTGTGTGACATATTGCTGATTTGGATGAAAAACTACGCGTGATTGCTCGTCCACAACAAATAGAATCGGCAAACCTGCGTCCCAAAGTTGACGTTCGCTCATTCCATTCATCTCAGAAATAATCCGCGAAATTTCGTCAAGTGAAATAATCGCAACAACTGCGGCAGCAATTTGATTGTCAAGCATTACTGGCGAAGCAACCGCGAAAACCGTTTGATTACTTGAGTTTACGTGAGTTGGTTTGCCAATTGTCAGCCGTTTTTCGTCTAATTTTGCGAGAATTGTAGCTGAGAGTTCATCAATTTCCTGATTTAGAATTTTGTCATTTTTATAAACGGATAAAGGTTCACCGCTTATCGGTTTTACCGAAAATGAGAGCAAATTTGGATTTTCCTCAAGTATTTCTTTTAGTTGCTCGTGAGTTTGTGGCGATGACAGCAAATTATTGTCAGCCGTAAGTTCTAATGCTTTGGTGTAATTTCCGACAATATCGCAATATCTTTGCCCAAACATTTCTATTTGTCGTGCTTTATCTTGCACTAATTGTGTCTGATAGCGACCTTCAGCCGCACGCAATTCTTTCGCACTTCTTTCTGAAAGCAACCAACTCGTCATCAACAACGGAACGAGTCCAACTAACAAAAGTATTACGAAAACAACAAAAACTAGACTGATTTTTTTTAATTTAAGAGGCATCTTTGGCTTCGACTTAAACTTCTCGTCAATTCAAGTTTAATTTATCTGTAACAAATGGTCAACAATTTTTAATACATTGCTTATATGTTTAACACTTTATTCGCTAAGCAAAATTCATTTGTTGTTGTAATATCGTGTGAATGAAAAATTTAATTTCACCTTTAAATGACAAAAACTCAACTCAAGAAGTTGGTGAAATTGGTGAAATGTTTGCTGCTAATTATCTTTCAAGACAAGGTTTACGAATAATTTGTATAAATTTTAAGGTGCCGATTGGGAGAAACAGCAAAGACGTTTCTGTTTCTGGTGAGATTGATTTAATTGCAATTGATAATGAAACTCTGGTTTTTATTGAAGTTAAAACGCGAACTTCAGATTCATTTGCAACACCGGAAACTGCTGTAAATCTTCGCAAACAGCGACAAATTATTAGAACTGCAAAACGCTATCGACAAATTTTTCATACTAAAGAAATTGCAATTAGATACGATGTTGTTTCGATAGTTTTGAACGGAAAAAAAGCCCCAAAAATTGAATATTTTCAAGGCTTTTTTACAGAAGAAAAGTTTAAAAAAACTTATTGGCAAACTGACGATTATTTAGACTAAATTTCGCTTAAAAAACTTTTACCAGCAACTAATTTACGACCAAAATTCTCAGCAATTGTTTGCCCAATATCAGCCAAACTTCCGCGTGTTCCTAGGTTTACGCTTTGTTTTGCGTTTTTCCCAAAAGCAATTAACGGAACATATTCGCGTGTGTGATCTGAACCTTCTTTTGTCGGATCATTGCCATGATCGGCAGTCAAAATCAGCAAATCGTCATCATTTAAAGCATCAATAATTTCCGGCAAACGGTTATCAAAATGTTCGAGTGCTTTGGCGTAACCTTCCGTGTCTCTGCGATGCCCGTAAAGCATATCAAAATCGACCAAATTAGAAAAAATTAAACCTTTTGTTTTATCCGCAAGTGCTTTGATTGTCACATTTATAACCTGATCGTTATTTTTTGCCGACAAATCTTGCGTTACGCCCATCGAATCATAAATTGACGCGATTTTACCGATACAAACAACGTCTAAATCGTTTTCTGCAAGCTCAACCAGAAGATTTTCACGCGGCGGCGGAACAGCGTAATCATGCCGATTCTCGGTTCGCTTAAAAGTTTCGGCACTTTCGCCAACAAAGGGACGAGCTATTACGCGACCAACTCTGTCTTCACCAACGAGTATTTTTCGTGCAATTTCGCAAATTTCATAAAGCCTTTCGACTGAGATAACTTCTTCGTGTGCAGCAATTTGGAAAACAGAATCCGCCGACGTGTAAATAATTGGCTTTCCGGTTTTAACGTGTTCTTCACCAAATTGTTTGATAATTTCTGTTCCACTTGCGGGAATATTCGCTAAAATTCCGGGAACGCTCGCTTCGACACAAAATCTATCAATTATTCGTGACGGAAATCCATCTGGAAATGTTGGAAATGCTTCGGTTAAAATAATTCCAGCCATTTCCCAATGTCCTGTGGTTGTGTCTTTTCCATTGGAGAAAAGCGTGCATTTTCCGTAGTTTCCGGTTGGGCTTTCAATTGCTGGTAAATCATTTAATGGCTTAATGTTAGCAAGCCCAATTTTTTGCAAATTTGGCAAATTAACCTTTCGCGAGGCGAGAATATGACCAAGCGTATCGCTTCCGGCATCGCCCCAATTTGCTGCATCTGGCATTTCGCCAATCCCTGCAGAATCTAAAACCAACAAACAAATACGTTTAAATTTACTCATATGAAAATATTAAAGTCCGAAGTTAAAAATTACAACCTCAAGCGAAATTTTGCTTTAATTCTTTGGAGCAATATAACCATCTCTCGCACGAATTTGCGTTCCGGCGGAAACATTTTTGAGTTCTACTTTAATTTTTCTGTAACTTCCGTCGCGTTTTTCGTTTGACGAATAATAGCCGAGACTATATTTCATTCCAATTTCTTGTGCGACTTTTTGAAATGCTACTTTTGCTTCACTTAACTCACTAACAGGAAAGACTTTACCACCAGATTTTCCGGCTAAATCATTCATTTCATAATTTGAAAGTTCATATAGTTTTTTGCTGATTGCAAGTCTTTCAAATGATCCAAGATCACAAAAATCAAAGACCTTTTCGGCTCTTTCGGCATTAACTTTTGGGTAAAATTTTCGATAATAACGTTTAATCTGTGATTTTGAAAAACGCATTACATCGCTGCTTTCGCAATCGCCGAGCAAATTTTCTTCAAAGAATTCGCGAGTATCAACTTGAACAAAATAACTAACAATTCCAGCTTTTAAAAGATTGTCCCGCACTTCTTCAAACTCAATACTACTGACAGAATCAACACCATCAGTTAATGCAACTAACGCACGTCTGCCACGAAATTCGTCTTTCGCAGGCTGATTAAAAATAATATCGAGCATTTGCGAAAGTCCGTCGTAATAAGGAGTTCCAAAACTCGTCTGAACATTGTTTAAGGCATTTTTGAGAAGTTTTCGGTCATCAGTCAACGGCGTTAAAATTTCAGAAATCGGAGTTCTTTTATTGTCACTGGTTTTCATATTAAATGAAATTATAGAAACTCGATCTCCAGCACGAAGCGAGTTGATAAAACCCTCAGCTGCTTGTTTGATAAGACCGAGTTCATTGCGTGTCGAACCGGAAGTGTCAAGTAAAAGCGTCACTTCAAATGGTGCTGATGTCGAGCCAAAACTCTCAATTTCTTGAATTTTTCCATCTTCAGAAATTGAAAAATTGTTCTTCTTGAGATTTGTAATTGCTCTGCCAAATTTATCAGTTACAACAAACGGAACATCAACAAGTTGTGTCTCAACTCGCAATATTTCATCATCATCAACTTTAGTTTGAGCAAAAATACCGAGCGACAATAAAATAATTGTCACAAACACCAATTTTATCTTCATTGTTTACCTCTCAAGTTTTTAGATGTCTAATCTTACCAAATATTTACAAAAACTTTTGCACTCGCTTGACAATCTTACAGTATTTTTCGTAAGATTTTCGTTCGCTTCAAGGAATTGAAACGTGATTTTTGAATTAGTTGGGCACTTACGTCAATTGGTAGACAGCTTCCCTTACAAGGAAGAAGTTAGGGGTTCGAGTCCCTTAGTGCCCATACCGATTTTAGATTTTAGATTTTAGATTTTGGATTGATTCTTTCAATTTGAGATTTGGAATTCGAAATTTGAAATCGAAATGCGGAGTCGTAGTTCAGTTGGTTAGAACGCCAGCCTGTCACGTTGGAGGTCGCGGGTTCGAGTCCCGTCGGCTCCGCCATTATTATATAAAAAGCCACAAAGTTTATCTGATAAACTTTGTGGCTTTTTTTAAAAATTTTTTAAATTAACCTTTTCTCAACTCCGTAAGAACCTGTTTCGCGACAGCTTTTAGAGTATCAAAAACACCAATTCCTTTAGAAGCAACAGCTTCGTAAACTGATTCGCCTTTTTTCTGTAATTCTCCAGTTAATTCTTCGACAGAAATTACATTTGGTAAGTCGCGTTTATTGAGTTGCAAAACATATGGAATTTGATTGAGTTCATAGCCTTGCGAGACGAGGTTTTCTTCGAGATTGTAAAGCGATTCAATGTTTGCGTCCATTCTTTCTTCTTGCGAATCGGCAACAAAAACAATGCCATCTACACCTTTCAAAATCAATTTTCGCGACGCATCATAATAAACTTGTCCCGGAACCGTGTATAGATGAAAGCGAGTTTTGAACCCGCGAACTGTTCCAAGTTCTAGCGGCATAAAATCGAAAAATAAAGTTCGATCAGTTTCGGTCGCAAGACTTATGAGCTTGCCTTTCGCTTGTGGTGCTGTTGAATCGTAAATATATTGCAAATTTGTCGTTTTACCACATAAACCCGGACCGTAATAAACGATTTTGCAATTAATTTCACGTGAAGCATAGTTAATAAAAGTCATAGAAATAAAATTTTACGCGAAAAGACTATCAATGTCTTCGTCAGTTATTTCAGCAAAGAAAGAATTTTGTTCGGTTCGATGCCTTTCGGAATCTAGCTGGATTTCATCTAAAATAGAAGCTACATCATAGCTTGCACGTTTGGTTCGAAGTTTTACTAATCCAAGAGTTGAGCGGTCATCATAAATAACAACGAGAAGACTTCTTCCGATAACACACATATATAAACTATCACGTTCGCCTTCGTGCGAGACAGTTGGGAAAGTTTTTTCGCCAATTAAACGAGCCATACTGCTCGTCGCCGCAACATTTCCAGCTGCTAGAGACGAAAAACTCGTTGTGTCCATGTCGCCGATGTCGCCATGAAAGGCAATCGGCTGTCCATCGCGGTCAACAAGACAAACCACTCGTGCGGCAGATTCGACACAAAGCCGCTCAAGGACAAACTTTATCCTGAGAAATTGTTTTTCGTAAATTACTGTGGGCGTTTCTGCCATGACAACTTTTTATATTTTGAATTGTGCTAAATTAAGGATTAAAGAACTTTAGGTTATCGAATCTATAAAACAAAACGTTAGATTCGGAGGGTTGCTCTTCAAAACCCATATTTAATTTAGCATAGTTTTTGATTTTGCTTCAAGTGTTTTTTTTGTTTATCAAAATTCAACAACATAAGTAATTTAAGTAAGTTGTATTAGTAATTTATATTGATTCATAAGACGATTAATGCTAATCTTTCAACGAGTTACCTCAGCTCAATAAAAAATCAAGTTTATTTACACATCGTATTTAATGAAAAATCACATTTTTTTTCAAGAATCAAAAGGTTTGAGCGTAGTTTCGATTGGCGGCGGCACTGGGCTTTCGACACTTCTTTCCGGCTTAAAAAAATACGTTGATGCTGGTAAAAGCGAACCAATTTGGATAAAAAAGTTATCAGGAATTGTTGCAGTTTCTGACGATGGCGGAAGTTCTGGAAGATTGCGAGATGAACTCAAGATGCTTGCTCCAGGCGATATTAGAAGCTGTATGGTTGCTTTATCTGAAGATTCACATCTGCTTTCGCAGTTATTTCAACACAGATTTGAAGGCGAAGGCGAACTCGCTGGACATAGTTTTGGAAATCTATTTCTCGCAGCTTTAACGCAAATTACTGGAGATTTTGCGGAAGCTGTCAAACTTTCGTCTGAAATTTTAGCGAGTAAAGGACATATTTATCCGGCAACAAACGCAAACGTCCAATTAGTTGCAGAATTAGAAGACGGAACTCAGATTCTCGGTGAAACAAATTTATCAAAATTTGGCACCGCAATAAAAAATATTAAACTTTTGCCTGAAACGTGTCATCCATTGCCGGAAGCACTCGAAGCAATCGAAACAGCAGACGTTTTAACAATTGGTCCAGGTTCACTTTTTACTTCTTTACTACCGCCGTTGCTCGTCAAAGGCGTGGCACAAAAAATTTCTGATTCAACTTCGACGAAAGTTTTTGTTTGTAATTTAATGACTCAACCTGGCGAAACTGACGGATTTAATGCCAAAAAGCATCTCGAAATAGTAAAACAATACGCTCCAGAAATTCAATTTGATTATATTATTGTCAATAATTGTGCAGTAAAAAAAGAACAAGCTGCACGATACGCGGTCGAAGGTGCTGACCAGATTGGTCTTCATGGCTCGATAAAACCTGAAACAATTGACGGAGCAAAAATTGTCTATGGTAATCTGTTAGACGAAAGTGAGCAGGTTCGTCATCGTTCTGACAAACTCGCTGAAGTAATTTTATTGTGTGCAGATGCACCGAAAACATTGAAGCAAATCGCAATTAGCAATTAAATATTGACGCGATTTTGTGTATTTTTAATATGGAAATAATGAAACTTGATGTTCTGATTTTGGCTGCCGGACTCGGAACTCGGATGAAATCTGATTTAGCCAAAGTGCTACATAAAATTGACGGTCGCCCGTTAATTAATCACGTTTGTCGAACAGCAACTGCCCTTGCTCCAAGAAAAATTTGCGTTGTTGTTGGTCATCAAGGTGAAGATGTTAAGTCATCTGTTTTAAAAGAATTAGAAGAATCTACAACAGATTTTGCGTGGCAAAGTGAACAACGCGGAACAGGCGATGCGGTAAATTCGGCACGCCGATTTCTCGAAAATGAAAATTCTACCTTGCTTGTTCTTTCGGGCGATGTTCCGTCAATAAAAGCCGAAACACTCGCAGCTTTGATTCAACAACATCACTCTTCTTCACCAAAAGGTGCTGCTTGCACAATTTTAACCGTAAAACTAGATGATCCAACAGGTTACGGCAGAATTATCAGAGACGAATTAGGCAGTTTTGATAAAATTGTTGAGCAAAAAGACGCAACTGATGATGAACGTAAAGTTAGAGAAATTAATTCGGGCATTTATTGTTTTAACACAAAACTTTTGTTTCAAACATTAACTAAAATAACGCCAAGCGTTGTGACAAATGAGTATTATCTGACCGATGTTCCGCAACTTCTAAAAGAATTGAACGAAAATGTTGCAATTTATCAGCATCACGATAAAAACGAAATTGAAGGTATCAACAACAGACTCCAACTTGCTGATATGGAACGAGTTATGCGTTTGCGGATTATGAAAAAATTGATGCTCGATTCAGGCGTTACTTTTATTAATCCAAAAACAACCTATATTTCTGCTGACACAAAAATCGGTCGCGACACAATAATTTTTCCAAATGTCACAATTGAAGGAAACACAGAAATCGGCGTTGGCTGCACAATTCGAAGTAATACACGAATCACTAATTCTAAGATTGGAAACTCCGTCGAAATTCTCGATAGCTGCGTTGTTACTGATTCTGAAATTGGAAATAACTGCACGGTTGGTCCTTTCGCACATCTACGTGGTCACGCAAGAATGGAAGAAAAAGCAAAGGTTGGGAACTTTGTAGAACTCAAGAAAACAATTCTCGGTCGCGGCTCTAAAGCTAATCATCTCACTTATTTAGGCGATGCAACCATCGGAGAAAAAACTAATATCGGTGCTGGAACAATTACCTGTAATTACGATGGAAAAAACAAACACGCCACGAAAATCGGGAATAATGTCAAGATTGGTTCTGATACAATGTTGATTGCACCGATTGAAATTGGCGATGGTGCTGTAACTGGTGCCGGAAGTGTGGTTACGAAAAATGTTGAAGCAAATAAACTTGCAGTTGGTGCTCCGGCAAGATCAATTAGAACTTTGGATAAAGATGAATAAATTCGACAATTTAATCAATTTTGTGGAAAAGAGAAAAAGCAAAAATAGATGCACATCATAACTCGCAAAAGACTCAATGAATTTACAAAAAAATTCCCCGAAACAAAAAGTGCATTATTTCATTGGTATAAAACGGCAAAATCCAATGATTTTGAAAATTTCGCAAAGTTACACGAACAATTTTCGACCGCTGACCAAGTTGGCAAATTAACAGTTTTTAACATCGGCGGAAACAAAGTTCGACTTATTGCAGCAATCCATTATAATCGAAAGAGAATTTATATTCGGGCGATTTTGACACACGCCGAATACGATAAAAGTAAATGGAAAGAATAACTTATGAGTATTGAATTACAAAAAACTTTATCAGCGTGGTCGTCTTTAGAAAGTGTTGTTAGCGTTCCGCACAGTGATAAAGATTACGAAAAATTAGTTGAATTACTAGATAAATTGATTGATGAAGTTGGAGAAAATGAAACCCATCCGTTGGCTTCGTTGATGGAAGTTATTGGTGTTTTAATCGAAAATTACGAAGATAAAACTGTTACTGAACTTGCCTTAACCTAATATAAACTTATTTGTGGAATTGTTAAACACGCCGGAAATAAACAAGCCGCAGTCTGTGTTATTATTTTATTGGAGTTTTTATGAGTATAACTATTAGTATTTCACCAAAAGCACAGAGTAAACTCGAAAAGCGTGCTGAAATTTTTGGGCAAAATCTGGAGACATTTGTCAGTAATTTATTGGAACGAGAAGCATCTCAATCTTTGATTGAGGTTGTAAAACCGATTCACTTGCATACTGAGAAATTACAAATAAGCGAATCTGAATTAGATGATTTGGTCAAAGAAGCCTTATCAGAAGTTCGTTTCGAAAAGCCATTAAAAAACCGATGATTGATGCGGTTTTTGACACAAATATTTACCTCCAAGCAACTCTGAGTAATAAAGGTGCAGCTTTTGCTTGTTGGTAATTGGTGGAAAATAATGAAGTTCGTATTTTTGTCACAGATGCAATTTTAGATGAAATAAAAGATGTTTTGCATCGACCAAAATTGCGGAAAAATTATCCTGTTTTAACTGACGAAAAAGTTAAAGAAGTTATAAGATCAATATATTCCCTTGCAGTAAATATTGAAAAAATTGATGATATTTACAAATTTGAACGTGATGAAAATGATGAAGTTTTTATCAATTTGGCTTTAATTATTGAAGCAGATTTTCTAGTCAGTCGAGATAAAGATCTGCTAGATTTAGCAAGAGATAAAAATTTCTTAGAAACTTACCCGAAATTAAAAGTTGTCAATCCTGCCGAGTTTTTGCAGATTTGCAGAACTAAATTAAACTAAAATTATGTGTGGAATTGTTGGATATGTTGGAAACAAACAAGTTGTGCCTGTCATTATTGAAGGCTTACGGAAACTAGAATATCGCGGATACGATTCGGCGGGAATTGCTGTCGTTGATGATTCGAAGCAGCTTTCGCTGCGTCGTGCGGAAGGAAAACTTCGCAATCTTGAAGAAGTTATTCGCTTAAATCCGCTCGATGGAAATTATGGAATTGGACACACTCGTTGGGCAACTCACGGTCGCCCGACTGAGAATAATGCTCATCCGCATCGCGATCAATCAGGCAAAGTTGTTGTCGTTCATAACGGAATTATTGAGAACTATATGTTTCTCAAAGAACGACTTACAGCTCTCGGCAGCGAATTTAAAACTGAAACTGATACTGAAGTTGTTGCACATTTGGTTGGACATTATCTCAATACCGAATCGCTTTCGCTCGAACTTGCCGTTCGCAAAACAGTTCATGAATTACGTGGAATTTTTGCACTTGCGATTATTTCAGTTGACGAACCTGACACGATTGTCGTCGTTCGCGAAGGTCCACCAGTTGTGATTGGACTTGGCGACGGTGAATATTTTGTCGCTTCAGATATTCCTGCGATTTTGCAGCACACACGCGACGTTTTTTATCTTGGCGAAAAAGAAATTGCGATTCTGACCAAAGATTCTGTTCGCGTGACTGATTTTGACGGAAACGTGGTTGAACCAAAGCAACAGCGAATCACTTGGGATCCGATTATGGCGGAAAAAGGCGGATTCAAGCACTTTATGCTCAAGGAAATTTACGAGCAACCGCGTGCGATTCGCGATACGGTAAAAGGTCGAATTTCGCTCGACACCGGAAAAGTTTATCTCGATCCGATGGACATTTCCGAAGATGAATTCAAGTCTTTTACTTCAATTAAAATTGCAGCTTGCGGAACAAGTTGGCACGCCGCACTTGCCGGGAAATATATGATTGAGCAACTTGCGAGAATTTCAGTCGAGGTTGACTATGCATCCGAATTCCGTTATCGAAATCCGGTTTTAGACGAAAATACGTTGCTCATTGTCATCACCCAATCAGGTGAAACTGCGGACACAATCGCTGCAATGCGTGAAGCTAAACTTAGCAATTGCAAAGTTTTAGCGATTTGTAATGTTCAAGGTTCGATGATTACACGCGAAGCTGAAGGCACAATTTTAACTCACGCCGGACCGGAAATTGGAGTTGCTTCAACCAAAGCGTTTACCGCTCAAATGATTGCAATTTATTTGTTTGCAATGTATCTCGGTCAAGTTCGCGGAAAAATGGACGAAGCCGAAGCAAAATATCACGCTCAAGAACTCGCCGAATTGCCACTCAAAATTGAACATTTATTGAACGACGCAGATAGCATTGAGGAACTTTCAAAAGAGTTTTTCCGAGTGCAAGATTTCTTATATCTCGGACGCGGAATCAACTTCCCTGTTTCGCTCGAAGGTGCACTTAAACTCAAAGAAATCAGTTACATACACGCCGAAGGTTATCCAGCAGGCGAGATGAAACACGGTCCAAATGCGTTAATTGACGAAAAACTTCCGGTCGTTGTCATCAACACCAAAGAACACAATAATTCACTCAGTGAGCTTCGATACGAAAAAACTCATTCGAACATTGTCGAAGTAAAATCACGCGACGGAATCATCGTTTCGATCCTAACTGAAGGCGACACAATGTCGTCTAAAGTTTCAGATCACGTGATTGAAATTCCTGAAGCTTCAGATTTATTATCACCAATCTTAGCCGTTATCCCGTTGCAATTATTGGCATACCACATCGCCGTTCGCCGTGGTTGTGATGTTGACCAACCAAGAAACTTGGCAAAATCTGTGACAGTTGAATAAGATTTAGTAGAATTCAAAACAAAAAAGCCACGCTTAGAAACTTCTAAGCGTGGCTTTTTAAGTGGATTTTGAACTAATTTAACTGTGAAACTTGACTCAAAAGCTGGATTAACTCTTCGCGGGTAAAAGACATTTTTGCAGCATTTGAAATATGAAATTTGGAATCTGAATTTGAATGTGTGTCGCGAGAAATTCCCGAATCTTCCAAATATCCACAAGCTTGGCAGCGAGCTTCGGATGTCAGGTAACCAGCTTTTTCTCTGATATTAACGAGTTTTTCAATTGCATCGGCAGGTAGATTTGTCGGTCCACCCAATGCACGCGAGAGAATCGCAATTTTTGCTGTGTGTTCTAATGTTTCGAGTCGATCATACGCTTGCCACAAATCAGTTCCATAGGCGACAGCTCCGTGATTCGCCATCAAAAGTGCATTGTGATGTTGGACAAAAGGAATCATCGCGTCAGTCAATTCGGTAGTTGAAGGTGTTCCGTAATCAGTCAACGGAACACAGCCGAGTGTGAGAATCACTTCCGACAAAATCGGTTCATCAATTGCGAGTCCGGCAACAGCAAATGCAGTTCCGTGCGGCGGATGTGCGTGGCAAACGGCACCAATGTCAGGACGCATTTTGTATATTAAAAGATGCATCGCGAGTTCGCTTGAAGCTTTTCGATCATTGAGCGAATTTCCGTCCAAATCAGTAATCGCGAGCATATCTTCTGTCATTCGACCTTTGCAAGTCATTGTCGGTGTTGCCAATACTCGATTTTCATCGAGACGAATGCTGACGTTACCATCAGAAGCGACAACATACGAACGATCGTAGAGAAGTTTTCCAACTTCGATAATTAATTTTCTTGCTGCTTGTTCTTCCATTTAATAAATCGTAAAAGATATTCGATTACTTTTGCTACATTTTTTGTCTAAACAATTGTTAATTTACTCCACTAACTTCATGGAAATCAATAAATCGTGGATTAAAACTCCTATAAATAAAGTCAAAACTAAGACGCTCAAATTAAATCCGCAATTATTTCTTTTCATAAATATTTTTTACCAAATAAAAAATCGCAAAAGTCATTATTACACGACTTTCGCGACTTTGCGAACCATATTTGTTTCGAATTCTGTTATCTGTTTCTTCGAGGTTCAACAGGCATTGGCGGCGGAACAGAGTTCTCAAACATCATTTCATCCAATTCGCTATATGGTATCTCGCGAATAGGTTGCGATTTCAAATTTCTATTTTCGAAACGTAACATTTCGTTTTCACGTTTCAATTCGTGAATAGCTTCGTGTTTATTTCGGCAATTTTTACCTCGATCTCCACGTCTAAAATTAAAACTTGGAACAATACTGACAAAAATACTTGCAATTGCAAGACCCAAAACGAACGTTATAATAAATGGAATTGCTCTTTTTAACATAAATCTTACTCCTTATTTCTTACTTCTATATTACGCAACTTGTCTTTCAGATGTTCTCTTTTTTTGAGGAATATTTCTGATTTCATTATTCAATGAGTCTTTCTTTTTAATTTTCGACATCCATTTTTTACTTCCAAAAACGCCAATCATTAAATTTGGCAAACTAAAATCCTCATCTAATTTTTCAAAATATAGACCTTCACCAGAAGGCGTAACCGCAACTGATTCAAGTTGTTCAATGTTTGCCTCAGATAAAATTTGCGTTAAGTTGGTCGGAAACATAAAAATACAGCCACTTTTAAGTTCAACAACAATGCGATTGTGTTTTGCATCATAAAATGCATTTTTTGCTCGCGGTTCAATGGCATCGGAGTTTTTTGCGGCTTGAATCGCGTTAGCGAATCTTTCATCAAATCTATCTTGCATCATGAACTTCACCCCATTTTACAACTAACATTTCAGCATTTTCCGAAACAATAATCTCAGCTTTTTTAACATCTTTGGCTGACATATTCCAAACTTTGACAACTTCTGCGTTCAAAATGTTAATTTTCGCTTCACCATTAGCTTTGAAAATATGAACGTGCGTTGGTTTGTGATCGTTTGTTCTAATTCTGACAGAAAAACCGTCTATATTTAAAATCGTCGGCATCCTAATTAATAATTCGCCGATTAACTTCAATCGGTTTCATAATACTACCATTTTCCAACGCTGGTTTGGCAAGAAAAAATGCCAAACTTTCGAGAGAAATTGTTAAATCGACCGTTTTTAATTTCAAATCGTCATTATGCCGCAATGGAGTTGGTGCAAAATTTAAAACTGCCGTAATTCCCGCATTTGCAATTTCGTCTAAAACACTCTGAGCGTGATTTGCCGGAACAGCAATAACCGCAACATCAATCTGTTGTTTTGCAACAACTTCCGCGATTTGCTTTAAATCGAAAACAACTAAACTTCCAATTATTTGCCCAATTTTTTCGACATCGGAGTCGAACATAGCGACAACTTCAAAATTCGTTTGCGAAAAACCATAATAATCTGCGAGAGCAGTTCCTAATCTTCCGGCACCAACTATACAAACGCGATGTTTGCGGTCTAAACCGAGAATTTTGGTAATATGGTCTCGCAAAGATTCAACGTAATATCCAACTCCACGAACGCCAAATTCTCCAAAATATGCTAAATCTTTGCGAATTTGAGCCGAGTTTAAATTAAACCGTTTCGCTAATCCATCCGAAGACGTTGTTTTGATATGAGCCGCCGCAAGTTCGTGCAAACAGCGAAGATAAATGCTCAAGCGATTGGTCGTTAATTCTGATATTTTATCTACTTTCATCTTTCGGTTTTGAGTATAACGCGATTTTCATTGTGTGAAAAATAGCACGTGAATTATTCCACAATGTAAAGATGCACTAGAATCGAAATTGGTTTGTTTCTTTAAAGCGAATAACTTACAATACGTTTCAAGTGTGAAACATTGCGGAGGTATTTTATGACGGTTGAAATGAAAGACGATTTAGTAACTTTGGGCAAAAAGTTCTACGAAGAAAATTTAAAAGCTAAACTTGAACCGAAACATAACGGCGAATTTGTGGCGATTGAGCCATTTTTGGGGAAGTATGTTGTTGATAAAGATAATACTCAAGCTACATTAAGAGCTTTGGATGAAATGCCAAACAGTAAATTTTATTTTGTTAGAGTCGGGTTTAAATACGTACATAAAATTGGAGGATCATGGCTCAACAAGAAGGTTTTATAAATGAAAGTTTAGAAGCCGTTTTGAGTGTCAAATTGTCAAACGGTTCACAAATTGAATGTGTGCTAGATACCGGATTTAATGGTTCTTTTTTATTTCCAAGAAAATTTGCGGAAGACAATTTGATGCGTTTTGTCGGAAAAGAAGAAGTAACAATGGTTGAGCAAAACACCACATTTATCGAAACGGCATTAGCAACAGTAGGTTGGTTGGGCAAAGATTTCACTGTTCAAATTCTCGTAAGCGAAAATGATGAATGTTTAATCGGAACGCAAATGTTGGTTGATTCAAAACTAGAAATCGATTACAAAAATTTAACCGTGAAAATTACAAAATGATTGCTTATCTGTCTGGAAAATTATTGGAAAAAGACGCGAACCTCGTTATTATTGATGTTGGCGGTGTCGGCTACGAAGTCTCGATTCCGCTTTCGACATTTTACGAACTCGGCGAAATCGGTTCAGATGTTTCGTTGCGGATTCAAACAATCGTTCGCGAAGACGCTTTTCAGCTTTTCGGTTTTAAAACCTTGCGTGAAAAAGAATTGTTTTTATTGCTTGTTTCAGTTTCGGGAATCGGACCAAAATCAGCAATCACAGCACTTTCGGGAATGTCTGCGGACGAAATTATCTCCGCTATTCGCTCAAATAACTTGGTTCGGTTAAACACAATTCCGGGCGTTGGCAAAAAGACAGCGGAACGAATCGTGATTGAATTACGCGATAAAATCACCAAACTTTCAGTAATCGCGGGCGAAGAAATGAAAGCCGAAGGAATTCCGATAAGTTCGGGCGACGCAATTATGGATGATGCGATTTCTGCTTTGACAAATCTCGGTTATCAACGTGCGGCGGCAGAAAAAGCAATAAATCAAGCGATGCAAGAAGGAACAGAAATGAGCGTTCAGAAACTATTGCGAAGAAGTTTACAACTTCTCGCCAAAGGTTAATGAACAATATGCACAAATTTCTATTCATTCTGTTTCTACTTTCGTTAAATTTATATGCTCAAGATATTCCGAAAATTGCCGTAATTCTTGAAAAAGCGAATGTTACGCCGACACGACAAATTATTTTATGGATGCCGAATCCAAAGAAAAATCCGCGTGCTGCTGACGACGACATTTACACTTGTCCCGACCAAACTCGCGGACATTATTATTCGGGCGTTGCCAAAGTTTCATTGTTTGATTTGAAAACTAAAAGAGAAATCAACACGATTGAGGTAATCGGCAACGGATTAACGAGTGAAGACAACACGCTCGATTTGCCGTATTTGATAAAACGCGGATATTACAATGTTGCAAAACTCGATAAAAACAAAGAAGGAAAACCGACTTTGTTGAACTTAAGCGACTACAATAACGACGGCAAACCGTACGAGTTCGCCATTTTTGACGCGGTTGCGTGTATGGGGTTGGAAACAACGTTGATCGGTTACAGCGAAACGCAAGATAAAGTAATTCAGTATCAAACCGAATTGAAAATAGACGGCGAAACTTCAAACGAATTTTGGGTTGATTATTTTTTCGGACAAAAAGTGAATAAACAAGGCGTTTGGAAATACGAAATTGACTATCGCGGTCGCGGCGGTGCCTTCGAAAAATACGAAATTCTGTATGATAAAAACCGCGAAACATTTTACGGCGGGCGAACGAGTATTTTTGAAGACGACGAAGCAGCTAAAGAAAAACAACGTCCGCCTACCTGAATTAAAAAGAAAGAAAATCGGTAGTTTACCGATTGATGACTGGAACGTAATCGGCTCGATTGCACGGACGCGAGAGCGTTCGCTATTTGTTTAGCAAGACGGAAATTTGAATTTAACCAAAGTTCGCTAATTTTTTTTAAAAAATCTTGCAAGCTAGCCGCTTGCGTTCCAGTTCAATTACCATTGAATTTTACATGACCGAAAACCTAGAAAACTACGATAACCGCGACGGTTCGCAACTTGATGAAGAAACCCAAATCGAGCTTTCTTTGCGACCGAATCGCCTTGCCGAATACATCGGGCAACGCAAAGTAAAAGATAATCTGCGGATTTTTATGAAAGCGGCGTTGTCGCGTCGTGAAGCGTTGGATCACGTTTTGCTGACAGGTCCGCCGGGCGTTGGGAAAACTACTTTAAGTCTGATTATTTCCAACGAAATGGGTTCGGAATTGAAAACAACCGCCGGTCCGATTATCGAAAAAGCGGGCGATTTAGCGGCGATTCTGACAAATCTAAACGAAGGCGACGTGCTTTTTATCGACGAAATTCATCGGCTGAATCCGGCAATTGAGGAAATTTTGTATCCTGCGATGGAAGATTACAACCTCGATTTGATGATTGGGCAAGGCACAGCCGCACGTTCAATCAAGCTCGAATTGCCGAAATTTACGCTCGTTGGTGCAACAACTCGTCCGGGTTTGATAACGGCTCCGCTGCGTGGTCGCTTCGGGATAATTTTCCATTTAGATTTTTATAATGTTGATGATTTGCGGACGATTATTGAGCGATCGGCAAACATATTAAGCGTTGAAATTGACACAAACGGAGCAACGGAAATCGCCAAACGTTCACGTGGAACTCCGCGAATTGCAAATCGCCTTTTGCGTCGCGTAAGAGATTTTGCTCAAGTTGATTACGACGGTAAAATCTCAGAAGAAATCGCCCAAGATGCTCTGAACAGAATGGAAGTTGATATTTACGGACTTGACGAAATTGACCGCAAATTGTTGTTGACGATAATCGAAAAATTTGAGGGCGGACCAGTCGGGCTTGGCACAATTTCGGCTTCGATTCACGAAGAAAAAGATTCGATTGAAGAGATTATTGAGCCATATTTGATTCAAACAGGCTTTCTCAATCGCACGCCGCGTGGTCGAATGGTGACGAAATTGGCTTATCAACATTTCGGGTTGGAAGGTTTATTAAAAACGAACAACTCTCCGACACTATTCGAGTAAAATTCTATCTGTTATAATTTAAAAAATTATTTGGAGTTTTTATGGCTATTTCAAACACAATAGAGCAAATCACAATTGATTTAACTAACGATATTAAAGTTGCGTTAGAACGCAAAGCAAAAGGTCAGGACATCAAAATATTTATCCAAACGCTTGTAAAAAAACAAGCTATGCGTCCAAGTCTAGAAGATGAACTCACCCCGGTACGTCAAGAATTTCGAGAAAGCGAAATGAGTGAAGATGAATTAGATTGTTTTTTAAATTCGATTCGTAAGACTATCTTGAAAGAGAAAAATGGAAAATCATAAATGCCAAACAATATTTTGCGAGTTGTTTTTGATTGTAATGTTTTTTGGCAGATTTTCTTTTCTGATCAAGGGATTGGAAGCAAATGTTGGGAATTAGTTGTTGCAGAGAAAGTTGAACTTCTTATCAGCCATCATATTTTAGATGAACTCCGCGATGTTCTCATACGAAGCGAAACGCAAGCAAAATTTACAAAAGCTAACGAAACAAATGTTAATTTTTTCATTGATGAAATTAAAGAGAATGCTACTTTTGTTTCATCAGTCAAAAAATCTTATAGATTAACACGCGACCCAAAAGACGAACCCTATATTAATCTTGCAATTCAAGAAAACGCCAATTTCATTGTTAGTCGCGACAAAGACTTGCTTGATTTAATGATTCGACATGATTCAGAAAGTAAAGAATTTAGACAGAGATTTAGAGCATTAAAAATTGTTGATACATTAACATTTGTCGGAATTGTGGAAAACCACTATAAATTTGACTAATCATTAGTTTATTTTAGAATTGATTTCTCAAAATAAACATCTAATAAATTATGCATAAAATATTTTCCATATTATTCATTTTTCTTATCACGGTTTCAACATTTGCACAAAACAAGTTTGAAGGTGCAAATATCATTGTTGACGCACCTGAAACTCAAACTTCGTTTGCTTGTGCAATACGTTACTCGACTGCTACACCAAGCGTCACAATTACTGATATTGACAAAAAAACACCGATGAACGTTTCGGGTTGTGGTGGTTCGGCGGCAACAATTACTAAAACAAGTGCCTCAACCGCAACGATGCGTTTAAATTCTAACAACCAAAAATGGTGTTTTTCCGGCGAAGATAAGCGTTACAAAATTAGTTTTAGTGGCGATCAATATACACCGCAAGTTGTTTATGAATGGCTTTCAACTCCCGAAACTCCGGGAATTTATAACATCAAAGATTTTGGTGCTGTCGGCGATGGAAAAACGGACGACACACTCGCGATTAGAAGTGCTTTGGCTTTTATTGCAACGAGAAATGGTGGAACTTTACAGTTTCCAGAAGGCGATTTTGTGGTTGGTGGCGAGCCAAACTTTAAAGGTTTGACTATTCCATCGGGAATAATTATTCAAGGAGTTGGCTCAGTTTCTTCAGGTGCTCCGACAAATAATATTAATCAAATTAGTCCTAGCCGGATTACTCTCAACGGAATGAATCGGGCGATTTTTCGCATCGGCGAATGCACCGAAAGAGTTGTTGTCCGCGATATTGAGCTTTATGCAAATATTAACGAAAATACTTACGGTATTGAAGCAGTTGGTGGTTATTATTCAAGTCAAGATATGGAATTTACCCGAATTTCTTTTAATAATTTTTTTCGTGGGCTTAATTTTCGATCTTTAGCGTCAACAAATTACAACTGGCAGTGCGATTATATAAAAGTTAATCACTGCAAATTTGTTTACAATCGCGATGCCGGAATTTGGTGTCGAATACGCAACGCTGATTGGAAGATAAGTGGTAATTTTTTTCTGATGCCAAAGGCGACCGCAACAACCAAAGGCGATGCAATGTATTTTTACCATAGTGCTTTAATTACTGTTGAAGACACTTATGGAGGCGGATTTCCCAGTGCTTTAGGCGGTGCATTTTTAAATATAATTGACGGTGGCAATCTTACAGTTATTAATTCGCAAACTGAATCTGTTACAAACTCAATGGTTTATGGTGATGTTCCAGGTGCAGGCGATTATTCATATCCAATTACTTTTGTAAACAATATTTTTGGAGAGTCCATTGAGTTTAAAGCACGCCGAACATTTGTTTCCACCGGAAACTTATACGGACCTAAAACATTTAAGGCTGATGAAAGGGTTCGTGTTTATTCGACAGGCGATCGCTTTTGCTACGATGGATTTAGTTTAGGATGCCAAGGTTCGCAAGCAAACAATTTCGATAAGGCTTCCGTAATGTTCATGACCGGACAACCAAGTGAAGGCTCAGTTACAGGTCGCCCAACTATTTTTGGAACTGATGTTCAATTCAATCAACCTGTCCAACTTCCTTCATTTTTGCAAAATTCATTGCCGACAGCAAAGCCAAATGGGTCAATGGTTTACTGCACTAATTGCCGCAGAAATACAACACCATGTCAGTCCGGTGGAAGTGGTTCTCCAGCTATGATGGTTGCTGGTATTTGGAGTTGTTTATAAGTTGTTTAAATCAGAAACTTAGTATTACAATTAGAAATATGAACGAAGAAACTTGGGAGCATTACGGAAAAGAAGATCCATATTATGGAGTTATAACTGATGAAAAGTTTAGAAATTCAAATTTAAACGAAGAATTGTTAGATGAGTTTTTAGAATCAGGAAATCAATATCTAAAAAAGATTTGGATTGATATTGATAAACTTAATGAAACAGATTTTTTTCCTCAAAGATCATTAGATTTTGGTTGTGGTGTTGGCAGAATTACAATTCCATTAGCTTTGAAAAGTAAAGAAATTGTCGGAGTTGATATTTCTGATACAATGCTGGCTGAGGCTAGAAAAAATAGTAAAATTAAAGGGCTTACCAATTTAGAATTCGTCAAAAGCGATACAGAATTAAGCAAAGTAAACGGTGATTTTGATTTAATTCACACATTTATTGTTATTCAACATATTCCGCCTAAACTTGGATATTTATATTTTGAACAGTTATTAAAAAGACTTAGAAACGGTGGAATTGGAGTTATTCATTTAACTTATAAAACTGAAGGTTCATTTCTTTCAAACATTTATCGCGACTTCCCATTTATTTACAGCTTAAGAAGAATGATAAAAGGCGGAGATAAATTTTTAATTCCAATGTATGGATATGATTTGAACAAAATATTTGAACTTTTACAGCTTAATTCGTGTCATAAATGCTCAGTAAAATTTACATATCATGACAATAAAGGTCTAATTCTTACATTTAAAAAGGAAAAAATGATTTTTGAGTAATATGGATTTCACCAATTTGACTTCTCTATTAACATTTTTATAAATAATAATAGAAAAATAAGTTAGCATTCAAAAGACTTGAATGCTAACAATTTACAAGATACTTCTATTATTTACATTCCCATTGACCATTAATTCTTACAGCCAAAGCACCTGTTCCCGTACCTGAACACGGAGCAGTATTTTTCTGACAATCTGAGCAATATAACATTTCACCGTCACTCGTATTGTAGCTAGGTAAATTCAGGAAAATAAAAGTCGGCAACTTAACTGGACCATCAAAAGAATAGCCTCTGTAAGGTGCTGTCTGGTTACCAGTAAATTGTAAATACCCATTAGAATTTCGGCTTAAATCGAAATAAAAATTCGATTGTCCTAATCTGAGAAGTGGTTTCGATATAAAATTAGTTGATGATAAATTGAGTAATGGAACAGATGGTGTCAACTCTTTATCAGTCACACGAACATCTCCGGTTGCAATTGTATTCCCATTTACATTCAGGTTAGAGCCGATTATTGTTGGACGAGCAGGAATGCTGCCAGCTATACCGGTTTCCGCAGGTTGACCAGAAACAAAAACTAAATTACCACCATAAAATTTAGGAACTGTCGTTGAACTACCACAACCTAATATTTCCATATCATAACAAAAACGGTCTCCAGTTGAATATACATTTACATCTGGATTAATAGAATCAGCCCCTCCATTCGTCTTAAATGAATCTGCACCATATTTGTTTCCAGTAGAAATAAATGTTGCTCGTCCAAAAAATTCTATTTTATCAAAAACGTTACTAATAAAAGTTACAGTTGCAGATCGATCATTTACTGCAAGTCCATTTGTTGGTTGGAAGCCAAAGTACAATGCTCTTTCATTCTTTTCAGCTCCACTATTTAAAACATTAAGACTCGTGACAAGTGTGGCATTTATGAAATCTCCACCTTTTAGTAAATTGGAGTCACCACCTGCAAAAGTGCTTTTAATTGAAACATTGCCTGCATAATGTATGCGGATTCCGTCTGCTAAAACACCAGTGTTTGTGTTTTTGGCTGGCAAATAAAAGAATGAATCAGATATATCCCAATCAGAATTGTATGAACCCATAAAAATTCCGGCAGTTTTGTTATAATAAAATAAACAATGAGTGAATTTAACATAATCGAACTGCCAACTATTATTTACATCAGTTGAATGCTCATAAAACCCAATATCAAAATTTTCGAAACTAACATCATCCAATCCAATTACCTGAGTAGTTGACCCAGGTCTCAACTGACCTACTGCCTCTATGCCATAAGTGTTTGAATTAACTGCTAAATCCGCAGTTAGCAAAATGTTTCTAATTTTTATGTTTTCTAAGCACTCACCAATGCGAAAAATACTACGATTACCCTGAGTAATTTTTAATCGAGTTTTAGCCTTAAATCCTTGATATGAATTACTGGTGTGTAAAGACGAAGCACCTTGAATTACAATTCCAGATGGTAATGAAAGATTTCCATCTAATAAATAGTCGCCCGTCGGAAAATTAAGTGTCCCACCTTGTAACGAGGCTATATAAGCTAAGGCACTTTTAACAGCAAATGTGTCATTTGTTGTTCCATCACCTTTTGCACCAAAATCACGCACGTTTACAAAACCCCTAGAGTTAGAATCAGTTGTTGTATCAATTCCAATCCATCTATATTGAAAAACAGTTGTTGTTGGAGAAGGCAAACTAACATAATTGTCAAAGGCGATTAAATACGAAATCAATCCACCTTGGAAACAAAAATCTCCAGTTGTGCCATTTCTGGGGACTTTTACACCTCGAACGGCATCTATTGTTAATGCTGTTCCAGAGCAAGTTGTGATAGCACCGATTGCAGGATTTGTTCCATTCAAGTTTTTTACAAAAACGAAATCATTCCCAGAGACTGGAGTTCCATATTTTATCGCACAAGAACCTCCATTTGCAGCAGCATCTACGATTACATTTTTCCCTTCAAATTTATAGGCAAAACTAAAGGAATATGTGGACAAAACTGCTAACGAAAATAAAAATACATTTCTTAAACATCTTTTCATAATTTTTCTCCTCAACTTAAATTTTATCGACCTAGAAAGTGAAACTCTGACAAGGTTGCCTGATTCCTCAGGTTTTGTGGAATAATTTTGCACTAAAGTTTTTACTACACAAAACTGTTTTGTTAATTGCTAATGCGATTAACATGTTTTCTTTTTTACTTTAAACATTAGTTTTAAAAATTACGATTAAATCGCAATAAATACAGCAAACCATTTAATTTTTTGTTATTGAATTTATGTATTAAAAGTTATTTTCAATAAAATCAGACTAAATTAAAAAGATAATATTAAAAGAATTAGACAGAGATAAAACTTGCTACTTCTTTATAAATTAATTTTTTTTTAAATCAGCAGGGTTAATATCTAACAAAAAAAGGAAGCTAAAGAAAAATCTTCAGCTTCCTTTTTTAATTGTTATAAGACAATTCTATTCGTCAATATCCAAACCGCCTTCGTCATCGGTGATGTCGAGCAAAGATGCACTGGTTACAATATCGTCGTCACCTGTGCGAATCAATCGAACGCCTTGTGTATTTCTACCTACTTCGCGGATTTTATCAACACCAAGCCGGATCAATTTAGCTTGCTGCGTAATAATCATGATCTCTGAATCTTCGTCAACTTGGAAAGCAGCAACGACTTTGCCGGTTTTCTCAGTCGTTTTCATATTGATAACACCGGTTGCACCGCGTTTAGTTTGTCGATAACTGCTCGCCAGAGTTTGTTTACCAAAACCTTGCTCCGAAACAGAAAGAATTTTCTCAGTTCCCTCTTTTGAAACAGCACAAACCGAAACTACAAAATCTCCGCTTCGAAGATTTACACCGCGAACTCCACGTGCGACTCTTCCCATCGGACGAACATCGGTTTCGTTAAATTTAACCGCCATTCCATCGTGTGTTGCGATAAAAATCAGCTGATTTCCGTCAGTTCTAATAACGTTCAAAAGTTCATCGCCTTCATCAATATTGATTGCATTGATGCCGTTTTGACGAATATTTTGATAATCAGAAAGCGACGATTTTTTGATTACGCCTTGTTGTGTAACCATTGTCAGGTAGGTTTCCTCAGCAAAATCTCGAACTGCCATGACAGCCACGAGTTTGCTTTCACTAGAAAGATTAACCATATTGACAACCGCTTTTCCGCGTGCCGAAGGTTCAGCTTCTGGAATTTCGTGGACTTTCATTTTGAAAACTTGTCCATCAGCGGTGAAAATCATCAACGAAGCATGGGTTGACGCAATAAAAAGATGCTCAATAAAATCATCATTTTTCGCCTTCGCACCAAGTCTTCCTTTTCCGCCGCGACCTTGTCTGGTGTAGGTAGAAACTGGAGTTCGCTTGATATATCCGGCTTTAGTAACCGTAATCGCAACGTCTTCATCAGGAATCAAATCTTCAATTCGAAGTTCAACGCCAGCGTCAACGATAATGGTTTTTCGCTCATCACCAAACAATCTTCTAACTTCTTCCAGTTCGCCGACAATAACTTCGCGAAGCAGATGTTCGTTTTCCAAAATCGCATCAAGTCCGGCAATATGTTTGAGAATTGACTCAAGTTCGTCAGTAATTTTCTGACGTTCCAAAGCTGACAATCTGCGAAGTTGTAAATCGAGAATCGCCTGAGCTTGAATATCTGAAAAATCGAGACTGCCAATTACCTTTTCTAAATCTTTGAGAAAACTCGGTAAAGGTTTGTCTGAAGCAACACCACGCCAACTTTTTACTTCGTCAAGCGTCGCAAAATTTGCCGTCAACCAAGATTTCGCTTCATCAACCGCACGCGAGTTTCGAATCAGAGGAATGATGTAATCGAGTGCGTCAATCGCCTTATTCAAACCTTCTAAAATGTGTGCTCTCGCCCGTGCTTTGCGAAGTTCAAACTCAGTCCGGCGACGAACAACTTCTTTACGAAACGCAATAAAGCATTCGAGAATTTGTTTTAGATTCAAGACTTTCGGTTGTCCATCGACAATCGCGATCATGATAATTCCGAACGAAACTTGAAGCGGCGTAAGTTTATATAGTTTGTTTAGAACAACTTGCGGAACTGCATCACGTTTTAATTCGATAACAATTCTAATTCCTTCGCGGTTAGATTCATCGCGAATTTCAGAAATTCCATCAAGCTTTTTCTCGTTCACTAATTCAGCAATTCGTTCAATAAGTTTAGATTTATTAACTTGATAAGGAATTTCGGTGATAACAACCGCATCTTTTTCGATGTTGTTGCGACCAATTCTATCAATCGCGGCTTTTGCACGAATTTGCAAAATTCCACGACCTTCGCGATAAGCACGATGAATTTCTTCGCGTCCATAAATAAAACCTGAAGTCGGAAAATCTGGTCCGGGAACGATTTCAATCAATTCATCAATCGTGATTTCCGGTTTATTAATGAGAGCCATTGTCGCATCAATGATTTCCGTCAAATTATGTGGCGGAATTTTGGTTGCCATTCCGACCGCAATTCCTTCTGATCCATTTATCAAAAGAACCGGAACGCGAGTCGGCATAACTTTCGGTTCAGAAAGCGATTCGTCATAGTTTGGCTGAAAATCGACAGTTTCTTTTTCAATATCAGCGAGAATTTCGCCCGAAAGTTTTTGCAAACGAACTTCTGTGTATCGCATCGCGGCAGCATTATCGCCGTCAATCGAACCAAAATTCCCTTGTCCGTCGATGAGCGTATATCGCATCGAAAACTCTTGTGCCATTCGGACAATCGTGTCGTAAACCGCGGTGTCGCCGTGCGGATGATATTTGCCAATTGTGTCGCCAACTACACGTGCAGATTTTTTATACGGTTTATTATGTGCGTTGCCGAGTTCGTGCATCGCCCATAAAACTCGTCTGTGCACCGGTTTAAGACCATCGCGAACGTCTGGCAAAGCACGCCCGATGATGACCGACATCGCGTAATCGAGATACGATCGACGCATTTCGTCATCGATATTAATTTGCTGATTTTCTAAAATATCCATTAAGAACCTGTTTGAAAACTATTTTTTTATTTACTAAAAATTGTGATTATTTCCGCTATAAACTACTGATTTTTCTTGTGTTTGCGAACTTTTCGAGATACTCTGATTTTACTTGGAAATGCTCTTTTTAGCAACTTATGATTGCATTTGAGCTCTTTCAATTGTCTTTAATTTTGCAAATTATGTCAGATAAAAAAGAATCACCTAAAAACGAATACGCACCTGAATTTCTAATGAATTTTTTAAGATTTTCACTCTTTTGGCTTTCCAAAGCGATTTGGCAAATAAAATTCGTTGGGCTTGAAAATATTCCGCAAAACTTGGCTGGCGGACTAATTATTTCCTCAAATCACCAAACATACATTGATCCATTTTGGATTGTCATTCCCGTAAAAAGAAAATTACGATTTATGTCTTGGGACAAAGCCTGCGAACGTCCAATAATTGGCAGAATTATGAAATTTCTTGGGGCTTTTCCAGTCAGCCTCGACGGAAAAGGTAGTGAAGCATACAAAAAATCGATAAAAGTTTTACGTCAAGGTGCGACTCTAGTGATTTTTCCAGAAGGAACTCGCGAATTTTCTGACGGAAAACTTCTCGACTTTAAGACCGGAACAGCCCGAATTGCCCTCGAAGCAAATGTCCCGATTTTGCCAGTTACACTTCGCGGTGGAAATCGGGTTTGGTCACAAGAAATGAAATATCCAAAGTTTTTTCGCCAAATTGAAATTACTTATCATCCAATATTTGAAATTCCAGAATGTCCGAAAAACGTTGAAACTCGCGATTATGCAAACGAAATAACCCAAAAGCTCGAAATTATTATTTGCGACAAAACAAAAAAGCCACCTCAATAAAAAGATGACTCGTTTTGTCCATTTAATATTTCAAACAATTTAATAGCTTTTAGAGCCAATTTGCGGAAGATAATAAATTTTCGCCAGCGTATTTAATTCGTAAACAACAGCTCTCCAGTTAGCTTCGGCGGCATTGCCATATCGTTTGTTTTTAATATTTTTATTAATATCAGTCGCGATATTTAAACAATTTCGAACTTCATTTTTGTTTTCTTGCCAAGAATCACGGCGATCATATTCTCGTCGAAGTTCGTCGGTTGCTCCTTCCAAATTTCTCGCTCTTTGATTGAGCCAATCTTCTTTTTTCGAACCATTTAAACTGCTATTATCGAGCGATTTATCATATTGTTTGACAAATGTGTCAGTTCTTTCCTCAACACGTTTAATGATTCTTTCAACTTCCGCTTTTGTATATGATTTTCCGCGGGCTAGTCGTTTTTGGGCGTTGCTCTCTTCAACCATTGCTAAGAACATAAAGGCTACCGAAAAAACTGCAAATAATTTCAAAAAATTTGTTTTCATTTTAACTCTCCATTTTTTATAAAAATCAAAGCGATTTATTGTCGCTCAATAATTTAGACGACGCAAAAAATGATAAAGTCTGAATGAATTTTATAATTTTAGAGTGCAAGTAATTACGCAAAAAAGTCTTTACTACTGAAGTTTATGCTTATTTTGAATGCCAAGATTCAGTCATATCGAGCCAAATAACAAGTCCACGCCACTTTCCAAATCGTTCATAAAAGTCTTCAATTTGTTTATCTTCGCAAACAATTTTGTCATTATATTTTTTTGCAAATTGCGAACGCAACCAAGAATCTAAAGCCAAACCATCATATCTTCCAACTAATTTTAAAAGATTTTCGGCTGCATAATCACCAACGCCTTTGACCTTTTTCATGTCTTTTTTCAAGTCAGCGGTTGGCAACTTACTTGCAAGCCAATCTTCAGGATTTAACTTACCCGAAGCAATTTTCTGTGCCATTTCAACAAAATAAAGTGAGCGATAGCCAGCTCTGATCTCGTTTTTATAAAACTCAATCGGCATTTTTGCCATCGCTTCCGCCGTTGGAAAAGCACGTTTTCCACAGGTGGAAATCTCGCCAAGTTTTTCCACAAGTCTTGTCACCATCGCTTCGGTCATTGACCAATTACAGTTTGTTGTGCAAATAGTTTTTACTAAATCTTCAAAAACCAACGGCGAACGCAGAAGTCTTCCGGCATTTTGTTTTTCAATCCATTTAAAGTCTTTTTCTGATTTTAGAAGCTGATAAAACTCAGTAAAATCTTCATCAAGTCTTAAAATTCGTCTAAATCCGGCAATGTGTTTTTCATCATTAGAATCAATAAAGACATTTCCATTTTGTTTATAAATAGTTGCGAAAGAAGGCTTTTCATTTTTAAAAACATAACCAAGTTTCCACTCAGTTTCATCAAAAACAAATGGCGAAAGCGAATACCAGCCGTGACTTTTGAGTGTTCGTTCAAAATTAAAATTTTTAGGTGTTTCGATAAGATTTTTCACGAAACAAAGATATAACATTTTTGAAAATTGGTCGAACTTCCTGTTTTTCCAAAATTGATTAGACAATAAAATACTTGATAGCTTAATCTTAAAAGTTATGCCGCAAATAAAAGCAGAATCTTCAAAAATTTTCCTTATTTTTCTCCATATTGGATTCTTTCTTTCAGGAATCGCCACCGTTTTGATCGGACAAGTTTTACCAATACTTTCAACACGTTTTTCACTAAACGATCAACAAATTGCGTATCTTTTTCCTGCACAATTTGCAGGTTCTTTGATTGGAACTTTTCTCACGAATTGGTTTGGAAAGCGTGATAATTTTTTGTTTGCGACATTGCTTGGATGTCTCTCAATGGCTTTGGGAATTTTGTTAATTAACGCCAACTCATTTGAATTATGCCTTGCCGGATTTGCCTTAAATGGTGTTGGAATTGGCTTAACCTTGCCTTCAATTAATATGTTGATTCTCGAAATGAAGCCAGAAAATCCTGCTTCGGCACTCAACGTTTTAAACGTTTTTTGGGGAATTGGTGCTATTTTGAGTCAACCATTTATTGATATTTTAAGTAAAAAAACTAGTCTAATTTTACCAACAGCTTTACTTGCGTCAGCTCTCGGATTTATCGGAATTTTAATGGCTTTGTTGCCTCGTGAAACTGTTAAAAAAACAACTCCAAGTGTTGGCATTATTGAAAATACGGAAATTCCTATCTGGACAAATCCAATTGCTTGGGGAATTGCTCTTTTTAATTTTATTCACGTTGGATTTGAAAGTGGAATGGGCGGTTGGTTAAAAACTTACACGCAAAGATTTGAAGATGGAGCAAATACATTTATCCAACCGGTTTTATTATTTTATGTTTTCTTCGTTATCGGGCGTGTAATTGCAACATTTCTTTCCAGATTTCTCAATGAAAATAAAATGCTAATTTTAGGATTATGTATTATTTTTATTGGACTTATTTTGATGCTTATAGCCCAAGACGTATTTATGTTGAGTGTTGGTGGCGTTTTCGCAGGCTTAGGAACTTCCTCAATATTCCCGACAAACTTATCTCGATTTACAACAATTTTTGGCGAAACTGCAACTCGCAGAGCCACACCTTTTTTCGTTTGCGGAACTTTAGGTGCAACTTTTACAACGTGGTTAATTGGTTATATTTCTAATTTTTACAACGACTTACGCAAAGGAATGTTAGTAATGCTAGTCAGCGTAGTTGTTCTAATTTTTCTGCAAATAGTTCTTTCGAGACAAAAACGAGTAGCTTAACTATTTCATTTTTTTGATAGCTTCATTTAATTTTGCCGCTAAATCAGCATCAAATTTCAAGATTGTATCAGCTTGTTTTTTTGCTGAACTTTTTTCGCCTTGCAAGACATAAATATAACCAAGATTGTAACGAGCTTTGAGAAAATTTGGACTTAACTCAAGACATCTCAAATAAGCTGCAATGGCTTTCGGACGCTGATTTGTTGCATATAAAGCATTTCCGAGAAGATAAAACCCATCAGAATATTCAGGATTTTCGCGTGTAAATGTCGATAAACCCGAAACCGCTTTGAGATACATATTTGTTGCAATATCAGGTTTTTTCAAATCGTCAAAAGCACGAGCCAAATAAAGATAACTTTCACCATCATCAGGCAAAAGTTTTAAAGCACTGTTACAGGCTTGAATTGCTTCATTAAATTGTTTCAAGTCATTATATGCACGACACAAATTCGTGTATCCCATACTCAAGTTTGGTGATAATTTAATAGCTTCTTTTGCTGTATTTACTGCCTCTTGGTGGTTATTTATCAAACTGTTATACCAACTCAAACTAACCCACAAATTTCCATCTTTCGGATAAAGTCGCAATCCTTGACGAACAGTTGCAATTGCTTCGTTATATTTATTTAAAATTCGATAGATGTCTCCCAAGTTGGTGTAAATGCTTATATCATCTGGTTTTAGAGCCAAAATCTGCTCATATGCAACTGCCGCTTCTGGATATTTTCTTTGACTTAATAAACCTTGAGCAAGGAAATTATAAGATTCAAGTTTAAATTTAGTTCCAGCTTTTAGAGCTTTCTCCGCCGCATCAGCTTGCTTGGTGTAATCTTTTATAGCGTTGTAGCATAATGCAACATAATAATTTGTATCAGGATTTTTTGGGTCGAGCATTGCTGCTTTTGCATAAGCGTTCGCAGCATCAGCAAAATTTCCTAAGGCTCGCTGAACATCACCGTTTGCAAGGTTAAAATAAGCATTTTCAGGTTCAAGTCTTAACCCTTCTCCAACATCAACAGCCGCAAGTTTGTAATCTTTTGTGTTGTAATAAACAAGCCATCGAAGTTTGTAAATTTCAATTGGCAAAGAACCTTGCGAAAGTGATGTGTTGAGACTTTGAATAGATTGTGGATATTCTTGTAAGTTATAGTGTGAATAGGCTTTTTTCAGATATGCACCTGGAAATACGTTCACATTTTTTACTGCTTCGTTGTATTTTTCAATCGCTAAGCGAAACTTTTTTAATTGATAAGCGGCATCGCCTTCTTTGGCTAATTTGTTTGCTCTTTCAATCTGTTTTTTATTTGGCTGAGCAACCAAAACCATCGAAAATGCAAAGAGTAGGACAAATAAAAGTGTGATTTTTTTTAACATCTTAACCTCAAAAATTACTGCAAAATATCAGTTCTGCCACCTTGTGTTGGCTTCGTTTTAGGAGTTTTTATAACTTTCGGAGTTACCGGTTGTTTTGTAGTAACAACTTGTTGAGTTTGTTTTGGCGGTGCAACTTTGTTTGGTGGTGTCGTCAAAACTGGCTTATCGTTGGTAACTACTGGTTTATCCGCTGATTTAATTACTGGTTTGTCTGTTGGTTTATCATCATCAACCGTTGGATTTGTTTCAACGATTGTTGAAGTGTTTGAAGGCAAACTATTTGTGTTCGAATCAGAATTAGAATTGCCAATATTCGAATTATTATTATCAATTGTTGTAACTTCTTGAGTTGGAGCTGGTGTAATTGTTTCTTCAACACTAGGCTTCACGCTCGGAGTTGGGTCAGTTATAACCGCATTTCCAGTCTCATTTAAATAATACCAACCGCCAATCCCGCCGCCAATTACAATCAAACCAACTAAACCGATAACTCCTAAAACAGCAACGGCAAAACCAGCCGATTTCTTTTTTGCTTGCGGCTGAGTTTGAGTTGCCACAGAATTATGTTCAACAACTGAATTTGGCGTTATAGAATCGGCAGATTGAAAGAAAACAGCTTGTTGCCCTTCACTTTGCGATATGTGCGAAACCTCGGTTGGAGCAAAATTTTCTTGATTATTGAAAGAAATATTTGGCATTGTCGCGTTAATATTTTCCTCAACAAAAACAGGAGCAACCGACTCAGAAACTGAAAAATTTGGTAAAACCTCAGTTTTTTCGCCAACTGAATGCATAACCTCGGTTTTGTCTCCAATTAAATTCATCACCTCAGTTTTCTCACCAATTGGAGCATTGAAGTTCTCAATTCTGATTGTTGCTCCTAAATCTTGAGCAGGAATCGAAATGTTTTCAGCAGTTATTAAGGCTTCAATTTTTACATCAGCAACAGTATTTGGCAAATAGCTTTGAGAAACAAAAGATTCCGTTTGCTTTTGAGATAGCGGTATTTCGCTGACAACGTTGAATCCAACAGTTTTAGCATTTGCTGCTTGAACCTCTTGAACTCCAGCATAAGCTTCACGAAGTGCTTTTTGCATTTCACGAGCGTCAACAAATCTTTCGGTTGCACGCAAAGATAAACCTTTCAGAATTACATCAGAGATTGGAGCAGATATGCTTGGATTTAATTTGTTCAAAACCTCAATCGAATCGGCTTTTCCGTTAACAATATCATCAGCACGTTTTAAAGCGTCTGGCGGAACAATGTTCGTTAATAGTTGATAAAGTGTTGCAGAAAGTGAATAAATATCGCTTTGCGGAGTTGTTCCTAAACCGCGAATTTGTTCCATTGGAGCGTAATGCGGCGTATATCCAACAACGCTTCCAGTCGAATTTAGAGCTTGCCCAGCATTGTTTTTTGCTAATCCAAAATCTAACAAAATTATGTGATTATCGTTGGTTAGCTTAAGATTTTGCGGTTTAATGTCGCGATGAATAATTGCAGGTTTTTGCGTATGCAAATATGCGAGTGCTTCTAGCAATTCGTCAGCCCAAAACAAAACCCAATTTATTGGAAATGCTTTTTTTGAAAGCTCAATTCTTTTTGATAAATCTTCGCCGTCGATAAACTCCATAATGAGATATTGCTCGCCATTTTCGGTAAAGTGATCGCTAACTTTTGGTAAAACAGGATGACGCAAACTAGCTAAAGTGCGTGCTTCTCGCTCGAAAGCCGCAGCCAAAATTTCATCGTCCGTAAAGAATGTTCGTTTTAGTGCAACTTTGTGTCCAAGTCTTTTATCGACAGCAAGATAGACTTCACCCATTCCGCCTTTACCAATCAAATGTTCGATTAAATAACGATTTTGTAACAAACTTTTTGCTTCTAAAATTTTCATACTTATTGACTTGCAATCAACTTATTTTGAGGCAACATTGCGGTTTGACCAAGATGTTGCCAACATCTCACAGCACCTTTAACTTTTCTCGAGCAAGGTGTTCCTTTTTTTGTTTTCACACCGCAAAAATAAACCGGTTCGGAAGAAGTGTTTTCAACAATTTCTTTTGCTAAAGGTGCTGTCTTTATATCAAACGTTTGAACCTCTTGGTTCGTTCCAATTTTTACTTCTTCAACCTTAACAGACGCTTTTTCTGACTTCAAACTCGGTGCAACAGGTTGTTTTGCAACCGGAGCAACCGGAGCAATTGTCGAAATTTCACTCTTCTTAAATGCAATCACTTGCTGATTTGGTTTTTGCAAAAAACTTCCAAACCCAAAAATTGTTCCTAAAATTCCGATGCAAACTATGCATCTCGGTGCATAGGTTTCAAATTTATGATGAGGTTTACAAACTTCACAAAACTTACTAATACTCAGCAAACTATCGCTTAATCGTTCAATTTTTTCGCCACAATCGCAGCAATAAACTGGCTTGTAAAACATTTTCCCCCTCAAAAACCTGTGAAATTAAGCAATTAAATATCTATCTTTTAAATAAATAATCAATAGCAAAAATTACCAAAAATTAATTTGACTCATCACAACATGTAATAGATTTACAATAAATAACCTAATATAATTTTTGATTATAAACTAAATTACAGTCTTTGTTAAGAATTTTTCTAAACTTTCTCAAAAGCAACCAGTTTGTTTCAAAAAGCGTCTGAAATATGTATAGTTTTATTATGAGATATATTACTTTTCTCTTATTGATTTTTTCAATATTTGCCCAAATTACTGCTCAGGATGACGATCCGATTAAGATTGATTCTAGTATTGTGCGTCTCAATGTTGGTGTTGCCGACAAGCAAGGCAGACCAATTATTTCGTTAAACAAAGAAGATTTTACGGTTTTTGAAGATGGCGTTCAGCAAAATATTGCTAATTTTCAAACAACTGTCACACCTTTTAGCGTTGTTTTAATTCTTGATATGTCTGGCTCAACACTCGGATTTCGACAAAATATTAAACAATCTGCTTTTAGATTTATTAGTGCTTTATCAACTGAAGATCGAATCGCAGTTATTGAGTTTTACGACAAAATAAATTTATTAAATGACTTTACAACAAACGGTAATTCAATCGCAAACTCAATTAACGCCGCTAACGGTCGCGGTAAAACCCAATTATACAAGGCTTTAGACTTTGCACTTGATAAACTCAAACGTGAAGGCAAGCGTCGCAAAGCAATTATTGTTTTGACAGATGGAGTCGATTCAGCTGTGAAAGAAAATGATCGTGCTGTGCTTTCTAAATTAGACGAAAAAGATTTTGTCACAGCAATTAACCCCGAAAAAAATGAAATTTTAAGCACAACGTTAAACTACGCAGATTCTCAAGGTGTGACAATTTATCCGATTGCTTTGCCGACCGGCGATCCATCAAAACTAGCTGACCCAAGTCCGGCTCAAATTGCAATGTTTTCAGCCGCCAGAAGTCGTCTGAGTATTGTTGCAAACCGCAGTGGCGGAACGCTTTACACGATTAATCGCTTAGAAGAACTGAGTAAATTTTTTGCCGAAGCAGCGGCTAGTTTGCGTTCGCTTTACACGCTCGAATATCAACCAACAAATGATAAACGCGATGGAAAATTTAGAACTATCAGATTAGAAGTCAAAAATCCAGATTTAATTGTCAAGACGCGACAAGGTTATACTCCAAAATAGAGATAAATCAGCTGAGATTTCCTTTCAAACTTGACACTTTTCGAGAACATTTGTAGTCTTTAAATTCGCATCAAGCGGATTACGCACTCGTAGCTCAGCTGGATAGAGTACTTGACTACGAATCAAGGGGTCGCATGTTCGAATCATGCCGAGTGTATTTATTTTACAATAGCGAGCATTTACCGCTCGTTTTTTTATCTTCTACATTTTTTCCAACATCTTTTTCGCATCAGTTTTATAAAGTTCATCTTCTTTCTCGTGATTTTTATTTAAAGGTGCGTTAATAATCCATTCGAGATGCTCTTTTGCCTTTTGTTTATTAGAGTTTGATTGATAAGCCTCAGCAATAAACAGATGATTTAAATAAAATTTCGGTCCGAAAGTGAGAGCTTTTTCGAGGCATTCAATTCCTTTTTTTGTATCGCCGACTGAAAAAGGAAAACCTGGTGCTTTATGATAAAGTCTGCCCAAAATTCGCCACGCACCGCCATAAAAATAACTTTCGTCAATTTCTAAAACTTTTTCGGCACATTTTTTTATCGGTTTTATCAGCTCAAGGCTTTTCATAATTCCCTTTTCAGTGCCAAACGAACCATAATTTACCGCGAGCCAAAAGTTTGCTTCAAGCGAGTTTTCATTAACCGCAACTCCTTTTTCTCCATAGTTTACGCCGTATTCAAAGTTAAAAAGTTTCTCGTCTGGCTCGGCAAATTCGCCCGTCCAATAATAAAGTTCTGACAATAGACCGAAAGCCCAATCGCAAGTTGGGTCTTTTTCGACAAGGTCAAAAAGCAAATCGTGGGCATCATCAAGATTTGATTCTAAAACCTCGCGTTCATCGATTAGTTTTCTGGCTTTCTTAAAAATTGATTCGTTTTTCATATTTTTACCTTAATTTTGGAAATGCAATTCGGAAATTATATTGACAGCAACTTCAAATTTCTGCGAATTTTCTGCTGAAATATTATTGCCAGCTTTGCTCGCCAAAAATTTACCGAAATATCTAATTATAATATCTTTTTGGTTGTTTTATTTCTTACTTTTAATCAATTTTATATCATTTTCTAATTCTGCCAAACTTTCTTCCGACTCAATCAGTCGTTGTTTTTCGTTGTATTTTTCGTATTCTTTAGACGCAATTTCATCGGCAAGTTTTCGAGTAACTTTTCCGGCATCGTGTAAAATGTTCAATTCATTAAGTTGCAAAATCGCATCAAGTCTGGCAACCCAATCTTTCATATACATCGGACGTTTTGCGAGTGCTTGCGATTCGGCAAAAGCGAGATATTGCTCAACCAACAAGTTTAATTGCTGTAATTCTGGTTCAGTTAAATAGTTTTTGGCAATCAAAACATCTTCTTTTCTGATTCGTTTATTTTTCCAAGTTGTTAAGCCTAAATTCTGTTTATCGGCATCAACTCGTTCCTTAATCAATTCGGCGGCGGTGCGATTGTGAATAGCGTGATGTAGTTTGTTTTGAATAACTTGGAAGAATTCTCGCGTTGCGTTTGAGTCTTTATCATAATCAATACTTGTCAGATAAATGTCTTTAACTTTTTGATAAAAGACCTTTTCAGAACTCCGAATATCGCGGATTCTCTCAAGCAATTCGTTGAAATAATTCATCTTGTTACCCGATTTCAAACGGTCATCATCAAGCGTAAAACCTTTAACAATAAGTTCCTTCAAACGATTGGTTGCCCAAATTCTAAACTGCGTTCCGCGAAGAGATTTTACACGATAACCTACTGAGATTATGACATCAAGATTATAGTATTCTATTTCACGTTCAACTTCTCGTGTGCCTTCTTGTTGAACTGTTCGGAATTTCCGAACAGTTGAAATTTCGTCAAGTTCGCCTTCTTCAAACACATTTTTAATATGTTCACTTATGGTTGATTTAGACTTTTGAAACAATTCGCCAAGTTGCGTTTGTGTCAGCCAAACCGTTTCGTTATCGAGTGTAACCTCAATTTTTGTCAGATTATCTTGTGTTTGATAAATTATAATTTCACTGTTCATTATCTGAGCCTCCTAACTTTTTACTTTTTACTTCGCTAAAAGCGAGATTGTAACAGACTTTTAGTCAATAAAAAAAAGCACCTTTCGATGCTCTTTTATAAATCATAAATTATGACTAATCAACTACTTACGATCTTTAAACCGCTCAAATAATTCGGTATGGCGGCTTGTCAAAGGAAGCAATCTGCCGTTGATAAAAAGATATTTGATGTTCGTTCGCGGTTCGAGCATATCGCCGTCTGTCACCACAATATTTGCAATTTTTCCAACTTCGATTGAACCGATTTTATCTGAAACACCGAGAATTTCGGCGGCGTAAATCGTCACCGATTTCAGTGCGTCAAGTTGCGAAAGTCCGTAAGCTGAAGCCAAACCAGCGTGATAAGGCAAATCGCGAACTTCTGCACCGTCATTTCCGGTCGAAATACAGAATTTGATTCCTGCTTTTTGCATTTTAGAAGGTGCTTCAAACAAATAATCAAAAGCATCGTCGTCCTGCACTGGAAGATTGTAAATGTTTGTGTAAATTACAGATATATTGTTTTTCTTCAAAACGTCTGCCGCTTTCCAAGCATCTTGTCCGCCGACAATAATCGCTTTAACCTTCATTTCTTCGACAAATTTTACAACACCACGAATATCTCGCTCGCGTTCGGCGGTAAACATTATCGGTTTTTCGCCGCGAATATACGGAATCATCGCGTCCATTTTTGTGTTTGTCGCCGGGCTTACAAGCGATTTATCTTTTTCGTAAGCGTCTTTTATGCGAGCATATTCAGCCGCATCGCGAAATACTTTCTTTAGATCGTCGAGGCGTTTGTCGCGTTGTTTAACTGCTTCGTTATAGTCAATTTGCGGTCCGCCAAAAAATCCGGCAAAAGTCGAAATTCGCGGAAAGTTGATAGCTAAAGAATGAAGTGGAACGATTGCCATTTCGGCTTGCGTGCTTCCCCAAAGATTAATAACGGCAGTTTGCCCCGCAATTGTGCCGCCAGTCGGCGATGACATAACGGTTGTAATGCCATTAACTCTTGTCACATTGACATGCGATGTGTGCGGATTTATCCCGACAATTGCTTTGGCATTGGCGTTCATATCGCCAGATTCGGCAACGTCAACGGTCGGATCTGCACTCAAACCAATTTCGAGCAAACCGAGAGTTGTTGCGGCATCAATCATTCCTGGATAAACGCTTAAGCCTTTGCCATCAATAACTTGTGCATCACCAGGAATTGAAACTGTTGCACCAACGGAAAGAATTTTCCCATCTTTTATGACAACAGTTCCGTTTTCAATCGTTTCACCGGAAACCGTAACAATTTTCGCACCTTTTATCGCAAACGTTCCGGCTTTGCCAAGCAAATTTTGCTGCGAACCATCTGACTGAGCGAATAGAGAAGAGCAGCAAACTACAATCAATAAACTTATCAAAAGAAACGTTTTCATAACTTTTACCTTTTTACTTTTTACTTTTGACTTCATTACTGGTTTCCTCCGTCAGCGTCATCAAGATGCGATTTTCTCTTTTCTTTTGGAATTGGTGGCGGATCATTTCCTTTTGTTTTGTTAGAATCAGCACCTTCAAGAGCTTTGCGTTCTTTTTCCATAGCAATTCGCATTTCAAGGTCTTTCGTGCGGTCAAAATAAATTTCGCCTTCGATAAAAGTTGTTTCAACTCTCGCAAAAACGCTAAACGGATGAGCTGTCCAAATCACAATATCTGCATCTTTTCCAACCTCAATTGAGCCAGTTCGTTTGTCAATTCCAAGTTGCTTTGCCGGATTTATCGTAATCATTTGCAACGAATCTTGCTCTGGAACACCGCCGTATTTCATTATTTTTGCCGCATCAAGGTTCAAACGACGCATTCGCCCATCATCATCAGAATTTATCGAAACATTGACACCATTTTTCCACATAATGTAAGCATTATAAGGAATTGAATCATAAGCCTCGAGTTTGTATGACCAAGAATCAGTAAAAATTGAAACGGCTGCACCGTGTTTTGCGATCTCAGGAGCAATTTTATAAGCCTCAAGAGCGTGTTGCAAAACACCGATTTTGAAACCGAATTCTTCTGCCAATCGCAATAAATTTAAATGTTCGTCAGAGCGATAACCGTGACAATGAACAATCCGCTTGCCTTCTAAAACTTCAACTAAAGGTTCGAGTTCCAAACTTTTTCGCGGTGCAATTTTCGTCTTTCCAGCTTTAAAATCAGCCCAACTTTGTTTGTAATCTCTGGCACGAACAAACGCATCTCGCATTGTTTCAATCACGCCCATACGAGTTCTCGGGTATCTGCCCGCACCTTGTCCGCCTTGGCGTTTTGGATTTTCGCCCATTGCAAATTTAATTCCCGGCAGAGCATCTGCAACAACAAAATCTTCGACAGATTTGCCAAATTTAAACTTCACAACTGTTGATAATCCACCGATTGAATTAGCCGAACCGTGCAGTAAATTTGCCGCCGTAACGCCGCCAGCAAGTCCGCGATAAATTGAAATATCAGTCGGAGCAAGCATATCGCGAGTGTATGTCATAGACGTAACGCTGAGCGAACCTTCGTTGATTGCATCAAGCATTGTGTGTGCGTGTGCGTCAATAATTCCAGGCATTACAAACTTTCCGGTTGCGTCAATTACGGTTCCGCTTGACTTCAAACCTTTACCGATTTTCGCGATTTTGCCGTTTTGAATCAAAATATCGGTGTTCAAAAGCGTGCCTTTTGTCGCGGTTAAAATCGTTGCATTTCGAATTAATATCTCGTTTGACGTTTGCGAAAACGCCACGCTTGATGTTGAAAAAATCAAGATACTTAACAAAAATAAAGTCGTTATTTTCTTCATATTTTTATAATTTAAGGATTTTTAACTCCCGAAAATGGAATTGCTCCCATTGGCGTTGAAACGCTTCCCGAAATTTGATTTCCGGTGATTTTTCCGCTAAACGATAATTCAAGACTTTGTCCTTGAAAATTAACCGTTGCATCAAAAGTCAGATTAGTTGCTGTCACCAGACCATTTTTGATGTCAGAACCACCAAGTAGTTGTGCTTCCATTTTGCCGCTAACTTTGTCGCCTTGCTGAGTTAAAATCAGCGTAACTGGAAGCGATTGTCCAGGAACTTCAATCGTTAAAGACCAAGTTCCAGCAACTTGCAAAACTTTCGGCATTTCGCCAGTCGCGGGCATTGTCGGTTTCTTTTCGTCAGGTTTTGGCGGAGCTTTTTGTTCAAAAAATTTGCCATCAACAAAAACGTGTGTGATTGCTCTGTCTTTAGAAAAAATATCGCCGTTTGTCACAACCAAGTTGGCAATTTTCCCAACTTCGATTGAACCCAAACGATCTGAAACACCTAAAATTTCAGCCGAGGTTAAAGTCAATGATTTGAGTGCGTTATCTTTCGAAAGACCGTTTTCGATTGCTTTATTTGCATTCACAAAAAAATCGCCTAAACCTTGCATTCCGCCAGATTGAAACGCAAATCTCACACCAGCTTGCGTGAGCTTCGCCGCACATTTTGGCGTTTCAGCTCGCAAACGAAGAGTTTCCATACTTTCAGGATCAGCTTCAGCCGAATTTGCTGTAGTTTTTTTCGGAAAATTTAGCGAAAGCAACACAATTGCGTCTTGTTTTTTTAAACGATCAGCTACTTTCCAAGCCTCAAAACCACCGTTAATAATCGGTTTCAAGTTAAATTCTTTTGCAAAATCAAGCGAACGAATAATTTCACGCTCCGAATTTGCATTAAAAACAGTTGGCATTTCACGATTTAAAAGTGGAATAAGAGCCTCGAGCGAAACATCAGCGTCAGGTCGTTTCATTCCGCGTGGATTCGTTGCGTAAGACTTTTTCCAGTCATTCAACCTTTGTGCGTCTAAAAACATTTGTCGCAATTGAGCAAAAGTTCCGAGCAGCGAAACCGGAAATTGTCCGGTTCTAAGTGTTGTAAACGTAATATGTTGAGCAAATTTTGGCTTGACAGACATTGCCGCAACGCTGTCGCCAGCAAGATTAATAATTGCTGATTGACCATTGAAAATTCCATCACGCGAAACTGTCAAAACTGTCGTTATTCCAGCATTTCTCTGTTGTTCAAAAGTTGCTTCGGTTGCTGCAATCTTTTCAAAAGCCAAAAGTTCCGGTTGTAACCCAACCGCATATGTTGAATTCGAAGTTGGTTGTGATGTTTGTGCTGCTTGACCGCCACCTTGACCACGCGGCTGCGGTGGCGATGCTTGCGGCAAACCAAGATTCGTATTTGCATCAAAAAATCCAGGATAAACCGTCAAACCAGTCGCGTTAAAAACTCGTGCATCACTCGGAATTTTAGCCGATTCACCAACTGCATCAATCAAGCCATCGCGAACCACTAACGTGCCTTTTTCAATTATCGCACCAGAAACCGTGACAATTTTGACATTTGTAATTGCGTAAGTTTGTGCAAAAATCGAAACAGTAAACAACGAAATTGACGCAAAAAAAGCGAAAACTATTTTTTTCATAATCATTTTAGAAATATAAATTTGAATTGCAAATTTGTTACGCAAGTGTAACTAAAAAGGTTTCAGGTTGAAAGGTTAATTTTTTTGAGTTTGAGACGAATTTAAAAACCCGAGAATGCACCCGATTAAACCGGCGACAATTCCGCCGAGAAAACCTGTGTTTGCTATGCTTTGATTGATAACGCCAAATGCAAAAAATGCAACTAAACTTCCAATCAACCAAACCAAAATTATCAGCAGAGATTTTTTTAAATAAAATGTTCGTTTTTCAGCTAAAGCAAAAGGAATAATAGGTTTAAGTTTATCATAATCCCAACAGAGCAAATACAAATTTGCCAAAAGCATTGCTGTGGTAATGATCCAAGTTCCTTGAAAATTGAGCGACCAAGTGATAATTGCGATGTTTAAAACTATCGGAAAAAAAACAACTGCACCGAGCGTCGAAGTTCTTGGAATAAGCAATAAAATTGCCGCAAAAACTTGTGCAAATCCAACGAAACGATACCAAAATCCGGTTTGATAAAATCCTTCAAAAAACAGTCCGATTGGGTTATCGATTGAGATTTGCGTAAAACGATTTCCGAGCAGTTTAGTCAAACCCGAAGGTAAAAATGCTATCGCTAAAATTATTCGATTAAATACTGTAAAATATTGTAATAACTTGTTTTGTTGAACTTTGGCGTGAAGCGTATCCAACCTATTTTCGATCGACATAGAAAAATCCAACCTTTTTTGACCATACGTGATTGGAGTTTTCTTAGTTTCAAAATTATAAGATTAACGTTCTATTCGTGCGACAAAACAACCGGCTTCTGAATTCCGTATATTAATGTATTTTACTGATTCCGAATCAAATAGTTCGCCAATTTGAGTTTTTATATCTTCAATGTCAACTTTTTCACGTTTGATAAGTTCGCTATTTTCGCCAAATGCTTCAAAAAGCAGCGGTAAATTAACTAAATCCCTCGGAAAACCTTCTTCTGAAAATGATTTACATTCATCTTTATGAATAAAAATTGGACTTGGCAAAGGCAAATCTGCCAAACCTTCAAACGAATTATATGTGAACAAAATTCTCTCTTCGGTGCCCTCATCAAAAACCTTCAAACACGAACGGCACGGACCATAACCTGTTGCAATTGAAGCAAATGCGGTGTGTTTGTATTGCGGCGAAATCATAGTTTCTCGCACACTTTTTGCAATTTCCGAAGGTATCGGAATAACTTTGTAAGTCATAAATGTTCTCCTAAAATTACTTTTTCTCTATTTCTAAAAGCTGTTTTTTTCGCTCAATTCCCCATCGATAACCGCTCAAACTTCCATTGCTTCCGATCACACGATGGCACGGAATTACGACCGCAACTCGGTTTGTAGCACACGCACGAGCGACTGCACGGACGGCTTTTACGTTGCCAATTTTCTCTGCAACCTGTTTATAAGAAAGGGTTTCGCCGAAAGGAATTTTTCTCAAAAGCTCCCAAACTTGCATTTGAAAAGCGGTCGCTTGCAAATCCAACGGCAAGTCGATCAGTTTATTTTTACCCGAAAGATGCTGCAAAATTATTTCGACAGATTCTTTCAAATTTGATGTATTTTCGCTCATCTCAGCTTTCGGAAATTCCTCGCGAAGTTTTTCTGTCAAAAAATCTTCCGTATCGCCAAATGTAACCGAACAAACGCCTTTCTCGGTTCGTGCGACGAGCATTTTTCCCAAATCACAATTCGCAAAAGCAAAACTTATTTTCATACTTTTTCCGCCTTTTTGATAAACTTTTGGTGTCATTCCAAGTTTGCTCAAAACATTTTGATAAAGCGAACGGCTCGAACCGTAACCGCTTTCATATATTGCACTTACAACGTCGCTGCCGCTTCTGAGTTCGCCTTTAAATTTCTCCAAACGCAAACTTTCCGCATATTTTTTTGGCGAAATTCCAATGATTTCTTTAAATGTTCTTTGCAAATGAAAAGAGCTAATATTGAGTTTTTCGCTCAATATCTCAAGTGACACCTCGCTTTTAGCTTCGATAATTTCACACGCGTTAATCACAAGTTGAGTCTGCGGATTAATAAAACTATCGAGCTTTGGCTTGCAACGCAAACACGCTCGAAAGCCTTTGTTTTCAGCATCTTGCCACGTTTTCACAAATTCCACGTTTTCGCGTTTCGGTTGTCTCGCCGTGCAAGTTGGTTTGCAAAAGATTTTTGTCGTTTTTACGCAAATATAAAATACGCCGTTAAATTTCGCGTTCTTCGTCAGTGAAGCTTGCCAAAAAATTTCTTCGTTCATAATTTTTAAGTTTATTTCGCTTTCAAACTAAAATCTATCCGAAAATTGCGGTAGAATTTATTTATGAATGGAATCGTTTTATTTGACGGCGAATGTAAATTTTGTAACGGTTCGGTAAGTTTTATTATCGAACACGATAAAGATGCTTATTTCAAATTTGCACCAAATCAGACAGAAATTGCACAAGATTTGCTCAAAAAATATAATGTCGATAAGGCAAATATAGATTCACTCGTTTTGATCGAAGACGAAAAAGTTTACCTTTATTCAACCGGAGCTTTACGCATAGCTCGCAAGCTAAATGGTTTTTGGTCAATATTTTACGGGTTTATTATTGTGCCAAGTGTGATTCGAGATTTCGTTTACAAACAGTTTGCAAAAGTTAGAATTCGGCTTTTTGGTAAGCAAGAAGTTTGCTTGATGCCGACAGCTGAAATTCGAGAAAGATTCTTGGGTTGAATTAAAATATTAACAAATTCCGCCGCGGATGAACGCAGATAAAGCGGATTTTAAGATTAAAAAGATTGTTTTATCTGCGTTTAACCGCGAAATCCGCGGCAAATATTGGTTTTATATGAACTCGCTCGACACACTTGAATATCACAAATTGCTCGCTCTTATTGCACGATATGCACAAACACCAATGGGCAGACATTTGCTTGAAGATTTACAACCGCTAACGAGTCGGAAAACTCTCGAACGCGATTTGGAGGCAATTTCTGAAACGATAAAACTCAACGAAGTAAAACAAGTTTCGTGGAGTTTTTCAGAAATTTTCGAGCCTTTTGAAGCAATCGCGATACTTAAAATAAAAAACGCGACGCTCGAACCGACTGTTTTGCTTGAACTTACAAGACTTTGTAATCAAGCACTTTTTGCACGTTCTATTATCTTGCCAGAAAAAGAATTTGTCCCGAATCTTTGGAAAATTGTCGAAATTTTACCGAAAACGTTGTTTGATGTCATCGCTAAAATCAACAAAAAACTTCTTCCCAGCGGCGAAATTGACGACACAGCTTCGCCCGAACTCGCGAGACTTCGACGTGAAATAAATCAACAACGCGGACGACTGCAAAAATCTCTCGAAGCAATAATGCGTTCAAATTCTAATGCGATTCAAGACGCGATTGTCACGCAGCGAAACGATAGATTTGTCGTGCCGGTGAAGACTGATTTTCGTGGAAAAATCTCGGGCGTGGCTCATGGTTTTTCGTCTTCCGGAGCGACAATGTTTATCGAACCTCTCGAAGTAATTGAAGCAAACAATGAACTTGCAGGTTTAAAATCGAAAGAAGAAAATGAAGTCGCGAGAATTTTGTTTGCATTAACTGAAGATTTACGAAACGAATTACCTGGAATTGAACTCGCCGTTGAAGCCGTTGCGGAACTCGATTTTGTGAGAGCAAAAGTTCAATTTACCAGAAAATTCAACGCGATTGTGCCAACAATTTCTTTCGATGAAACGCTCGAATTAGTTGACGCAAGACATCCGCTTCTCGAAGAATCGCTTCGCTCTTCTTCTTCAATTCAAAATTCAAAATTAAAAATTAAAAATGAAGAGGAAGCCGAAGGACTAAGGACTAAGGACAAAGGACTTGAAGTCGTTGCAAATTCATTTTCGCTTACAAAAAAAAATTCCGTAATGATTATTTCGGGAGCAAATGCTGGCGGAAAAACGGTTGTGATGAAAACGGCTGGACTGCTCAGTTTGATGGCGATTTCTGGTTTGCCAGTTCCCGCAACTTCTGCTGTAATTCCTTTTTACGCAAGCATTTTGGCGGACATCGGCGATCATCAAAGTTTGTCGGCAAATCTCTCGACATTTAGTTCGCACATCTCAAATATTGCGGATATGATGCAAAATCTGAACACGCCATCGCTTGTTTTACTTGATGAAGTTGGCACCGGAACTGACCCAGATGAAGGTTCCGCTTTGGGCGTTGCTATTGTCGATTATTTTCGCTCGAAAGGTTCGCAAATTATTGCATCTACACACTATAAAGGTTTGAAGATTTACGCGACCAACGATGAAGAAGTGATAAATGCGAGCGTTGAATTTAACGAAAAAACTCTCCAACCGACGTATCGCTTGTTAGTCGGAATGGCTGGTGCATCGAGCGGAATTGAGATTGCGAGACGTTTTGGAATTTTGCCACAAGTAATTGAAAAATCTCGCGAAGTTCTTGATAAATCTGCACTTGAAGCAAGCGATTATTTGTTAAAATTGAAACGCGAAACGCAAATTGCTGAAGATTTGCGGATTGCACTTGAAGAAGAACGCGAAGCAACCGCAATGAAATATGCACTGCTCGACATTGAAGCCGGAAAACGTGAAAAATCTCGCCAAAAAGAATTCAATTCGCAACTTTCCGAAACGCTTGAATCGTTTGATAAACAAACCAAAACATTCCTTCAAACCATTGAAGATAAAGCATTAAAAGTTAAAATGGAGAAGGAAATTTTGTCGCGAAAGGCAGAGTTGCGAAGGTTTGTTTTCGATGCAAATCAGGACGCGGTGACATTGGGACACGGAGACACGCAGACAAAACCTCAAGTCCAAAAGCCAATGACTTCAGATCGCCAAATTGTTTTAGGTGATAAAGTTTTGACGAGTTTTAATTCGGTTGGAATTGTGGAAAAAATAGACGGCGGAAATGTCGAAGTTTTAGTCGGCTCAATGCGAATGCGTGAGAAGCTAAAAAATCTCAAAGTCGTTGTTTCACAAGAAGTTGCAAAATCAAACAAACTCGAAAAACTACAGCAGCAAAGCGAAACTAGCAACCTGACAATTGACGTGGAAGATCACGCTTCTGAACTTAATTTAATCGGCAAACGCACCAGCGAAGCCGATTATATGCTCGACAAATTTCTCGACGAATCTTATATGAACCAACAGCCACGGATTCGAATAATTCACGGCTTCGGAACCGGTGCAATGCGAAACTTTGTCCATACATTTTTGAAGAACCACGAACACGTTTTGCGTTATACTTTTGCCGAGCAAAACCAAGGCGGCGAAGGTGCTACAATAGTTGAACTGAAAAGTTAGGAGGTGTAAGTTTATGACGACCCAACAACAGATATTCAAAGAAATAGCTTTGCTATCGATATCGGAGCAACTCGAAATTGTCGATGCAGTTAAACGTAAGTCATTGCATTTAAATAAGAAAAGCTCGTCAGAACCGGATGAATTTCAACGAAAATTGTCGGTTGATGAACGGATTGCAATAGCAAAAAATCTTTCGGGTTGTTTGAAACCTGATGCGGGTTATATTCCGATGACGAAAGAAGAAGAACGAGAAATAATTGAAGAGTATTTGGCGGAGAAATACGCTTAATGAGAGTTTTAATTGATACAAACATTATTTAGGATTACGTGACTGAAAGACAGCCGTTTCACGCAGAGGCTGAGGAAATTATCCTTCGCGTTGCGAGGCAGGAATTTGTCGGATATTTATCGAGCATCACACCGTTAAATGTTTATTACACAGGAAGAAAGTTAAAAGGAAAAGACCATACAATTAAAGTAGTTCGCAGATTACTTCGGCTATTTGAGGTCTGTGTTGCGGACAAATCCGTTCTGCAAAATGCCTTTCTATCAAATTTCAGCGATTACGAAGATGCTGTTCAGCACGAATCTGCAATTTCCGAAAATATCGACGCAATTGTAACTCGAAATACAAAAGATTTTGTAAACTCAACTATCAAAGTTTATTCTCCGAAAGAATTTTTAGAGATTTTATGAAGCGTTTATTTATTATTTTTTGGCTCGTTTTAAGTTTTCAAGTTTTGCTTGGGCAAGAAAAGCTGCAAGCTGAATTTATAGATGAATCTTCTCCAAACAATTGCTGTGATTTGGATTCTAGGCTAGAAACTTTCAAAAATGGTTTAGCAGGAAATGTAAATGATAGGCTTTTTATTATCATTCATTACAGAAAGAATGATTTTTTCCAAAGTCTTTACTATGAGAGAGTTATGCTATCCGAAATTCTTGAATCAAAAAACATTACTCTTATTCGTGGTCAAACAGAAAATAAGTTAAGAATTGAATTTTGGAAAGTTCCAAACGGTGCAGATTTACCTTTTTCAAGAGAAGATAAATCAAATTTTGTTTTAGCTAATTTGAAGAAACCTTTCATTTTCGCGGATAACGATGATACTGTTTGTAGCACCTCAGGAAAAGAAAAACATTTTTTAGAGATATTGTTGGCGAATCCAAATTTACGTGGAAAAATAGTAATTAGAGCCAAGAATAAGTTAGCTTTTAACAAAAAGGCAAAGGAATTTTTA
>JANNVK010000222.1:0-3147 GCA_031414415.1 Acidobacteriota bacterium
ACCGCAACACGCTCAAAGTTCGTCTGCGTGAACTCGTGAGCGACGGTTTTCTATCGCAATCGGGCAAGGCACGGGCGACTTGGTATAGTTTGGCGAAATAAGACAAAATCACGCTTCTTGCAAAGTTGTTGAAAAATCGAATCGAACTCAGATTTGAAAACAAAAATCAGTTTTAACAGAGATTCACACAGATAAAAACAGGATAAAAGTAAGATATTTTTGATAAATTTCTAATCCTCTTTCCTTTATCAGTTTTTATCTTCTTCAATCTGAGTGCATCTGTGTTAAAAAATGTCTTTCACTGATTTTGCAAGATCCGTAAAGACAAAATCAACCTGACCGATTAATTGTTGTGAAAACTTAAAAGTCTGCTAAAATCAGCAATTATGACGCGACACATTCAAGCAATATACGAAAACGGTTTGCTTCGACCATTGCAACCGCTCGATTTACCCGAAAACAAGGTTGTCGAGATTGACGTGCGAGATGTTTCTGATGAAGTTGAAGGAAACTCTGCCAACAAATTCCAGATCAAAGCATTTAACGAATGGATGGCGAACCTAAATCCCGATACGCCGAGTTTGACTGATGAACAAATCAGCCGTGAAAGTATTTATGAAGAGCAGATTCTGCGACAACTATGAACTATTTAGCTGATACAAATATCCTTTTGCGATTGGCTGAACCGCATCATTCTCATCACATCGAGGCAAAATTTGCTTTATTCTTTAAGAAACAAACTTATTCAACTCTTCAACCAAAAGATGCACGGTTGTTGAAGGATTATCTCTTTCGGGATTTTCGGGATTGTAAGTTGCAAGTAATTTTTCTGCGTTTTTAATCGCTTGTGGTTGCATTTCTAAAATCTCTTCATAAATTGTTGTGCTGTTCTTTTCGTATTTGTGACCCAAACATTCGGTTAATTTTGCTCCGTATTGTTTTCTACTCATTCCTGTATCGTAATAATTAAAATGGAGAAGATACCAAATTTCAAATGCTTCATTAGAATACGCAATTTCGATATTGTTATTATTTGCTAAAACAAATGCTGCGTTGAAATTAGTAGATGGAAATGAATCTCGGTCAAAGACGCACCACACTTGGTCGTAGTCGCCTCCACTTTTTAAGCCAATAGCTTTATTTACAACTCCGACGGTATTATCACCGATTCCATGAACATCAATTACATCTTTCGGTACTCGAAAACTTATGAAATAATTTGGTTCGGTCTTTGCACCTTCACATACAATTAAAAACCTTTCTTTCGGCGGTATTTTCCCGACAAGTCGGGCTGAGTAGCTTCTTTTTCGCTCACGGAAAACCGATTTTCTAGGCATTGGTTTCCTCAACTGTATTGGGAACCTCAAAGAGTGGTTTTAAATCTCCAATAAAAGGAACTGCTCCGTATCTGCCTTGAATATAATCATTTTCAAAGGAAGCATCGTTTCGCACTTTATATTCTGCTAATGAATACAAATGTGTCGATCCTGTTTTATCTTTTTCAACAAACCAAATTTGGTCACGTCTAAATAACTTATTCGTCAATAAATTTGTATCATGGGTTGCAAAAATAATTTGGGCATTCTTAGAGTTTGTTTCATTTGAATTAAACAGCTTAATAATTTCGCGTGTAATTAAAGGATGCAGTCGAGCGTCAAATTCATCAATAAATAAAATTTTTCCTTTTTTTAGCGTGTCCATTAACGGACCTGCCAGCGAAAACAATTTTTTTGTTCCTTCAGATGCGTTTTTCTGTAAATCGAAAAATTCGGTTCCAGCATGTTTTCCGTCAAGGTTAAACTTTTTTAGAGCGATCATTACTTTGAATCTTATGCCTCCGGATTCCTCAATGATTGCAGTTTTTACTCTTTCTGGCATTCCTATTGGTAGAGAATCCTTTGTTAGTTTTTCATCGAAAACTGAAATATCTTGAATTCCTAAATCTAGTTTCTTGATAAAACTCGAAATTTCATTTACCAAATTCCTGGAATGCAAACAAACCGAAGTAAAATCCATCGTAGAATCATCTAAGCCCGAAATAATGTTAATGTTTAAGAACCATCGAATGATTTCTTGCGAAATTGCACCATTAAACTGTGCAACCACAGAAAGAAACAAAGCATTTGTTCTCGTTTTTTCTACTATACTCTTTCCTTCTTTAAATTTTGGTGATGGAACAATTTCCCCATCCCTTCGCTCAAATAGTTTTGTTTCTTTTACGTTTGGCGTAAAAAACAACCATTCGGAGATGATTTCTTTGTCTGTAGTTTCGAAACCATATCGATATGTTATGTTATTTAGAAGGAAGACGATCTGGAAAAATGAAGGGTTCGGTTCGATTGTTTCTGTTGAAGTCAACTGATACGCCTCTACAGTAATTTGATCAGTAGTCTGAGTTTCCTTAGAAGACTCAACAACAAATCGTTTCATAAATCCTAAAGCCTTCGCAAAATTACTTTTCCCGCTTGCATTTGCTCCGTAAATCGCTGCACTTTTCAGCAAACTCAAATCATCATCAATCTTGAAAGTATTATTCTCATCAACTTCCGAATCCTTTGCTTTTATTTTTGTTGCGACCATACTAAAGGTTTCAACGTCTCGGAATGATTTGTAATTGCCAACACTAAATTCTATTAACATAGTAAAAATACCTGTCTAAAACTATTATTCGTGAATATTTCACAAATTTACATATTTAGAATGTATTTAGTGGAATAAAAAGTCAAACAAAAACACTATCAAACCCATTTCCCCTTCACGTCTTTCAAAACAATCTGTACCATATTATGTCCGCTTGCCCCAAAGACTCCGCCGAGGAACCGATGAAGACGCAACTACAATTATCTTTGCCAGAGAATCTTTACAAATGGCTTTGAAATTCGCCTTTAAATGATGCTGATATTTCACCTTAAAATTGCCGGTCAATTTAGATTTTTTTGAAGTTCTCAAGATATTCGGGTATATTATTGAGTATGCTTGAATCGCTCGACCAAATCTCCGACCAACTGAAACTTTCACCCAAGCCAACCGCAACACGCTCAAAGTTCGTCTGCGTGAACTCGTGAGCGACGGTTTTCTATCGCAATCGGGCAAGGCACGGGCGACTTGGTATAGTTTGGCGAAATAAGACAAAATCACGCTTCTTGC
>JANNVK010000223.1:0-96359 GCA_031414415.1 Acidobacteriota bacterium
TGAAGAGGAAAAAGAGAAAGAGTTTGGAGTTGAAGAAAAAGACCGAAAAAGACGAAGCGAAGAGACAACGCTTGAGGTATTTTTCTATGTCTTAACAGCGAAATTACTACTCTTAGAGGAGATTTATTTACAGATGAAAAAGAATTTTGTTTTATTGTTGTTTCTGCTACTTACTTTTTGTTTTGCTATTTTTGCTCAAGATTATGCTGAGAAACTTGCAGAAATTGACGCATATTCTAAAAAAGTTCAGACAGAATGGAACGTTCCAGGTTTTGCAGTCGCAATTGTAAAAGACGATAAAATCATATTTGCGAAAGGTTACGGAGTTCGCGAAATAGGTAAAACTGCTGCAATCGATGAAAATTCACTATTTGCAATCGCCTCAAACTCAAAAGCCTTTACGACAGCAAGTTTGGCGATGCTTGTAGATGAAAAGAAGTTAAATTGGGACGATAAAGTTACAAAACATTTACCTGATTTTCAGATGTTTGACTCAAACGTGACTCGTGAAATAACAGTCCGCGATTTGGTTTCGCATCGAAGTGGTTTAGACACCTTCAGCGGCGATTTGCTTTGGTATGACACAACAAATTCGGCTGATGAAATAATCCGCAGAACTCGTTTTTTAGAACCAACCTCAAGTTTTAGGAGCAAATATGGCTATCAAAATTTGATGTTTATTGCTGCCGGAAAAATACTCGAAAAAGTTTCTGGAAAAACCTGGGCAGAATTTGTTAAAGAACGACTTTTAAAGCCTTTAAATATGAAAAGATCAACGACAAGCGTCAAAGAGTTGAAAGATAATATCGCAATTCCGCACAATGAATCGGGCGGAAAACTTCGTGCTTTGCCGTTGGGTGATGTTGATAATTCTTGGGGAGCATGTGGCATAAATTCGTCGGTTAGCGAAATGGCAAATTGGTTGCGACTTAATTTAAATAAAGGCAAATTTGATGGAAAACAATTAATAAGCGAGAACCAAATTTGGCAAATGCAACAGCAAAATATGTATATTCAAATTAGTCAAAATGGTTCAAAATTTAATCCAACAAGACATTTTTTTGGTTATGGATTGGGTTGGTTTTTGAATGATTATCACGGCAGAAAAGTTGTTTCACACGGTGGTGGATTAGATGGAATGATTTCACAAACAGCAATGATGCCTGAGGAAAATCTCGGTTTAGTTGTGTTAACTAATTCGGAATCGCCGACAAATACAATTATTCAAAACAAAATTTTTGATGTTATGCTTGCCGTTTCACCAAAGAGAGATTGGTCTGCCGAACTTTTGCAAAGAACAGCTGATGGAGAAAAAAATGACAATGCAGAAACAGCAAAAATCGATGTATTGCGTTTGTTAAATACTAAACCAACTCTCGCAATAAAGGATTATTTGGGTAAATATTCGAGTCAAATGTATGGCGATGTCACGGTTGCGGAAGAAAATGGAAAACTTGTCATGCGTTTAATTCCTGCACCAAATTTTGTGGCAGATTTAGAGCATTGGCAAAATGATACATTTAAAATTAACTGGCGAAGCACCGTAAAATATCACTTTCCGAGAGGTTTTGTTAATTTTATGATTGATAAAAGTGGTAAAATTGACGAATTGAAAATAGATCAGCCAAATAATGATTTTTGGTTTTATGAATTAAATTTAAAACGTGTGAATTGATGTGCAAACTCGACAAATTTGCAGTTTATATGTCAAACTTTATAATTGAATTTAATATTGTAGGAGTTTTTAGAAATAATGTCAGAAGAAGTTATTGAAATAGCGGAAGAAACCGCAGTTGTTGAATCAGTTGAAACAGCGACAGAAACACCAGAAGAAATTGTGGTTGAAGTAAGCGAAGTTGTTGAAACTCCAGCCGAAGTTGTTGAACCAGAACCTGTTGTCGAAGAAGAAATTTCGTATCACGCAGTTGAAAAAGAAGGAACAGTAACAGCTTTTTGGGAAATGCAAGGTCGCAAACATTTACGAACTATCGACCCACGTTCGAGCGAAGGCAAGCAAATTCTTGCTTTGTTTGAAACTGCTGCTTAAATCAGAGTTTATACAACCGACAAAAATTTTAAGGCAAATGTAATTTTTTTACTTTGCCTTTTAACTTTTAAACTTGCCCCAATCGCCCCAAATAGCAAAAGTTGCACCAACTCCTTGCAGATTTACAAATAAAGTTTTGCCATCTTTTGAAAAAGTTGAACCTGCAAACTCGGTTGCTTCTTTTTGCGGTGTAATATTTTTTGCAAAATCTGCAATCTTTCCGTTTGGAGATAAAATCCGCATTAAATTATCGGGCGTTCCACCTTCGCCGATATAATCGCTGTCTTCGCAGATAAATAACAAATCACTTTTTGGTCTGAGGCAAATATTATCAGGCATATCAAGCACATCGCGACTCGGCGATTCAAACAAAAGTGTCAATTTTCCTTCTTCTTTTCCATCGCGTTCGTAATGCCAAATTTGTCCGCCTTTATTGTCACCACCAGATGTTGAGGTAAAATACATTCGACCTTTTTTGTCAGGATAAATACCCTCAAGCCGAGAAAAAGTCGCACCGCCTTTTGCCAAACCTTGTTCGTAAACCGCTGATTCGTTAATATCAGCACTTTCTGGATCAGGCGAGTCAATCGTCACCCAATTCGTGACAAAACTTTGTCCTGTTTTTAAGCCTTGGCGTGTATCAAAAGCGTCTTTGTCCTTTATTTTCAACATTTGCAACTTGCCACCATCAGCTAAACGCTTGTTGCGATTTGGCAAGAAACGATAAAAACCTGCTTTTCCAAAGTCTTCAGTTAAGTAAACAATTCCAGTTTTTTTATCAAAAGCAATCGCTTCGTGGACAAAACGTCCCATCGCTTTGAGCGGAACAGGCGTTATATTTGAATTTGCTGAGGCAAAAACTTCAAAACAATAGCCGTGTGGTTTTGGATAACCGCCACTTATTTTCCCATTTTTATCAGTCCTAACTGTTTGCCCAAGCGTAGTTTCTTCGCAAGAAATCCAACTATTCCAAGGTGTTCTGCCACCAGCACAATTGATTAAAGTTCCTGACAAACTCACAAAATCACGGATCAACTCATTTGTTTTTGGGTTGATAACCAGCGTTGTTGTTCCGCCGGCAACCGTTTCGTCATAATGATTTGCTAAACCAATTGCCGCACCTTCTTTTGGAACTTTTCCATTTGCCACTTCGTGATTACGGACAATCCGTATTTCGTTACCCATTTTGAACGAAGCCATTCCGTCGTGGGCTTTTGGCGTTATTCTGCCATCAGACATTAATCCGCCAGCTTGACCGAAAACCTTGTATTCAAAGCCTTTAGGTAATGCCAAAAAAGTTTCACCGGTGTTTTGCGTCGCGGTTGGAATTAGTTCTCCAAATCCGACCGATTTGAAGCTAGCTATGTTTCCGGTTTCCGCAAAAACTTCACTCCGTTGCATTAAACCGCTAAATGCCAAGAATGTTCCACTTGAAGCCCAAGCAAAATTTTGTAAAAATGAACGTCTATCCATAGTTAAACTATAAACTTTTTGAGGCGGGAAACAAGACAATGAAAATTAAATTTATGTTATCAATATTATTAGTAATTACAATTTATTCAACAAGTTTTGCACAACAAAACATTGAATCTTTTTGGAAAAACTTCAAATCTGCAATCTTGAAAGAAGATAAAAATACTGTTGCTAAAATGACAAAATTTCCACTTTCAATGCCTTATGGCGTGAAAACGGTAAAATCTAAAGCTGAATTTATTAAGCGTTATGAGAAAATTATAAATATGGAAGCAGACGCGAAACGATGTTTTCAAACACAAAATATCGAAAAAGAAGAAAATTCTAATCGTTATTTTGTAAATTGCACTTTCGAATCTGAACCAGAAACGAGCAACAACAGACCAATTTTTTATTATTTTGAAAAGACAAAAACAGGCTGGAAATTTGCAAGTTTAGATAACATCAACGAATAATTTAGGCTAAATTAAAAAAAGTTTATTAACTTTTTACTTTTCAGACATCTTGTCTGTGTGAACCTTCGATTTCTAAAATCAAATTTGCTCCGTAACATTTTGCTGGAGTTTGAAAACCAACTTGAAAATTATTATTCAATATTTTCTCAGCAATATTTAACGCCGCAAGAGCCGTAAGTGTATAACCTTCAACACCTTGCTGTCTTGCTTCCACTTCGTTTCCGTTGTTGTCAGTAGCTTTCCCCCAGAGCAAGGTTTTGCCGTTTTTGCGGTCTGTTTCGCTCGGTCCGCCAATCGGAATTTTTGATTGCAAATATTTTTGGACAGGTTTTGTCGCTAAAAGCCAGCCGATATAACGACTTAATTTTAGTAATTTCAGACGATTTTCGGGAATAACTGTATAAACTTCGATATTTGGAATTCCTGTCGAATAAAACGCGGTCGAAACATCGCCCCAAGGAATTGTAACCGCAATGTTTTTCATCTCTCCAAAATCAATTTCGAGAGTTTTATATGCCGCCGGAACGTTCGTAATTTTTCCATCTTTGCGAATTGCTCCGCCTTTTCCAACATTCAGAGTCATTGTCGCTTGCGTTCCGTGCGAAATTCCGCCAAGTCCCGAAAAGGCTAAAGTCAAAGTTGTTGCGGTTGGCAGACGGTTTTTAAGATGCAAAGCCAAACAATCAGACGGCACAACATCAAACCCAACTCCTGGCATAATCATTATATTTGCAGCTTTTGCAAGTTCGTTAAGTTGTGCCATTGCTTCAAATACAGCAATTTCACCAGTAATATCAAGATAATGTTTTCCTAAACGCAAACACGCTTCAACCATCGGTTTTGAAGTAATCGAAAATGGTCCAGCACAGTGAATTACAAAATCGACTTCTTTGAGTGTATATTCAAGCGAAGTTTTGTCTTCCAGAGAAAATGGACGTGCAATTAATCCTAATTCTTTAGCTATCGGCTCAAGTTTGACAAGACTTCTGCCACCTAAAATTGGCTTTAAACCTCTTTCAACAGCTAAGCGTGCAATTAATTCACCGGTGTAACCATTCGCACCATAAATTAGAAAATTTTTAGACATATTTTCGCAACCATTTCTCCGGATTTACAATTGCTTTCGGGTAATTAACACCGTAAACTCTTGCTAAATCAGCAGTTATATGCAGATTTTTTAACGGCACTTCTTTTAATTCTGGAAGCCAAATTTTAACATATTCACCATTTGCGTCATAGTTATTTGCTTGTTTCAGAATGCTAAAATAACGATTTTCACGCGGATCGTTGCCAACTCCAGCAACATACAACCAATTTCCCCAATTGCTGCAAACATCGTAATCAACCAACTGACTTTCAAACCACATTGCTCCCCAACGCCAATCAATTTTCAAATCTTTGGTCAAAAATGACGCAACATTTTGCCGTCCGCGGTTCGACATAAATCCTGTTAATTTTAGTTCACGCATATTTGCATCAACAAAAGGCGTGCCAGTTTCGCCATCTAACCACTTACGAAAGTTGATGTTATCGTGCTTCCATTCAATATTTTCTTCGCGAATGCCATCAACTTTAAAAAACTTATTTCCAAATTTTAGAGCGACATAACGAAAATAATCTCGCCATATAAGTTCAAAAAATAACCAATAAGTTGATTGATTTTTGACGCGAGAGTTTTCATATTTTTTTATTTCTTCATAGATTTTTCGTGGCGAAAGACAACCTAAACCAAGCCACGCCGAAAATTTAGACGAATAATCTGCACCGATTAAACCATTGCGAGTTTCTTTATAAGTTTTGAGCAAATCTTTTTCCCAAATATATGCATTCAAATGCTTTATCGCTTCTGTTTCGCCACCAATAAATTGTAAAACGCTTCGCTTATCAGTTTTTGTGTCTTCTTCAAATCCGAAGGTTTTCAGGTTTGGAAGCTCGCTTTCATCTTGAAATTGGGTAAATTTGGACGGAAGTTTAACACACGGACGCACCCGAGACTGTTTCTCGAGAGCTTTGCGAAACTCGGTAAAAATATCCGGTAAGTTGTTGATATTAAATGGAATATCGTCGCGGTGAAAAACAGTCGATTGCCAAAACAGACGAAGTTCACTGTTTGATTTTGTTAATTGCTCACTCAACTTTTGTTCGCAAATTATTTCTTCGCTTGTCGCTTCTTGCGAGGCAAACACAATTTTTGCGTCAAACTTTTCGGCAAGTTCTGCGACTATATTTTCAGGTTTGCCGATTTTTACGATTAAATCAGAGCCAACTTTTCGTAAATTTTCACGCAAATCTGCGATTGATTCAATTAAAAACTTTGTCCGCAACGCACCAGTTTTTTTAAATCCGAGCGAAGTTTCGGCAAATTGCCTTTCATCAAAAACATAAACACAGACAACTTCACCAAGTTGCGTAGCTTTTAAGAGCGATTCGTTATCGTGCAATCGTAAATCGTTGCGAAACCAATAAATAACTTTATGCATATTAATTTTAAAATATTTTTAATCCAAGATTTTGAGTATCTTTTAACTTGTCCAAGAAATCATTTCGCGGAATATTTTTTGCACCAAAAACTTCAAAATGCGGAGTCATTACTTGAACATCAAGCCATTTCGCACCTTGATTTTTCATATGTTCAATAAGAAATAAAAGTGCAAATTTTGAAGCATTCGTTCGCCGATGAAACATACTTTCGCCACAGAAAACACCGCCAGAGTCAACGCCATAAAGCCCGCCAACTAACTCTTCACCGTCCCAAACTTCAATGCTATGTGCCATTCCATATTCATTAAATCTGCAATACGCCTCAATAAAAGCATCTGTGATCCAGGTTCCAGCCTCGTGTGATCGTTTAACTTCAGAACAATTTTTTATTACTTCGAGGAAATTTTTATTAATTGTGTAGGTAAATTCTGATTTTTCCCAAGCCTTTCGCAAACTTTTTTGAATGTGTAAATCTGAAAACTCGAGAATCGCACGTTTTTCGGGGCAAAACCAAGGCAGAGGCATTCCATCAATTGTCCACGGAAAAATGCCTCCACGATACGCAGTTTTCAAATTTTCAATGGTCATTTCACCACCAAACCCAATAATATCGCGAGCATTATAGTAATATTCGCCGACCAAAACCCATTCGCTGAATTCGTGAGTCTTTGGATTTGGAAAAATAATTTCAGTCACATAAATATTCTAACGCAAACGGACAAGGTTTCGGAATCGCACTTTTGCAATTCATTTAACCGCTATTTGTTCACAATTAATAAGATATTTAAAAAGATTTTTGGGCAGAAAGTTAAAAAAGCATTTACCAATCTTAAAATTAACTATGTTTTTGCAGTTTTTTTTGTTAGTATTTTATTTAGAAATTTTACATCTTATTCAATTAATTAGACAAACTTTACATGTCAACGATTTTGCAGCCGCAATTTGACGAAAAGCGTTTCGCCTTGCGAATGGCGTTAAGATTACCTGTTGTTATCTCGGGCAGAACACCAGACGGTTCTGCTTGGAGTGAACCATCGGAAACTGACGATATTTCGACAACTGGTGCTTTATTTCATCTTAATCAACCAGTCGAAACAGGAGAAATTTTATATCTTCGTTCGCATCGACCAGATGGCGTTCCGGTTGAAACCAAAGCTCGCATTGTGCGAATTGCTCCGGCAATTTATGGCACGGCAAGAGTTGGTGTGACTGTTATTGAGCAAGCCGAAAACTGGATTAGACTCTTCGTTTCTTGGGTTGCCGACGAACAAAACTCACCTGAATAATCATTTTTTCTTAATCTTTTATGTCAAATTACGAAACACTTTTGGTCGAGAAACGCGGAAATATTGCAATCTTAACAATCAACCGACCCGATAAACTCAACGCTTTGAACTCCAAAGTTCACGCAGAAGGCGTTTTAGCTCTCGAATCTCTAAAAAAAGACTCAGAAGTTCGCGTTTTGATTCTTAAAGGTTCAGGCGAAAAAGCCTTTGTCGCTGGTGCTGACATCAGCGAATTTGCCGGGCAAACTGCTGCTTCGCAACGCGACGCGATGAATGCAACTTCGCTTTTTAACTCGCTCGATTCTTTTCCAAAACCAGTAATTGCAATGATTAACGGATTTTGTCTCGGCGGCGGAAACGAACTCGCAATGGCTTGCGATCTGCGGATTGCGAGTGACAAATCGCGATTTGGTCAGCCGGAAATTAATCTTGGAATTATTCCCGGCGGTGGCGGAACGCAACGGTTGACAAATTTAATCGGTGAATCAAAAGCGATGGAATTGATTCTGACTGGCGATATGATCGATGCCGCAAAAGCTCTCGAATTAGGATTGGTAAATCACGTTTATTCGGTTGAAGAATTAGAATCAAAAACTCTCGAACTAGCTGGAAAGATTGCCGAAAAATCACCAATCGCACTCCAACTTGCAAAAGAAGCTGTAAAACTAGCATCAAAATCAAATTTGGACGAAGGTTTGCGGCGTGAAGTTGATTTGTTCGCAGTGTGTTTTTCGACAGCCGACAAAGAAGAAGGCGTGAGAGCCTTTTTAGAAAAACGAAAACCTGTGTTTATTGGAAAATAACAAAAAGGCGAGTTTTGATGCTCGCCTTTTCTTTTAGTTAAATTTCATTCAAAGCCTTATCTAACCAAGCATTCGTCAGCTTTTCCTGAATCGAATTTGCTTTCAATCTGTCGTTTAAATTCTTAAAATCAACATAGTCGAGATGTTGATCCTGGTTATAACAAGAAAATACGAACGATTCTTCGCCTGTGTGCGGATCAACGTGGCGTTGCAGACATTGAGCACAAACTTCCTTCATCATGCACTGCATCGGACTGTTTATTGAACCGATTGCGGTGTGATTTTCCTTCAAAAATGGCTTCAAAGTTGAATGCCGAGCTTCGCGAACGCCGTTCATCATTCGATCAGAGCCGATGGCAATAATTCGGTCAACGTCTTTCAGGTTCACTTTCGCTTCGCCGAGATTTCCTTGAGCGTAAGCAATCATTGCTTGCACAATATTTCCTCTAAAATGTGCATCTTGCAGACGATTTGGCTGAATATCGACTCCATAATCACTTGCCCAAACAACCTTGTCGGTAGCATTTTCAATCTCTTCACGTTTGAACAAATCGTCGCCATCTTTGTAGCCCGCGAAGTAAATTACCTTGTTATTCTTGGCTCGCATAGCTTTTGCAATCGAGAATAAAACAGCGTTTCCGAGTCCGCCACCAGCGAGCAAAACCGTTTCGTTATTAGGAATCTCCGTCGGCGTTCCGGTTGGTCCCATGACGACAACTTCTTCGCCTTCTTTGAGCAAACTGCACAGCCGCGATGATGTTCCCATTTCCAAAACAATCATCGAAAGCAAGCCCTTTTCTTGGTCAACCCAAGCACCGGTGAGAGCTAAACCTTCCATCATCAAACGTTTACCGCCAACAATTGGTGCCGTAGTTTCAAAATTTTGCAGACGATAAAATTGTCCAGGTTCAAATTTTCGAGCTTGAAGTGGAGCTTTGACAATGACATCAATAATTGTTGGTGTCAGACGGTCGATTTTTACGACATAAGCACGAAGCTCTGCGTCAAGATTTGCTTCGAGATTATCAAAAATTAAGTCGCGAGTTACTTGCGGAAGTTCACCACGATTCGCGAGTTCTTCGGCAAAAATTTCGACAACTTTTTCATAGCCGTGCTTCGCGGAAGACATTGCTTTGACAACATTTCCGGCATATTTCGGATGATTATCACCGTAATAACTGATGAATTTTCCGTCGTGTTGATACGATGTGAAAAAGCCTGATTTCGATTCGACAACGTGCATTTTTCCATCGACATTTTTGACAACTTCGTGTGGTTCAAAAAATTGCTTCCATTTATCGAGTTTGAATGTGCCGGGATTTTCCCTTTCGTAAATTACATTCGGAGAAGTTCCGGCTGCAACGCATAAAGTTCGTGCCGGAAATTCGACCATTTCACCCGAATTTTCAAATTTTCCATCAGCGTAATTAATTCGCTCGAAAATCAAACCATTTATTGCACTAAATTCATCAGGAATAGCCTCTGTCGGACTCATTAATTCAATAAAATTAATGCCTTCTTCGAGAGCTTTTTCAACTTCTTCGTGATTCAGGCGATACGCCGGAGAATCTTGCATTCGCTTGCGATAAATCAGCGAAACTCCGCCCCAACTTTGGACGAGTGGAACAAAATTTGGTTCTTCATTAGCGAGTTTTGCACGCTCTCTTTCGGCGACAATCGCCCGTCCGTGCGTGAGAAATTCGTTTAATACTTTTTTCTCTTCGTCATCAAATTTTGCAAGTATTTCAGCCTCGCCAAATTCTTTGACGATCGTTTCATATTTGCCGAGCATTTTTTCAACTTGAATCGGATAGTAAGCAAAAATTTCTGTTGAAGTATCGACTCCTGTCAGTCCGCCGCCGATCACAACTGCTGGCAATCTAACTTGCAAATTTGAAAGCGTATCTTTTTTAAATGCACCAGTTAGCTGAAGTGCCATCAAGAAATCTGAGGCTTGGCGAATGCCTCGAATCATATTGTTTTTCATCTTCACAATCGTCGGGCGACCTGCACCGGTGGCGATTGCGATATGGTCAAAACCAAAATTCCAAGCGTCTTCAATCGTCAAAGTTCCGCCAAAACGAATTCCGCCATAAGCACGAAAACGTTTGCGGCGAGTGAGCATCAATTGCAGCATCGTGAGGAAGTTTTTGTCCCAGCGGACGGTAATTCCATACTCTGAAACGCCTCCAAAACCTGACAAAATCCGGTCGTCCAACTCTGTTTTGATGTCGTTAATATCTTTGATTGGCTGCGGACAAACCTTTCCATTCTTTCCGGTAATTTTGTCATCAAGCGGCTCAATTTTTAAACCGTCCATGCCGATAACACCAAAGCCTTCGTTCAATAAATATTGCGAAAGTGTGTAGCCAGCTGGACCAAGCCCAACGACTAAAACGTTCTTTCCGTTATAAGGTAAAGCAAATGGACGCTTACAGTTAAGCGGATTCCAACGAGTCAAAAGCGAGTAGATTTCAAAGCCATAAGGAAGATCTAAAACGTCTGTCAAAACCGAAGTTTCAGTAAGCGGAATGTTGACTGGCTCTTGTTTTTGAAAGATGCAACCTTTCATACAATCGTTACAAATTCGATGTCCAGTTCCTGCACACATCGGATTATCGATTGTAATTAGAGCAAGTCCACCAATCGAATCGCCGTGCTTTTTGAGCAAGTGCATTTCCGAAATTTTCTCGTCAAGCGGACAACCATCAGCCTTGATTCCGAGCGGATTATTCTTCACAGTTCCATCTTTTTCGTGCAAACCGGTTGAACAAGAATCTTTTCCTCTTTCGTGACAAATTAAACAATAATCAATCTCATTCAAGGCTTCACGCATCGTTCCGCGATCGTCCGTGAGTTTAAATCCGACACGTTTTCGCAGATGATTTTCAGTAAAATTCATCAATTCCGGAATGCTCGTTTGCGGACGTGTGATATGAACTAAGTTCTCGTAATCTAATGATTTAGGCGTTTTAAAACTTACCCATTTTTTTGTTTGATTATAAAAACTAAAAGCTGACCATTTTTCGACTATTTCTAAATCAGCAACATTTGCAGTCTCATCTTCTTGAAGTTTTGCAGTAAGTGTAGCAAGAGCCAATTCTTCGTCAAGATTGACGACTGCAAACTTCGTCATCAGTCCAATCAAACTCAGGTTTAACTCATTGATATTGAGGTCTTTAGCAGCTTCGGCACTATATTTTTTTGTAGCTTTTCTCTGAACAAAAAACTTATATTTCCAGATTGGATCGTCAGCGTGAATTTTCGCGAGAAGTGCTTCGTGTTCTTTTTCAATGTGAAAAAGTTTGGCAATAAAATTTGATAAATATGGAGCCGAATCCGTAAGAATTTTCGATTCAGCTTTTCGTTCATAATTTTCGCCACGTGCAGCAATATACTGAACCAAAGAGTCACCAAGTTCTTTGTTTTGTGAAATTATTTCAGCATAAAACAGTTCAGCGAGTTCGCGTAGCTTTTCAGGTTTGTGTAAATCAGAATATTGGAAATCGTTAATTCCAAGTTGAAAGTCGTTTTTATTTGTTTCAGTTATCATGATTGCTCTTTTCAATAAATAAAGTATAAACGAAAATATAGCATTGTCAGCAGTTTGAAAACAAAATAACGGCATTAGATTCGTAGTTGAAAGAAATGAATAGAAGTAATTTATCTAAAATAATTCTTTTAAACTAGTGAAAATGTGTAAACAAGTATGCAAAAGCTCAAAGAAATATTGAGCAATTATCGCTAAAATGTGCTATAACAACAGTTCATTTATTGATGAATTTATATGTTTTTAGAGGTTTTTAGGAAGAAGTATGGCAAAAGACGAACGACTCTTACCCTTACCGCGAGGTGTTGAATTACAAATTCAGCAACAAGATACACCAGCAAGCTACGCACCGGTTTACGAGGACGAGTTTACGGAAGGTCGCTCCGTAAAGGAATATCTCAATGTAATCTACAAAAAATTGTGGCTTATTTTGACAATGGTAGTTTTAACAACAGCCGCTGTTTCGTTGTATATGTATAAGCAACCGTCGATTTTTCAAGCATCGACAACGCTTTTGATTCAACCGCCAAAACAACGTGCGACATCAAAAGAATCAATTAATATTAATTTTGGAACTGACCAGCAATATTGGGCAACTCAAATCAGATTACTTCAAAATTTTGAATTAATGCGTAGTGTCGTCGTAAAACTCGGTTTGTATCGCGATCAGAGTTTGATAAAAACCAACACCGGCGGAATTGTTAGTACGCTTCGTTCGATGATTTCGGGTGGCAAAGAAGAAGAAAAAAAAGAAACATCGCTTCCGGTTTTGACCGATACAAACGCTTCGCCTTCAAATCCTGATTTAGCTTCATTATCGCCCGAAGAACAAAAAGCGACTGACTCGATTGCCGCGGTTTTACTTTCAAATCTATCTGTTGAACCTTTTGAGAAAACCAGTCTTGTCAGTTTAAAAGTTTCAAATACAAGTGCTGATTTAGCAATGAAAGTTGCAGATGCAGTCGCGGTCGGGTTTATTGAAAGCGATGCCAAACGCGAAATTGCCGGAACTGAAAAAACCTTTGAAGACCTGACCAAATCAATTACCGATTTGCAATCAGAACTCGCCGCTAAAGAAATTGAACGCATAAATTATATGACAAATAGCGGAATGTCATTAGCTGAAAAAGGCACGGAATTAACCGCCGGAAGACTGCAAACAATGAGCGGACAATGGCTTGCATCCGAAGACGAGCGACGCAAATTGCAAGGACAATATGATGCCGCAGTTCGTGCAAAAAATAATGGAGAAATTTATGCAGTTGTCGGCGAGAAAGGTTCGGTTAATGAAGCACGAAGCCAAAATCGCGAAAGAGTTAACAAACTTCAAGATCAGCTTAAATTAGTTGACGAGCAAATTGTTGCCGCTGAGAGCAAGTTGAGCCAGCTTTCAGTTAAATATACTGATGAATATTCGGAAGTCCAAGTAGTAAAAAAACAAATCGAAAAACTCAAAGAATTTCGCACCAAAACTGAAAGAGAAACAAACGCCAAAATTGAGGATGACAGCCAAAAGCTCGAACGCGGCACAGAAAAAGAAGTTTTAACCGGACTTCTTGCCCAACTTAAATCTGCACAAAACCGTGAAGGAGAACTGAGAAATTCTTACCAACGCGAGATGGCAATGGCTAATCAGCAAGGACAATCAGCAACTCGTTTAACCACGCTTTCGAGCGAAATTGACACCAAACGTGGATTGTTAAATACTTATACGCAACGACAAAAAGAGGTCGAATTAGCTATCAGCACTGGTCGTCCTGACAATATTAAAATCACGAGCAAAGCGGCTCGTCCAAATGCTCCGATTGGTCCAAACCGACCGCGAAATGTCATGGTTGCGTTTTTAGTTTCGCTCGTTGCCGGAATTGGTTTAGCTTTTTTACTTGATTATTTAGACGATTCAATCAGAACATCTGATGAAGTTGGAAGAAGCCTCGGTTTACCGACATTAGCTTTAATTCCACACACAAGTGTGACAGAAAAAAGTCGCCGAAAATTGCTTCCTGGCGTTAATTCTGATGATGAACCGCAATATTCGCCGTCGCTAGTTTCGCTTAATGATAATCGCTCGGCTACCGCTGAGGCTTATCGGCATTTGCGAACTTCTTTGTTATTTTCTTCTGCGGGAAAACCGCCGCAAACAATTTTGATTACATCTTCGCAACCTTCGGAAGGTAAAACCACAACCGCAATGAACACAGCAATTACGCTCGCTCAAGCTGGTGCAGATGTTGTAATTATTGATTGCGATTTGCGTCGTCCGCGACTTCATCAACATTTTAATTTAGAAAATTCGCACGGATTGACAAATTATTTATCGGGCGAAAAAAATCCTGATAATTTGTTAAAACCGTGTCCGCGGCTTGAAAATTTAAAAGTTATTACGAGCGGACCAATTCCGCCAAATCCGACTGAATTGCTTAGTTCAAACGAAATGAAAACACTTTTAACGTTTCTGAAAGGCAATTTCAAACACATTATTATTGATTCGCCACCAGCGATTTCGTTTACTGATGCAGCAATTCTCTCGACTCTTGCTGATGGTGTTGTAATTGTGGCAATGGTCGGGAAGAGCTCGACTCAACTTATTAAACGCTTTAAACAACGCCTCAATAACCTTGGAGCGAGAATTTTTGGAGTTGTGCTAAACGGAATCAAGCCAAATTCGCTTGAATATGGATATTACGGTTATGGTTACAGTCAATATTACGACTACAACGACCCGAATGATAAAACAACGCCGTTAATGGAAGACAGTAAAATTCATACAACGAAACCTTAAAACTTTTAGAATGGACGGATTTTTTAACAAAATTCGTCCTTTTTATTTTGTTTCCAAAACTCTTAAAACTTCCGCCACACTCCAAGCCTGGGCGAAGCAACCTCGTGGATTATTTGGCGAATCGCCATCGAAAATCTCTGAAATTTGACCTAATCCGGCTTCGGAAAGATGATTTTCAAAATCTGAAAGCCATGTAAAAATCTGAGCCTCATTTTTATTTCCATTAGCTGAAACTTTCCGATATGCATCAATAAATCCGCCAATTAACCAAGCCCAAACTGTGCCTTGATGATATGAAGAATCACGTTTTAACGGCGAACCTTCATAAATTGGACAATAATTTGCGTCTTTTGGCGAGAGCGAACGCAAGCCGTAAGGCGTGAGCAATTCGTCTTCAACTTTTGCCACAACTTTGCGTGCTTTGCCGATTGAAAGCATCGAATAATGCAAACTTACGGCAAAAATCTGATTCGGGCGGACTGACGCATCTTTTTCTGTTTCGTTTACAACATCATAAAGACATCCTTCAGCTTCATTCCAGAATTGTTTATTAAAACTTTTCTTGCAGAGATTTGCGAGCTTTTCGTATTGTTTACTGTCTTCTGTGTCGCCAAATTCATTGGCGAAATTCTGCATAATCCGCAATGCGTTATACCAAAGTGCTTGAATTTCGACGGCTTTTCCAGTTCGCGGCGTAATTACCAAATCACCGATTTTTGCGTCCATCCAAGTTAATTGAACTCCAGATTCGCCCGCAAAAAGTAAACCGTCTTCGTCCATTTTAATTTGAAAACGAGTTCCTTCAACGTGCCAAGCCAAAATATTTGCGAGTTTGTCGTATAAATTTCTAATCACAAAATCGTAATCTTTGGTTTTTTCGACATAAGCCCGAATCGCTTCAAAATACCAAAGCGTTGCGTCAACCGTATTGTATTCAGGCACTTCGCCCGCATCTGGGAAACGATTTGGCAACATTCCTTCGGAGATATGATGAGAAAATTCTAACAAAATTGATTTTGCAATTTCCGGACGATTCGTTGCTAAAGTTAAGCCATTAAGTGCAATCATTGTGTCGCGTCCCCAATCTGAAAACCACGGATAACCAGCAATTATCGTCTTGCCAACGCCACGAGAAACGATGAATTGATCGGCAGCAAGCACGAGTTGCTGTGCAAATTCGTCTTTTGCCTCAGCTTTCATAACTAAAATTTCACGTCTCGCTAGTTCATCTGTTTCAAAACTTTCAATATTTGAAATATCTTTGGGATTTGTCGAAGCGATCACGGATGCAGTTTTAGTCAAATCAAACTTCAAAACAAAAGGCTGAAACAAATCTTCGCGAAAATCAAAACCGCGTTCTTGCTCAATTAAATACTCAAAATTGCGATACCAATGACCTGTTTTTTCGACCGCAACAGCATTGTTTGAAAAATACAAAGATGGCATTTCCGCAAAAGGTTTTATTGAAATCAGATTTTTGGAAATATCGTAATTTTGATTAAATTTTGGCGTTTCGTGTTGAAGCGAGTGATAGTCTGAAAAAGAAAGTAACGGTTTCAATTCTAGTTCAATATGTTCGCTTGAGTTTAAAACTTGATATTGAATCACAGTCGAATTTGAACCATGAATCATAAAAACTTTTTTCTCAATTTCAATCTCATTTATGTTGTAAACCCAAGTTGCCAAAGGATTTAGAGAAAAAGATTGCAGAAGTTTATAACCATTTGGAGCAATTGTTTTTGGAAATTGGTTAGCTGAAAGTTCAAAACATTCGCCATTAATAATCACCGTTTCCTCAAATTTTGAGAGCATCGTGATTCGCCCGAGCGGCGGTTTTGTCGAGGCAGTCAGCAAACCGTGATAACGACGCGAGTTCGCACCAGAAATTGTTCCACACGCAAAACCGCCAATTCCATTAGTTTCAAGCCATTCTCGAGATGTTGCTTTTTCAAAATCTTTACAAATTTCTGAGTTGAATTTAATCATTTTTCAAAGTTAGCTTAAACCAAAAAAACTCGCAACAAAAAAGGCTCACAATTTATTTTGCAAGCCTCTTTCAAACAACTTCATTTTGTTTTATCTTTGCGTCTTTGCAACTCTGCGTCTTGGCGTTGAACATTTCCTTAACTAATTGAGTTATAACAAATTACAGCACCAAGACAAGCTATTACAAACGCACTCAAAACCGGCAATGCTTTAACAAATCGATAATTTCCGATTGCTGAATTTCCGAAAAACTTGCCAACATTTAGAAAAATCAAACCAATCGCCGTCAGAGTTGTTGCTAATCCGAGACTGAAAAATAACGTCAAAATAATTCCGTAACCAGTTCTGCCGAGTGAAATTGCCGAAAGCATCAAAACTAGAGCTGATGGACACGGCAGCAAACCGCCGGAAACACCGAGTGCGAGCAGGCTTTTCCAAGTAATTGATTCTGGTAAATCGTGTGAATGTGTCGAGCCGCCGTGTGTGTGAGTTCCGTCTGCGTGTGTATGTGTGTGTGAATCATGTGTGTGATTATCTTCTGAATGCGAGTGTTTCTCGGCATTCCAACCGAAAATTCCAAATAATCTGTCTTTGAAAAGTGAGATTCCGATAAAAAAAACTAACAATCCTGAAACGAAATTGAGCATCGGCATTAGTTTTTCGGGCAAGATGTAATTTGACGCAAAAATCGTGATAATTCCGAGTGCGAAAACGCCGAGTGTGTGTGTAATTGTGACAACAAGCCCGAGAAAAATTGCGTGTTTCGAAGTTCCACGTGAGCCGACCAAGTATGCACCGACGACGGTTTTGCCGTGTCCGGGCGAAAGAGCGTGCATTGCACCAAGCCCAAAAGCGAGAATGAGTCCAAATAAAATTATCGAAGGTGTAATTTCTGGAAGCGTAATTAGCTCCGCGAGTTTGTCTTTTTGGACAATTGCCGAGGTTTGTCCATCGCGGTTTTGCAAAGTTTTGGCATCGGCAGATAAAGAATTTGTGGTGTAAGAAAATTCAGCTTTTTGCTCGTTCAAAGGAGCGGAAAGCAGATTTTCAGGATAGTTTTTTAGCTCGTCAGAAAGCGTATTTCCAAAAACATTGCTGTTAAAAACGTTGATTCGGTCACCGCGATTGACGACAATTTCTTTCCAGCCGATTCTCTCCGCAAAGTTTTTGTTCTCAAAAATAACTGAGTTTGTCTCTGCTTTTGGCGAATCTGCGATGAAATTCCATTCAATGCGAAGCGTATTCAAATTTCCTGAACCTTCTTTTAAGCTCGCAGTTTTTGAAACAAAACGAAGCGGAAGATTATCGCCGTTTACCACGAGAAAAAGATTTGAAGATATTTTCGCTGTCAAATTTTCAGCGTATATATCAAGTTCAGCTGGCGATAGAATATTGTTTTTGTCGCTATCAATTTCGGCAATTGCTTGAAACGTTGGAATTTCCGCCATATCCAAAATTTGTTTGATTTGAATTTGGTTTTTCTCAACTTCGAGCCGCGAAAACTGATTAACGCTGAAATTTCCGAGCGGATGTGCGAATGCTGAAATTGCTATAAAAATAACTGCAATAATTGTGTAAAAGTATTTTTTCATAACGTTAAATGTATCGACTGGAACGCGGGCGGCTCGCCCGCAAGATTGCGTGAGCAATCTAATTAACTTGAGCCATTTTCAATTGAATATTTGCTGAGACTTTTCGAACGCTCTCGCGTTCGTGCAGACGAGCCGTCCGCGTTCCGTTCAAAGAGACATTTTCGCCTTTTCAGATTGCAAAATATCAAATGCAGAATTTGTTTCTAAAGCTAATGTCAATAAACGTTTAGCTTCTTTGTTATTGCCAAGTTTTTTTTCAATCATTCCAGCGTGATAAAAAATTCGTGCGTCTTTTGTTTTCAAACGCATTGCCTCAGTTATCGCGATTTTAGCTTCATTTAACTTTCCGTTTTTGTATAAACACCAAGCGAAAATATCGGCTGTAAAAATATCTCTGCGAAACGAATGTTCTTTGGTCGCAATTTCTAAGGCTTCCGTGAGTTTTTCATCATTGTCTGCCCACATTAATGCGAGTCGGCGTTGATCGGTGTTGCCAAGTTTTTGTTCAATAACTTCTGCTAATTGATATTGTTGTTTAGCTTTTTCGATGTCGTTTGTTTTTTTATAAAGATTACCAAGTTCAATAACTGTCTCGATTAAAGGTGTTTTATTTTGTGCGTTGACATAAAAAGCAGACGCATTTTCATAATTGCCTTGGTGTGCCAAAATTTGGGCTTTTCCGACCATTCCGGCTGGATACGATGGAAAAATTTTCAAAGCCGCATCATAAGATTTTTCTGCATCAGCGTATTTGCCAATTTTAAATTGCTCATTTCCAAGATTTACAAAACACCAGGCTTGAGCTTCAACATCTATCGGATCAGCGATTTTTGCAGCCGTTTTGAAGGATTCAATTGCACCTTCAGCGTCGCCGTGCAAACTTCGAACGTGTGCAACTCGCGTGTATGACGACATATTTGGTTTCAAATCGACCATTTTTTGGACATTTGAAACTGCCGCTTCGTAGTTTCCGAGTTCGACATTTGCGTCAGTCAAAACTCCGTAAATAAACGAATCTCCAGGAGCTTCTTTTTGCAATTCAGTGCCGAGTTTTAAGGCATCTTCAAAACGATGAAAAGTTAAATGTAAAGATGCTTGCAACTTTTTTGAATTGAAATTTTCTGGGTCAAGTTCAAGTGCTTTTTTAATTGAATTATCAGCATTAGTATTTAAACCAAAATCGCCGGTAACTCTGGCATTTCTGATAAATTCAGCAGCATTTTTATTATATGAAGTTGCTGTTACATCAGTTTTGGTAACGTTTTTTGATGCGATTACTGTTTCGCTAGCGGCGTTTTGTAGATTGCCGCAAGAAATATTTAATAAGAGAACAAAAGCAAAAAAAGCAGGGATATAGTTTTTCATAATGTTTATTTTTGAGAGACGGAATTTTAAAAAACTCCGTCTCTCGATTTTAAAAAATTGATTATTTTTTAACCAATTTTCCGTTAGCATCAACAATTGGAGCTTCTTTCCAATCACGAATTGTTGTTTCTTCAGTGAACATTTGGTTTGAAGTTCGCGGAGTGTTACCAGCATTTGGCGGAAGCAAATAAGGGAAACGAGTTAGAAGCGGACCTTCAGGATTAAAACTCACGCCATCGCCCAAAGTGTTATTTGGTGCAATGTTTGTCGCTGGAGTAAACGGAGTTCCGCCTGCAACAGCCCGCAATGCAATATCCGTCACGTCATCAACAACACGTCTGCCGTTTGGAAAACCAGCGACATCGCCGCCGAGCAAACCTAAACGACTAATGCTTGCAACCGGAGTTGGTGCAATTCCTACATTCAGACGTAAATATTCATGCGGAATTCCGTCAGATAAAAACGTTGTGTAAGTCGGTCCGGTAACAGCATTTACTGGAATTCCGGTCGCGAAAATTGAAACCAAATCGTTTCGTGGTGCTGGCGGAATCGTGATTCCGTAAACCAATTGCATAACTCTTGCAAGCTCAGGATCAAGCACGAAAGGTGCAGCAATTGCGTCATTTACAGGCGAAAGCGAGTTGAAAGCATCTTTCAAACGTAAAGGAATTACAACTTCATTAACGAGCGGATTTCCTAAACGTGAAATTTGTCTCCAAGGACCTTCTTTCACACGTGAACCATCAGCATTAATCACAGTTGTCGAACGACGACTTGCCGTTGACCAAACTCCAACAACTGCATCACTTGCAGTTGAACTCGCCGGAATTGCACGAGTTCGCGTTAATTCTTGAATCGGAACTTCGAGAGCGATTGTGCTGACGTTGTAGCCTTTTGTTGAATCAACTCCGCCACTTACTCCAATCGAACGCAAGTTTAAAGCATCAAAAACTCCACCGACATCAATGTAGAAATATTCATCGCGTTGTCCGGCAAAAACTTTTCCGCCATTTGTTGTGTTGTAAACTGATGGCAAACCAAGACTTGCTTCGTAGTTTGGAGTCACACGTGGTCCAATATTTTGCGGCGGCGTGCGAAGTCCTGAACCGATTAATCTGCCGCGTCTGCCTGACAAATTATCAATTCTGCGAACTGTGTAAGTTTGCGGTTGGTTATAATCCGGATCAGTTAAATTACTAATAACTGCGTCTTGAGTAACAGCTGATTGACCAAAAACTGAATTACCATTTAATGTTTGGGTCGTGAATTGAAACTGATAAGTGACATCTTCAAGACCGTCGCCGGTGTTGTCAATTTTGATTTCATACAAAACTGTGTCATCAAAACGAAACCATTGTGGTCCACTTGATGGTTCTTGAAACGGAATAAAGTTTGCGATTAACGATACAAAACCTTCACGTCCGGTTTCGATGCTCCGAAATGCGTAAGTATCAGTGTTATCTGCAAATCTGTCTTGGGCAATTAACGGTGCTTCCGAGTGACTTGCCGCAAATGTTGAAACGTTTGCAATGCTGCAAATCATCAATGCTCCAAGCGATGCTCGCACTGCTGAAAGTAAACGATTTTTCTTTTTTAAATTCATAAAAACTCCTTGTGAACACTTTTAATAAGTGCTGTAATTTGCCAACGGTAAATCGCCGTTTGCACCGAAAACACGTGTTAATAATGTGTTGGTTGGGCTTTGTAAAACTGAATATGTTGCGATTGAAGGATTCCAGACTGCAATATCAGTTCTGCCATCGCCGTTATAATCAGCTTGCACACTCAAGAAACCTTTTGTTCCAAGCGGTGTTGAAGAAAGTGCACCATCTGAACTTCTCAAAACGTGCCATGTCCAATTAGAACCCTCACGAATTACAGCAATGTCAGTTCTGCCATCGCCATCATAATCGCCCGGAACTGTTGCGTCTTCGCCAAGTCCGAAATTAACTGCACGAAATCCGGCTGTGCTTTGTGCAATGTAGAAAGTTGCAGTTTGTCCGCCATTTCCGCGTTTTACTGCTAAATCAAATCTTCCATCGCCGTCATAATCGCCAACCGCAACTGAATCAGTAGCAATTCCGAATTGTTCTGCACGAAAACTTCCGTTTGAACTGTTCAAGATATACCAAATAATTTGATTAGCTGAACGTCGAATAACAGCGAAATCTGTTCTGCCATCGCCATCATAATCGCGTGCGACAGGCTCATCGGTGTTTAATCCAAATTGAACTGATTGCAACGTGTTATTTGAACTTCGAAGTGCATACCAAAATCCATTTGAAGGACGAAAAACTGCTGGATCAGCAATTGTGTCACCGTCATAATCTCCTGGCGTTAGCAAATCGCTGCTCAAACCATATGGAAAACCTAAAAACGTATTGTTTGTGCTTCTGTTAATTGTCCAAAAAGCAGTTGCAGGTGCAAAAGTTGCAAAATCTGCACGACGATCTCCTTGGAAATCGAGAGCAGTTGTTGTGTTTGCGGCTGATGTGTTAGCAACTGAAAGTCCACGTAACATCAAACCGCCGCCGATTGCCGCAACTTGAGTTGCTGCTCCGGTCGTCAAATTAATTGTGTATAAACGCGAAGTTCCGCCAACGTTGAGCGATGCAAAAGCTACGCCGCCAATTGTCGCAATATCAAAACCATTAACGCCTGTCGCGTCAACACCCAAAGCACCAACTGAAACTAAAGTTCCATTGTTTGGCGGATTTTGAATGAATAACGAATCAGTTGCCGTGTCAATATCGTAAAGAACCGTTGTTGTCGCACCAGCAAAATTGTTGGTATAAGCCGCGGCTGAAACGCTCGGAGTTCCCGGATTTAATGCTGTATCAGTCGCCGCCAATGCACCAGTATCAGGATTGAGACGAATGTTTTGTCCGGTGTTGCTGACAAGCCGAATGCGGTCAACTGTCGGGTTAAAATCAAACCCAAAATCTGTTCCGGTAATTGTAAAAGCTCCGGCTGCACCAACTGCCATTGCCATACCGCTAACTGTGTTTACGGTATAAAGCTGACTCGTGCTTCCGAGAGCGTAAAGTTGTCCGTTTGCTGGACGAAAATCAATTGCGAGAACATTTTCAGCAGCTTGTAAACCGCTAATTGTGGCAATTGTTGTAACTGTTCCGGGCGTTGCCGAATCAAAACGAACAAGTTGATTTGTTGTCGAAACGCCGTAAATTGTTGCGGCTGTTGCATTTGATAATCCAAACGCAAACAACGTCAAAAATAATGACATTGTTAAAAAGCCGTAGCCTTTGAGTGTTTTTTTACTCATCTAATCCTCCTGGGTATTGAAAAAGTTATGCGATTTCCAATTAGAGATTTTCTGTTGGAAATCGAAATTGGATATTTGCAGGTAAAATGTATTTACAAACACTATCCGCACCACAAGGCAAAATCGGATTTAGTTTTTCGAAAAAAAATCGCAGACGTGCAGTTTCACTTATGTTTTGCTATTTTAGAAGATTGGTATAGTGCCATAATTATCAATTATGAATCCCGAATTTATTAGAAACTTTTCAATCATTGCCCATATCGACCACGGTAAATCGACTCTTGCCGACCGTATTTTGCAGCTTACCGGAGCCGTTTCCGAACGCGATATGGAAGCCCAATTGCTCGACGATATGGATCTCGAACGCGAACGCGGAATCACGATTAAATCGCACGCCGTTCGGCTCGATTATCAAGCAAAAGATGGACAAAAATATGTTTTCAATTTAATCGACACGCCCGGACACGTTGATTTCACTTATGAAGTTTCGCGAAGTTTGTCGGCTTGCGAAGGTGCTTTGTTGGTCGTCGATGCCTCGCAAGGTGTTGAAGCACAAACACTTGCAAACACCTATCTCGCGATTCAAAACGATTTAGAATTACTTCCGATTCTCAATAAAATCGATTTGCCTTCCGCTGAACCTGAGAGAATTAAAGAGCAAATTGAAAATATTATTGGTTTGGACGCTTCTGAAGCCGTTCTCGCTTCAGCGAAAGCCGGAATTGGAATTGAGGAAATTCTCGAACAAGTTATCGTGAAAATTCCGGCACCAAAAGGCGACCCGAATGCACCTTTCAAAGCTCTAATTTTTGACAGTTGGTATGATTCATATCGTGGCGTAATCGTCCTTTTCCGCGTTATCGAGGGAACAATTAACAAAGGAACAAAGATACGCTTTTTCAATACCGGACGCGATTATCTTGTTGAAACACTTGGAGTTAATCGCCCAAGACCAACACCGATTGATACATTAAGCGTTGGCGAAGTTGGTTTTTTAACGGCTTCAATAAAAACTGTGGCTGATGTCCAAATCGGCGACACAATTACCGAATCAGCAAGACCTGTGACAACGCCATTTCCCGGTTTCAAGGAAGTAAAACCGATGGTTTTCTCAGGACTTTATCCGACAGATAATGCCCAATACGAAGAACTTCGCGATGCAATGGACAAACTTCGTCTCAATGACGCTTCGTTTTTCTATGAACCCGAAAGTTCGACCGCACTCGGCTTCGGATTTCGCTGCGGATTTCTCGGTTTGCTCCACATGGAAATCATCCAAGAACGCCTCGAACGCGAGTTTAATCTTGATTTAATCACAACTGCTCCGGGCGTTCGCTATCGCGTTACGACAACTGATGGCGTTACCGTCGAAGTCGATTCGCCCGCTAAAATGCCGGATACCGGAAGAATTACGAAAATTGAAGAACCATTTATTGAAGCGACAATTCTAACAGGCGACGCATTTCTCGGCGGAATTCTCGCACTTTTAGACGAAAAACGTGGTATTCAGAAAAAATTTGACTACATCACAGAAAGCCGCGTAATGCTCGTTTACGAACTTCCGCTCAATGAAATTGTTCTCGATTTTTATGATCGTTTGAAGTCTGTTTCAAAAGGTTATGCTTCGCTCGATTATCGTTTTATTGATTATGTGGAAAGCGATTTGGTGAAGCTCGATGTTCTTGTAGCGGGCGAACCGGTCGATGCTCTTTCGCTGATTCTCCATCGCGGAACCGCCGAGAAAAAAGGCAGAGCCGTCACTGCTAAAATGAAAGAACTCATTCCGCGACAACTATTTGAAGTCCCAATCCAAGCCGCAATCGGGACAAAAGTCATCGCCCGCGAAACCGTAAAATCAATGGGCAAAAATGTAATCGCAAAATGCTACGGCGGTGATATTTCCCGAAAACGAAAACTCCTCGAGAAACAAAAAGAAGGCAAAAAGCGGATGAAAAAAGTAGGACGCGTAGAAATTCCGCAGGAAGCATTTTTGGCTGTGCTTAGAGTTAGCGAAGGTTAGAAATGAAGAAACTAAAACTTTTGCAAAAACTTTTTGCCTCCCCAAATAATATCAAATTTAACGATGCGGTTGCGTGTGCAAAAGCCTTTGGTTTCAGATTTGACAGAATAACAGGAAGTCATCATATTTTTGTTCACGATAAAATTCCTGAGCTTTTGAATTTGCAAAACGTGAAAGGAAAATCGAAATCTTATCAAATAAAACAGTTGCTCCAATTGATTGAAAAGTATAATCTGAAAATTGAGGAAAAAGAATGAAAGACTATCATATTAACTTATTTTACAGCGACGACGACGATGGCTACATTGCAGATATTCCTGATTTGAAATGTTGTTCGGCTTTTGGCGAAACTCCCGAAGAAGCATTGCACGAAGTTTTATTGGCAAAAGAAGCGTGGATTGCCGCCGCAATTGCGAACAACAAACCAGTTCCGCAAGCAACTTTTCGCCCGCTTATTTATCAATTTGCGTAGATTCCACAAGCCAATTTGGGGCTGTGAAAGTTAGATTATGAACAAAAATCTTTCTGAAAATAAAATTGATAAAAAAGTAATTTATCAAGCAGATGTTGAAAATGCTCGGAAAGATATTAAATCGCTTAAAGATCGTGCCGAACGCGGAAGCCGTGAAAAATTTCTGCAAGCCTTGAGTAATGTTCCGAAAGTTGAACCTGATGAAGAAGACAGAATTGATTAAGATTCAAGTAGAATTGTTTTCATAAACCTTTTTGAACTATCTAACGATTAAATTCGTAATGGTGAAAGGAGGTTCACAATGAAAAGTCCCGCAACTGTTCGTAAACCGCTTGTTAAAGAGATTACTTCCAAACCGGAAGTTCTTGATGTAAATTTAGAAGAATCTATATCACCGCTAACTTTCCAAGACGCACAGATAGAACAATGGAAACAAGAATTAGTTTACAAGTAAATGAATTTTATTCTTTCGGCTTTTGGTTTCCTTTTTATTTTTCTTGGTGTCATGTTTAATGCTAAATTGATAAACTTAAATACGACCCAACTAGAGTTAAATACTGAGCAATCAGCGAAATTAGATAAATCCAGTAGGGCAAATGTTCAAGTTTCGTCGCTTAACCATATCCTCGCTCTAAATCAGATTTTTATCCAGAAACCATATTTGAAACCGTATTTTTATAACGGAACGTCAATTGATGTAAAAGATGAAAGATTTCAGGAAGTTTCTGCGATGGCTGAAATGATACTTGATGTCTTTGATTTATTTGCTACGAAGACTATAGCTACTGCGGATTATTGGGAAGATTTTCAATCATTTGACGTGTGGATATCAGACACATTTACTTCGAGTCCAATTCTTAGGGAAACATTTGATCAAAACTCAGATTGGTGGTGTAAAGAAGTGTTAGCTTTGCGAAAGAAAGCACAAGAAAAATTGGATAAGCAGACAGCGGAAGATACGAACTTGAATAAATGATTCGTAACGTGCGAGGATTATTCTATTTGAGGTTAAATTTATGATTATAGAAAAAGATTTACCGATAAATGTTGATAGTGAAATTTTAAGCGGAACACCTGTGTTTGAAGGAACTCGCGTGCCGGTTTCTTCGTTGCTTGATAATCTGGAAGTTGGTATTTCGCTTGATGTTTATCTTGAAAATTTCCCGACTGTCGAACGCAACCAAGCCGTTCAAGTTTTAGAGTATTTTAAGTCAACATTGAATGATATAAAACAAGCCGCATGAACATTATTATTGATGAATGCGTTCCGCATATTGTGAAAAAGCGTTTACCGAACCGACTCATAAAAACTGTTCAAGAAATGGGTTGGAGCGGCGAAAAAAATGGCGAGCTTTTAAAACTTGTCGAAGCTGAATTTGATGTTTTTATTACCTCTGACAAGAACCTGAGTTACCAACAAAATTTAGAAAATCGCACAATCGCAATTTTTACTTCTTCCAAGCAATCAAGTTCCGATAATAGAAAATATGCTTCCGCAAATTGATGAAGTATTGGAAAATATTCTGCCAAAAGATTTTATAGAGTTATAAATCAAGTCGGTTGAAACTCATTTCAGCTGTCGTAGATAGCGACAGCTTAAAGCCTAGCTCGTGAGAGCTAGGGTGCGAACAGGCGACAGAAACACGCAAATTTGTTTTATGCCGCAATCTTCGATAGCTGTAAACTTATGATTATCAACAACCTAGCATTCCGCAAAGCTCCACACTAGGCTTTACGCTATTGCCGATTGCATCGGCTGAAATCGTAAACTTGAACAAAATCAACTTTTTACTTTTGCCTTTCAAAACTATGTGCCGAAATATCAAACCATTATTCAATTTCGAACCACCAACTACCGAAGATGAAATTCGTCTTGCGGCGATTCAGTTTGCGAAGAAAATCAGTGGTTTTAGTAAGATGTCTGCCGTAAATGAAGATGCTTTTGAGATTGTGGTTAATGAAATAGCTGAGTCTTCGAGAAAATTGCTTGATTCGCTCAAGACTACTTCACCTCCAAAGAATCGGGAAACTGAGAGCGAGAAAGCACGAATTCGAAATAAACTCAGATTTAATTAACGGTTAGTAATTGTAGAAACTTTAAACTTTTTGGAGTTTCCATTTTCCGCGTTTGAAAGCGATTGCACTGACGACCGTCAGCATCGAAAATGCTAAAAATATTGCCCAAAAAACGCCGTTTGCTTTCATTCCAAAATAATAAGCTAAAAGATAAGCCAGCGGAATTTCGAACATCCAAAAAACGAAGAAATTGAGATAAGTTGGTGTCCACGTGTCGCCCGCACCGTTGAACGAAGTTTCTAAAACCATCCCAACTCCGTAAAAGAAAAATCCATAAGAAACAATCCGCAAACAGTCGATTGCATAAGGCAAAATGTTCGGATCTTGCGTAAAAAAGTTGGCAATTGGTTCGGCAAAAATTACGAAAATTATCCCGATTGTGGTTTGAATAATTGCGTTGTAAAAAACCGATGTCCAAACAGCTTTTTCGGCACGTTCGGGTTTTCCGGCTCCAAGATTTTGTCCAACCAAAGTTGCGGCTGCATTGCTCAAACCAACTGACGGCAAAATTCCAAAAACCACAACGCGAAACCCGATAATATATCCGGCAACCGCTTCGCTCCCAAATCCTGAAATTACCCGAATCAAACCTAAAAAACTTGCAGTTTGAATAAAAAATTGAAGAACCGCTGGCGAGGCGATTTTGGCAAGTTTCCAAAGTCGCGTAGTGTCTAATTTCCAATGTTCGCTTCTAATTGTGAAACGTTTGCTGCCGCGAAACATTGCGTAAGCGGCAACAATTACGCCAACGCCACGCCCGATTGTTGTGCCGATTGCCGCTCCGGTTACGCCAAAATCAAGGGCAAAAATAAATATCGGACACAAGATAATATTACACAAATTAGCAATCCACAAAACTTTCATCGAAATTGCAGCATCGCCCGCACCGCGAAAAATTGCATTGAGCAAAAAAAGAAACATTACCACGGAATTTCCGCCGAGCATTATCCGCGTAAATGTTGTACCTTCAGCAATTACAGCTTCATCTGCACCAAGCAATCTGAGAAAAGTTGGGGCAAATATTACGCCGATTATTCCCATTGCAACTGATGCAATAATTCCTAAATAGATAGAATGTGTCGCAGCTTTTGCCGCACCTTCAACATCTTTTTCGCCAATTCGTCGTGCGACCGTCGCCGTTGCACCAACGCTAACGCCAATCGCCACAGCATAAATGAGATACATCATCGACTCTGTGATGCCAACAACAGCAATCGCACTTGCACCAAGTTTGGCGACGAAAAAAATATCAACAATCGCAAAAAGACTCTCAGCAAACATCTCAATTATCATCGGCACAGCCAAAATAAATATCGCCGAGCCAATTGGACCTTCGGTAAAATCACGGCTCGAACCAGTAAATGCTTCCTTGATAATTGATTTAATTGATTGAGTTTCGGGCATTTATATTACTTTATTGGAGCTTCGATTTTTAAGTCTTTTGGATTGTATTCGTAAATTATATCAGTCAATTCAATTAAACCATCTGGTGTAGTATTTCTTTGAGCAATTTGTGATTTAAAAATCAATCCATCTTCGTTTATCCAATACTTTGTCTCAAAAAAATACAAAATATTATCCCGTAATGAGACATCGCAATTGTAATATACGCTTTGCTTTTTATTATCAACAACAGACGTTGAGATGATATATTCATTTAATTTTTTTATTTCTTGCGATTCGCCAGTTATTCGAAACTGACCTTTAATAGCATCAACTTTCGATAAATCCTTTTTCATCCAACTACCTTGATCTTTTCGAGTGTATTGCATTTCACCAATTAATATATTCTCACTACGTTCTGTTAATTTATTTTTTTCCTCAGTAATTTCAATTGTCCTCTCTTTTTTATCAGGTATGATTTCTGAAATCCGAGTAAATATCTTTTCAACTTTTCGTCCAGAATCTAAAAATTTTGTAGTATTAGTTTCTCGCCTTTGAAGTTTGTTTCCTTTGTCATTTGCTTTTCCTATTTCCAAATAAAATTCCTCTTTTGATGGAAATTTCACTTGACCAGCTACATTAGAAATAGCAAACACTAACAATATCAAGAACAAAATCATTTTTTTCATATTATTTCAAAGCCTCCAAATTCAAATTTAAAGCCTTAGTCTGGCTCTCAATCTCGATCAATCTTTCCTGCAATTCGACAACTTTTTCTGCCGGAGCTTGCTTAACAAAACCTTCGTTTGAAAGTTGACCACTTAAACGGCTTCCTTCAATTTCAAGTTTGGCGACTTGGTTTTCGAGCCGCGTTCGTTCCTTATCAAAATCGATCAAACCTTCGAGCGGAATTGCTAGTTCGGCACCTCTCGATAATGCGGCTTTCGCCGAAGCCTTTGGAGCATTGAGCGTTTCGGAAAGAATCAAATTGCTCGCTCGTGCGATTTTCAAAATTCGAGCCTTATTGTCAGCAAAAACCTTTTGCAAATCTCCATCAGCCGAAACATGAAGCGATAAACGCTCGCTCGGTTTAATGCTCATTTCGGCACGAATATTTCGCACTTTCGAGATAAGTTCAATAACGGCTTGCATTTCAGCTTCAGCTTTTTCGTCAATTGCTGATAAATCGCCAAGTGGAAAACTCGTCAACATAATCGTCTGCGGAGCATTTTTATATGCCTCATGATGCAAATTGCTCGATGTGTATGGTAGTTTTAGCCAAAGTTCTTCTGTTAAAAACGGCATAAATGGATGTAGCATTCGCAAGGCAACTTCCAAAATTGTGATAATTCGGGTTCGAGCCTGTCCTTTGTCATTCGTCGTTTGTCCTTCGTTTTCTTGTAAATTGCCGCTGCTAATTTCATCTTTAACCAGCTCAATATACCAATCGCAAAAATCGTCCCAAAAGAAATGATAGAGAAGATTTACAGCCGTATGAAATTGATATTTTTCGAGTTCTTTATTAACGTTTATTGCAGTTTTATTGAGTCGCGAAATAATCCATTTATCAGCAATCGAAGCGTTTTCATCCAATATCAGCGACGAATGATCGACCTTTGCACCTTCAGAATTCAACAAACAAAATCGCGTTGCATTCCATATTTTATTGGCAAAATTTCGATTTTGCTCAACATTTTCATCACGCCAGCGAAAGTCTGCACCAGTTGACGAACCAGCAAGCGTCAGACGAGTTGCATCAACGCCATATTTTTCAAAAACATCGAGCGGATCAACTCCATTTCCTTTCGTTTTCGACATTCGTTGACCATTTTTGTCCAAGACTGTTCCCGTAATAATTACGTCGTTGAATGGTTTTTTATCGACAAATTTCTTAGTCATCATCACCATTCGCGAAACCCAAAGAAAAATAATGTCACGACCAGTAACTAAAACATCAGTCGGACAAAAAACATCCAAATCAGACTCAGAAACCTTGAGAAATTTCCCCGCAGAAAACACATTCTCTTTATCTCCGTTTCTCCGTGTCTCCGTGTCTCTTTTTTCATTCCAGCCAAAGGTTGAAAAAGCCCAAAGTCCAGATGAAAACCACGTATCAAGCACATCTTCATCCTGAGTGAGATTTGCATTTTGAGCCTTCGCTTTTGCTTGTTCGAATGTTCGTGCGACAAACACATTTCCAAGATCGTCATACCAAGCCGGAATTTGATGTCCCCACCAAAGCTGTCGTGAAATTGTCCAATCTTTGAGATTTTCGAGCCAATTTGTGTAAACTTTTGTGTGTGGAACTTCGGGCGAAAATCTTGGTGAATTCTCAGTTTTCATCAAATTGAGAGCAATATCTCGCATTTCGTCCATTTTTACGAACCATTGTTCCGACAAAATCGGCTCAAGAACAGTTTTACAACGCTCGCAACATGGAAGACTTATTTCGTAGTCGTCAATTTTTTCGAGAAGCCCAAGTTCGTCAAATTTTTCGATAACTTTTGCTCTCGCAATATATCGATCCAATCCGTTAAAATCAGTTCCGGCTACGGCATTCATCGTCGCATCATCATTCATTACAACAATTTGCGGTAAATTATGACGCAGACCAAGTTCGTAATCGTTCGGATCATGTGCTGGCGTAATTTTTACTGCACCGGTTCCAAATTCGGCATCAACATACTCATCTGCAACTATCGGAATTTCGCGATTCGTCAGCGGAAGCAAAATTATTTCCCCGATTAAATCGGAGTAACGCACGTCTTTTGGATTAACAGCAACGGCAGAATCGCCGAGCATTGTTTCTGGACGAGTTGTCGCAACTGTCAATTTTCGCGTCGAATTTTTAATCGGATATTGCAGATAGACGAGTTTTCCGTCTTTGCGAGTTTCCTCTTTTACTTCTAAATCAGACAAAACTGTTTTGTCTTTCGGACACCAATTTACAATCCGTTTGCCGCGATAAATCCAACCTTGCTCAAAAAGCGAGCAGAAAACTTCGCGAACAGCTTTCGACAAACTTTTGTCCATCGTAAAACGCTCGCGAGACCAATCGACACTTGCTCCTTCGCGACGAATTTGTCTAGTAATCTCGCCACCATATTGCCTTTTCCAATCCCAAACACGTTTTGTAAATTCTTCGCGACCTAAATCCCAACGTGTTTTCTTTTCTTCTTTGAGCAATTTTTTTGTAACTTGCAATTGGGTCGAAATTCCTGCGTGATCTGTTCCCGGAAGCCACAAGGTTTTGAAGCCTTGCATCCGCTTCCAGCGAGTCAAAACATCCATAATCGTGTGCTGCAAAGCGTGTCCCATGTGCAAACTTCCGGTCACATTTGGTGGTGGAATAACGATTGAAAACGGCACAGCATCAGGATTTTCGTTAATTTCTGGTGCAAAACAACCGTTTTTTTCCCAACGCTCGTAATGCGTTTCTTCAGCTTCTTTTGGATTATAAGATTTTTCGATTTCCATAAATTCAATGGTCAATTTTATTTGTTAATAGGTTTATCTTAAAACAAAAATGGCTAGTTTTCATCTTTGATAAAAACCAGCCATCTTCCTTAAAACATTGTTTACAAATTAACTGTTTTCCAGTTTTTCTTCAATAATTTGTTTCAATAACAGATCGGTTTTTGCCGGCACAACTTCCCAAGCGACTTCTCGAATAACGTTATCAGAAAGTTTTTCTATTACTCTACGGACAATTTCGTCAATTGTTTTTTCGTCTATTTCGTTGCTTTGGATAGTTTTATTGGAAAAAACCTCAACGACTGGAGATTCTTTATACATATTAATTTCAAATAAATCGTTGTTAGAAAAAGTAGAATCGCTGAACTTAATTTCAGAATCAAAATCATTATCTTCTTCAATATTTACGAGAAAATCTTCTTCTCGCGGAGCAATTTCAAGCAAATTATTTTCGTCAAGTTCTAAAATTGAAGCTGCCTCAGGAAAAGGAAAATTGTCAGGTGATGAAATATCTTCATTTAGTTCGATGTTTTCTTGTGGTTCATTTTCAATCTCAACTTGAGATTCTTCAACTTCAACGATGTTTTCATTGAAATCTGGCATTAATTCCACGCTTTCTTCTGGATCTTTCTTGAGATTATTGCTTTCATCGTTCTCAACCTCGGAAACAGCTTCTTCAGTTTTATTGAAAACGAATTCAAAACTCTTTTCCTCAGCAACTACTTTTTCTCTTGATTCATCAATCTCAAATGTCTCAAAACTCGGAGAACTTAAAGTTTCTTCCACTTTAAACTCGCCAGTTTCAAGAATGTCTTCATTGTTGTTTTTACTTAATTGATAATTTTCTTGATAATCTGAATCAAGATGAACAGTTTCGAGATTTACAACATCTTGATAAGTTTTGACATCAATATCTTTGGGTTTGTTCATTTCTAAATGAGCCGAAATGTCTTCAACTTTATTATTAACAACAATTGCAGGAATATTAATATTAGGAAACTCAGCAGTCGTTGACTCACTAAAAGGTGTTTCTAAAATAGTTTCAGATTTGATATCAACTTCAGATTGATTAGAAACCAAAAGATTTGTGACAGTATTAACCAGTTGGCGAATAGATTGAAAAGGCTTGGTGAGATAGTCATTTGCACCAACTCTCCGTGACTCGTCTTCATCAAAAGGCTCAAAAGAACCAACAAGTAAAATTACCGGAAGTCGTTTAAATTGCTCGCTTTGACGTAGGCGTTCACAAATTTCATAACCGCTAAGTCCAGGCATATTAACGTCAAGCATGACTAAATCAGGTGAAGTTTCGAGAATTTTCGTCATTGCCGAATCACCATCGCCAACCGAAATTACCTCAATTCCTTCATCAGCAAATGTGAGATTCACAACCTTTTGTATTGTTACGGAATCATCTGCTAATAATAGTTTTTTCTTAGACACGAAATTCGCTCTCCTTGTTCTTTTGAACCAATTTTAAAATATTATTTACTGTTAAAAATTTAGGCTTCGCTTTTTTGCGACAACATCCGAAGCATAACCTGCAACTGACTCGCAGTAAACGGTTTAGGTAAAAATACAACGGCTCCAGCTGAAAAACTTTCTGATGACAAACGCGGATTTTGTTCGGCGGTCATCATAATAATCGGAATATTCATCAGACGTTTTTCTGATTTCATATATTTCGCAAGTTCAGTTCCTTGAATGTATGGCATAACCACGTCAAAAACTGCGACCGCAAAACTCTCGCCCGACTGTAAAATTTTGTAAGCCTCGCGACCGTCTCTCGCGAAAACTACGCGAAAACCGTCTTTTTCAGCAATTGCCTGAACAAGCCTCAAAATCGCCGGATCATCGTCTGCTACTAAAACCTGTGGTTTATCGTTTTGCTGTGTTGCATCCATAAAAAAATTTCGATTTTTATTTTAGAGGTAATTACTAAAGTAGTAATAATATCATCATTTTGCCAAAAATAGCACACCATCTTTTGGCAATTTTTAATTAGAAGAAAGCTCTGCCGCCAATCTTATTGCAATTTTCATACTTTGGCATTCTGCAATATTCTTTCCGGCAATATCAAAGGCAGTTCCGTGGTCAACCGAGGTTCGGACAAACGGCAAACCAAGCGTGACATTTACGCCTGAACCAAACGAAAGACACTTTACGGCAATGGTTGCTTGGTCGTGATAACAAGAAATTACCGCGTCAAATTCCCCACGCCAAGCCCTGAGATAAATTGTGTCTGCCGAAAAAACCCCGCGAACGTCAATTCCTAAATCGCTACAAGCCTTTATTGCAGGAATTATTTCATCGTTTTCTTCGTTTCCAAACATTCCACCTTCGGACGCGTGCGGATTTAATCCGGCGATAACGATGCTCGGTTTTCTTTTTATTAGCCGGAACATTTCACGATTTGTCAGCTTAATTAGTTTAATAATCGCATCTTTCTTGGCGATTTTAATGGCTTCAACCAGCGAAACATGCGTTGAAAGCAAAACAACTCGCAACTTGTCGGCAAAGAAAGACATCGCAAATTCTTTTGTGTCGCTCAAATATGCAAGAAATTCGGTGTGACCAGGGAAATCGTAACCGCCAAGCGAGAGCGATTTTTTATTGATTGGTGCCGTTGAAATTGCGTCAATCTGATTTTCTAAACAAAGCCGAACAGCTTCTTCGATAAACTCAGCCGCTGCCTTTCCGGCAATTGCCGACTCTTTACCAAATTCGACTTCTTCGCAGATATTTGCTAAATCGTAAATTATTGGTTTTTCAGAAGATACCGGAATTTTATCGCCACGAGAAACTTTTAAAACATCAAACGCTAAACCGAATTGTTGAGCTGTTTTTTCGAGGAATTTATAATCTCCAACCACAACTGGAAGACAATTTTCAAGCAAACTTTTATCTGAAATTGCCTTTAAAACAACTTCAGCACCAATTCCGGCAACATCGCCGATTGTAATTCCTATTTTTTTTAACTTTTTTAACAAGATTTATATTTAACGAAAAAAAAGCAAAATTTAAAAACCAGTTAAGTTTCAATTTTTACTTTTTACTTTTTACTTTTTATTTAATCAGTCTGCTTTTCGACGAATAAATGTTGGTATCTCAAAGTTTTCTTTACCAGAATTTACCGGACGCGAATCTGCCGCAGCATAATTTGTTGGTGCCGCGTAAGCATTTATTCTATTTTCTACAGGTTGATCAGCTGGCAGCTCACTTTCTTGATGGTCAAAACCAGTTGCAATAACAGTAATTCTAACCTCATCTTCCATGCTATCTTCAATTACTGTCCCGAAAATAATATTTGCATTTTCACTGGCTTCTTGCTGAATCAAAGCAATTGCTTCTTCAATTTCGTCCAAAGGCATATGCGACGAACCAGTTATATTGATTAACGCACCTCTCGCACCTTTGATCGAATTTTCCTCCAAAAGTTTTGAATCAATCGCCATTTTCATAGCTTTTATCGCAGCACCATCGCCTTTCGCACTTCCAACTCCCATCAAAGCGATTCCCATTCCTTTCATGACTGTTCGAACATCGGCAAAATCTAAATTGATCATTCCGGGAGTCATAATCAGATTACTTATTCCCTGAACTGCTTGTAATAACACATCATCAGCACGACGAAACGCCTCAACAATACTAATTTTTTCTTCAACTTCTTTAAGTTTCGAGTTTGGAATTGTGATAATTGTGTCAACACAACCGCGAAGATCAGCAAGTCCGCGTTCGGCTTTTGCCATTCTCGCTTTTCCTTCAACTGTAAAAGGTTTTGTGACAACTGCAACCGTCAATGCGTCAAGTTCCATCGCAAGTGCAGCAATTACTGGAGCGGCACCAGTTCCGGTTCCACCACCTAACCCGGTGGTGACAAAAACCATATCAGAACCTTCCAAAACCTCAATAATTTTCTCGGTGTCTTCCATCGCCGCGTTGCGACCGACCTCAGGATTAGCTCCGGCACCAAGTCCGCGAGTTAATTTGCTTCCAAGCTGGAGTTTAATTGGTGCTTTTGAATGATTTAGAGCCTGCACATCAGTGTTTGCAACCACAAAATCGACACCTTTAATTCCGGCTTCGATCATTCTATTTACAGCATTTCCGCCTCCACCACCAACACCGATAACCTTTATTCTGGCACCAGTGATGTGTGGCTCATCGAAAAAAATCTTGATTCCACTCATATTCATACTTAACCTTTGTCAACGTTATGACTTTTGCTGATTATTGCACTACACAGTTTGTCGAGACTAGACATGAAGCAATCTGAATGACATTTAACAATATATTGTGCTTAAAAGACCTTAAGCATACAACGGTTTGTTGAAAAAAATCTAGTCAATAAGTTACATTTACCTAAATTTTTCTCGAAAATTTTCAAACCATTGTGCGACTTTTTGAGTCGGCGACTTTTGTCCACGTGTTTCGCGAACTTGGGTTTTAAAAGATGAATAGACCAAACCACAAGCAACTGCCCATTCTGGCGTTTGAATGTTATCTAACAAACCCGCAAATCTTCCTTTTTCGAGTTGTCCAATTCTTGTTGGAGCATCAAAAACTTGTTCCGCAAGTTCAACTATTCCACGAACTGAAACGCTTCCACCTGTTAAAATAACGCCACTCGAAATTTGATGTCCGGCAGTTCGAACTTCCTCGGCTATGTGTTGCAGCAATTCAATTGCTCGCGGTTGCATAATGTCGCACAAAATTTCTTTCGTTAATTGTCGCGTTTCAGTTCTGCCAACTGGTGTAATTTCTATAATTTGTTGCTTTTCTTCAGGCGACATTAAAAATTTTGCAACGCAACCATAATCACGTTTAATTCTCTCAGCTTCTGGAATTGAAACTCTTAAGCCAACCGCAATATCTTTCGTAAAATGCATTCCACCAAACGGAAAAACTGCTGTGTGCTGAACTGCTCCGCGACCAAAAATCATAAGATTTGTGATTTCCGCACCCATATTTACTACCGCACAACCATATTCTTTGTCGTCATCTGTCAAAACCGCTTCTGCTGCTGCAAGTGGTTCGAGCATCATATATTCAATCTCTAACCCAATGCTATTAATGGCTTTAACGGTATTTTGACGACCTGCACTCGGACCAGTGACAACATGAACACGGCTTTCAAGTCGCGAACCTTTCATTCCGACTGGTTCAATAATTCCATCTTGCCCGTCGATTATAAATTCTTGCGGAAGTTTATCGACAATTTCCCAGCCAGCCGGAAGCGACATCGCACTTGCAGATTCAATCGCACGCTCAACATCTTCGGTCGAAATCTCTTTTTCCATTCCGGCAACTGCCACAACGCCTGATTTATTTGCACCTTGCAAGTGTTCGCCCGAAAGATTTACGGTTGCCATTTCAACCTCAACGCCGCTCATTTTTTCAGCTTCTTCAACTGCTTTTTTTATTGAATCAGCGACAGATTCGGTTGTTGTGACAATTCCGCGTCGTAATCCACGCGATTCAGCTTCGCCAATTCCGATGATATTTAGCTTCCCTTCTTCAGAAACTTCACCGATAATGCACCGAACTTTGCTTGTTCCGATATCGAGCCCAACTGCTTGTATTGAACGAGTTACCATGATTTTTTCTCTAAATTTTCTTTTTTAATTTTTAACAATTATTGAAGTTTTTCTTCAATCCGAATTCTTAATCCGTCTGGCAAAACACGCGAAACGATTGTCGATTTTGGTTTCACAAATTCCAGTTTTTCAACTTCTGTCTGGATTTCATTTAAATTTGCATTCCAAACTCCATCAGTAGTTTTTCGGACTGCAATTTCACGAATTTCATCAAGCGAAGTTTTTTCAATGCCACGAACGTCAATCTTTTCTTTATTGAGTTTAAAAAACGAAGACTTCGAAACTTCTGTGTAACCTAAAAATAGCAAATAAAACACACAAAAGCCCAAACAAAGGATAAAAATAAACGGCACAAAAAATGTAGAAAACTGTTGGCGATTAGTTTTCTTTCGCTGCGAAGTTTGCCGTAAACCTCTGGTCGTGCTTGACTTACGCTTTGTTGTTCTTTTTACTGGTGCTGCTTGTTGTGCCATTCTAATTTATTTTTTTAGGGCTTCAATAATTTTATCTGAAACTGTTGTAATGCTTCCCGCACCGAGCGTTATTACCAAGTCATTTTCTTGTAAGAATGGTAAAACTTTTTCAGTTGCAGTTTCAATATCGCCAATATAATTAGCGTTTTTGTGTCCGTAAAGTTTTATTTTTTCGGTCAAAATCTCCGCCGAAATTCCCTCAATCGGTGATTCGCTGGCGGCATAAATATCAGTCACAAAAAGCACATCAGCATTGTTAAAAGCGAGTGCAAAATCTTCGAGCAACTCTTGCGTTCGCGAATATCTGTGCGGCTGAAAAACCACAACTGTCCGTTTTCCGCCCGAACCGCGTTTTGCTGCATCTAATGTTGCGACAATTTCAGTCGGATGATGCCCGTAATCATCAACAACGGAAATTCCTTTTTCTTCGCCTTTGAATTGAAAACGCCGATTCGCATTTTTGAAAGTTTTAAAAGCCTCAGCAATTGTGTCAAACGGAACTTCAAGTTCGAGAGCAACAGCGGTTGCCGCCAAAGCATTGTAAACATTATGCTTACCAGGAACAGGAAGTGTCATTTCACCAAGAATTTCAGTTCCTCGCCAAACATTGAAAGTCGCTCCAAAATCGTCGTTATAGACAATATCGTGTGCGGAAACATCAGCTTGAGCGGTCATTCCATAAGTTACGCGACGGCGTTTGATGTTTGGAATGATTAACTGCACATTTGGATCGTCGAGACACAAAATTGCCGCACCATAAAACGGAACTTTGTTGATGAAATCAGTAAAACATTGGACGACATCTTCCATTCCTTTGTAAGATTCCATATGCTCTTTGTCGATGTTTGTCACCACCGCGACAGTTGGATAAAGCATCAAAAAAGAACGGTCAGATTCATCGGCTTCGGTCACGAACCAATCGCTTTGACCAAGCCTCGCGTTTGAACCAAGCGTATCGACAATTCCACCAACAACAGTTGTCGGATCAACGCCTGCGTGTCCTAAAACTGTTGCAACCATTGAAGTTGTCGATGTTTTGCCGTGCGTTCCCGCAACCGCGACCGCGTAAGGTTTAAGCGACATTAACTCTGCCAGCATCTCGGCACGCGGAATAATCGGAATGCCACGCTCACGGGCTTCGATGATTTCGGGATTGTCGTCTTTCGCCGCCGATGTATAAACGCAAACCTGCGAATCGCCTACATTCTCAGCCGCGTGACCTTCGTAAATTGTCGCACCAAATAATTCAAGCCGATCGGTATTACGCGATTTTTTCAAATCCGAACCCGAAACTTGAAACTTGAGATTGCACAAAACCTCAGCAATACCGGACATTCCGATACCGCCGATGCCAATAAAATGAACTCTTTTAACGTGTCTAAACATTTTTCTATGGTAACAAAAATTTTCTTTTTCTTAATTCATTCAACTCAGAATCATTCAATTCGTATGTGAGATATTGACCGCGTTTTTGGTTAAACTCACTCGGTTTTATCTTTTTTACGATTTTGCCTGTCCATACTAACTTAAAATTTACTTCTGTCGAAAAATCTGCAGGCGGATAAAACATATTTGCGTATTCCGTTTGTTCCGAAATCAGCCAAAGTCCAGCTTTTCTAGCAGCTTTCATCAATGCTCTGTGACCAAATTGACGCTGAGTTTCGTTTCCTCTGACAACTAATCTCACCTCATTTTTGATTCCTTGAAAAAGTAAACCCTGTGGACTATCTTTGAAACTCCCAAAAAACAAATCATAATCTTTCTCACGAACCGCAATACTTTCATTAAAATCTAAAAACAATTCGCCTTTTCGAATGTCGGGAATCGATTGATATTGTTGAGGAAAAACACTCGTCGGGCATTCATCGCATGCGTGAAACTTTGGAGTGAAAGTTTCATTTTTGTTCAAAGTTTGCCATATTGTTCCAATTCCATCGCGTTTGAATATAGCTTTTGAGGCATCTACCGACGCAGGTTTACACAAATCGTGCCAAGACGTTCCTTCCAAAGAATCATAAAATCCGACTAAATTCGAAACTAAATCTTCTTCACTAAAACTTGTGCCGTTCCAGTTTTCAGATAAAGTGCCTTTTATACCGCTTCCTTGATTCTGTTCAACTTGATTATTAAAGTCTTTGAAAATGGCTAACGCAATCTGCTTTTTTTGAGATAAATTAGGACCTGACTTAATCAAATATTCTTTTTCTGTTGTGATGTAAACGCCTAATTTACCATTACTTACTTTCTGTGATTCCTTAAATCCTAATATTCCTTGTTGAAAGTAATTTCTTCCTTCTTCATTTAGTAACTTTTGCCACAGCTTTTTTGCATCTCTTCCATCGGCATGCGAAGCGTCAATCCAACCACAGTTACAGGTGTAGATTAAACCTCGGTTTGGCTTCCTAATTTTATTATTCAGTTGAACCTCGTATGTTAATATATCGCCCCAGGTTCCCATTATTCAGTTTCTCCATTTTTATATTCTAGCCATATAAACACATCAAATTTGGAAGTATCATTTTCAAAAGTGGTTACTGTGATTCTAACAATAGAATCTTTAAGATTACTTTCCCAGCAACAATTTGAACATTCCGACTTACCTTCATAACAACTTTTAACTGAGTCTTTATATTCAATAGAACTAAGATACTTTTTTGTTTCTGTTACAATATTTTCAATAGAACTACTACTTTTATATCTTACCCAGTTATAGGAAGTTGACGAGGTAGGATGATTCATATCCAAACCTGATGTGTAGTAGGCTGGATTTCCCTGTATATCAACCAATGGAACATTCCTGATTTCTGAGGAAATACACATAAAATAACAATATGAATATCTACTCATCTCCCCAATGTTAGGACAAATTAGCGTATAAATTGCCAAACCAAATAGTAGAACAACCGCAAAGGTTATTCCGCCAAACCATTTCAATATTTTTTTTGTTTTAGCTCTCATTTGCAGTTTTGGAATAGCGTCAACTTATTTTTTACTTTGCCTTTTTATTCGCCGCTTCAATTTAACCATCGGAGCTTCAATTTTTAGACTTGGGTCGTATTCATAATTTTCAACAACGTTCACCCGTTGCCCAAAATAGGAATTAGATGTCTTGTATGAATATCTAGCGAATGTGCCGTCTTTATTAATCCAACATTTTTCAGTTATTATAGTTGTATGTTTCCTTGAAGCATCTTGGACAGTTTCAGTTTCTTGGTATAATTCAGTTGTCTTATCGTTAATCAATTCTTTTCCAACATAAAGAAATTCAGATGTCCGATATATTCCATTGCTATAAACACTCATTTCATCTTGCTTTGTTTTCTTACGCCAGCCATTAAAATTATCGTTAAAGTATTTATTTTTACCGATTTCTATTTCTTCATAACTCCGAAGTTCTCCGTTTTCATAATAATCATAAACACTATGACTACGATTTGGCGGCACAAACTCAAAAAGTAGAAGCCGTTTATTCGCTGCATTTGGAGAAATGTTTTCGCTTGTATATTTAACCCGATACTTTTTGGCATCAGTTAATTTACTTGCCTTTGTCTGCACTTCTTCATAATCTTTTTCAAAAATAATTTGACTTGTTTTGTTACTACTTTCCTGTGCAGAAAGCGATAAACAACCCGATATAATGATTACCAAAAATGGTATTAAGTGTGCTTTTGTTCTATGCGTCACAGATATAACCATCCTTTTATTTTGCTAACTGCTCTATAATATCTACCGTAATTTTTGCCGCATCTTCTCTCGCCAATGATTTCGCATTGAGTTCCATTTCAGTAATCTTTGCGGGCGAATTTATCAAATTCATTATTTCTTTAGCCAAACTTTCGCCAGTTAAATCGGCTTGCAGAATCATTTTCGCGGCGTTTGAATTAACTAATGCTTCGGCGTTTTTGCGTTGATGATCGTCAGCGGCAGTCGGTAATGGAATCATAATTCCAACCTTTCCAGCGGCGGAAAGTTCGGCACAAGTTGTTGCTCCGGCTCGACATATTACTAAATCAGCTTTGGCAAATTCGGCAACCATATCAGTAATATATTTGCGAATATCGGCGAAGACATTTGCCTCTTTGTAACCGCTTTCTATTTTTTCAAAATCGTGTTCACCTGTTTGGTGAACGATATTTAGCTTTTCTATCGGCAAATTTTTTAATGAGTCAACCATCGCCAAATTGATGGCTCTGGCTCCTTGCGAACCGCCAAAAATTAACAAATTTACTTTTGAATCGCGTTGTTTCGGCTGAACATCAAAAAATTCTTTACGGACAGGATTTCCGGTAACAACACCTTTATTCGGAAAGTATTTCAATGATTCTTCAAACGTCAACGCGGCTTTATCGACAAATCTTGCCAGTTGGCGATTGGTAAAACCTGGCAAAGCATTTGAATCCATCACCAAAGTCGGAATTTTCAAAAAACTCGCCATCAACAAAACCGGTCCGGTAACATATCCGCCAGCTCCGACGACGACATCAGGCTTAAATTCAGTCAAAAGTTTACGAGCTTCCAAAAAACTTTTTGGTAAAACCAACAAACCTTTTAATTTTCCGACCAAACCAACGTTTTTCAAACCTGCGGAATCAATTGTTGAAAGTTCAAATCCATTTTGTGGAACAAGTTTAGTCTCCAAACCTTTCGCTGTGCCAACAAACCGAATTATCGCGGAGGAATCGCGTTGCAAAACTTCTTTCGCCACCGCAATCGCTGGATAAATGTGTCCTCCTGTTCCGCCAGCCGCAAATAAAACTTTCATAAATTAAACTGAACGAGTACTTGTTCGCGTCAATCTTGTTCGGCGTTTTGGTTCGTTTTCATCAACTTCTTTAGCCGAAGCAAAACCAGAATATTGCGATAAATTTAGCAATATTCCAACGGCAAAAAGCGTAATCGTAATTGACGAACCACCGTATGAAATAAATGGTAACGGAATTCCTTTCGTCGGCAAAATTGAAACAACAACACTAATATTAAATAATGCTTGGACAATTAAGCCTGTGATAATTCCGATTCCGAGCAACATTCCAAATCTGTCTGGTGCGAGCAACGCCGCACGAGCTCCACGCCAAAGTAAAAGTCCAAATGCGATTAAAACTGTCAGCGTTCCGATTAAACCGAGTTCTTCGCCGATAGTTGCGAAAATAAAATCTGAATATGGAACCGGCAAATAGAAAAGTTTTTGTTGTCCTTTCGCAAAACCTTCGCCAATAATTCCGCCAGAACCAATGCCATAAAGTCCTTGTAAAACTTGATAACCAACACCTACTGTGTTTTCTTCAGGATTTAAAAACGCCAAAACTCTTGCCATTCTATATGGTTCGAGCCAAATCATAAATGCCCCAATTACGCCTAAAACGCCAGTAACTGAAAGCACATGAATCCACTTTGCTCCAGCCGCAAAATAAACGGTGACAAAAACTGCGGATAAAACAATTACTGTTCCGAGGTCTTTTTCAGCAAGAATTAACGCAACAATTATCGAAAAAATCGCGACTGCCGGAGTTACTCCTCGCCAAACATTACCAATCAAACTTTCTCGTTTAACAAAATACCAAGCTAAAAACATCGGAATTGCAATTTTTGCTAGTTCTGAAGGTTGAAAAGAAAAACCCGCAAATCTAATCCAGCGTTTTGCTCCGCCAACTGCCGAAAACCCAAAAGTCGCTAAAAGTAAAACAACGGTGACAGCAAAAATTGTCCACACAACCCAAGTTTTTTGATACCAACGATAATGAATTTTGCTCGTGACATACATTCCAATTAACCCAACCAAAGCAAAAACAAATTGTTTCAAAACATATGTATATTGAGTTTCGTTATTTGATTCTTTGAGAGCAATCATCGCCGATGCAGAATAGACCATCACTACGCCAAACAATGCAAGGCACGCAGTAATCGCAAACATAAACCAATCTATTCTGAGTTTTTTAGCCATCTATATTCGAGTCTAAAGTCTTAAGTCCATCGTCTTTAGTCTTTTTTGGGTTGTGATTTGTATTTACTTCCTCTCAAATCTGATTGCTGAAGATATTTCATTAATCCACTTATTATGCGTCCTACTTCTTCAAGTTTTTCTGCAATTTCATTGAATTTTTCTTGGTTAATATAGTTTTGATCTAACGCCACATAAAGCTGAGCATAAACTTCTGAGCAAGAACCTTTAGCAATTGAAAGAAACTGAATAAACTCTTTATCACCATCTCTTCCAAATCCTTCAGCAATATTTGAAACTACTGAAATTGCTGCTCGCCTTATTTGATTGCACAATGCAAAGTCTCTTGAAAATTTATCACTCAAAGAAACGCTATAAATTAAGTTAGTCGCTTCACGTGCTTTTTTCCAGGCTTCTAAATCTTGAAATCTTTCAATTTTGGACACAGTTAATTTCCTCCGACTAAAGACTTTAGACTCTGGACTTCGGACTTAAATATCGTCCCTCTTTGCTCGTAGCTTTTAAACATATCAAAACTCGCACAAGCTGGTGCAAGCAAAACCGAATCACCTCTTTCGGCGTTTTCAAAACTCTTTTTCACAGCGTCTTGCATCGTTTCCGACCGAACAATTTCAGCGTAATCTTTTAATTGATTTTCAATATTGTCTGCGTCTTCGCCGATTAAAATTAACTTCCGAACGCTTGATTTTACAAGCTCTGCAAGCGGTTGATACGGAGCATTTTTTCCACGACCGCCGAGAATTAAAACCGTTTTCCCGACACCTTCGCTCAATGCTTCGAGTGCTTTTAAAGTTGCATCAACCGAAGTCGCTTTCGAATCGTTATAAAATTTCACACCTTTAATTTCAGTAACAAATTCGAGCCGATGCTCAACTGCGTTAAACTTTTTCACAGTTTCGCGAATTGATTCAAGCGAAGCACCGCAAGCCAAAGTTGCCGCAAATGCTGCCAAAACATTTTCCACATTATGTCTGCCGCGAAGCGACATTTCATTACGCGAGATTAAAACTTTTTCTTCGCCGTTTGTTTTACAAATCAAGTCATTTCCGCGGAGAAAATAACCTTCAGCAAGTTCTTTTTTTGTTGAAAATAAAACAACTTTCGCCTTCAAACCATTTACCCAACTCGCGGATATTTCATCGTCTGCATTCAAAATCGCAACATCTTCGGCTGTCTGATTCTTAAAAATTCGATGTTTTGCTCCGGCATAATCAGAGAAAAAATCGTATCGATCCATATGATTCGGCGTAACATTCAGGCAAATCGCCACATTTGGGCGAAAATCGACGATTGTTTCAAGCTGAAAACTCGAAAGCTCGGCAACATTCCAAGTTTTCTCTGTTGAAGTTTCGGTTAAGCTCAATAATGTTGTTCCGATATTTCCACCAACTTGCGTTTCGATTCCGGCGTTTTTCAGAATCTCGCCGATCAGAGTAGTAGTAGTGGTTTTACCGTTTGAACCTGTAATTCCAACAATTTTACCTTTCAAAAATCTATAAGCAAGTTCAATTTCGCCGATAACTTCGCCATCTTTGCGGTCAACGTATTTCGCCGGAATAGTATTTGTCGGAACGCCAGGCGAAATCACGACTAAATCAATCTGATCGAGCAACCACGAAGGAAGTTGTCCGCCAATAAAGCCAAGATTGTGAGTTTCCTTCAGCGATTTTGCTTCATCAGACCAATCTTCAACCTCGCGTTTGTCATGCAAAGCCACAATCGCACCTCGTTCAGCCAAAAATTTAGCTGAAGCGATGCCCGATTTTCCAGCACCTAATATGAGAGTTTTTTTTCCTTCTAAATTCATTTGAGTTTCATTTTCAACTCTTCGGGCTTTGTCAATTTATTCAATAACGACATTATTTCAAGCGGAATTTCTGCCATTGCTTCAATCAATTCATCGCTGGAAAACGAAACTTTATATTCATCAGTTATCCATCTTCGCAACGATCTCAAAAGTTCTCTACCGTCTGACATTTCGACCTTACTCGCCGTATTCCACTTATTTTCAAATTCAATTCTTGCCGATGTTGTTTTATGTCCCAATACAGCGGTTCGCATTCCTATTAATTTGAATAATTCTCCCGTAAATTCGGGAACAGATTCATTCAACGGCTTATCTTTCAACAGTTTAAGAATTTCACTTAAATTTTTTGTATTGACCAACGATTCATTGATAAATAATTCGCTTAAATAATTGGTTGAAATCTTTTCTTTTTGCTGTTCGGCGAATTCAACAAACTTTGAAAGGATATTTTCGTTGTTCCACCTTTCCAAAAGCGATTTATCTTTCAATCTTTCGGCAATAACTTGTTTGATTGCGTGTTCATCAAGCAGATAATTCTCGATTTGTCGTTTATCCAAATAATGCAAACGCTTCGGATTCGCGGAAAAATACTTATCTTCGATGTCTTTAATCGAAGAATTTGAAGTTTCGTCCTTGTCCAAAATCATCAACAACGGCGAATCGATGAAATCTTCGTTAAGTTTGTCTATCAAAGCCGCAAATTTATAGCGATTACCTTTTCCGCCCATCGCAATAAACGCGGTATTAAACGAATTTATTTGTTTTTCTAAGTTAGCTTTATTGGCAAAAGCTAAAATAAAATCTTTATCGCTCGTGCCTTCGGTAAACACAAAAACAGACGGTTTAATTGTGTAAGCGGACGAATCAACGTTGTAACCAAGCGAATTTACGGCTTCTAACAGCCTGTTTTTATCGTCAACTTTGGTAACAATTATGCCCTTTTGTTCAATATCGTTTTCCAAATAGAAAACTTTGTCCAAACCGACTTCGTTTATCAAAACTTCACTATGCGTTGTCATAATAAACTGCGTTTCAGCCGAAAGTTTTTTAATATATCCGACAAAATCTTTTATCAAACTCGGGTGCATATGAACTTCGGGTTCGTCCATCAAGACAATACTCGGTTTCAAAAGCAAAATAGTTGAAAGCATTATCACCAACGTTTGCATACCTTGACCGACATTGTTGATGTCGTAACTAACGCTTTTCGTGTCGCCGTTATTCCGCAATTTTTCGTGAATAACCAACTGAAATTCATTCACATCTTCATTGTTAATAACGTCAATATCTTCAATCTCGGTAAATATCTCAAGCAGTCTTTGCTTGAATTCGTTAAATCTCGCTGGTTCTTTCTTCTTAAGCGAATATAGCGAACCTCTAATGTAGCCTTGCCCTTGAATCTTCTGACTTTCGATTTGATTCAACGCAATAACAGGTTCGCGGTCTAAAATCTTGCCTTTAGAATCAAAATAAAGCGGAGTGTTATAGATATTTCGAAAGTCTGCAACCGCAATTTTATTAAGAGTTTCCTGTATAAAAATTCGGTCTGTATTAGTCTCGTATGAAATCGAAACCACATCTTTGTACAAACTCGCGGAGGCTTCCGAGTAATTTGATTTTCGCCCGATAACTTCTGCAAGTCGCCTCAGCAGTATTGGTGAACCGGATAATATCTCTGGTAAGTATTCGTCTGTTACTGAAAACTGCGGATTCTGACTGTTTGTAATGGCTAAAAAAGACTTCCATTGCTCACGTGTAAGTGTTATTGCACCTTGAATATCTATACTTCCGTCTTGAACCAAATAATTTGCATCTCTGTTGACATCTATCGCTTCTGTTCCGAAGAGTTTTTGAATAGCTTTTAAGACACTCGTTTTGCCCGCGTTGTTTGCTCCGACCAAAACGTTTATATCTTGATTAAACACAATTGTCGGCTGAGGCAAATTGCTCAGTTTCCTGAAATTATGCAGTTGTAATTCTAATAATTTCATTAAAAACTTAACGAAGTTTCAGCGTCGCCAAACTCGCCAAAGCAAACAAGATAGCAATAATCACAAATCTAAAAACTACCTTCGCTTCACTCATTCCGCCCATTTGAAAATGATGATGGATTGGTGCTTGGCGGAAAATTCTCTTTCCAACGCCAGTCGATTTTTTGGTGAATTTGAAAAAAGAAACTTGCATCATTACAGAAACTGCTTCGAGGATAAAAATGCCACCAATAAACGGCAACATAAATTCCTGTTTCGTTAAAATCGCGACCGTTCCTAATGCTCCGCCGATTGCCAAACTGCCAACATCGCCCATAAAAACTTCGGCTTTTGGTGCGTTAAACCACAAAAATCCGAGACTTGCTCCGACCATTGCACCGCAAAAAACTGTCAATTCGGCAGCTTCAGGTTTGTGTGTAATATCCAATCTTTCTGCCCAACGTGCATCACTCGCAACATAGGTAAAACCTGTTAAAGCTGACATTGCGATTACAGTCATACTTGCGGCTAACCCATCTAATCCATCGGTCAAATTCACCGCGTTTGAAGAACCCAAAAGAACAAAAATTATAAAGACGAGATAGCCACCATAACCAATCCATGTAACTGATTCCAAATATTCCGGTTTTGCCGAAGCCTTCCAAAATGGAATACTCAAATTCCAAGGATAGTTTGCAAAAAAGTATAAAACTGCCCAAATTCCGACGGCAACAGCTAATTGCCCGAAAAGTTTTTGACGTTCCGTTAAGCCTTCGCTCTGTTTCTTGACAATTTTGAGCCAATCGTCTGCAAAACCGATTAAGCCAAACAATGTTGTTGCCGCCAAAGTTAGCCACAAATACAAACTATCGAGCCTCGCACAAAGAATTGTCGCGAAAAAAACCGCACCGAGAATCAAAATTCCGCCCATTGTCGGCGTGCCTTTTTTTGCTTGATGTTCAGCTGAAAGTTCTTCGCGAATCTCTTGTCCAAATTTCAAATCAGACAATTTTTTGATAACTTTTCCGCCAAATAAAAGCGAAATTAGCAAAGCAATTATTGTTGCCAAAGCTGTGCGAAAAGTTACATATTGAAAAACGTTAAAAGATTTGTAGAGATATGAATCGCAAACCGCACCGTCAGTGCAGTTTGCTTGGTAAATTAGTTTGTAAAGAAAATAATATAACATCTTTGGATTTTAGATTTTAGATTTGTGATTTGCGATTTATTTCTTTGCTAATCAGTTGCTAAATCAAAAGTTTGTAATAACTTATCGATAATTTTTTCGGTTTTTACGCCGCGTGAACCTTTTATTAAGATCAAATCTCCGGCTTTTACTTCATTGATAAAATCTTCGGCTGCAATATTTGAATTTTCGTAAAACTTAAAGTTTTTGAGACCGTTTTCTTTGGCACCTGCAAGTAAATTGTTAGCTAAATTTTCGACTCCGTAAAGTGCATCAATCGAATATTTAGCAATTTGTTTACCTGTTTCAAAATGAATATTTTCCGCATCGCTACCAAGTTCACGCATTTCGCCCGCGACAACAATTTTACGTTTGACAGATTTTCCACCATCGACCAATGTTTTGACCATCGAAAGCAAAGCGTCAGGATTCGAATTATAAGAATCGTTAATTACCGTAAAGTCTTTGAAATGAATAACTTCACCGCGTTGCGATGGAGCTTTTACGCTTTGCAAAGCTTCGGCAATTTCAGTAACAGTCATTCCAAAATGAAATCCAACTGCGGCAGCCGCCAGAGCATTCAAAATATTATGTTTTCCATTGAGCGGAAACAAAACTTTCGCCGAACCTTTTGGCGTTTTAAGAATAAAACTCGTTTCTCCAAAAGCTAAAAATTCAATTGTGTGTGCCGTAATATCGGCTTCATTATCAATTCCAAAGTCGATGTAATTTTTACAGCTCGAACTCATCGCAAAAACACGAAAATCATCACGATTCAAAACTGCAATTCCAGTCGGTTTCATTCCTTCAACCAACTCAACTTTTGCTTTTGCGATATTTTCAATTGAACCAAGATGCTCAAGATGAACAGGCAAAACGTTTAGTTCGACCGCAACATCTGGCGGCGTAATTCGGCACAATCGGGCGATTTCATTATTCGGCGTGGACATTCCCATTTCTAAAACGGCAACATCATAACTCGAATCTTTTGCTAAATTGAGGACAGTTAGCGGATGACCTAAACCATTATTATAATTTTTGATATTGCTTAAAACTTTGCGTCCGCTGTGGCTCAAAACATGAGCCGCAAGCTCTTTCGCCGTTGTTTTTCCGGCACTTCCGGTGACGGCAACGACAGGTTTATTCCATTCGAGATAAACGCCATGAGCGAGTTTTTGCAGAGCAACAATTGCATCTTCAACAAATAAAAGTCTGTCAGCAAAAGGTTTTAATAATTCCTCGTGTTCTGCAAAACGATCTTTCCGGGCAATGCAGGCAACGGCTCCAAGTTCAAATGCTTTTGGAATGTAAACGTGAGAATCAGCAAAATCGCCATTGAAACAGTTGTTTTTATATTCTGGTTGCGAGAGTGCAAAAAAAACTTCACCCGCTTTCACTTCGCGGGAATCGATTGCAAATGAATCGACCTCCGTTTCGAGAAAAGCGGGATTTGTGTTGGAAGTCACAGCTTCCGAATATTTAATAAGTGTTTCGAGTTTCAAGTTTTATGTTTCTCCGTTTTTATTTCGCCTGCTTTTCCTTTTTTCTGTTCAACAACCCGCGGTCTTTCCGTCACTTTTTTTTCACTATCTTTGCTTTTCGGGCTTTCTTTTTCTGTTGGTTTTTCAACATTTTTTACATCAGATTCTGCTTTGCTTTTAACTTCGTTTTTAGCAACTCTTTCACGCAAATCTGTCTTCGAAATTTCTTTTTTTGGTGTTGCAATCTTAGTCGAATCTGACTTTTCTGCAACGTGTTTTTTTGTATCTTCAGCAATTATTTCAGTCGGAACTTCACGTTTTAAACCATCTGGTTTGATGCCAAGTTCAGGTAAAATTTGCTCTGCTATTTCGCGAAAAATTGGAGCTGCAACGTGTCCGCCATCTCGATATTCGCCGCGTGGTTCATCTAAAACAACCACAATTACAACCGACGGATTGTCAGCCGGAGCAAATCCTCCGAACGATGAAACGTATTTATTCTCGTTAATTTTCTTGAGTTTCTCGTCGTATTTCCAAGCTGTTCCAGTTTTTCCGGCAACTGCATAACTATTTACTTGTGCTTTCACACCTGTTCCGTTTAAAACCACTCTTTGCAACATTTTACGCATTTGTTGTGCGGCTTCAGGTGAAACAGCTTGTGTTTTTTCAACTTCAGTTTTGGGGGAAATCTGACCATCTGAATCTTTTATTTCTTTGATAATGTGCGGCTTTACCCGAGTTCCATCGTTTGCAATAGTCGCAAAAGCCGATGCGGTTTGCAAGGTGGTAACGCCAATCTCATAACCGAGCGACATTGATGCCAGCGAATCTGAATTCCAGTTTTGCAACGGATGCAAAATTCCACCCGTTTCAGCCGGTAATTCAACACCTGTTATTGTTCCAAATCCAAACCTTTTCGCATAATCATAAAATTTTTCTTTACCGAGCGAAAGTCCTGTTTTTACAGCCGCAACGTTGCTCGAAACCGCAAGTGCATCTGCATAAGTCACAACTCCAATTTTATGAGAATCTTCAAATTTATGGCTTGCAACTTCAATATAACCTTTGCTGCAATCAATTTTTGCTTCCGGGCTGATTAAACCTTCTTCCAGTGAACCGCCGTAAGTTATTAATTTAAAAGTAGATCCGGGCGTATAAAAACTTTGGATTGCTTTGTTCGCCAAATTTTCGGGCGAGGCTTCACCAAATTTATTTGGATCAAAAGTCGGAACGCTCGCCATTGCTAAAATTTCTCCGGTTTGCGGATTTAAAACAACAGCAGTTCCACTTTTTGCATTTGCTAACTGAACTCCTTTTGCGAGAGCCTTTTCAGTTTTGTATTGAATAGAATAGTCAATCGTCAAAATGATGTCTTTTGGCAACTGACTTTCTTCAGTTTCTTCGCGTTCAAAAACTCTGCCATCGCGAGTTTTTTTCTGTGTTCCTTTGACGATTTCACCGCGAAGTAATTTTTCTTGTGAAAGCTCAATTCCGGCTTGCCCAATGTCTTCAGAATTTGCAAATCCAATCACGTTTGAAGCCAAAATTCCATGCGGATAATTTCGTTTTTGTTCTTCTTTCCAATACAAACCAGCAAGATTCAAATCGTTGACTTTTTTGACCATTTCATCATCAAGTCTTCTTGCCAGCCAGAGAAATTGGCGATTCGCAGTTTTTGCTTTGCGGAGTTCGGTCAAAATTTCAGTTGGTTTTTCGCCTAATGTTTGTGCAACAAGATTAGCGGTTTTATCAACTTCAGTAATTTTGCTCGGATCTGCAAAAAGCGATTTTACCTTTAAGCTAATTGCTAATTCACGTCCTGAACGGTCAAGAATTGAACCTCGCAAAACCTTGTCGTGAAAGGTGTTAGTTCGTTGAGTTATTGCTTTTTTTCGAAGTTCGTCTGATTGACTAACTTGCAAATGAACGAGCCTCACACTGATTGCACCAATCCAAATCGTAAATAAAGCAACGATAAACAAAAAACGTGTGAAAGCCGTTTGAGATGAGTTCTTTTTCTTTACTATTTTGCGTTTTACCATATCATTCTCGCTACTTTTTTTGAGTTTGGAAAATTAGAGTTTTGAATTTTTGCTATCTTTTTCTGACATTATTTTTGCGGCTGATTCAATCCGTTTTTCGCTTTTGGAATCTTTCTTTGCTTCAACTACCTTTTTTGAGCCATCTTTTCCAGTTATTTCTTTAGTTTTTTCATTCGACTTAGATTCTTTTTTTCCTTCCGCATTTATATTGTCAAAAGGATTTGTATCTTTAACTTCGTTCTTCTGAACAATTTTTTCAGTTTTTTTGATTTCAATTTTTGAGAAATCAGGGTTGCTTTCAATTTCAACTTTTGGAGCAATTGGAACAGAAAACGAAACACGTTGAAGCCCAATTCTCGCCGCTGTTTTTTCGAGTTCAATAGGAGAATAGGCAATTTCACGAGCGATTCGCAATCTTCTTTGTTCAGTGCTTAATTCATCACGTTTTTTCCGTAATTCAGAATTTTCGATACCTAAATTGATCGCCATAAAATGCTGACGTGCGGCAAACAAAAATCCGGAAACAATAATGACTCCAAAAACTATCGTTAGTAAACAATAGCGTCTCGGAATTGGATCAATCTCGCGTTTGATTTTAGTCGTTGATAAATTTTGTTTCTTCATTTCTTTTTCTCTAATTTAAGTCTAGCTTTTTACAAGCACGTAGTTTTGCACTTCTTGAACGAGGATTTTCGTGCATTTCGGAATCAGTCGGGACAATCGGTTTTCGCGTTAAAATTTCAATCTTTTTCTGAGCGTTGCAAACACAAATCGGAAATCGCGGCGGGCAAGTGCATTTTCCTGCTAATTTTTGAAAAACTTGTTTCACAATTCTGTCTTCCAACGAATGAAAGCTAATTATTACAAGTCTGCCATTTGGCTTTAATGAATCAACGCTATCAACTATAAATTTTTCAATAATTTCCAGCTCGCGATTTACTGCAATTCTCAAAGCCTGAAAGGTTCGCGTTGCCGGATGAATTCTTTCTTCTGGACGTTTTGAATTGCTGGCAGAACTGCTACAAATATCTGCAAGCTCTTTTGTTGTCTCAATTGCCTCGCCTCGTTCTCTTCTTTCAACAATCCGACGAGCAATTCGTCGCGATAATTTCTCTTCGCCAAATTCGTAAATTATTTTTGCAATCTCAAATTCTGAAAGTCTTTTGAGAAGTTCGGCGGCAGTTTCATCATCTGATTCAGGATTCATCCGCATATCGAGCGGTGCATTAAAACGAAAACTAAAACCGCGTGTTTCGCTATCAAGTTGAAGCGATGAAACACCTAAATCTGCCAAAATACCATCTACTTTTTCAACTTCCGCTAGTTCTAGAACTTCTTTAATTTCAGAAAAATTTGCTTGGTAAACCTCGAATTGTTTTTTAAAATGCAGCAATCTAACTTTTGCAAATTGAATAGCCGCATCGTCTTGATCTATTCCGATGACTTTTGCTTGTGTAGATAAAATTGCTTCGCTGTGTCCGCCAAGACCGAGAGTTGCGTCAACAAATATTTCATTTTTAAAAGGCTCGAGAAAGGATAAACTTTCTTCAAGTAAAACTGAGATATGTTGGTTGTTAGCGTTTGTTACTTGCACGTTCAAAGAGCGTAAAAGTCCTTTCCGAAATAAATAATGAGTTTAAAAAACTACTATTTTCGAAAATATTCTGAGTTCATTTTGTGATTTGAAATTATTAGGAAAAATTGACCGTCCTTGCTCCAATTTTTGCCCAATTTCGTTAATTTGAAGCTATGTGCTTAAAGTTTGGGGTAAAACTCTTGTGAATTAAACACTTTACGTTTTTATTCGAGATAATTACTTATAAGCTAAGTTTCTTCTATGTTGCGATGTGATAATACGACTTATAATTATCAGATGTCAAGCATTATTTTGGTGTTTTCGAAAAAGTTTTCCACAGTTTTTTGCACTGCATTAATCAAGTGCTTAATCTGTCAGTCTTTTAGAGATTTTAATACTTTGAAACTATGCGTTAAAGTATATTTTATGCAATTAGACTTTGCACAACTTTTAGTTTTGGGCTTTCTCGCCGCGTTCGCCAACATTGCCGGCGGGCTAATACTCGTCTCTTCTGGAATTTATAAAAAATATCGCGGAATTTTGAAGTATATTTTAGCTCTCGGTGCAGGATTTATGCTCGCCGTCACATTTATCGAGATATTTCCGGAAATTTTTAAACTTTGGCAAAATCAAGCAAGTAAACCTGATGCAGAAGTTTTTGTTTTTCCGATGATGCTCGTTTTATTTGGCTATTTACTAACCCAATTTTTCGAACATACAATTGCACCACACATTCATCTCGGCGAAGAAATCCATGGTGACAATTTAATTTCGACAACTTCGGCTTACACCGCAATCGGCGGTTTGTTGATTCACACTTTTTTTGACGGCGTTTCAATTGCTGCCGCCTCAAAAGTAGATTACACAGCCGGACTTTTAGTTTTTTTTGCTACTTTTCTCCATAAATTCCCTGAAGGTTTTACAGTTGCATCGCTAGTTTTAGCAGCTGGAAAAGGTTTTAGAGAAGTTTTAATCGCTACGTCTTTAATTGGTCTAATGACAGTTTTAGGTGTTATCGGTTTTTCTGTTATTGGCACTAGCGTTAATTTTGCTGTTGGTTATGCACTTCCAATCGCCAGCGGCGTAACGCTTTATGTTGCCGCCAGCGATCTTATTCCGGAAGTAAATCATCACGGCGGAAAAAGACCGATTGTTTCGCTTTGTGTGTTCGCTGGTGTTGCGTTATTTTTCGCTTTACATTATCTTTTGCATATTACCCTCGAACATTAGTGTTTTTAGAACTTTGCTGTCCAGTTTTCGTAATTGTGTTGCGGTTATTAATTTATGATTATGAAACGTTGCTATTTAATTTCAACAATATTTCTCATGCTTTTGGTGGGCGTGAATCTTTCGTTTGCTCAAACCGCTAATCAACCTTTACCTGTTCCGACTGGAATGGTCAACGATTACGCTAATGTTATTGAAGATGCGGTTCAGTCTCAAATTGAGCAAAAACTTCGCGATTTCAAATCGACATCAAATCCGCAAGTAGAAATTTCAGTTGTCACGGTCAAAACGACTGGCGAACGTCCGATTTTTGAATATTCATTAAATCTTGCTAGAAGTTGGAAAATAGGTTCGAAAGATGATGATAATCCGAGTGCTTTGTTGATAGTTGCAATTGATGACAAAAAATATTTTACGCAAATAAGCAAAGATCTCGAAGATGAATTGCCTGATGGAATTATTGGAAGTTTAAATCGTCAATATTTAGTTCCAGCTTTTAAACAAGCCAATTATACCAAAGGGATTAGCGATACAGTTGACGCATATATCGCAAAAATAAAAGAACGAGCTTCAGAACCGAGTGCAAATCAAACCGAAACCAAAGACGAAAAAACCGGTCTTGGACTTGGTTGCTGTATCTTAATTTTTATACTCATTGTCTTTATTTTGATAGTTGTAAGTTTATTTGGCGGAAAAGGTGGAAGTGGTGGAACTGGTTCTGGAGACGGAAACGATCGCTGGCGAAGCGGTGGCTTTGGCGGAAATACAAGCAATAATTCATCGCCGATAATATTCTGGGGCGGCGGCGGTGGTTCATCAAACTCTGATTGGGGAAGTTCTTCCGGTGGCGGTGGCGATAGTTGGGGCGGATTCGGCGGCGGCGGCGATTTCGGCGGCGGCGGAAGTGGCGGAGATTGGTGATTGATTTTAGACTTTGGATAGTTTTATTGATTTACTGGCAATAAAGAAATTTATGAGTGTTGATGAGAAAATAGAAAAAATTGGGAAACGACTAAGAACTGTTGAAGATGCGGTTATACTTTTGACCAAATTAGTTGATAGTCACGATGATCGTTTGATTTATAGTCTAAAAGAAGATGAAAATCTTAGTGATAAAATTTCCGCTTTAGTTGATGCTCAAATAAGGAGTGAAGATATTTTGCATTCAATTCGTCAAAAATCTGTTGAAACTGATGATAAAATTTCAATTTTAGTTGATATGCAAATGAAATCTATTTCTGAAATTGAATCGCTTCGCGAAAAAACAAGTGAGTTAGACAAAAAATTATCTCTCTTGACAAAAAAATTTAACGGCAATTAAAACAAAAATTTATGGCGATTGAATCACAACAATTTACTGCATTTATTGACGATTTAAGATCAACACACGGAGCAAATCTTGCGTCTGTAATTCTTTATGGTTCTGCCGCAGCAGGCGATTTTGTTGCTCGGGCATCTGACTATAATTTGCTGATTGCACTGCATAAAATTTCGCCAATTGATTTGCGAAATGCCCAAGCTCCAATGCGTGAATGGCGAAAACTAGGTCATCCATTGCCGGTTTATTTCACAGTTTCAGAATTACAAAATGCAGCAGACGTTTTCCCGATTGAATTTCACCAAATGGAAGGTGCGAGAAAGGTTCTTTTTGGCGAAGACGTTTTGGTTGGATTAAAAATTTCTGACGAGTTTTTGCGTCATCAAACTGAGTATGAATTACGAAGTAAATTATTGCAATTACGACGTTTATACATTCCAGCTTCTGTTTCGGCAGAAAATCTATGCAATTTGATGGCTGAAAGTTTAACGAGTTTTGCAGCAATATTTCGTGCAGTTTTGTTGATTCACGGGCAAAAATCTCCAATCACAAAACACGAAATTATACACAGCACAGTTCGTCTGTTAAAACTCGACGCAACGTCGTTTGAGAAAATTTTTGAGATTAGAAAATCATCAAACACGCTTAATGAGGTTTCGGCTAATCAGCTTTTTGCCGATTATTTAGAACAAATTGAGTCTGTAATTGATGCAGTTGACAAGATACGAAAATCGTAAATGGTTGAGTGTTAATGGTTTATGTGCCATTAACTTATCAACAAATCATTAACAATTAACTTTTTATGAGGAGATTAGAAAATATGAAAAAGACACTTTTATTAACAATAGTTTTGGTTGCCGCGTTTAGTTTCAGCGGTTGTAACTACAACAGTTTAACTGCCGGACAGCAAGGCGTTAAGGGAAAATGGGCGAATGTTGAAAGTGCGTTGCAAAGACGTGCTGATTTGGTTCCAAACTTAGTAGAAGCCGCAAAAATGGCTGGAATTCAAGAGCAAGAAGTTTTCGGACAAATTGCTGATGCTCGTTCGAAATTGCTCGGTGCCGGAACAGCCGCACCAGCAGCCGACAAAACACCAGAACAACGCGAAGCAATGATTCAAGCAAGCAACAGTTTTGGCGGCACAATCGGCAGACTTTTGAGTTTGCAAGAAAGCTATCCGCAACTTCGTTCAAACGAATCTTTTATGAAATTGCAAGATGAATTATCAGGAACTGAAAATCGTCTTAATGTTTCCAGATTAGACTACAACGATGCTGTAACTGCTTATAACACAGAACGTTCGCAGTTTCCTGGTGTTTTAACCGCAAGCATTTTTGGCTTCAAAGAAGAACCATTTTTCAAAGCTGAAGAAGGTTCAAAAGTCGCTCCAAAAATTGCACCTGCTGAAACTTTGAGAAAAACAAATGTTCCGGCTAATAAATAATTTTTTGTCTAATTAGAGATAATTGAGTCGCGAGAAATCGTGGCTCATTTTTGTCTAAAAACCACGCGAACTGCACATCGAACATTTGTCACAAGATTTATTTGGCTCAAACATACAGGCTTTTTCTTGTTCAAAAAACTCTACTAATTCTTCGACAACAGCTTCAGCGATGTTAAATTTCTCTTGGCTAGGATTTTGATAATTTGGAATTTGGAATTTGGAATTCGAAGTTGTTTGAAATTCTAGTTGTTGAATTCTAGAATTTAATTGTTCGATATTTTCACGCAGAAACGCTACATCGTTGTTGGAATTTCCACTCAAACGATTTGCAACTCTCTCGGCAATTTGTCTCGCTTTTTCACTCATTTTTCTTTCGGAAGCAAATCAATATAATCGACCACACCAACAATCGCTGAGTCAATCGCGGCACCAATTTTTCCGGTCGCGGCGGTCGAAGCTCCCCAACCTTCTTGAACAATTAAAACAATATCGCCTTCGCCAGCAGAAACCGAATCGAGTGCGAGAGTTGTGTAATCCATATCTTCGCCTTCGGGCGTAATTTGCCTGCAAAGCATCACACGCGTTCCTTCATAACGCTGATTCTTTTGCGTGGCGACAACATTTCCGATTACTTTAGCTAACAACATTTACAATTTCTCAATCTCTTCGTGACTTAAACCTGTGGCGGTGATAATTGTTCCGATCTCAACTTTCAGTTTTTTCATTTTCAATGCAATCTCGAGGGCTTTTTCCGCTCTACCTTCCGCTTTTCCTTCCGCTTTACCTTGTGCCGTGCCTTCCTTTATGGCAGTGTCAACCACATTTTTCAAATCTCGATAATACTTAACACTATCTTGGTAATTCCTAAATTCTTCACGGGTATATTTGGCAATTTCAGCAATTTCGAACGCTTTTTTGAAAACTCGTTCCTGTAATTTCGGCGAAGCATTTTGCAATTTCGCCAGATTTTTCAAAAGATATAGCCATTTATCATAATTAGTTATCAGTTCGTCTTCGGTCTTGTTGAATTTGGGCATTTCCAAATAAATGAAACGCAATTTCTGATTGAAAACTTTACCAGTTTCTTCTTCGATAAGTTTAACATCGTGCCGAAATTTATTTTTATTTTCCGCATGTTCGTCAAACACAAAATCCATTATTGAAACCGAATAAACAGCATTTAACTTAAAATCCCAATCGCCGGGAACAGCTTGTTCTTGCAAGGCAAATGTTGCGTAATAAAGACTTCGATCTTTAAAAAATTCTTGTTTAGCTTTTTGCAGTTCAACGATAAACTTTTCGCCTTTTTCGTTTTGGCAATACAAATCAAAAACTGCTTTACGGTCTGATTGAGAAACGCCAAGTTGCTCATTTTTAAGGAAAGTTAAATCTACAATCTTGCTTTTCTCCAATAAAATTTCATTAAGAAAATCAATCAGCAAATCTTTGTTCTTTTCATCGCCAAAGAGTTTTTTGAAGCCAAAATCTGTAAATGGATTTATGTATTTCTCGATCATAGCTTTTGATAAACGTGTTGTTCTGAATCAATAATGCCGACAATTGTGCAATCAGTTGGCGTGTTATCTCTCGTAAAAGGAAAACTAGCTTCTTTGCCGCGACACCAAAAAACTAATTCACCAACTCCGGCACCAACTGCGTCCAAGGCAATTAAAGGTTTTCCAGTTTCTTTTAAATCTGCATTCAAAGTCTGCACAATCAACAATTTACGAGCGTTTAACGATTCGTTTTTGATTGTCGAAACAACTGTTCCGATGACGCGTGCGATTTGCATTTAGTTCTCGTAAAAATCAAATATAGATTTAAAAACTCCTAGAATATTTTCAACCTCAGAAAGATAAAATCGTTCACTGTCAACAATTACTTTATTTTCTTCAAGTTTCAAAAACTGCCAATTTTCTCCAGTTGTCACGCAACCAAAAATTGCTTTAAATTTATTTTCGCTTTTCAAATTAAAAATGCGAGCCGCAAACATTTGAGCTATACATTGCCCTAAGCCGAGTTCTATATCATTTTTCTTTGCTTCTACCAAAGATATTATTGGTGATTTCAAAACAGGCGTTGGATACGTTTTCGACAAAATAAAATCACACTCCCCAGTTAAGCCGAGATTTACGTCAACATTTAATGTTTGACCCGAAAATATTTGAAATTCATCATTCGAAATTTCTTTCGCAGCTAAAAGTATTGGTGCAACAATAAACTCTGAACGTGCTTTTTCACTGACAAATGCGTTTTTCTCGCCTTTTTCCAGACTTTTCAACAACCAATCAGAAGGTGGAATCGGCTCAAAGTTCCAATCAATTTTTTTGATGATAACTTCGAGACCTAGTTCTTTTTCAACTTTTGGAATGTCAAAATCTGTGTAACTCATTATTCTTCACCAACAATATCAAACGAATCAATCACGCCAATTATCGCCGAATCAACCGGACAATCTTTGTTGCCTTCCGCAAGGCGTGCGGATGAACCGGCAACGACCAAAACCTTCTCATGGAAACCTGCCCCGACTGTGTCAACCGCAACAACGTAGCCGCTTTGGTCTGTTCCATCAAGGTTAATTGGTTTTACAATAAGAAGTTTTTTGCCGAGTAAACGTTCGTCTTTTTGCGACGAAACTACTGTTCCGAGTATGCGTCCGATTATCATATTTAATAGTGAAAAACTAATAACTAAAAGTGAACAATTTTTCACTATTCACTTTTAGTTATTCACTTAAGTCCAATCGGCATAATATCATCAACACTTCCGTGCGGACGTGGAATTACATGAACCGAAACGAGTTCCCCAACTCTTCTTGCGGCTGCGGCACCAGCATCTGTCGCAGCTTTAACCGCCGCAACATCGCCGCGAACGATCGCTGTCACAAATCCGGCACCAATTTTTTCGTAGCCGACCAAATTTACATTTGCAGCTTTAACCATCGCGTCTGCCGCTTCGATCATCGCGACAAGTCCTTTACACTCAACCATTCCCAATGCTTCTTGCATTTTGTTTCTCCTAAAACTAACTTTGAGACAATCCTAACAGAATTTACTTAGAATATCTAAATTTCGTTTTCCTCTTTATCATTTTTTGCTAATTTGTGCCTTCAATATTTCTGACATCTCCTATTACAAAAGTGTGCTTTCCTTTGTCTGCAATTTTTGTGATTGTTTCCATAAATTGCATAAATCTAATATTGTCGTCACCTTTCATCAATTCAGACGCATTTTTCAATGCCCGCGAGACTGCAACTTGGGTTCGGGCGTTTTCCAAATCAGCTTTCGCACGAATTTTTGATTCGAGCTGTTTTGCAAATAAATCTTGAATTTGTTTCGGAAATGTTAAGTCTTTTATCAACATTCGCGAAATCTCAATGCCGTATTCATTCAATTCGGCGGATAATTCAGTGGGAATTTCAGGTAAAATATCGTTTCGTTTTTCATTCAAATCTTCACTTTCTATTTCGGATATTATCCTTCGAAAATAAACTTGCGACAGATTGTGGATTAATTGCTCTGCATTGTAAAAAACATTGTAAGGAATCGAAAAAACATCAATTTTTTCGATAAATTTATCCGCGTTACCAATTTTATATTCGACAAAATACGAAAATCGCAAAGCAACGTTATCTTTCGTTAAAACTTCCTGATTGAGAATTGTTTGAATCCGCGATGCGAGCGATAAAGACAACAGACTCAATTCTTTAGAGAAATCAGAATATTTATAAATACCAGGCTGTAGCTTTTCCAAAAGTCGGTTTTTTTGATACAAAAAACCAATCTCATTTGGTAAAACCGAGTATTGAACTCGCCAAAAGCTCTTTCGTAATTCTTTTTGATCTGTTTGAAACATTGTGCTTGAATATATAGTTGTTTTTGGAAAAAGAACATCAAAAGTCGGGGAAAATCAATTAAGTTTTTCAACGGTATCCTTGATTTTGCAAACCGATTTTCAATTCGCCAAAGCCGTTCTTTTTCCGCCAACGTTTAAAGGCAATTTTCCAGATTGCTGATTGTAACCACTACAAACGAGGAGTCGAACCTCTTGGGAAAATGCTCCGCAATGCTCTGTAAGTTTACAATTTCCCAGTTTTACAGATGGCAGTTAGACGCATTTTATACTATTTTCAAGTTTATTAAAATCTCGAAATTTCGTTTGCAAATCCTTTAATTACAAATTTTCACGTAAATCATAGGTGATATTCCATTACTGTAATTTATTTGAATATTTTAAGTTTGATATTCACCCGAAAAAACAAAGTCGGCACGCCCTTTAATCAGCATTTCATCATCTTCACGCCAAACAATTTCTGTTATTCCGCCTTCACTCTTGACGGAAACTTTACGGTCAGTTTTATCAGTAAATGCACAGAGAATCGCGGCGGCAGTTGAGCAAGTTCCAGAAGCAGAAGTTTCTCCAGCTCCTCGTTCCCAAATTTTTATTTCGAGATTTTTTCGATCTAAAACCTTGAGAAAGATGACGTTTGTTTTTTCGGGAAATTTCTCGTGAACTTCCAACTTTTTTCCCAATTGTCGCCAATCAAACTCAAAATCTTCAACAAAAAGACAAACTACCGGATTTCCAACATTTATAGCCGACACACTAAACACTTTACCATCAACAATTACAGGTTGTTCAATAACTGATTCAAGTTGCTTGTCGCTGGCAAAAGGAATTTCGACACTCGAGAATTTTGGCTTGCCAATTTCGGCGTTGAACCAAAATGTTTTGCTGTTTTTCTCTAAAAGTTCATATTTTTTGATACCGCTGAGAGTTTTTAGACGAAGAGTTTTTTCGCTCCACAAATCTTTAAAATGTGCATAAGCAACCGCACATCGCGTTCCATTTCCGGAAAATCCGGCTTCGCTACCGTCAGGATTTATGATGCGACACGAAAAATCTGCAACACTATCTTCTAATTTTTCGAGAATCGCAATTCCATCTGAACCAACTCCAAATGTTCGATTACAAAACTGTTTTGTAAATTCAGAAATTGACGAAACATTTTTCAATTGGTTGTTTTCAATGACAACATAATCGTTACCAAAGCCTTCAAATTTGCAAAATTTAATCATCTATACATTTTATCGCAAAGTCGCAAAGCTGGTAAGACGCAAAGAAAAAAATAATGTAATGAATCAAGTCTTAGATGATTTTTACGCTCTTTTCGGCTTTTACCTTGTCTGAATTCAATAACTAAGCTAAATTAACGCTAGAAAATCAAAAACTCTTCCGTATAAAACTTTTGGAGGCATTCAGAATGGCTAGTAACAATCCATTTCTTAAAAATTTCAAATCGTATATTCCAGACCGAACGAATTTACGAGAACTTTCGATTTTGCCACTGGCAATCGGCACATTATTAGGCATCGTCTTTGGTGCTTCATCGCTTTATCTCGTTTTAAAAACAGGACTTACAGTTTCCGCGTCAATTCCTGTTGCTGTAATTGCGATTACTTTATTTCGTCTTCTTTCAAAATTTGGTGTTAAAGATGCCACGATTTTGGAAGGAAATATAATGCAAACGGCGGGTTCGGCTGGCGAATCAATCGCGTTTGGCGTTGGCGTGACGATGCCCGCGATTATGATTCTTGGGTTTGACTTAAACATTGTGCAATCAACACTTGTCGCAGTTTTTGGCGGACTGCTCGGAATTTTATTGATGATTCCACTTCGGAGAGCTTTGATTAAAGAGCAACACGGCTATTTGAAATATCCTGAAGGAACGGCTTGTGCGGAAGTTTTAAAAGCCGGAGCATCAAAAGAATCGCGTGAGGCTTCGCAACTTGTTGATTTGAATCAAGATGACAGTGCTGCATTGCAAGGCGGAAAAATTATCGGTATCGGATTCGGACTCGGATTTCTATACAACGTTTTGATGCAAGTTTTCAGCCTTTGGAATCCGGAACCTGCAAAAGAATTGTCGGATAACACAATCAAAGGCGGATCGGTTGCACTCGAAAATAATCCCGCTTTGCTCGGCGTTGGCTACATTATTGGACCTTATGTTTCGGGAATTATGCTTGGCGGCGGCGTTTTGTCGTATCTCGTTTTAATTCCTTTAATCAAATTTTTTGGCGAATCGGCGGCGGCTCCAATTGCCCCAGAATTAAGCAAAACCATCAGTGAAATGTCTGCCGGACAAATCCGCGGTGCATATATTCTCTACATTGGAGCCGGAGCAGTTGCGGCAGCCGGAATTATTTCGCTATGTCGTTCATTGCCAACAATTTGGAGCGGTTTGAAATCAGGACTTGCCGACTTAACAGGTGGCGGAAATAGTTCTGACGGCACAAAAATTCCACGAACCGATCAAGATATTTCGATGAAATGGGTAATTATTGGAATTGTCGGGCTTCTCGCCGGAGTTTTACTTTTACCGCAACTCGGTTTGTCGATTTTTACTGATTGGAAAGTTTCAATCGTTGGTGCAGTTTTAATCCTCGTTCTCGGCTTTTTATTCGTCACAGTTTCATCGCGTTTAACCGGAGAAATCGGCTCCTCGTCAAATCCGATTTCGGGAATGACAGTCGCAACGTTGTTGATAACTTGCTTAGTTTTCTTGCTTTTAGGTTGGACTGCTGCTGATCCTTATTTCGTAACAGCACTTTCAATCGGCGGAATAGTTTGCATCGCGGCTTCAAATGGCGGCACAACATCGCAAGATTTGAAAACGGGATTTTGGGTTGGCGGAACACCGAAAAAGCAACAAATCGCGATTTTGTTTGGTGCATTGGCTTCCGCATTGGTTCTCGGACCTCTACTCGTTACCTTAAACACTTCTGAAACTTATTATCAAAAGGTGGCTACTGACAAATTTGCGACTGAGTTTCGCGTCAAAGAAGAGCAGCTTTTCAAAGAAGGCGGGAAATATAAAGGCGAGCAAATTCGTAACGGAAAATATAAAGACTCCGATACGGCGACATATCGCGTTTGGCAAAATACTGATCCAAAAGCCGGAATTGTCGGTAAATATTTGGTTGATAATCAAGGAAAACCATCATATTTTGTCGATCCGGGCATTAACGGAGTTTTGAAAAAAGGCGATGCTGGCGAAGATTTAACTCGTTACGACGCACCAAAAGCAACGTTGATGAGTTACATAATCAAAGGAATTTTGAACCAAGAACTGCCTTGGGGTTTAGTGTTAATTGGTGCAATGATTGCAATTATGCTCGAACTCGCAGGTGTCCCAAGTTTGGCGTTTGCAGTTGGACTTTATTTGCCAATTGCAACTTCAATGCCAATTTTTGTCGGCGGAATGGTTCGTTGGGCTGTTGATTTATATCTTCGCAAGAAGTTTAAATCACAAAATTTAACTGACGAACAAATTGACGCTGAAACTGATAAATCAAATGGCGTTTTGATGGCTTCGGGCTACATTGCCGGCGGTGCAATCGCAGGAATTATGGTTGCTTTGTTTAGTCTAGAAAATTTTGCGTTTCTAAAATCTCTCAAAGATATCAAAGATGGTTGGGCAAAGTGGGCAGCAACTGATAATCCTTGGTTCGCTGGTCCGAACGCCGATTTCTTCGGAATGATTCCATTCTTAATTTTGGCTTTAATTCTGTATTATGTCGGTCGCGAATTACTGCTCAAAGGTAAGAAAAATTAGTCATTGCTTTTTATTGTTAAAAAATTCGTGCCTTTGCGTTATACTTCGCAAAGGCACTTTTTATGATAAACAAACCTAATTTTCTCGTTATATTTTCGGTAATCTTACTTTTGGTGACGGTCTCATTTGCACAAAACTCCAACGTTGTTCGTGCAACAACTGTCTATAATGAAAATGCAAATGTTGGTTATGGTGAAAGAAGAGTTACTGGTGCAACCGTTCGCGGACGCTTAGTTTACGAAGACACAGGAAGACCAATTAGGTATGTATTGATCTCTCTGAAAAAAATTTCAGAGGAAAATACTAACTATGACTTCTCATCAGAATTTGTAAAAACTGACGAAAAGGGCGAATTTGTAATTCGAAATGTAGAAGTCGGAAGCTATTTACCGATAATTAAATTGAATGGAATATTAAACCCAACAATTATTATAAATCCTTATCGACTCGATAAGAAAACAAGCGAACTTGATGCCTTATTTGAAAAAATTGAAATTACAGGTTTAGGTGAATTTAATGTATTTATTAGGGCAAAACGTGGCGGATCAATCACCGGAAGAATTACTTTTCCGGATGGAGAAGTTGCTGTCGGCTTAAAAGTTGAAGCACTTCGCAAGGAAGGTAATGATTTTGTCAGCACTGGTAATTATGATTCAAACTTTAATGCTGGAGCTGTTGAAACTGATGATCGTGGATTTTATCGTTTTTCAGGATTACCTGAAGGAAAGTATGTTGTTAGAGTAACCGAACCAGCTTCACACAGAGAAAATCAAACATATCTCAATGAAGCCATGCGTGAAAACAGCTCCACTTTACTTAAAACTTATTTTCCGGAAGGCGAAAAATTAGATAAAGCCAAAGAAATTGATTTAATTTTCGGTCAAGAACAAATTGAAATTAATATCCAACTTCCAGAAAGAAAGCTCTTTCGTGTTTCAGGAAAGATAATTGCTAAATCCACTAAACAACCTTTAAAAGATTTTAGCATCAGCTTTTTTATAATGGATCAACCAGACACTTTAGGTTTACTAGCAACTATTGGCGATAGCGGTTATCTAAAATCAGACAATTTAGGTAACTGGACAATTCGCAGTTTACCAAAAGGAAAATATCTGGTTACCATTACTCAAGGTAGTGTTTATCGCGATCCAAAATCTACTGAAAAAGTAATTAGCTATGCGGACACAAACAAAGAAATAGAAATTACCGATACAGATATTCTCGACAAAGTATTCGAAATACCATTGGAATCAAATATTGCCGGCACTTATACAACTGAAGATGGTAAATCTGTTCCCTCAGATTTTCGTTTTGGTGTAATGAGTAAAGACGGCAAAGCCTTTGGTCTTAGTGATTATGCAACTGAAACAAAAGTTGATTCGAATAAACCTAAAGATTTTTTTATCAATAAGTTAATCGCCGGACAATATAAGATTTTTTCAGAGAGTCAGGATTATTTCATAACCTCGATTAAAATTGACGGTCAAAACACGTTAAATTCTTTTTTTAATTTAGAAGAAGAGCAAGAACTCAAGAATGTCCAAATTGTTCTATCAAATAAAATGGGTGTTTTAAATGGGAAAGTTGATGGATATTCTCCAACTACTAATGGTAATGCTAATAATCTCGCTTTAGATTTTGTAATGGTCACAAAATCTGACTTTAACTTTGAAGATTTAGATTTTAATTCGCAGAGAATAGGATATATTGATGCTGATGGGAGTTTTGAAGTAAAAGCTCCTTCAGGTGAATATTCCGTTATAGTTTGCCTTGCAAAGCATAGCCCAAAATCCACTGAGGAAACAAAACAGTGGCTCAAAAAGTTATTAAAGGATTCTCCGAAAGTCAAAATAAAAGTTGGTGAAATTGCGAATATAAATCTCAATATGCCTGCAAATTAATTGTACAAAGTGAAATTGTATGATTAGCGTGCATCTGCGTTTTTACTTTTGAGGTCGTTTGCCTTTTCCCTCATTGAAAGTTACGATTATTTCAACAGATTGTATATAAAAAAGGACTAAATATTATGAAATTACCAGGCGGTTTTGACCTAAATTCGATGATGAAACAGGCTCAGCAAATGCAAGAAAAAATGAGTCAAGAAATGAAAACTACGGTCGTTGATTCGACGGCTGGCGGCGGTGCGGTGACTGTAAAAATGCGTGGGGATTTTGAAGTTATTGAGCTAAAAATTTCTCCTGAAATTGTTAAAGATGGCGATGTGGAAATGATTCAAGACTTGACGCTTGCTGCACTTAGCGAAGCTCGACGAAAGGTTGAAGAAAAATTAAAAGGTCAACTTGGCGGAATGTTGCCTGGTGGACTCGGCGGATTGCTCGGTTAATTTTTGCTAATTTTTGCTAATTATATGCTTGATTATTCAGAGCCAGTCGCAAAATTAATCGACGAATTTAAACGCCTTCCCGGAATTGGACACAAATCTGCCCAAAGGTTGGCGTTTTACATTCTGCGACGACCCGATGCCGATGTTGAAAGGTTTGCAGACTCTTTACGTGAAGTTAAGCTGAAGATTGTTTTTTGCACAGTTTGTAATAATTTAACTGACGTAAATCCTTGTTTGTATTGCACTTCGCCAACACGAGATCGTTCAATAATTTGCGTTCTTGAAGAACCTTACAATCTTGTCGCAATTGAAAAAACCCGAAGCTATAAAGGTTTGTATCATATTTTACACGGTTGTTTGTCGCCAATTCGCGGCATTGGTCCAGACGAGTTAATGCTCAAAAATCTGCTTCCTCGTTTAATGCCAGAAAACAACGAAGGCATTGAAATTAAAGAGATTATCGTTGCGACAAACCCGACAACAGAGGGCGAAGCAACAGCAAATTATATTTCAAGATTGCTCAAACCGCTTGGCGTTTATGTATCAAGAATCGCGATGGGAATGCCAGTCGGCGGCGATTTAGAGTTTGTTGATGAAGTTACGATGGACAAAGCGATGACAAATCGCCACGAAATCTAAATCAAAATTGGACTCAAATTAATTCTTTAATCTGAAATATGAAATTTGGAATTACTAATAAACTGAACCTTGTAAAACTGATTTTTCAGCGACAAGGTTCTTTTACTCTAAGGCTTTTGCACACAATATTTGGAATTGGCTTGAGTTTGTTTTTTCGCAAAATAGAACTCGTTAATTCTGAAAATTTGCCAAAAGATTGCGGTCTTATTTTTGTTAGTAATCATCCAAATGCGTTGATCGACCCGATGCTTTTGTTCATTGCCTTGCCTCGAAAAATAGCTTTTCTTGCTAAATCAACTCTTTTCAAAATGCCGATAATTGGATTTCTGATTCGCACCGTTGGAGCTTTACCTCTTTATCGACAACAAGATAAGGGACAAGATGTTTCCAAAAACAATAAAACATTTTCGCTCACACGCGAGCTTTTAAAAAACGGCGGAGCGATTGCGATTTTTCCCGAAGGAATTTCACACAACGAAAGTCAGCTGCAACCTCTAAAAACAGGTGCGGCGAGAATTGCACTTGGAGCAGTTTCGGTTGGAAGTAATCCAAAATCGCTTGACCTCAAAATTGTCGCAGTTGGGCTTTATTACACAAATAAAACGATGTTTCGAAGCGAGGCGTTGCTTCATTTTGGCGAACCATTTGCGGTTTTGCCAGTAGAATTAGATGAAGAAGGACAGCCGCCAAAAGAAGCAGTTAAAGAACTTACGGCAAATATTGAAAGTAAACTTCGCGAAGTAACGCTCAATGCAGAAACCGAATCTCAAGTTAAATTTGCTCATATCTCGGAAGCAGTTTTTACTTCAACAACAGCGAAGGAAGAAAATTTGGGTGAAAGACTTGAATTATTGCAGAAGTTTGTTGCCGAAAAACCAACAGAAGATGGCGAAAAACTCGAAAAACGACTAACCGAATATAACAATAAGCTCAATAAACTAGGTATCGAATCAGAATTTTTGACGCTTGCCGATTATTCAAAATGGTTTATTTTGAAACACGCTTTTCAACGCTCTTGGTATTTAATTTTGCTTTCTCCGATGGCTTTATTTGGCACAATTTTACATTTTCCGGCATATCAAATTGGAAAATTTGTTGCTTATTTCCAAAATAGAAAAGGCGATTTTGATATGACTTCAACCGTAAAATTTATCTCAGGAATGGTTTTTATTCCTCTAACTTGGTTGGTTTTTGCGTTTGTTTTAGAACTTTATTTTGGCTGGAAAATTGCTCTTCTTTCAATTCCGTTTTCGTTTTTATGCGGCTACATTGCCCTTCGTTCACTCGAAGAAATTTTAGATTTAAACACTTGGCTAAACGCAATTACGGCGTTCTTTTTCAAACGAGAAAAATTTCTCCGCTTGTTAGCTGAACGCCGTAAGTTGTTTAAACAGTTACAGATTGAAGACTAATACTGTTTACTAAAAGAAACTATGCAAAAGTTTTTATTTAACGGAACGCGGACACTCTTGTCCGCAAGCGTTTGCAAAACGCTAAATGTCTCAGCTTAAATCCAAGTTGAGTTAATCTCATCACTTTGCGAACGCTTCGTGTCCGTTCGGACAAGAGTGTCCGAGTTCCTTTGCCAGTTCGCTATCGCTCTGTGTTCTGACAAATTAGAATCTAACTTTTTCTTGCTCAAATTTGTTATCTTCAGCTTTTATTAATTCATCGGCAGAATCATAAAAATTACAATCAAATTCAGCGAGAGAGTCAATCTTAATTCCTTCAATTTCTTTCGGTGCATCAACAAAACGGACGATTGCACCAATCGCCAAAACTTCCGAACCAAGTTCGCGAACAAGTTGCACAGTTTCGGTTAAAGCTCGACCGGAACGAACAATATCGTCAACAATAATACACGGATGAACATCGCCTTGACCTAAATATTGGCGAAATTGCCGTTTACCTTCTTCTATTTCTGCCCAAGCAATCTGCTCAGCACCTAAGGCTTCGCGAACGCCAAAAGCAATCGGAATTCCGCCCGGACTTGGACTAATCATCGCAACTTTTGGCAACTTACTTGAAACCAATTTCATCATTCTAAACATTCGACTCAAACCAACTGAAAGCACTCTTGCATTGTCGTAATAACGAAAAGCAAGCGGCATTTGAAAATAATGAGAAGCATGTTTTCCGTTAGGATATACAAAGTGTCCATCGCGGAATGCACCTGTTTTTTTCAAGATTTCCATGACAGATTCAGCCGTTGGAATCAAATTTACCGAAGGATTTTCAAAAGACATATATTCACCTCAAAGTATTTAAAATTTCTATATAAAATATCACAGACTTTCATTATTAACGACTTTCAGAACTTCAGAAATTAGGCTTTTTTGAGATTTGCTCATTTCTAGAGGAAAATCGACAACTTTAAACCACGCAACCTGGATAATTTCGCGACTTTTTGCCTCAGCTTTTCCGTTAGAATTTGCGAAAAATATAATTTCAATATGGCGACCAATTGTCCGAATCCAAATTAACTTCACATTTTCGATTTCCAAACCTGTTTCTTCGCGAATTTCTCTTCGAATTGCAACTTCGGGTTGCTCGCCCTGATTAATAAAACCGCCTGGAATTCCCCAACCTGAAGCCGGACGCAAAACGTGTTCGAGTAACAGAATATTGCGATTTGAGTCCGCAATTACAGCTCCAACTGAAACTGTAAACTTAGTCTGCGACGTTCGAATTAGTTTTTGACGAAGGCTTGCAGGAGTTTTTCGCCATATTTTTCCGACAATTTTTTGCAACATCTTATTTGATTTTCTCAAACTTTCTAATTTTCTGCTAAAATCCTTTTATGAAAAACGACGGCTTTTTGCTTGAATCAGAATCTTTTTTTATGGCATTAGCAGACAAAACGCGACTTCGGTTGCTAAATTTGATGCGTGACGAAGAAGTTTGCGTCTGCTTTTTTGTTGATGTTTTGGGTGAAAGTCAGCCAAAAATCTCAAGACACTTAGCATATTTGCGAAACGCCGGAATTGTCGAAGCTCGTCGCGATGGAAAGTGGATGCATTATCGAATAGTTGAACCAAAAATTACGATGAACGCCAAAATTCTCGCAGATGTTTTAGATGGTTTAAAAACTCAGGAAAATATGAGTTTTGATTACGAAAAATTGGTTGCCGCTTGCTGTTCTTCGGTTTTACCGATTGCAATTAGCGGCATAAAAGCAAAATTTCAAGAAGTTTCGACAGAATCAAGACCGGAACTCGAAACATTTTTATTATAAGGGCAATGCCGACAAATATTTTCGCAACAATACCCGCGTTTAAGCAGAAAACGTGCGGTTAAAACCATCAAACCATTTTCATAATAGAAATCAATATTTTCGACAAATTCTTCTCGCTTTCTTCCGTCAGGTTTGCTAAAACTCATATTATTACTATACTAAAAAATTGTTTTACGGCAACTAAAGCGAAAGATTTAACACCAATAATAATTACTCTTAATTACCCACAAAAAATAAAAACTTTGTGAATAAGAATTGCCAAGTCGTTATCGCTTCGTGTTCTGATAGTTTCTTTTTGTTCTCCACTTTCTTTTTACAATTCAGCAAGCTAGAATATTTTTATGATTGAAGAAGGAAATATCGCACCCGAATTTGTTGCCAAAAATCAAACTGGCGACACCGTAAAATTGTCTGATTATCGCGGAAAACGTGTTGTTTTATACTTTTATCCAAAAGACGACACGCCTGGTTGCACGAAAGAAGCCTGTTCTTTTCGCGACGCAAACGATGTTTACGACGAAAAAGGAATCAAGGTTTTTGGCGTATCAATCGATAGTGAAAAATCGCATCTAAAGTTTATTGCAAAATACGAATTGCCTTTTGATTTACTGGCTGATATTGAAAAAGAAATCGTCAATGCCTATGGTGTTTACGGCGAAAAAAGTATGTATGGCAAGAAATATATGGGCGTAAACCGGACAACATTTTTGATTGATGAAAATGGAATCGTGGTTAAGGTTTTCAAAAAAATCAACGTTTCAGAACACGCGACGGAAGTTTTGGAAGCGTTCGGAATTTAAAAAGTGAAAAAGTGAAAAAGTCTGCGATATATTTGTGTAAACTCAAAGCTAATCAATCTACTTTTTATTGTTTTAATTAACTTTTTCACTTTTTCACATTTAACCTTTTTCACTTTTTAGCTATCTATTTGGCTGATTAAACGTTAAGATTATCTTCTGACCATTTGGGGGCGACAGGCTTCGACAGGGGTTAGTATAGGTCTTTGAATGCACGTCGGGCATGTTTGGAAGCTCGTTAAAAAACTGAACAAAACACAAATGCTAATCAAGAATTAGCCCTTGCTGCCTAGTTGTAAAACTAGCCACAAGTGTCTGAGCGGAAGTCAGCTTGTAGCGACCGTTTTCGGGCATAACACAGTAGAAGCTAGCTAAAATCCACCGTCTGCGGATTTGAGCGAAACGTTAGCCAGACTAGCTTTCAGCAAGGTCTTGTCAATTCACTTACTTGCTGGCGGCGAATCTTGAAGAGAACTGACTAAACGTGTAGATTTCACTGGTCGCTACCTTTGGATGCGAGTTCGATTCTCGCCGCCTCCATATTTTGATTTTTGATTTGAGATTTATCATTTTAAATCTCTTACTTTTTTCAAATATCATGAGCCTTGAACTAACCTTAAACAAAATTAACGATGACATTTCTCAAGGTAATTTAGGAAAAGCACGTGATAGACTTCATAGTCTTATCTCAACTTTTCCAAACGAACTATCTCTTCGCGATAAACTAGCTGATGTTTACCTAAAACTCCAAAATCCTGCAATGGCTGGAAGATATGCGTATCTAAATGAAAACAAAACAGCAGAATTACAAAATGCTATTGTTGTATTTGAAAAAGAATGCGGAAGCAAAGCTCTTAACAAATTTTTAGCAATAAAGTTTAAAGGTAATTTAAAATTACTTAATGACTCATTTGCTTCAAAAATTATTATTGATTTACAAGATGAAATAAAACGAGAAAATAGATTACGAATCAATTTAGTTGATAAAGATAGAGATAAATACGAATATCAATCAACAACTTTCGATTTATTTTTGCCGTATATTTTTATTGCAATTGTGCTTTCTGCTTTATTTTTTATGATAATTGGAATTCGTTCTGCATTAAAAACGCTTATATCTTTTATCTTAGATTCCTTTTAATTCATCAAATTTTTATGCAACTTAAAAAAATTTACCTAATTATTTTTGTCATATTAATACAAACAATTTCACTATTTTCGCAGACTTTTATCAGCGGAAAAGTTGTCGATGTTTTGGATGGAAGAACAATTGTAGTTGAAACAGGAAAAGATGCCCGAATCAATTTTCGACTCCAAAATATTGAAGTTCCCGAACCAGAACAACAGCTTTATGCGGTTGTGAAAGATCATTTGCGAAAACTGACGATTGAAAAATCGGTGAATATTCGCTCAAATGGTTTGTCGCAAGGCTTAATCGTTGGCGTTGCGACGATTGGAAATATTGACATCAGCCAGCAAATGCTTCGCGATGGTGCCGCGTGGCTCGAAATATCAAACTCAAATTCTGAAGATTATAAAGTTGCCGAAGAATCTGCAAAAGCAGAAAAACGCGGCGTTTGGGGAATTGCGGGCTTAAAACCAGCTTGGGAATTTAGACTCGAAAAACTTGAAAAAGAACTCGCAAAACAAAAAGCAATTGAAGCCGAAGCAATTTTGAGCGAAAAACTTGAACTGGCAAATTCTGCAAAAAAACCAAACAAAATCAGTTCAAATAACAATAATGAAACGCTCGGATATTTAGAATCGGGGCAAAATTTCTCGCTTGAATATGACAGCGTAACGAACAAAACCTTTGTCAGTTCACAAATGGAGATTTTCCAGTTTTCAGACGATTCAGTTGCTGTTGATGCCTTATTAGGTTTTGGCTACGAATTTTTAGGGAAAATGGCTCAGCCAAACAACGATAATTTTGGTGTAACAATTGGTTCAAACGTAATTGGTGTCGAGGTTTTAAAAGAAAACGCGATAGTAATTATTGCTGATGATGGAAAAAAGATTTCGCTTGGAATACCAGAAATTAAGTCGAGTGTGCAGAAAGGCAAAATTATTGATATTTTGTTTTATAAAATTTCGAGAGTGCAATTAGAAAAATTAGCATCGGGCAAATCTGCAACTTTCAAACTTGGAAAATATCAACGAACACTAGGAAAACCAACGCTTTTAGTAATTGACGCTTTACTTCGTCAGAAAACTTAGTATTTTCAAGAGTTTGCGAAACACCAATTATAGCGTATAAAAATAGTTGGATTTTTGATTTCGAAACAATTTTTTGATGAACACGCCGACTGAAAACTTACATTCAAAACAAAATTTGCCTATCGGTATTTTCGACAGCGGAGTTGGTGGTTTAACGGTTTATCGAGCGTTGCACAATCGTCTTCCAAATGAAAGATTTGTATATTTGGGCGACACGGCGAGAGTGCCTTATGGCACAAAATCGCTGGCGACGGTTGAGCGTTACGCACTTGAAAACTCCGTTTTTCTCGCATCTTTGGGTATAAAACTTCTCGTTGTCGCCTGCAACACGGCTTCTGCACTTGCACTTCCCAAAATTCGCGAAACTATCGGAATTGACGTTGTTGGCGTAATTGGTCCGGGAGCAAGAATGGCTGCAAAGTTCGCTGAAAAAATCGGCGTAATAGCGACTGAAGCGACTGTTGCGAGCAACGCTTATGAAAATTCTATAAAACTTGCTAAACCTGATGCAGAAGTTCTTCAATTGGCGTGTCCGCTTTTTGTTCCACTCGCCGAAGAAGGTTGGACGAATGAGCCGGAAACACGCTCAATTGCCAAACGTTATCTCCAACAAATAGTTGATTTTAATCCTCAAGCATTGGTTTTAGGTTGCACACATTATCCAATTTTGAGCGAAGTGATTCAAGAAACTGTCGGTCAAAATGTTAAACTTATAGATTCGGGCGTGGCTTGTGCGGAAGAAGTTGCAGATTTATTGATCGAAAAACATCTAGCAAATCCACATATTATCGGAGGAAAAAGAAGTTTGTGCGACGATTTAGATCATTTTTATGTGACCGATGCTGCATATCGCTTTGCGAAAGTCGCGGAAAGATTTCTTGGCAGCAAGCCAACAAAATTAGAAGATATTGAACTTTCAGAATTAAAAAAATAGTGCTTTGTAACTGGTGCGTTAGTAGTAATCTTTGCTTATATTCACCATTTACAATTCACAATTCACAATTATTTATTTATGAGTTTTACAAGAATTAACGACAGAGCGTTTGACCAATTGCGGCAAGCGAAAATCACACCAAATTTTATGCCAAATGCCGAAGGTTCGGCGTTGATTGAAATGGGAAATACCAAAGTAATCTGCACAGCGAGCATCGAAGAAAAAGTCCCGATGTTTATGCGAAACCAAGGTAGAGGTTGGGTCACAGCCGAATATGCGATGCTCCCGAGAGCGACAAACACCCGAACTCAACGCGAAACTGGTGTCAGAGTTTCCGGGCGTTCGCAAGAAATTCAGCGTTTGATTGGTCGTAGTTTACGAGCGGTAATCGACGATAAATTGCTCGGCGAACGTCAGATTTTTATTGATTGCGACGTGCTCCAAGCCGATGGCGGAACTCGTTGTGCGGCAATTACAGGTGCGTGCGTTGCGTTAGCTTTAGCCGTAAAACATCTTTTGAAAAATGGCAAAATCAAGAAAAATCCGTTGATTTCTGAAGTTGCTGCTGTCAGCGTCGGAATTGTCAATGGCGTTGCTGTTTTAGATTTGAATTATGAAGAAGATTCAACCGCTGAAGTCGATATGAACGTTGTTTGCACCGGAACCGGAAAATTTATCGAACTGCAAGGAACTGCTGAACGCGAACCTTTTTCGAAAGCACAAATGGACGAAATGTTGGCTTTAGCTGAAAAAGGTATCAATCAATTATTCACGATTCAGCGATATGCCTTGGTTGGATAATTTCAGAATTCAGATTCCAGATTTCAGAATTCAGAATTCAGATTTCAGATTTCAGATTTCAGATTCCAAAATAAAAAGAACGGTCACTAAAATTTAGCGTCCGTTCTTTTTTTTCTGACTTGATTTAAGTCTTATTTTGCTGCTGGAACATTTGCTGGTTTCGCATTTGTCGCTGCTGCATTTGTATTTGCTGTCGCAGGTTTTGCCATTCCATCACCTTTGATTAAACGAACTGAAGTTTTTCTATCAACTTTTCGTTCTTCATCGGTTCCAGTTTCTGGGACTTTTGCAAATTCCTCGCCGTAGCCTTCTGCTTCAGGAACTTGTGCTCCAACGCCAGCTTTTTCAATTGCGGCTTTGACAGCTTTTGCTCTGGTGTCAGATAGTTTTTTGTTTGCGGCATCATCGCCTTTTTTGTCAGTATATCCACCGAGTTTCATTTTAACATCAGGGAATGCTTTCAAAATTGCAACAATATTGTCCAACTGACGTTTTGATTCTGGAGCAAGTTCGGTGGTGCCGAATTTGAAGTTTAAATCATCAAAACTGAACCATTTTTCTTTCAAAGAATCAGCAGTTCCATTTTTATACTCATCTGATTGGATAAATTTAATCAATTGATCTTCGATTCCGCCTGGATAAGCCTGAAGTTTTGTGCCATTTGGAAGCGAAACATCAGATAATTTACGGTCTGCGTCGCTAACTGCAGCGTTTGTAGCATTTACATTAACGTTAGTCGCTTTATTCACGTTGACATTTGTGTTTGGTTTATTCACATTTGTATTGCCAACTGGTGTAACAGGAGCTTTGTAACAGAACCAATAACCGAGCAACAACAATAAGCCAAGCAAAATTAAAGGTAACAACCATTTTAAGATTCCGCCGCCGCCATCGGTCACGTCATCTATTGCACCGCCAACCATATTCATTGCATTGCCGACAGCTTTTTTACCAGCGTCAACTCCGGCTCCGGCTGCATCGCCAACTGCTCCGACAACTTTTTTGCCTGCATCAACTCCAGCTCCGGCAACATCGCCAACTGCATTTGCTGTTCCGCCAATTGCTGAACCTGCGAGTCCTGCAACTGCTCCAACAGCACCAATTGCTGCTCCGCCCCAGTTACTTAAAAAATCGCCAATTGTTGAAAGTAATGAACTTTCTTCAGGAACAACTCCATCTGGTGTTAATTTGTCAACAACTTGCGGAACCATATATCCGAGTGCTGAAGTTACAACACCAACCGGAAGTCCAACCTTTTCCGCCATTGAAGCGAGTGGTAATGAACCAAATGTAGATGAAACTTGATCGTTTGAAAGTGGTGAATTTGCACCACTGCTAACCCATGATGAAACTGTATCGCCGAGTCCGGCTTTGCTGAATAAATTCAAAAAGCCTGCGAACCCACCGGATTCTTGGTTTGTCATCATCGATAAAAGAGCAGAAAGAAGTGTTCCGGATTTATCTCCTAATCCGAATTTTTCTGCGGCTGTGCTAATAACTGAATCAAAAAGAGACATGTTTATGCTTTCTCCTAAAATATTTTTTTCTAAAAACTTTATATCTTCTCTAGTGTATCGTTGAATAAAAACTTCAAATTCGGGGAATTCCTCTATACACTGCAAACTCAAAAGAGTTTTCCGTTTTAAAGACTATTCGGGGTTACGCCAATTCTCGCTGTATTTTACTAAATCGTCAAGCGATTTTTGCAAATCTAAACGCTTGTTTTCCAAAATTTCATCATTTGCGTCTTTTTCGACGTAAATTGGTTCAGAAATTTTTAATAATGCTCGCGTAAACGGTTTTGGAATTTGCATTTTATCCCAACTATTTATCGTCCAAAAGTTTTTGGGTTCTATATTAAATGGCATCAACGGATTGCCTGTTTTTTTTGCTAAAACGCACGAACCGATTTTTGCCACAAACTTTGGTCCTTTTGGTCCATCGTTTGCGAAACCAATCGGAACATTTTCTCGCATCAATCTAATCATCGAAACCAATGCTCCAACTCCGCCACGGGTTGAACTTCCGCGAACTGAACCATATCCGAAACGCTTGAGAAATCGCGATGTATATTCGCCATCAAGGCTTTGTGAAGTCATCACAACAATTTTTCGATTGCGAAAAAAGTATGTAATCAGAAAAATATTGTTGTGCCAAAAGGTAAAAATAGGAGTTTTTTCAGCGTTTTCAATTTTTTCGAAGTTTTCCCAACCTTCAATTTCATACTTTACTGTTGAGCAAATTAAGCGAATTAAAATGTAAAACGAGATGTCAGAAACGCGAATCAGAAAGCGTTGTTTTATTGAATATTTTGATAAATCGTCAAATTGAAAAACATTTCTTGCCATTTGTAGCAATTTTCTCACAACTTAGGTTATTATTTGCAACTACCAAGTATTTTTTTCGTATTTTTTATTTGTAGAAATTATGCAACGACGGATTTTAATAATTGATGACCACGACGATTTAGCGACTTCTCTGAATAATGATTTTCAAAATCTCGGTCATTATGTTGAAATTATTGAAAATCGCAAAGAAGCGGTTTTACTCAAGAATTTCAACGATTTCGACTTTGTAATCACTGATTTAGACAATCACAAAATTTCAACAAATGAACACGCCAAAAATAAAGCCAGCATCAGAGCATTTACAATTTCTGGTGCAAATTTTCGTGGTGAAAATTTTAACGAAACTGACCTTAAAGAATTGTTAGAAATTGTTCTCAAGCGAAAAACCGAAGATGATAATTGTGAAAACACGAAACACATTCGCGAGAAAATTGAGTTTGAGTTTCCAAGTTCGTTAGTTTTAATGCATTCAATTTTAGATTATTTGCTTCATCGTGTTGAAAAAGTTGGTGTTGCTAAATCTGATAACACACATCTTTTCTTAGCTTTAGACGAAGCATACGTTAATGCTGTCAAACACGGAAACAAATTTGACTCAAACAAACTCGTTAGAATATCGGTCGAAGTTTCTCCTCGTAAAGCAAGTTTTACAATTGAAGATGAAGGCGAAGGTTTTGATGTGAAAACAATTCCTGATCCGCTCGATCCTGAAAATCTGTTCAAAACTTCCGGTCGCGGCGTTTTATTAATCCACAATATTATGGACAAAGTAACTTACAATAGTCGCGGAAATCGTCTGACAATGGTAAAAAAACCTGAAAAAGTTTAGTCTAATTATAGGTTTATTTTTATCATTATGGCGGACTTTCCAGAACACGATTTAGACGGCGAAACCCTAACTGAGAGCGAAACTCGCCTCGAAAAACCCAAACTCTACAAAGTAATTTTGCATAATGACGACTATACAACCCAAGAATTTGTGATTTTTGTTTTGATGCAAGTTTTTATGCGAAACGCGGCAGAAAGTAATGCGATAATGTGGAAAGTTCACATCGAAGGAATCGGAATTGCCGGAATTTATTCGTATGAAATCGCGACGATGAAAGCTGAAAAAGCGATGAATTTAGCAAAAGCCAGAGAATATCCTTTTTTGTGTTCGGTTGAGGAAGAGTAGTTTTAAAATATTTATTGTTTGCAACTTGGAGTAAATTTATGAGAATTACAGAAATATCGGTTGAAGGTTTATTCGGAACATTTAACCACACAATTCCGCTCAACCAGGAAGACAGAATTACAATTCTGCATAGTCCGAACGGTTTTGGGAAAACCGCGATTCTTAAATTAGTTAAATATATTATTGGCGGTAATACATCGGAACTCTTAAACATTTCTTTTCAAAAAATAACTATTAGCTTTGAAGATAACTACAAATTTAGTGCTGTCAAAGAAAACCGTGAAATTAAATACGAATACTTGAAAGATGACAGAACACTTTATCCTGAGCAAATAACTTGGTTAAACCAAATTATTCACAATATAAAAGTTTTATTTATTTCAATTGAGCGAGTGGAAAGGCAAAGTACAAGTTGGTTCAGAGATAAAATCGAGACAATCACAAAAGCATATACCAAAAAATCTCAGGTTTTAGAATCAACTTACCCAACCAGATTAGTAGAGAAAAAAGAGGCTTTTGAAATAAGTGTTTTGAAAGAAAATCTGAGAAGAATCGAAAAAAAACAGACAGATCTTGTTTCAATCGGACTATTTGATGCTCAAAGTTCAACTAATATTTCATTTATTGAAAAAGTAAATGATACAAATAAAATTGCCCTGTCTTTGTATGTTGAAGATATGTCGGAAAAACTCAGCATCTTCAACGAATTAGAGGAAAAAGTAGAAGTTTTGCTGGACATTATTAACTCAAGATTTGTTTACAAAAAAATGTTCGTCAACAAAGAAAAAGGTATTTATTTTCTTGATGACAATGGCGTTGAGTTAAGTCTTCACCAACTATCTTCCGGTGAACAACATGAATTAGTTTTATTTTATGAACTTTTGTTTAATCTCGAAGAAAGCACTTTAGTTTTAATTGATGAACCTGAACTTTCTTTACATGTCTCTTGGCAAGCACAGTTTTTGAATGATTTAATCCGTGTTGCCAAAAATGCAAAATTTGATGTTTTACTTGCCACACATTCGCCGCAAATTATTGCAGATCGTTGCGATTTAACGGTTGAGTTAAAAGGAAAACCGCTTGTCTCGACAAACGGTAACGGAAATAACGCCGTTAAAAATTGAGGCGAAAACCGATGCGAGAATTTATTGACTCACACACAATTTCAAATGAAATAAGAATGATTCGCACCGCTTTTGCAGGTTCTTTCTTAATTGTAGAAGGCGTGACAGACAAAAAAGTATATCAAAACTTTATTGAGCCAAAACATTGCCAAATTAAATGTGTTGAATTCAAAAACGATTCAAATAAACAACGAGTTATTGAAATTATCGAAATATTGAACGCCGACAAACATTTTAAAGGTGCAATCGGTATTGTTGATGCCGATTTTGATAACTTGGAAGCCAAAAATGAAAATATTGCAAACTTGTTTTTAACGGATTTTCACGACCTTGAATGTCTGATATTGATTTCGCCCGCTTTAGAGAAAGTTTTAGCCGAGTTTGGTTCTGAAAACAAAATAAATAAATTCAGCCAAAATATTAGAGAAACACTTTTTGAAATTGGCGGGTTTATCGGTTATTTGCGTTGGATTTCTTTGTCTGATGAATTGCACTTAACTTTTGAAGATTTAGATTTCGGAAAGTTTGTTAATAAAGACAATCTAAGTTTCACACTAGATTCCATTATTACAACTGTTAAAAATAAGTCGCAAAAACCGGCTATCGATAAAGCTCATATTTCGCAACAAATCAACAGTTTAGTTTCGCAAAATTATGATAATAAACAAGTTGCTTGCGGAAAAGATGTAGTTGATATTCTCTCTATCGCATTACAAAAATGTTTAGGAACAAATAATTCAAAAGAAGTTGCTTATGAAATCATCTCAAGAAGTTTACGTCTTGCCTACGAGTTTGAGTTTTTTGTTTTGATAAACTTGTATCAGAATATAAAATATTGGGAGAGACAAAATACTCCCTTTAGAGTTTTTAAATAAAGTTTTATGTTGACACGAGAATTAGAAGAATCATTGAGTTTTGCGGTTGATCAAGCCGTAACTAGAAGGCACGAATATGTCACGCTTGAGCATTTGCTTTTTGCATTGCTTGACGAATCAACCTCACGCGATGTGCTTTACAATTGCGGTGCAAATATTGAGCAAATTGCTAAACTTTTGGAAGATTATTTCAAAGATGTGTTGGAAAAAATGCCTGAAGGTGTGCAGTTTATGCCTGAGCTGACTTCAACATTTCAGGCGACAATCCAATATGCAATTATGCAAGCCGAAGGCAGCGGCGTAAATCGCGTTGATGGCGGAAACATCTTAGCGGCAATTTATCAGGCAGATCAGAGTTATGCCGTTTATGTGCTTGTCAAAGCAGGAGTTACGCGGCTTGATGTGTTAAATTTTCTGGCTCACGGAATCTCGAAACTTGATTCGGGCGAAACGGTTTCTGAAGGCGTCGAAAACGATGGATTTGACGGTCAAAATTCGCAAAAAAAACAAAAACCTCTGACAAGTTTCTGCGTCGAATTAGTCGAAAAAGCCTCGCGAGGAGAAATTGATCCGATCATCGGACGCGAAGCGGAAATTGAACGAACAATTCAAGTTTTGTGCCGAAGAAAGAAAAATAACCCGCTTTATGTAGGCGAACCTGGAGTTGGTAAAACTGCTCTCGCGGAAGGTTTGGCGTTAAAAATCAGCGAAGGCGATGTTCCAGAAGTGTTGAAAAATGCGAAGATTTTTGCACTTGATATGGGAGCCGTTCTCGCCGGAACTCGTTATCGAGGCGACTTTGAACAGCGTTTCAAAGCCATCATTAACGACATCAAAAAAGAAGAAAACGCAATTTTATTTATTGACGAAATTCACACAATCGTTGGTGCAGGTTCTGTCCAAGGCGGTTCGCTTGATGCTTCAAATATCTTAAAACCAGCGTTAGCTGCGGGCGATTTAAGATGTGTCGGTTCAACAACTTACAGCGAATATAAAGCTGCTTTCGAACGCGACAGAGCTTTAGCCCGAAGATTCCAAAAAATAGAAATCGGCGAACCGACAATTGAAGAAACTTATCTTATTTTGCAAGGTTTGAAGAAATTTTACGAAACATTTCACGGTGTAAAATACAGTGATGAATCGCTGCGGACAACCGCTGAACTCGCTGGAAAATATATCAACGACCGATTTTTGCCGGATAAAGCAATTGATGTCATCGATGAAGTTGGGGCAGCAATGAAACTTCTCGCCGAAGATGTTCGCCCAAGTGTTGTGACCGTGCAAATGGTCGAAAATGCCATTGCCCGAATGGCGAAAATTCCGCCTAAAACTGTTGTCGCAGACGAAAAAGATCGTCTGAAAACTCTCGCTGACGATTTGAAATCTGTGATTTTTGGACAAAATGAAGCAATTACAAATGTCGTCAACGCGATTCAGATTTCGCGTGCCGGATTATCGCAGCCAAACAAACCTGTCGGCTCATTTTTGTTTTCTGGACCAACTGGAGTCGGTAAAACCGAGCTTTCAAAACAACTTGCAGAACAACTCGGAATCGAATTTTTGCGTTTTGATATGAGCGAATATGCCGAATCGCACACGGTTTCGCGTTTGATTGGAGCTCCGCCCGGATACGTCGGTTTCGATCAAGGCGGTTTGTTGACCGAAGCGATTATGAAAACGCCGCACGCTGTTTTGGTGCTAGACGAAATCGAAAAAGCACATCCGAATTTGTTTAATCTACTGCTTCAAGTGATGGACAACGCAACTTTGACCGACAATAACGGCAAAAAAGCGGATTTTCGCAACGTAATTTTGATTATGACAACTAACGCCGGAGCTTCGGAACTTTCTGCGGCAGGAATTGGTTTTCAAAACGGTGGCGAAACAAAAGGCAACGGCAGAAAAGCAATCGAACGAACATTTACACCCGAATTTCGCAATCGCCTCGATGCTTGGGTTGCGTTTAAACCTCTGGATTTAGACGTGATAAAGCTCGTTGTCGATAAATTTGTCAATGAGCTAAACGGGCAATTGGTCGAAAAACGAGTGGTTGTCAGATTAGAGGAATCTGCACGAGAATGGCTCGCGAAAAATGGTTTCGATGCAAGATACGGTGCAAGACCAATGTCGCGTTTAATCCACGAAAAAATCAAACAACCTCTGGCAAATGAGATTTTGTTTGGCAAATTAGCGGATGGTGGAAGTGTTTTGGTTGAAGAGAAAGATGGCGTTTTGGATTTGAAATTTTAGGATAAGACCTTTTCAATCGCATCTTTCACATCGTCAACCTTGACGCTCAAAATACATTTCGGTTCGCCAAATTCTTTACAAACGTAACCGGCACAAGGTTGGCACGGAAATTCTTCGTAAACAATCGCATTTTTCGCTGCCGTCCAAGGCGACCAATGATTTCGATTTGAGGAACCAAAAATCACAACGCTTGGCGTATTTACAGCCGCTGCGATATGTGCGATTCCGGAGTCGTTTCCGACAAAAATTTTCGCACGCGACGTGAGGTTTGTAATTTGCGGCAAGGTTAAATTGTCATAGCAAATAATTGGAACTTGCGAGAATTTTCGTAGTTCATCAAAAACCTCGCGTTCTTTTTTTGTGCCGACCGCAACGATTTGTAAGCCATTCTGGACAAGGAATTCGGCGATTTCGGCGAAGTTTTCGGCTGACCATTGCTTTGTGGCAAATGCCGCCACGGGATGAATAATAGCAAACGGGAATTTCGAACTGCGAACGGCAATATTCTCCAAAACTGCAAGTTTCGACATCGGTTTGTCATCAACCGGAACGCCGATAAAACCCAAAAGTGCAAGTTGCTGCTCGGCAGAATGTGTCTTTTCTTTGTTCCAGAAATCGGCAGATGAACTTAGTAAGTGATTGTAAAGAAAGGAATAAGGATAATCTGCATAACCGACGCGATGTTTTGCACCACTAAAACGTGTCAAGAAAGTTGAAGTTGTTCCGCCATGAAGATTTATCACGACATTATATTTTTCACGGCGAATTTTTTGGGCAGTTTTGAGCTTTGAATCACCGAGTTTTATTACATTATCAATCTCTTCAAATCCGTCCAAAAGCGGTGCAACCCAATCTTCTAGCAAAATATCAATTTGTGCATCGGGAATAAAACGCCGCAAAGCAATCAACGAAGGTGTCGCCAAAACAGTGTCGCCAATCGAACGAAGGCGAACCACGAGAACTCGCTTGACGTTGCTCCAATCTATCGATTTCTTAGTTTTTGGTCTTTGGACTTCGCTATTCATTTACAAATCTACACGTTTTCGTCCGCCGACCATTTTCAACTATTTTTCAACCGTTGCTTCATCAACCAACATCACCGGAATCTCATCGCGAACTGGATAAACCAATGAGCATTCAGGGTTTACACATTTCAAGCCAGAGCTATCTGCCTTCAATTTAACTTCCGATTTGCATTTCGGACATCTCAAAATTTCTAAAAGTTCGGGACTAATTGCCATAATTTTACCTCAAAATAATTTTGCCACGAATTACACAAATTACACGAATATCAAATGCAATTTCTGTTTTTAAAACCTAAATCATTTTTTAACCACAAAGACACTAAGAAGACAAGATTTAAAATGGCAGTAAAATATAAACAATAACTGCTACGATTGAAAGAAAAAAACTCATTATCTCTGAAAGCACGAATGTAATAATTGCTTGAAATATTCTGTAAGTTTCAGTTCTTTTATGAATAAATTTAAAAATTGTGACAACCGCGAGTGCCGATAAACCAATTAAAAGTATTACATCTTTTACTGAAGCAACTTTATAATGAAAATCCAAGGATAAGCTGAAGTAATATAAGTTTAGCGGGATTAGAAAAATGCTAATTGCTAAACTGCATTTCAATAAAAACATTAATCTCATTTTATCTCCGTGTCTCTGTGGTAAATCTTCTGCCTAAAATCAAATGCAACTCGCTTCCTTACAGTCGCGTTTCTGCCTATTTGAGAAAATTCAAAATCGTAGTTTGTGTGATTTGCGAACCCCAACCGTTGAAATTGTAGTCAAATCCGTGTTGCCCGTATGGAATGTTAAGCGTTTCGTTTCTTATGTTTAGCTCGTTTAATCTACTTGCAAGTCGTTCCATATTTTCAAGCCGCACAAGTTGGTCTTTCCCGCCGTGAATCAATAAAGTTGGCGGAGAATTAGCCGTAACATTCTCGATCGGCGACGCAAACAAAAATCTTTCGCGGATTTCCCGCGATTCATTCGGATTGCCGCCGAGAAATTTCGCCAGCGTTCCGCGTCCGTCGATCACATATTCGTTTGATAAATTTGCGTAATCCCAAATCAAATCGGTCGGTGCATAAAGCGAGATAACTCCGCTTACTTGTTCATCTTGCGTGTTTGCCGAATATGCAGAAATCAATGCCAAATGAGCTCCGGCAGAACGTCCGAGCAAGTTTATTTTATCTGGCGTGATGTTAAATTCTTTGGCGTTTTGTTTAACCCAACGAACGGCAGTTTTCACATCACTAATCGCCGAAAGATAATTCGGTTGCGGTGAAAGTGTGTAATCAATATCAAAAACGGTGAATCCATTTTCCGCAAACCATTGATTCCATTGAGGAAAATCGTTTCTCACACCAGCATTCCACGAACCGCCGTGAATCACGATAATGCTTGCTCCATTGTTTGACGTAACATTTGGCGAATAAATATCAACCTTCAACTCAGTTTCGTGTGTCTTCGTAAAAACGCGAGTTTGAAATTGAATTTTGTTTGGTTTATCGCCAATAATCGCTGAAAAATATTGACTAATTGAGAGCGAATTCCCTTTCTCTTTTGCTGTTGAAGATGACGTAATAAACGGATAAAGTGCAATTACGCAATTAATTACGCCAAGTATAATCGCTGAATATAAAACAGCAGAATTTTTACTAAAAACTCCAAAGATAACGCTCATTATCGCAATTAAAATGAACCACAAGCTCCATTCGCTGACTGCAACCGAATAAAGCCAAATGTAATATGAAGGTGCGGGAAATATTATCCAGATAACTGAAAGCAATGAAAAAAGTGCAAAAAAAAGCGATGAGATTATTAAACTTCTATTCATTTTTCTTAACTTTTGCCTTTTTACTTTTTACTTTTGACTTTTTCACTTTACGCCCAAAACTTCGATAATAAAGATAAGTGTTGCGTTTGCTGGAATTACGCCGCCGGCACCGCTTGCTCCGTAACCAATTTCAGGAGGAATAACGAGCGTCGCGTGATCGCCGATGCGTAAAACTTGCAAACCTTCATCCCAACCTTTTATCACCATCCCAGCACCAACCAAGAACGAAAAAGGTTCATTCCGCGTAATCGAACTGTCAAACATTGCACCGTTTGTTAAAAGTCCAGTGTAATTAACGATGACGTTATCACCTTGTTTGATTGCCTCGCCATCGCCGTGTTTGGTGATGATATATGTAAGCCCTGATTCGGTAGTAAATGTTTTATTTGCTATATTTGCTATATTTTCCATGTTTAATTTATATTTCTGTTTTTAATAGAGTCATCGGACAAGAATATCAAAAATACAGCAAATTAAGTTTTTTTCAGAATCGAAAATACGTTTCTTCTACTTTTTTTCAAATTTCAAAGCCACTCCATTGATACAATAACGCAAACCTGTCGGCTTTGGTCCATCATTAAAAACGTGTCCGAGATGTGCGTCGCAGCGATTACATAAAACTTCTATTCGGGTTTCAAAAAGACTGTTGTCCGCTTTTTCTAACACATTTAATTTCTCAATTGGGGCATAAAAACTCGCCCAGCCTGTTCCCGAATCAAACTTATTTTCAGAGCTAAAAAGCGGTAAATCGCAGCAAACACAGGCGAAAGTTCCTTGATCTTTGAGGTCGGTGAGCGGACTTGTGTAAGGTCTTTCGGTTCCGGCTTGTCTCGTGATTCGATATTGCTCAGTCGTTAAAATCTTCTTCCACTCGGCATCTGTTTTGACAATTTTTTCAAATGGCAATTTGTCTGGTTTAACCAGCACAGCTTTTTGTGCATTACACGAAAGTCCTGTAAATGTCAGCAAAGTTCCCAATATTGTTCCCGATTTCAAAAATTCGCGTCTGTTCATAATTTATCTCCAAATAATGTTTACTAGTCTAATATACGAGCTGTTATTAATTTTGGATTCATTGATTAACTTAAACTGTAATTTGAGATTTTGAAAGATGCTTCCAATCCTGGTTCTAAAGTCTATTTGCTACACGAACGCAGGGGCAAAAATGTAAATACCATTGATGACTCAATGAATTTTATTGCGAAGGCTTATGAAAAGGTTGATTTTGTGGGTTCATCCGAACTTATTAACCACGATTATCGAACAGACAAATTGACTTTTCTTGGAAAGTAATGTGGTTAGATAAACTAAAACATACAAGCTAAGCCTAATTTTCTCATAGAGTTAAGTTTTAGAGTTGTCTGCCCAAAACTTCAAACAAAAACTCGAAAATTTCGATATGACGCTGAGCTTCGCTGACACTTTTTCCCCAAGTATAAAGTCCGTGCCTGCGAAGATAAACTCCGTGACAATTAGGATTTTCTCGCAAAACATTTTCAATAATTTGCGAAAGCGACGCGTAATCTTGCGAATTTTCAATTATCGGGAGTTTTTCGAGATGCTCGTGTGTGGTTACGCCAGCCAAACCTTTGAGCATTTCATAACCTGAAATTTCGATAAAACCTTTTTCGAAATTTACATCAGACAAAATTGTTCCCCAAACTGAATGTGTGTGCAAAATTGAATTTGCCGATTGTCGCTGTCGATAAATTGCAAGATGCAAAAGTGTTTCGGCAGAAGGTTTACCGTTTCCTTTCAATACTTTAGCCTCATTATCAACTTCGAGAAAATGCGTTTCAGTTAAAACACCTTTATCGTTTCCGCTTGAGGTAATGCAAAGTTTAAGTGGATTGCGTTCAAGTAAAGCCGAAAAATTTCCGCTCGTTCCAAGAACCCAATTGCGTTGATAAAATTCGCGTCCACAATTTGCTAATTGCACGGCTAAAAGTTTAAAAGTCATTGTCAAAAGTCTAACAAACTTTTATTTAAACTAAAATTGAACGCCCAGAAATTGTGAAAATTTAAACGTTCCATCTATAAATTAAATGCCAGATGAATTTATATTATTAACATTTTGATAGTTGAAAGTTCATGATCAAATCTATTTCCAATATTGCTAACACCTTTTTTAACAACAATATCCGGAGTTATACTTTCATCTCAAGGTTGCGTTAGGCTTCTTTGTCTTTTGCGTTCCTGGTTTTGCTTACTAATTGAAGAAACATTATAGTTGCAAATATTTACAAATTCTATTGTGACCTTTTTGGACGTTAATATGAATAAATTATTGCTCTGTCTTATTTTGTTTCTTACGGCATTAAACATAACAGCACAAACCTCGAAAAATTATCTTCAATATGTCAATCCGCTGATCGGAACGCAGAAAATGGGACATACATTTCCCGGTGCGACCGTTCCGTTTGGTGCGGTGCAACTTTCACCAGACACCGATCAGCAGCCACATAATATTGGCGGAAAGTATAATCGAGAAACTTATAAGTATTGTGCTGGCTACAATTACGACGATTCGACGATTGTCGGATTTTCGCACACACATTTTTCGGGAACAGGACATTCTGATCTTGGCGATTTTTTGATTATGCCGACAGTTGGCGATTTGCAACTTGAACCGGGCGATAAAAATAATCCAAAAAGTGGTTTTCGTTCGGCATATTCTCACGCTGATGAAGTTGCCGAGCCAAATTATTATCGCGTTAAACTCGCTGACGACAACATCTTAGCGGAAATGACAACCACGATGCGAGTCGGATTTCATCAATATACTTTTCCTGCCTCTGACAACGCACACATTATTCTCGACTTGATGCACGGCATTTATAATTACGAAAATAAAAATGTTTGGACGTTTGTCCGCGTTGAAAATGACCACACAATTGTTGGTTATCGGCAGACAAACGGTTGGGCGAGAACGCGGACGGTTTATTTTGCAATGGAATTCTCTAAACCGTTTAAAAACTATGGCTTCAAGAATTACGAGACGCAAAACTACAAAGGTTTTTGGCGAAAATTTGACCAAACAAAGAACTTTCCCGAAGCTGCCGGAAAACAAATTCGTGCATATTTTGATTTCAACACCAAACAAGACGAAAAAATTCAAGTGAAATTTGCACTTTCGCCGGTTTCTACTGAAGGTGCGTTGAATAATCTAAAAACCGAAACGCCCGATTGGGATTTTGAAAAAGTTAAAAAAGCCGGACAAAAAAGTTGGAATCAAGAACTAAGTAAAATTGCCGTAACCGCTGAAACCAAAGACGATTTGGTTAATTTTTACACGGCAATGTATCACACATTTTTGTCGCCGACAGTTTATATGGATGCAGATGGAAAATACAAAGGTTTAGACCAAAATATTCACCAAGCGAACGGTTTTACAAATTACACGACTTTTTCACTTTGGGATACTTATCGTGCATTGCATCCGTTTTTCAATCTTGTGCAGCCCAAACGCAACCGCGAGATGATTCGTTCGATGATGGCTCATTATGATCAAAGTGTGCATAAAATGTTGCCTGTTTGGTCGCATTACGCCAACGAAAATTGGTGTATGATCGGCTATCATTCCGTCTCGGTTGTCGCAGATGCGATTGTCAAAGAAAACCTCACGGGAATCGATGCACAAAAAGCGTTAGATGCTTCCGTGCAAACTGCTAAAACTAAGTATTACGATGGTTTAGAGTTTTATCTAAAACTCGGATATGTTCCCGAAGACAAAAATTCTTCGTCAGTTTCAAAGACTTTGGAATACGCTTACGACGATTGGTGCATCGCTCAAATGGCGAAAAAACTCGGTAAAACTGCGATTTATAATGAATTTATCAAGCGTTCGGAAAACTGGAAAAATGTTTACGATTCCTCGGTTGGCTTTATGCGTCCAAAAATGAGCAACGGGAAATTTGGCGAAAAGTTTGATCCGCTGAAAACCGAAGGACAAGGTTTTATCGAAGGAAACGCTTGGAATTACAGCCTTTATGTGCCGCATAATCCCGATGAAATGATTAATATGATGGGCGGAAAATCACAATTTACCAAACATTTAGACGAACTTTTCACAATGAAACTGCCGGATGAATTTTTCGCCGAAACCGAAGATATTACCCGCGAAGGAATCATCGGAAATTATATTCACGGCAACGAACCTTCGCATCACGTTGCGTATTTGTATAATTGGGCGGACAGACCAGACCGCACGCAAGAACGAGTGCGAATGATCTTGAAAAATCAATATCACGCTTCGCCAGATGGTCTCGGCGGCAACGATGATTGCGGACAAATGTCGGCGTGGTATTTGTTTTCGTCATTGGGATTTTATCCGGTCGCTCCAGGTTCGGATCAATATCAAATCGGCAGTCCTGCAATCAAAAATGCGGTTTTGAAACTTGAAAACGGTAAAACTTTAACGATTGAAGCCAAAAACCAGAGCGATAAAAATGTTTATGTGACGAAAGTTGTAGTAAACGGTAAAGTCATTAAACGACATTACTTAACTCATACAGAAATTATTAACGGCGGAAAAATTACCTTCACGATGAGTGATAAACCGACACTTTGAGGAACATTATGAAAACAGCAAAATTTCTAATCGCGATGTTTGTTTTATTGGCAATTGCTTCAAATTCATTTGGGCAAACCAAGCAAAAAATTGATAAAAAGCAAATGTTGAGGCAGGTTAAAAGTGAGTTTCTCCACGCTTGGGAAGGCTATAAAAAATACGCTTGGGGACACGATGATTTAAAACCTGTGAGCAAAACTTACCGCGATTGGTATGGACAAACGGTTTTAATGACTCCGGTTGATTCGCTCGATTCGCTTTATTTGTTGGGTTTTAAGAAAGAAGCCGATGCCACGCGGAAATATATCACAACAAATCTGTCGTTTGATAAAGATATTTCGGTGCAGAATTTTGAAGTTACAATTCGGCTTTTGGGCGGTTTGCTTTCGTCTTATCAAATTACGAAAGACAAAAAACTGCTCGCACTCGCCGATGATTTAGGAACTCGTCTGCTTCCGGCTTTCGATTCGCCGACCGGTTTGCCGTATCGTTTCGTTAATCTAAAAACCGGCAAAACCCGCGATCCTATTTCTAATCCGGCTGAAACAGGAACACTTTTGATTGAATTTGGAACGCTCTCGAAATTAACCAAAAAGCCAATCTATTTTGAAAAAGCAAAACGTGCTTTAGTTGAAACTTATAAACGCCGTTCGCCCATCGGACTCGTCGGTTCAAACATCAATGTTGAGACCGGCGAATGGACTGATACAGACAGCCACATCGGTTCGGGCATTGATTCTTATTACGAATATCTTTTGAAATGTGCGATTCTTTTTGACGATGCCGAGTGTCGCAAAATGTGGGAAGATTCCATCGTCGCAATCAATAAATATCACGCTGACGAAGTTCGCGGCGAACTTTGGTATGGACATAATGATATGTTCACAGGTAAAAGAAAGGCAACGGTTTATGGAGCACTCGACGCATTTTTCCCTGGCGTTTTAGCCTTGGGCGGCAATCTCGACAAAGCCGCGAGATTGCAGGATTCAGGCTACAAAATGTGGATTGCAAACGGCATTGAACCCGAAGAATACAATTACCAAACGCTCGAAACCGGTGATCCTGGCTATGCCTTACGTCCCGAAATCGTCGAATCGGCTTATCTTCTTTATCACTTTACGAATGACGAAAAATATCTGGAAATGGGCAAAGTTTTCTTTGCTGATTTAGTCAAACATTGCCGCACCGATGTCGCTTACACAGGACTCAAAAGCGTTAAAACGAAAGAAAAAACTGACTATATGCACAGCTTTTTGTTCGCCGAAACTTTCAAATATTTTTATCTGCTTTACGCACCGCAGAAGACTTTTGATCTCAAAAAAGTCGTTTTTAATACCGAAGCACATCCGATTCAAAAAACTTGGTAGATAATGAATATGAACAGAATTTTTATTGTGAGTCTTCTTTTACTGTCATTTGTAGCCGTGCTAACGGCACAGAAAAAAACCGAGTTAAAGTCTGGTAATCCAATTTTGAAAGGCAAATATGCCGATCCCGAAGCTGCTATTTTTGGTAAAAGATATTGGATTTATCCGACCTATTCGGATGTTTATGAAAAGCAATTATTTTTCGATGCTTTTTCGTCAAAAGACCTTGTAAACTGGAAAACGCATAAAAACATTCTAATCGCGAGTGATATAAAATAGGTGAAAAAAGCGATGTGGGCACCCGCAATCGTCAAAAAAGATAAAAAGTATTATCAGTTTTTCGGTGCAAACGACATCCACTAAAATGACATCGGCGGCATCGGCGTTGCGGTTTCCGACAAACTCGAAAGTCCGTTTAAGGATCATATCGGCAAACCTCTAATCGGCAAATTTTCAAATCAGATGTTCCTCCGACATAAATCTTTGACCGTATTAACGCTGGTTTACGGCTTTTCAGATAAGATTAATGCCTTCTTGAAAAACTCATCTGTTTTTAAACAATCCACTAAAAATTTCGTCAGTTGTTTACGAGTAAATTATTAGTCTTACGCGGTAGTTTACCTTTGTTTATTCAAATATCTGACGGCAAAATGCACGATGTAAATATCTTGGACGAACTCGTTTTTGAGCCTTTCGCCATCTATTTGATGGACAAAGGTTACATTGATTTCGGGCGATTAAATCGGGTAAATCAGGCTTGTGCGTTCTTCGTTACGCGTGCGAAAAAGAATCTCGCGTTTAGCCGAATTGGCTCGAGAAAAGTTGAAAAAGAGCTTGGTTCACGATGCGAACAAAACATCAAGTTGACAATTTATAAGTCGAAAAAAGCGTATCCTGAAACATTGCGTTGGGTAAAATTTTATGACAAAGAGCAACAGGAAAGCTATGTTTTCTTGACAAATAATTTCGAAATAACGGCGTTGGAAGTCGCTCTTTTATACAAACATCGTTGGAAAATTAAGTTAATTTTCAAATAGATCAAGCAACATTTGAAAATCAAAACCTTTTGGGGCAAAAGCGAAAATGCTGTCAAAACCTAAATTTGGATCGCAGTTTGCACATATTTGATGGTGGCTATTGCCAAAAAAGAACTGAAAATAGAGAAAAGTCTCTACGAAATTATGCAAATAATCTCAGTCTCTGTTTTTGACAAAACCCAATTAAATCAACTACTTAGCGACTATGACGAAACAATCTCGGATGAATCAATCTCTATTCAGTTGATTTTATTTTACTTACCACCGGATGTCAGTGTCTTATTATTTAAAAATATTGATTAAACTTGTTTTCCGTTTTTTGTGAAAAAATTTGCGTTGTGAAAATTGTCATTGAAAGCACGAAGGCGATTGTCAAGGTTTTCATAATTCTTCTTCTCCCCGAATAAAAAAAGGTCGCAGGAAATTAAATCCTACGACCAGTTTCTAAGTAATAAAATGTTGGAAATTGTTACAAACGCTTGCTTGCTTGCTTGCTTGCTTGCTTAAAACTACAAAAAAATTTCACTCAAACCTGTCAAGTTGATTGATAAAAATTCATCGCTTTGAGGAAGACAATTATAAAGCCGCTGCACCTGAAACAACTTCGATAATTTCTTTCGTAATCGCGGCTTGGCGAATGCGATTCATATTCAAAGTTAAACTTCCGATTAATTCTCCGGCATTTTTTGATGCTGAATCCATTGCGGTCATTCGCGAACCTTGCTCCGAAGCAATTGATTCTAAACAAGCTCGATAAATTTGCGTTTCAACTTGTTTCGGGAGCAATGTCCCAAAAATTTCTGCTGGTGGTTGCTCATAAATATATTCAGATTGCGTTGCGGTTTCTGTTTCATCCGCGACCTTGGAAATCGGCAAAAGCTGCGTTACGACTGGTTTTTGTGTCATCACAGTTTTGAATTCTGTGTAAATTAAGAAAACTTTGTCGAAAGTTGTGTCTTCTTTAAAAGTAGAAATAACTTTATTTGCAATTTCTGTCGCTTCAGAATATTCAATTTTTCCGGAACCGGTTAACCCGACATATTCTGTAACGAACTGCATTCCGCGACGCTTATAAAAATCGCGTGCTTTTCTGCCAACGGCAACCATTTCGAACTTTTTATCCGAATTTTCTTTGATAAAATTTTGCACTGCCTTCATCAAATTTGTATTGAATCCGCCGCACAAACCTTTATCTGCACTTACTACAACCAACAAATAACGCTCATCGCCGCGTTCGTCGAGCAACGGATGCGAAAATTCATCACCGATTTTTGCACTCAACCCACCAAGAACCGCTGTCATTTTCGCGGCAAAAGGACGAGCTGCAGTCACACGATCTTGCGAACGCTTTAACTTAGCCGCCGCGACCATTTTCATCGCTTTGGTAATTTGCTGAGTATTTTTGACGGATTTAATCCGCCGTCTCATGTCTAATAAACTTGCCATTTTTTTAATTGTTAATGGTCAATTGTTAATTGTTAATTAAAAACGAATACAAAATTCACAATTAATCATTAACAATTAACAATTATCTTAAGCTCCTGCCGAATTTACTTTTTCACTCCACCGA
>JANNVK010000224.1:0-4579 GCA_031414415.1 Acidobacteriota bacterium
TTATCATCGCCAGACGTTTTGTTGCTTGATGAACCGACAAATCACTTGGATGTTGAAGCTGTCGAATGGCTGGAAAATTTTCTTAAAACTTACGAAAAATCGTATGTAATTATCAGCCACGATAGATATTTTCTTGATCAAGTTTCTAATCGAATTATTGAAATTGACCGCGGCAGAGCAGTTACATACAAAGGAAATTACAGCTCATTTCTCGTCGAACGAGCTGAAAGAAGAGAGCAACAAAAGCGAGAATTCGAAAATCAACAGACTTTAATCGCTAAAAACGAGGAGTTTATTCGTCGAAATATTGAGGGTCAAAAGACTAAAATGGCAAAATCTCGACGCAATATGCTCGAGCGAATGGACAGAATTGAAGCTGTTTCGGCAGATAAATCTAGCGGAAATTTTAATCTGAAAAACGTTGTTCGTTCGGGAGATAATGTTTTAACAGTTGAAGATTTAGCTATTGGATATGGTGAAACTGTTTTGTCAAAAGACATTACCTTTACGCTTCTTCGCGGTGAATGTATTGGAATTATTGGCGGAAATGGGACAGGAAAAACAACATTTTTGACCACAATTTTGGGTAAACATCGAGAGCTCGGTGGCGAAATTATGTGGGGAAGCAAAACGGATTTAGGTTATTATTCGCAAAAACTTGAAGATTTAGACCCGCGAAATGAGATTATTGGCGAACTTAGAACTATCGCACCACTGGCAACAAATGGAGAATTACGTGGTTTTCTCGCAAAGTTTTTATTTACCGAAGATGATGTTTTCAAAAAAGTTGGAAGTCTTTCTGGCGGCGAACAAGGCAGACTTGCCTTAGCGAAACTTATTTATTCAAAAGTTAATGTTTTGATTCTTGATGAACCAACAAATCATCTTGATATTCCGTCACGTGAAGCTCTCGAAGAAGCTCTGCAAAATTATCCTGGAACAATTATCACAGTTAGTCATGATCGATATTTTCTCGATCAAGTTGCGACTCAAATTCTCGAAATAAAAAAAGAAGGGAAGTTTGAAGTCATAAACGGTAATTATTCTGAGTATCAAAAACGCAAACGTGTAAAATTTGAAAATCGGGAAATTAAAACCTCTGTTGCAGCTCCTAAAAAGATTGAAACAACAGAGCCGAAAAATGATTTAACTAAAAATCAGATTCAAAAAATCAAAAGTAGAATCGCGGAAATTGAAACATTGATTCCGAAACTTGAAGATGAACTAATGCGAACATCAGCGAAACTTTCAACATCAGAGTTTGCTTCTGACCATAAAAAACTTACTGAGCTTTCGTCTAAAATTCACGATATGGAGTTAAATATTCAAAAACTCTATCTCGAATGGGACGCTTCACTTAAAATGTTATAATTTAGTTTAAGTTCTTCTAAATGCCCTAAAAATTATTGTTTCAAGGCGAATAAATTGTCCTTCGAGAGTTATTTCAGATGTATTCATTGTCCAAGTTTACACAAAAAAATCAGTAGCTGATACTTTCAGCTACTGATTATTGATTAATTAAATTTTTATTTTAAACGTCGTAATACATTTGAAATTCCAGAGGAGTTGGACGCAAACGCATCGGATCAACTTCACTTTTACGTTTGTAAGAAATCCAACGTTCAATCATTGAAGCCGAGAAAACATCGCCTTTCAGCAAAAATTCATGGTCTTTTTCGAGTGCGTTTAGCGAATCTTCTAAACTACCTGGAAGACTTGGAACATTTTTCAATTCTTCAGGTGAAAGATCATAAATATCTTTTTCCAAAGGCTCGCCCGGATCAATTCGGTTTTGAACTCCATCTAATCCAGCCATCAATAATGCCGCGAAAGTTAGATATGGATTACAACTTGGATCTGGCGGACGAAACTCCAGACGTTTGGCTTTAGGTGAAGAAGAAAACATCGGTATTCTCACCGCAGCAGAACGATTTCTCGCAGAATATGCAAGATTTACCGGTGCTTCATATCCAGGAACAAGACGTTTGTAGCTGTTAGTCGTTGGAGCAGCGAGTGCGACCAAAGCTGGAGCATGCTTGAGCAAACCGCCAATATAAAACTTCGCCATTTCAGAAAGTCCGGCATATTCATCTCCTGCAAAAAGCGGTTTTCCGTCTTTCCAGAGCGATTGATGCACGTGCATTCCTGAACCATTATCACCATAAAGTGGTTTCGGCATAAATGTTGCAGATTTTCCGTTCATATGTGCAACATTTTTTACAACGTATTTAAAAAGCATTAAATTGTCGGCAGTATGGAGCAGATTTTCGAATTTGAAATCAATTTCACATTGACCGGCAGTAGCAACTTCGTGGTGATGGCATTCAACGTTAATTCCAACATCTGCAAGAGTTAGAGCCATCATATTTCTAATATCAATCAGCGAATCAACCGGTGCAGTTGGAACATAACCTTCCTTTGCACGAATATGAAAACCCATATTAGGTGAAAACTCATCGCTTCTGCCAGAGTTCCAATGTCCTTCTTCAGAGTCGATTGTGTAACCAGCAGATTGTTGATTGTTGTGATATGTAACGTTGTCAAAAATAAAAAATTCGGCTTCAGGTCCAACAAAAACTGTGTCAGCTAATCCTGTAAATTTGAGGTAATTTTCAGCCCGAATTGCAACCGCACGTGGATCTAAACCGTATCCTTGCTTTGTTATTGGATCAACAATATTTGCAATTAAGCAAATTGTCGTTTCACCTGCAAATGGGTCAACCCAGCAACGACTTGGATCAGGAACCAAAAGCATATCTGATTCGTTAATTGCCGCCCAACCACGAAGCGAGGATGCATCAAATCCGAATCCTTCTTCGAAAGAATCTTCAGTTAAATGCTCAATTGGAAATGTTAAATGATGCCATGCACCTGGTAAATCAGTAAATCTTACCGAGACAAACTTAGCGTTTTTCTCAGCAGAATAGTGTAAAACGTTTTTTGCGTTCATTAATTCTCCTAAAATAGTATTTTGAGAAAGTCTTATGTGAAAATGTCTTATTCCTTATGCTTAATACAAGAAATATTTATGATATTAACGTCAAATTTGTCTTGTGTCAAAAAACTATACACTCATATTATTCATAACTCATATCTATTCTGCTAATCCATAATCCATTAAATATGTTACCGAAACATAAAGAATTACAAAGGTTATAAGACAAGTAATTACTGCATAAATAACAAGTTTCGCGGTGCTTGATTCACCTTGTTTTTCAGCCTCTTCAAGTCTTTGTTTTCTTGCTTCAGTTTTTTGTTTAATTGATTCAGTTTGTTTTTGTGCTTTTTTTACAGGTTTTACAATAACTTCTGCAACAATGTTATCAAGTATAATTGTCTGACAAAATGTTTCTGAAACTTCGTCTTCGAACTTTTCACCGAAGCGATTTTTATCTCCAAAATCGATGTTTCCAGGCGAACTTTTCTCACGAACAAGAAGTTTGATAAACCGATTGCCGATAATTACGTTGCTTTCAATTATATATGCAAGAATTTTAGAATCGTTAAACTCTGGTCCGAGTTCTTTTTTATACTGACTATAACGAGTAATTAATTCAATCGCCAACATTCCGCTAAAACTTTCACATTCGCTGGCTTCAGTTCTAAAATGCTGCAATTTTAAAATCACTTCATTTCTAGTGTTTTGATCTTCAGTTTGTTGGTCATTTTTTGAAAAAATATTGACAATATGTTCTTCAATGACAGTGGTTTCAACTATTAAACGACGCTGTGCATTTTCTGTTAATTTTGAAAAAACACGAGTCAAAAGCATTTCAAACTTTATACGTGAAACATTTTGATAAAACTCACCAAGCGTAAGTAAAGCCTTAGAATTTAATGCTGGTTTGGCAGTTTCACAATAAATACGAAGGTCTTTTAACCCGATGTTTTCATCGCGTTCCAGTAAATAATCTTGCCATTTTAAAATTTCGTCAAATACTTGTTCTTTAGCCGCAAGATTTCCTTTGCGAAACTCATGCAAAGCCATATTCAACGCAAGTGAATCAAATGGTTTGATTTGAATTTTTAACTGATCGCGTTCAATTCCAAAAAATATCTGATCAAGAGTTTTTATTGAACCAATTTGCCCGACAGTTTCTGCATATTCTGCCCAATCATTGTCGTCTTCGAGAACATCCAGATTAACTAGAGTTTCGTTTGTTTCAACACTTTTCACGAGATTGGACGTTTCTTTATTGTTGGCGTTTTGCGAATCATCAAAAAAACTTTCTTCTAATAATTCAGAGAAAAACGCATCAAACTCAGGAGTTTCGGATTCTTTAATATCTGTAATGTTCTCGATAGATTCGTCTAAAATTGGAGTTTCAATTGAACTTATTTGTTTTTCGAGAAGTTCATTTTTTTCCGGTAGTGAAATTTCATCAACTTGTGATTCAAAATAATTGTCATTTAACCGTTCAATGTCGTATGAGTCTATTGAGTCTATCGAGTCAATCGAGTCGGTTGAGTCGATAGAGTCGGGTGTGTCGGGTTAGTCAGTTGGGTCTATACGATTTAAAAAAAAAGAAGTGGTTATTTAAATAAATTGCAATATAACCGAATATTATAAAAACATAAA
>JANNVK010000225.1:0-74357 GCA_031414415.1 Acidobacteriota bacterium
AATGGAAAATGGAAAATGGAAAATGGAGAATGGAGAATGGAGAATGGAGAATGGAGAATGGAGAATGGAGAATGGAGAATGGAGAATGGAGAAGTTGACTATGTAAAATAAGTGAACAGTTTTTTTATAAAATCCAAAATCCAAAATCCAAAATCCAAAATCCAAAATCCAAAATCCAAAATCCAAAATCATTCCGCTTTTCCAATCATATTCCCGACAATTTTTCCGCTCGACATAACGCCCGGAAGTCCTGCACCTGGATGAGTTCCAGCCCCGACGAAGTATAGATTTGGAACATCTTCGCTGATGTTATGCGGACGTAACCAAGCTGACTGAAACAAAGTCGGTTCAACTCCGAAGGCATTTCCCAAATAACTGTTGAGCGTGTCTTCAAAATGTCGCGGGTCGATAACAGTTTCGGTAACAATATGCTGGCGAAGATCGGGCATATAATGCTTCTCAAGATATGCGTAAATCCTTTGTTTATAGGCTTCTGCGGCAGTTTTCCAATCAGTTTTTCCTTCTAAATTTGGCACGGGCGAAAGCACATACCAACTATCGCAACCTTCGGGAGCAAGGCTCGGATCAGTCGCGGTTGGGCGATGCAAATAGAGCGAAAAATCATCAGCGAGCGTTTTATCGACAAAGATTTCGTCTAATAAACCTTTATATCTGTTGCCCAAAATGATCTCGTGATGTGCAATATCATCGTATTTTTTGTCGGTGCCAAAGTAGATAACAAACAGCGACATTGAATAAGTCAGCGATTTTACCTTTTTGTCAGTATATTTTCGGCGAACAGATTTCGGCACGAGATTTAGATAAGTGAAACCAACATCGGCATTTGAAACCACAGCATCAGCTTCGATAAATTCACCGCTTTTCATTTTAACGCCATTTGCACGTCCATTTTTGTCGATAGAAATTTGGTCAACTTCAGCTTCGAGGAAAATTTCGCCGCCAATATCCATAAAGCAATTCGCGAATCCTTGCACCAACGCACCGGTTCCGCCCATCGCAAACCAAACTCCGAACTTTTGCTCAAGTTCGTGAATCATTGAGTAGATTGAGGTCGCGGTAAATGGATTTCCGCCGATTAAAAGTGGATGAAAACTAAATGCCTCGCGAAGTTTTTCGTTTTTGAAATATTTGCTCGCAAACTTGTAAACAGATCGATCCGAGCGGAGTTTTATCATCTCAGGAACGACCTTCACCATGTCCCAAACCTTGGTAAATGGCTGATCGATAAGCTCAAATCCAACGCGATAAATTTCACCTAAATCTTTCGAAAGTGCTTTGTAACCTTCAATTCCTTGCGGATCAATCTTGCCAATTTCTGCCAATAAACGCTCGCGATCGTCGTTGTAATGAAAAACGGTTCCATCTTCCCAACGAATATTGTAAAACGGGTCAATCTTAACGAGCTTGACGTAATCTGCAGTTTTCTTGCCCGCAGTTTCAAAAATTTCGTCGATCAACCACGGTGCGGTGATTATTGTCGGACCACCATCGAAGACAAATCCGTCTTGTTTATAGACGTAAGCTCGCCCACCAACCATGTCGCGTTTTTCGACAATTGTGACCTTATGTCCTTGTGCTTGCAGTCGAACTGCCGCCGAAAGTCCGCCAAATCCGCTTCCGATAACTACAATTTTCATTCTAAAATTTTGCCCCTTGTTCTTTTTCGTACCGCTGTCATCCTGACGGCGGGCTTGTGAGCATCTTGCTCGCAAATCTTTCTCAAACACCTAAGTTATTTCGGGTTTGAGAAGCGTTGGCTGGAAGCACAACGCGACCGCCGTTTGGAAAACAGCGATACATTCGCTCGTAACGCCGTCCATCTTGGCGGCGGGCTTGAGAGCAGCTTGCTCGCAAGTCTTTCTCAAATACTAAGTTATTTCGTATTCAAGAAGCGTTGGCTTGAAGCACAACGCGACCGCCGACTGGAAGTCAGCGTTACAACTAAATTAAAGATTAAGATTCTGAAATCACTTAGTCAATTCGCTGATGACAGTTTGGACGCTAAAAAATGTCATCACCAAAACTACGAGCCAACCCGAAACTTGCAACCACATTGGATGTTTATATTCTTTGACGATGCTAGTTTTCCGCGAGGCGATCAATATTAACGCCAACGCTATCGGCAAAATAAAGCCGTTGATTGTTCCCGCAGCGATTAAAACCGTGACAGGTTTGCCGATTGTGAGGAAAATTAACGTGGAAACTACAATAAAACCGACGATGAAATATTTGTTGTAAATTTCGATTTTCGCGTGGAAAGTTTTGATAAATGAAACCGATGTGTAAGCTGCTCCAACGACCGAAGTTATTGCCGCACACCACATCACAAAGCCGAATATTTTGTAACCAACATCGCCCGCGATATGTTGAAAAACCGAAGCTGGCGGATTTTTGTCATCAATTGCGAGACCCAAAGCGACTACACCAAATGACGCGAGAAAGAGCAAAAAACGAATAATTGCAGTCAACAAAATTCCCGTAATTGCACCACGATTTGCTTCGCCAAGATGTTTTTCGCCGCGAATTCCGGCATCAAGAAGGCGATGTCCGCCCGCGAATGTGATGTAACCACCGACCGTTCCGCCGACTAGCGTTACAATTGCAATTGGCGAAATAGTCTCCGGCACAAACGTCCGAAACGCAGCTTCCGCAATCGGCGGATTTGCTTTGACAACCACGTAAATAATCAATGTTATCATCAAAAAACCGAGTATTTTCGCAAACCAATCTAACGCACTTCCAAACTCTTTAACGAGAAAAATCACAACCGCAATCAACGCACTAATCAATGCTCCGCTCTCGACCGAAATTCCAAAAAGAACGTTTAACCCAAGCCCGCACCCTGCGATATTGCCAATATTAAACGCCAAACCGCCAAACGCAATCAACGCCGCGAGAACATAACCGCTCCCGAAAATCGTTTCATTCGCGACATCTTGAGCGTGCTTTTCGCTGACAACCAAAACTCGCCAAATATTGAGTTGTGCGAAAATATCGAGGAGAATCGAAAGTAAAATCACGAATCCGAAACTCGCCGCAAGTTCTTTGGTAAAAACGGTGGTTTGTGTCAAAAATCCAGGACCGACGGCAGATGTCGCCATCAAAAATGCAGCTCCGAGAATGATTGATGTGTATGATTTTTTCATTTTGAAAATCGCACCGCTGCCATCTTAGTGGCGGTCGCGTTGTGCTTCCAGCCAACGCATTCTTAAATCCGAAATAACTTAGGTGTTTAAGAAAGACTTGCGAGCAAGATGCTCACAAGACCGCCGTCAAGATGGACAGCGGTACGCAGAAAATTGTACCGCTGACTTCCAGTCGGCGGTCGCGTTGTGCTTCCAGCCAACGCCTCTTAAACCCGAAATAGCTCAGGTGTTTAAGAAAGACTTGCGAGCAAGATGCTCACAAGACCGCCGTCAAGATGACAGCGATACAAAAGCAAGATGCTCACAAGACCGACGCAAAGATAGACGGCTGAACAATTTTTACGCTATTTACACTCAATGCTTTATTGATTTTCTTTGCAAATTCTAAAGCATTGTCGCCATCGCCGTGAATACAAATTGTCTCAGCTTTAATTTTTATAATCTCGCCATTTGTCGCCGTAACTTGTTGCATTTGCAACATTTCTAAAACTTGTGCGAGCGACAATTTGACATCAGTAATCAACGAATTTATCTCAGAACGCGGCGTTAAATTTCCATCAGCTTCATAAGTTCTGTCCGCAAAAACTTCGCTCGCGGTTCGCAGTCCAATCTTCTCAGCTTCAGAAATTAAATAGCTATTCGCGAGTCCGTAAAGTATCAAATTCTTGTCCAATTGTTTCAAACTTTTTGCAATTGCGACGGCGATTTTTGCATCTTTTGCGGCTTGATTATACAAAGCACCGTGTGGTTTTACGTGGTGCATTTTTACGCCAAAATCTTCGCAAATACTTTTTAAATTCAAAATCTGATAAAAAACAATGTCAGAAACTTCGTCAGCCGAAATCTCAATTTCTTTGCGTCCAAAATTTTCTAAATCGCGAAAACTCGGATGTGCACCAATCGCAACTCCAGCTTTGACAGCAAGTTCGACCGTTTTTCGCATCACAGTCGTGTCGCCCGCGTGAAATCCGCACGCAACATTTACCGACGAAACGAACTTCATTAGCTCTTCATCGTGCGGAAAGCCTTCGCCCATATCGCAATTTAAGTCGATTGAATTCATAAGATTGTCAGCCACGAATTTACACGAAAAGACACGAATAAGATAGTTTGTGCTATTTGCGAAAATTGATTCCGGTTCTGAGAAATGCTAAATCGCGTTCAAATTGCAGAGTCAATCGCTCGGCTTCATTGATCGAAACCTGATGAAACGCGACCTTATCATTCGGATTCAGTTGTGCGAGAAGCGGTAAATCGACCGAAATTACATTCGCGATGTTTGGATAACCACCAGTCGTTTGATGGTCAGCCATCAAAATAATCATTTGACCATTTGGCAGAAGTTGGATAGTTCCAAAGTTTACAGCAGTCGAGATAAGTTCAGTGTTATCAATTAAATACAGCGATTCACCAGATAGACGAAAACCCATTCTGTTTGAATCTGTCGAAATACTAAATGTTTGTTTTAAGAAGTTATGTTCGCTCAAAGCGTTGAGTTTTTCAAAATCTGAACCGGCAATAACGCGAACGGTCGGAAATTTTGAATAAATCGGAAGCAGGGAATTAGCGATTTTCGATTGATGATTTGTGACCTGAATTTTCGATTTGAAATGCAACGTATCATCTTTCTTAAGAGGTTTCCCGATTCCCGCAACGAGATTTACGCTCGCACTTTCGAGCCATTTTTCAGTCTCGAAGCCACCTTTGACAGACAAATACAACCTCGCACCAAAGCGTTTTTTGGCAAATTTAAGCGTGCTTCCTTTTTCGACACAATGTATTCGCCAGTTCTCAATTGGTCTGTCATCAATCGTTGCACCAAAATCTGCACCGCCGAGTGCGATGACGGCATTTTCGTTAAATTCAATACTTGAAGCCGGAAAATGCATCTCCAAAACTGCTTCATTCTCATTATTTCCGAACAAGATATTTATCAAACGAACGGCGTGTTTGTCCATCGCACCGTTTGGATTGATACCAAATTTGCGATAACGATTTCTGCCCAAATCTTGGACAGTTGAGAGAATAGAATTTGTTTGAAATGAAATTGACATAAACTAGCTAAATTGTAACGCAAATTCATTAAATTCGAATTTTGCATCGAAGAAATTTACCACAGATGCACACAGATTAAACCAGATAAAAACAAGATAAATACAATATTAATCAGCATAAAATCTTTCTTTATCCCGTTCTTATCTTGTGTTTATCTGTGTGTATCAGTGGTAAAAAAATGCTTTATTTTTTGTTTGGTAAAATCCCATTAAATCGCGACAAATTTTACCAAATCTCCAGCTTGTAAAAGTGTTGGTCTTTTTTCGTTTGGAGTAAACATTTCAAACTCGGTTTTCCCGATAATATTCCAACCGCCAGGCGATTCGAGCGGATAAATTCCAGTTTGATTTCCCGCGATTCCGATGCTTCCTTTTGGCACTTTCAAACGCGGTGTTTGTCTTCTCGGTGTTGCAATTCGTCCATCAACTTCGCCCATATAAGCAAATCCGGGAAGAAATCCGAGCATAAAAACGCGATAGGTTTGTGTTGTAAAAATCTCAATAACTTGTTGAATAGAAAGAGAATGCAGTTCTGCAAGTTCTTCTAAATCGAGTGCAGACTTATTATCAAACGACATTGGAATCTCAATCAATCGAGTGCTTTTTTCAACTCCGACATTAATTTTATTAAGTGAATTTTCAACGAAATCCTTCACAAATTCAAACGCCGTTGGGAATGTTTGATGAGTTTTTCTGACTTCCGCAACGTTATAAAAGATCGATAATGATGAATAAGCCAGAACAATTTCAACAAATCCTGCGAAGCGATTTTTCTCAATAAACTCAGCAAGTTGAAAGACCCGATTGTTGGTTTTTGGCGAGATAATATTGCCAAAAGAAATCGTCAAAGCATTATCGCCAAGTGGAAAAATGTTAAATTTCATATCGCATTTGCCTTAAGCCAATTTAAATTAAAGAATTTCAACACAGATGCACACCGATTTAAAAAGATAGAAGAAAGATAGCTAAAAATAATCAGCAGCATCCACTTTTTTATCAAGTTTTTATCTCGCCTCTATCCGCGTGCATCTGTGGTAAATTTCTTTTTTCCAAAAATATCTTTTACAACACGGATTGTGTTCGCGTGAATCTCGACCGTATCTTTAATATCCTGAGCATAACCACCGCTCATTGTCGTCACAATCGGCACATCATAATCTTTTGCGAACTTTAAAACATCAGAATCTCGCTGTTTCAAACCTTCTTTTGTGATGGAAAGTCTCCCGAGTTTATCGTTTTCAAACGGATCAGCACCAGCGAGATAAAACACAATATCGGGCTGATGATGAAAAATTCTCGGCAATGCTTCGTTTAAAATTTCGAGATATTCAAGGTCTCCAGTTTTGTCGTTAAGTTCAATATCGAGCGTCGATTTCTCTTTGTGAAGCGGAAAATTTTTCGCTCCGTGCATTGAAAAAGTAAAAACATCAGGTTCGTTTTGAAAAATAAACGCCGTTCCGTTTCCTTGGTGAACATCGCAATCAATTATCAAAAAACGCTTCGCTAGATTTTCGCGTTGCAAAACTCTAATTGCAATAGCGACATCGTTTAAGACGCAAAAACCTTCGCCGCGATCGGGAAAAGCGTGATGAGTTCCGCCCGCGAGATTTGACGAAATATTACTTTTTAAAGCAACTCTTGCAGCGTGAAGCGTTCCCGAACAAGCGAGAAAAGTTCGCCGCAAAAGACTTGCCGACCAAGGAAGTCCGAGTCTGCGGATTTCTTTTGCAGTTAGCTTGCCAGCAACGAGACGCGAAACATAATCGCGGTCGTGAACGAGACAAATATCTTCGATTTCAGAAGGCTTTGGCTCGATTATTTCGTGCGGAAAAAGTGTTCCTTCCGCAACCAAAATATCGCGGACAAGTTCGAACTTCTTAATCGGAAAAACGTGACCTTCGCCGATGTCAGCGTAATAATATGGCGAATAAAATAGTTTGTAAGAATCCATTAATATTGAATTAAACTACCGTCTTTCTTGGCTTTTGTGATTGCCGAACTAAAAATCCAAAGCGAAAATGGAAGTAAAATTACAAGAAAAGCGACAAGTGTAAAAAATGGAGTTTCAACTTCCGAAAACGTTTTTCCCTGAATCAAAACTTGCCGAATTCCGTCTAATCCGTGCGTTGACGGATTGATTGCTGAAACAATTGTTCCGCCAGTTTTTCCGAGTGCTTCGTTGAGCATTTCTTTCGGAAAAAATACGCCCGAAAAAATCGCAGTTCCGGCACCGAGAAGTATCGCAAAAGGATCACCACGTTTGAAAACCATCGCAAAACTCGCTGATAAAATCCCGAGACACGCCAAAACTGCGGTCGTTAAAACTAGAAACACAAACGCTAAAAAAAAACTTCCGCGATAATGAACATCGAAGAACAACCAGCCGAAAAATAGATACAGAAATGAATAAAATGTTGCCTCAACATAAGCCCAAGCCGAAGCTGAAAGTATAACGGTTGGAACATTTATCGGTGTCAGCAAGACACTTTCGAGCGTTCCTTGCATTTGTTCAGCACGCATTGCATTTGCCAAACTCGAGAAACCGCTCAAGAAAAAACTGAGCATCGCCATTCCTGTCAGCCACGCCGGAAGCGGTTCTTGCCATTGTTCATAAGTAGAAATTTGCGATGTAAAAATCCGCGAAATAAAGAAAAATGTTGTCACAATGCCGAGAACCCACAGTAATTTTATAAAAAATTCGAGTTGATAACTAACCGCGAGTTGAAAATCGCGGATAATAAATGCCCGAATTCGCCGAAAAAGTAGCATTTTTCAAATTTACGACACGAAACGCGAAAAGCAAAATTGCAAAATGCTACTAATATTTCTAAAATCAATTGATGAAGTTTTCTACCCTATTTTTTTTCGGAATATTTTTTGCAACAACATTTATCTCAGGTTGCGAAAATCCTTTAAAACCAACACAAAACGAAGCAATCCAAAAGCCAATTATTACTATTTCTGAGACAAAAGATGACATTGATGAATTTGAAAAAATTGCCAGATTGCCGTTTTATCCCGAAGATGTAATTTGGCAAGAGACGACAATTGAAAATTCGCCAACCGGAAACGGTAAGAAAATTCGAGCAATTTTTCTGTTCAAACAAGAAGATTATGACAAATTAATGGCACAAGCTGATAAGCAAAAACCGCTCGGAAATTTAGAGTTAGAAGCCGAAAAATGGTTCCCAGACGAACTTGTTGCAAGAAGTGATTATTCCGGCGACCGTATTTTAAAAGGAATTACTTATCCAGTAGAAAGTTTTTTGGCAGAACCTTACAAAAAAGGTGTTTTTATGAAAGTTGATGGAACCGAGTTTTTTATTTTGGATATTTCAACTTTTTGATAGTTTTAAACTGTTTGAAGATGCGGTGTTTGTTTTACTTTATGCTCAAACTCATTCGTTTGCCAAATATGTCCATCAATTTTGTCAATGTAAACAACAATTCCGCCAGGTGCAACGTCTTGAGAAATTAAGTTAGGGCAAGCAGCAAAAAAAACATAAGCATTTTCTGTCTCTTTTAAAAATTCAATTTGATTATATTCGCGTTTTTTGCGATTTGGCGTAGATGCCAAACGTAAAGCCTCAATTTGAGCGATTTGTTCTGCATTAAATTTTGAAATCATTTTAACCTCAAAGCTGCTCTGCCAAATTTAGTTGCCGAATCAAGCCAATATAATTCCAAGTCTTTGACACTCAATCTATAACTTACACCATCTTGCGAGTCTCTAATTAAGGCATAATTATCAGCAATTCCATCAAGAATAATAACATGCCCAGTTATTTTTAGTAAAGAATTTGAAACATACAAAATTGCCGGAAATTTCTGCAATGCTTTTTGTAAATCTTCGAGTGTCAGATTCCGTTTGTAAATATACTCTAAACCAAACGGAGCTAAAACTTCGGGTATTTTTGAAGGTGAAACGCCATCTTCATCAATTTCAAACAGAACTCTCAACTCAGCCTCACTTTTAGAAATTCCAATATCTTCTAAAATCATTCTTGCTGTCGCTGCAACACAAGCATTTGGTTGAATTTGAGCAATTACAGCACCATTAGCAGAGTATGGAAATGTTTCTTGTGCAAAAAAGTAACCATCGCCTTTTGCTTTTTTACTCATATAATCATGTTCAATGGATGTTTAAAGTGTTGCGAGATTTAATTTTAAGTGAATCATTTGCAAACCTTCAAGCAATAGGTTTTCGTCTAAAATATTGATTTTATCAGTTCCGTCGCTGATCAATTTTGCATAACCACCTGTCGCCACAACATTAAATCTCTCGCCGCTCTCTGCGAAAATTTTTTCAATTATTCCTTCAACCAAGCTAATATAACCAAAATAAATTCCAGATTGAATTGCCGAAACGGTCGAATTTCCGATAACTTTTTCAGGTTTTTTTAATTCAATTTTTGGAAGTTTTGAGGTTCTTGAAGCCAGAGAATCTGCGAGAAGACCAATTCCAGAAACGATAATTCCGCCGATAAATTTTCCGTCTGAATCAACAACATCAATCGTTGTTGCAGTTCCGAAATCACAGACAACACAGGGTTTACCATATTTTTCACTTGCTGCAAATGCTGCAATTGCTCGATCAATGCCGAGAGTTTCCGGATTTTCGTAAACAATTTCGAAGCCGAAATTATGTGTTACAAAAGTTGGTAAATTGCCGGAAAGTTGTTTGATTAATTGTTTGTAAGATTCTTGAAGTTCAGGAACAACTGACGAGATAATCGCGGTATTTATTGGAAAAGAAAGATTTGAAGCTAGTTGGTTGGAAAGATTGTCGGCAGAATTGCTCCGAATTGTCAGGATCGTAAACTTTTTTATCAGTTTATCGGCATTGAAAACGCCGAATTTAGTCAATGTGTTGCCGATGTCGATTGCAAGAAGCATTCATTTATAAACCTAAATTAACCAAACATCGGCAAACCATCATAAGCAACTAGCCAGCCATTTTTTCTGCTCGTGCGAAGGCTTTTGTTATACCATTCGAGAGCTTTTTCGGCATCATCATAGACCTGCACCGCCGGATTTGCCTCTCGCGGGTCAACTCTGCAAATTGCTCCGCCGCGTTCGGCAGTTTTAATACAAAGCAAAGCAGTTAAATTGTTTTTTATCAAAATCGCGGTTCTAACTTCAATCGGCTCAATCTCTTCAAGATCAAAATCACCTGCTTCAAAATTTTCGAAGTCGCCATCCGGCTCGCCAAAATCAGCAAAATCATCAAAATTATCCGAACTTTCAAACTCAATTTCGTTTTCCATAAAATGTCTCTTTAAGCATAGTAACTTTTGCTGATACTTTTGACAATGCATCGATTGTAATGATGAAGGATGAAAGATGAATTATGAATGATGAATTATGAATGATGAATTATGAATGATGAATTATGAATTACGAAAATTTCTGAAACGCCACAAACGCCACAAACGCAATAAACGCTACAAACGTAATAAACGCTACAAACGTAATAAACGCTACAAACGCAATAAACGCTACAAACGCTGTAAACGCTATAAACGCTACAAACATCACAAACGCAATAAACGCAATAAACGCAATAAACGCAATAAACGCCACAAACGCTATAAACGCTACAAACGCAATAAACGCTACAAACGCCCACTTGGGAACGCAAGTTTTATAAATTGATTGATAGATTTTACGCTCATAATGGCGGAATCAAACTAAGGTTTGGACTCTAAGCGAAGAATTTGGCAGAATAAAATTATGAGCAATTTAATCAAATCATATGCGGCGAATGAGCCGAAAGGGAAGTTTCAACCTTTTGAGATTGAAACAGACGAACTTGGCGTTGAACACGTTGAAATCAAAGTGCATTCGTGCGGAATTTGTCATTCTGATTTGTCAATGGTCAATAACGATTGGGGAATGACGGCGTATCCGTTTGTTGGCGGACACGAAGCGGTTGGCGAAATTGTCGCACTTGGGAAAAATGTCAAAGGTTTGCAAATTGGCGATGTTGTCGGGCTTGGTTGGAACGCTGAGACTTGCGGATATTGCGAGCAATGTGTCGCTGGTTATCAGATAAATTGTCCGACTTTGGAAGGCACAATCGTTGGGCGACACGGTGGTTTTGCGGACAAAGTTCGTTGTCATTGGCAATGGGCGATTAAACTGCCGAGCAAGATGGATGCTTCAAAAGCTGGTCCGCTTTTTTGTGGTGGAATCACGGTTTTTAATCCGTTTGTGCAAAATAATATCAGCCCAACGAACAAGATCGGTGTTGTTGGAATCGGCGGTTTGGGGCATCTGGCGTTGCAGTTTGCCGACAAATGGGGCTGCGAAGTTACGGCGTTTACATCGGATGCTTCGAAAACCGATGAACTCAAAAAACTCGGTGCAGACTACGTTGTGAATTCTCGTAGCGATGAAGATTTAGCAAAACTCGCTGGCAAATTTGACATGATAATTGTTACTGCAAATGTAACTTTAAACTGGGATTTATACATCAACGCTCTCGCTCCAAAAGGAAAATTGCACATGGTTGGAGCTGTTTTGGAGCCGTTGGCAATTGGGGCTTTTTCGTTGATTATGAGACAAAAAAGTGTCACTGGAACAGCAACTGGAAGCCCGCAAGTTGTCGCCAAAATGCTCGAATTTTGTTCCAGACACAATATTGAAACGGTGACAGAAAAATTTCCGATGTCTAAAATTAACGAAGCATTTGAACATCTCGAAAGTGGAAAAGCGAGATACAGAATTGTTTTAGAAAATGATTTTTAGGAGCAATTTATGAGCGAAAATTTATATTTAACTGCACGTTTGAAAGTAAAAGCGGAAAGAATTGATGAATTAAAGCAAGCAGCCTTGGCGATTGTCGCAAGTTCGAGAGCTGAAGATGGTTGCATTTCTTACAATGTTCATCAGTCAATTGAAGACCAAACTGTTTTTATTTGGCGAGAATGTTGGACATGTAAGGCTGCATTGGATGAGCATTTTGCAACGGATTATGTGAAAAGTTTTTTTGCTGTGGTAGATGTTGTGGCGGATGAGTCGCCTCAAATAACACTAAGTAAGGTAATTTCTTGATGACTTTAGAATTAAAAATTGCTATTTGTAACTTCCTTTGTTACAATTAAAAACATCAGCGAGATTTTATAAAAATTAATCGCTAAGTTATATTATTAAAACGTTATTTTATTATTTAGGAGACAAAATGGGAGCATTTACAAAAGAAGCAACAGATGCAAATTGGGAAGTTGATGTTTTAGGTTCGGACAAGCCGGTTTTGGTAGATTTTTGGGCTGAATGGTGCGGACCTTGTCGAATGATTGCACCTTCGGTTGAAGCAGTTGCAGAGCAATATGCAGAAACCGCAACGGTTGTGAAAATGAACGTTGATGAAAATTCGAATGTCCCGCAACAGTATGGAATTCGTGGAATTCCGACATTGATTTTGTTCAAAGGTGGACAAGAAGTTGAACGAGTTGTTGGTGCAGTTTCACGCGAAGCAATGGCAACTTTGGTTGGAAAACACGTTTAAATCGAATATTCATAATGATTGTCGAAACTACAAATTATATTGAAGCGGTTCATCATTTACCCCCAAATGGAACGTTACTTTTACATAACGTTTCTTGGGAAGAATATGGTTACGTGCTTAAACAATTTGAGCAGAAACCTGCTTATCGTGTTTATTATAACAACGGAGTTTTGAAAATTATGAGTCCAAGATTAGATCACGAATTTCCTAAAGATGTCGCGTTTACTGCGGTTCGAATTTACGCCGATGAGTTTGATGTTGACGTAGATGGTTATGGTTCGACAACTTGGCGGCAAAAAAGAAAAGCCAAAGGTGCTGAAGCTGACACATCTTTTTATGTGAAAAATGCGGCTAAAGTTCGTGGCTTAAAAGACTTTGATTTGAATCTTCAAATTCCGCCAGACATTGTTGTTGAAGTTGATATTAGCAACGAATCTTGGGATAAGTTTGATATTTACGCAGGTTTGGGCGTTCCGGAACTTTGGCGTTGTAATGGGACAATTTTTCAGATTTACGCCCTTTTTGAAGGTAAATATGAAGCGGTTGGTTCAAGCGAATCTTTGCCACTAATTACTGGAAAACTTTTAACCGAGTTTCTGCAAATTGGTCGTGAAAAAGGACAAACTTTGATGGCAAAAGAGTTTAGAAACAAACTTCGTGAACTAAAATGAAAGCAATTATAGTTCGAGAATATGGCGAACCTGAAGTTATGAAACTTGAAGAAGTCTCAACACTAAATGTTGGGACTTCTCAGGTTTTGGTGCGTGTTAAATCGGCTGGCGTAAATCCGGTCGATACGTATATTCGAGCCGGAAACTACGCAACAAAACCAAATTTACCATATACGCCGGGCAAAGATGCGTCTGGAATTGTTGAACAAATTGGCGAAAATGTCACAACAATAAAAATCGGAGACCGAGTTTTTACAACAGATTCGGGTTCTGGAACTTATGCCGAATTTGTTGTTTGCGACGAAAATTATATTCAAAAATTGCCGGAAAATATTTCGTTTAATCAAGGTGCGGGAATTTTTGTGCCTTACGCAACGGCTTATCGGGCTCTATTTCAAAAAGCAAAAGTGAACAAAGGTGAAACAGTTTTGATTCACGGTGCGAGCGGCGGTGTTGGAATTGCTGCAATCCAATTTGCCAAAAACGCAGGTTTGAAAGTGATTGGAACTTCTAGTTCTGAAAAAGGTCTGGAATTAATAAAAGAGCAAGGTTGTGATGTTGCACTCAATCATTCTGAGCAAAATTATCTTGTTGGAATTTCTGCGGACGTGATTATTGAAATGTTGGCAAATGTAAATTTGGTCAAAGATTTTGATGCTTTGAAGATGTTTGGGCGAATTGTAGTTGTTGGAAATCGTGGAAGTTTAGATTTTAATCCGCGTTTGACGATGGGTAAAGACGCGACGATTTACGGGCTTGCACTGTTCAATTATTCGAAAGAAGACGAAGCAGAAATTAAGGAAGAAATTTTTAAAGGACTTGCCGAAGGTTATTTAAATCCAATTGTCGGGAAAACCTTTAAACTTGCCGAAGCTGCCAAAGCACATCGGGAAGTTATTGAATCTAAAGCATTTGGAAAAATTATATTAGAAATTTGATAAATTGAAATGAACACAATTCTAGAATATGTTGAAATAATAACACACGATTTACGCGATAAAATTGTCTCTGAAACGCCGACGGTTTACGAAGATGACTATCTTGAAAGAGTTTATGAGTTTGAAGATGGAGCAATTTTAAGCTACGAATGGCGAGATTTTCCGTCAAATAAAGTTCCAATCGAAGATAGATTTAATCATCGCTTTTCGCTCAAAAAACTTCCAACGCCAAACCCGAACAACTTCGAACTTGGCGTAATAAAATCAATAAATTACCAATAAAAAATTTATTTTTGAGCAAATTGTTCTAAAACATCAAAAACCTGTAAAGCGTATTTCACATTTCCAAATGGAGCTGAAACCTGCACGCCAGCAATGACATCACGCACTTCCAATAACGATTCGCGGGCAATTTGGATTCCTTCTTCGCGGGCGTGTTCTTTCGATTTCTCTGAGGCAACTTTCATTCGTTGCAAAATATCTTGAGTCACATTTACGCCCGGAACTTCGTTATGCAAAAACTCCGCATTCCGAAAACTTACGAGTGGCCATATTCCTGCCACGATTGGAATTTTGACGTGAGAAATGCGGTCGAGGAAAACTCTTAACTGCTCGGTGTCAAAAACTGGCTGCGTAATTGCATATTCTGCACCGGCTTCAACCTTCCATTCAAAGCGTTTTATTTCTTCGTCCAAATTTAATGCACCAGGATTTACACCAACTCCAACTGAAAAAGCTGTCGGAATTCCAATTGGATTATTTCCTAAATCTAAGCCGTGATTGAGTTTATTGACCATATTAGTCAGTCCAATGGCATCAATATCAAAAACAGCAGTCGCATCTGGATACGGACCCATTTTTGGCGGATCGCCTGTAATGAGCAGCAAATTATGCAATCCGAGAGCGGCTGCACCGAGTAAGTCTGACATCATTCCGAGCAAATTTCGGTCACGACAGCAATAATGCAAAACGGCTTCGATTCCAATGTCGCGTTCAACTAAAACCGCTGTGGCTTGAGCTGACATTCGCGTTTGAGCTCGCGGTCCATCAGGAATATTTACAGCATCAACGCCAGCGACTTTCAAAAGTCGAATCGAATCTAAAGTAGCTTGAGCATCGCAACCCTTTGGCGGCAAAACTTCAACCGATGTGACAAATTCGCCACGAGCAATTTTTCGAGACCAATTTGAACGATCTTCTGGTTTAACAACTTCAATATTCGTTGGAGTTAAATCTTGAACACTAGCCGCAACCATTTCTTTAACAATAACTTGCGGTGTTTGACGTGGACTTATTGAACGAATTGCCGCTGCCATTAATTTGATATGAGCAGGCGTTGTTCCGCAACAACCACCAATAAATTTTGCCCCAATTTGCACAAATCGACGCGAATATTCCGCCATATATTCTGGCGAACCCATATAAAACTGCCGACCTTGAACGTCTCTCGGCAAACCGGCATTTGGCTGTGCAGAAAGTTTTTTATTCGTAACTTCACGCATTTTTTCAAGTGCTGTGAGAATCAACGCCGGACCAACTCCGCAGTTCAGACCAATTACATCAACTCCCCATTCGTCTAATCTTTTTGTGAAAAGCTCAGGAGTTGCACCAAAAATAGTGTTTCCATCCATTTGAATGGTCATTTGGGCAATAATCGGCAAATCGCAAACCTCTTTAACTGCGAGAATTGCTTGTTGGATTTCGGATAAATCAGAAAATGTTTCGAGAACAATAACATCAACTCCGCCTTCTGCCAGAGACTCGGCTTGTTCTTTAAACATGTCTTTTGCTTCGCTAAAAGATGTCGGTCCGTAAGGTTCAATGCGAAGTCCGAGTGAGCCGATTGCTCCTGCAACCCAGATATTATCTCCGGCAGATTCACGTGCGAGTCTGGCTGATGCGATGTTTATTTCGCGAGTTTTCGCTTCTAAACCAAATGGCTGAAGTTTATTTCGTGTTGCCCCAAAAGAATTTGTTTCGATTATTTCCGCACCTGCGGCGATATATTCATCGTGGACTTCTTTCACAAGATCAGGTGCAATCAAGTTTAATTCGTCGTAGCAACGATTGATATAAATTCCTTTGCTGTAAAGTCTTGTCCCGATTGCTCCGTCGAAAACGTAAACACTATCTGATTCAATAAGTTCTCTGAAGTCTCTCATAATAAAAAAATCTCGGCGTAAAACAGCACGAGATTTGAAGCGTCAAAATTTTCTCAAATGGCTGTTTAGCTGCTTATTTAACGTGGTCGCAAGTCGCAATAACTCACCACAATTGTTAATTTAAATTTTGCGACCTTAACCCAAAACTGTCAAGTTCTTCTAGTTTCCAGAACTTTTTCCGGCAGCTTTATTCGGCGGCGAAGTTCTGTCAATTGCCTCGTCTTCAATTTCTCCACCTTTACTTATCGGCACATCAGCCGGATTTTCAAAACGAAGCCCGCGTTCTTCCGAGTCTAAATCGCTTGGGATAATAATTTTTTGCATTGAATTACTCGGCGGCACATAACCAGGATATTCAATCCGCGAATGATAAATTGCGACCAAAGATTTGATCATTGATTCACGAATTTGCGTCAGTTCTCTGAGCGTTAAATCACATTCGTCAAGTTGATCGTCGCTCAAAATTGCATCAATAATTTTTGTCACAATAAAGCGAATGTTGTCAGGTGTCGGGTGTTGCAAGGCTCTCGCACCAGCTTCGCAACTATCGGCAATCATCATAATCGCAGCTTCTTTAAACTGCGGTTTCGGTCCCGGATAACGAAAATCATTTTCGTCAACATTTTCTCCAACGACTAATTCTGTCTGTGCCTTTCTCAAAAAGAAATGCAATGTTCGCGTTCCGTGATGTTGCGGAATAAAATCAATTATTCGTTGTGGCAGTCCAATTTCTTTACCAAGTTTAATGCCATAAGTTACGTGGCTGACAATTATTTTTGCACTTTGCGAAGGCTTTAATTTATCATGCGGATTTTTTCCGAGTTGATTTTCAACAAAATGTTCAGGTGCTCCAAGTTTGCCAATATCATGATATAAAGCACCGATTCTGGCGAGTAATCCGTTGGCTCCAACTGCTCGGCAAGCTGTTTCAGTCAGCGTTCCAACCGCATGCGAGTGCTGATTTGTTCCTGGTGCTTTCATCGCCAATTGTCCTAAAACTGGCAAATCTGCATTAGAAAGTTCGAGTAGTTTCACGTCAGTCAAAATCCCAAACATTGTTTCGCAAATTGGAAGAAAAACTGCCGTCACAGATGATGTAATAATTCCGCTCAATAATCCGCAACCAACTGCTAAAATTATCGTGTTCAAAATAAACGGCATCTGCATATAACTTATCAAAGCTACTGCAACTAAAGCACTTAACGCTCCAACTAAAGCTCCGGCGAGCGTCACAGATTGACGAGTTCGGTAAATTCCAATTCCGTAAACCGCGACTGCCGATGAAATTGTCGAATAAATTGCAAATTCTAAAGGTTTTGGTGCAAGAAATCCGGCTAAAAGCGAAACAAAAAGTCCGGCGAACAAAGCCGTTCTCCGATCTGCAAGTAATGTAATTAAAAGACTTGCGAAAGCGAAAGGCAATGCAAATGACCACAAAGTTGTGTCGTTATAAGGAGCTTTGATGTTTTGCATCGCCGTAAATTCAGCGAGTTTAAAAAATAAAGCCATCAAGAAAGTTTGAACCAAAACGACAAAGCCAAAAAGTGCAAAAGTCTTTTCTTCGGAAAGAGTTAGACGCGGAACAATGCCACGATGTTCAATAAATTTCCAGGCAACCCAATATAAAGCACAAACCAAAATAAGAAGTCCGATAAAACGATTTAGTTGCCTCGAAGAATTTGAATAATATTTGATTGCGTTAATTTGCGAAAGCATCGAAGGCGTAACAATATCACCTGTTTTTGCAACGCTTTGCCCGCGTTTTAAAGAAATTACAATTGGCTGTGTATTGCTGATTGCCGCTTCACGATCACGATTTGTCGCAACGCTATCAAAAATCACACTTGGCTGAACATCAGGCGAAATCGCGTCGTTGAATGCCGCAACTTCTTTTGGCGAAAGGCTTTTCATCTCATTTAAAGACTTTAAAAGTTTATCGCGTGCCGTTGAAAGCGAAATCATATTCATTTTCGGAGACGAAACTGAAGATAGCTCATTTGGTTTTTGGCGATCAATGACAACAATGTCGTTTTGCAAAAACGGCTCGTCAGAATCGTTGTAAATATAACCATTCGTGTTTTCACGTAAGATTCGCGTGATTGCATCTAATTCCGTTGTAGAAAATTTTCTTGCGAGAAACACTTTGCCAATATCAATTCCGCCAACGCCTTTCCAGACATAATTTACATTTGAAGCATTAGATTTTGAGTTTGAATTGTCTGTTTTTCGCTGTAATGATTCCCATTTTGAGCGAAAACTTTGAATTGCATTATCTGCCCGATTTGTTTCAAATGTGAAAATTGGGCGAATAGAATTTTTTGCAGCTTCTCGCATTCTTGCTGTTTCTTCATCATCAGTTGCAGAAATATCAGCAGGTGAAATTATTGTCTCGCGGACAACATCGCCTTCTTTGTAACTTTCACCAGTTGAGCGAAAAAATGGATTATCAAGCAAAAGTGTTGTAAACAAACTCAAAAAAACAAAGCCAACCCAAAACTTTTGTCTCGAAGTAATTCTTTCGAATTTTATTCGCTTTAAAATTTTGTTGCGGTATTTCGCAAATGGCGATATTAAATCTTCTCGTTTGTTACTCATCTAAATTCTCTGTTTCTAACTAATTGCAGCCATTTCTGAAAAATCCTGAACATTGCCGGAAATAATTCGAAACTTGTTGCACGCTTCGGTCAGCTTAAGAAATAACGGCTTTAATGTTTCTGATTTGGTAGCAACAATTTTGACGCTTTCCATTTGTTTGTCAAGGAAAATTGAACGTTCTAAGGCTTCAAGCGAAATTTCATCGCATAAATCACTTTTATTTAAGACGATTAAACTTGGAATATCGTTAAATTCTAAATCTTGTAAAATTTTCTCGACCGATTCAATTTGTTGCCAAACACGTGGATTTGATGCGTCAACAACGTGAACCAACAAGTCGGAATCAGCAATTTCTTCAAGCGTTGCACGAAATGCGGCAACCAACGCTTCGGGCAAATCGCGGATAAACCCGACGGTGTCATTGACGATAACTTCTTGCTCATAAGGAAGACGAAGTCGTCGCGAAGTTGGGTCTAAAGTCGCAAACATTTTCTTTTCCGCAAAAACGTTACTTTGCGTTAAAGTATTGAGAAGAGTAGATTTACCAGCATTCGTATAACCAACTAATGAAATAATTGGTAAATCGCGACGCAATCTTTCTTTTCGGCGTTCTTGTCTTCGCCTTCGCAAATCTTCTATTTGACGTTCAAGAATCGAGATTTTGTCTCGCACTCGTCGGCGATCAGTTTCGAGTTTCGTTTCTCCCGGACCGCGACCGCCAATTCCGCCAGCGAGCCTTGAAAATGCTGAATCTTGCCCGATAACAAGTCGCGGCAACATATATTTGAGCTGAGCGAGTTCGACCTGAACTTTTCCTTCTCGCGAAGTTGCACGCTGTGCAAAAATATCGAGAATCAACTGCGGACGATCAATAACTTTCAAGTCCGTTGCGTCAGAAATTGAACGAACTTGAGCCGGCGAAAGTTCGCGGTCAAAAACAATTAAATCAACGCCAAGTCTCATTGCTCGAATCAATAATTCTTCAAGTTTTCCTTTTCCGAGAACAGTTTTTGCATCAACGTTAGAACGTTTTTGGATAATTTTATCGAGGACAATAACGTCAGCAGAAAGTGCGAGTTCCTCTAGTTCAGCCATCGATTCTTCAGCTTCTTCAAAGATGGAAGTTGTTACGTTAACAAGGATTACGCGGTCGCGATTGGTTTGTCTGTTTCTCGCCGTGTTGCGATTTCTCGCCATTTCATTTTCAAGCGAATTTATTAATTCGAGAAAATCTGTGTCGAGTTGAGATGGATGCTTTGGTGGTAAAAATTCGTAAATATCAGATTCAATATTTTCAGATGTAGTCGGTAAAAGATGAGCCGCGTGAACAATATTTGGCAAACCTGTGCCTTTATCAACTTCAATTGCTGCAACTAAATCTAGCCGCAATAATGCCAAGTCGGTCAAATCGTCTTGGGTTAATTTTTCGCCAAGAATGTGTGTGTGAACAAACCGAAGTCCGCGAAAACGGTCTTCCGCAACGCGAACACGTTTAAAATCAGGAAGTTCGATGCGTTTTGCGTCGCCAACCATCACATATTCGATTTTTCCTTTACGGTTAATCAAAACGCCAACTTGTCTGCGAGTTTCGTGCGAAATTTCCGCCATTTGACGAGCAAGTTCGGGCGAAACAATTTCGTTTGTAGAAACCTTGCGAGTGCTAAGTTTCTCTATTTGCTTGATTTGGCTGTGTTTCAAGCCTTTTGTAAATCCTGTAACGTCGCTGATATTTCATTCCTCCGCCATTCCGTCGCAATGTCAAATTATAACATTTTGCGGTTGAAAATAGTCGATTGAAAAGATGAGCTTTCGCAATTAAACTTCGCATTTGCTACATTGTTGAAATGAATTTTGAAACTAAACAATTAGTCGATTTACAAGTTTCGGCTGAAAATCGATCAAAAATGTTTGCTGAAGCAAATAGTTTTCCATCAATCCAACTCACTTTACGTCAGATTTGTGACCTCGAAATGCTCGCGATTGGAGCATTTTCTCCGCTTGACAAATTTATGTCTGAGGCAGATTACAAAAGAGTTTTAGATGAAATGAGGCTTGTCGATGGAACAGTTTTTCCGATTCCCGTCTGCCTTTCCGTTCCGGATATTTCCAATATTAAAATCGGAACATCGATTGCACTTCGCGATACTAAAAACGACTTGCTGGCATTTATGAAAGTTGAGGAAATTTATGAATGGAACGCGACTGAACTTGCGGAAAAAGTTTTTGGCACAACTGATTCGCGTCATCCATTAGTTTCAGAAATAAATCGTTGGGGAAAGTATAATTTATCGGGCGAATTGCAAGTTTTGCAGCTTCCTAAATACTACGATTTTCAAGATTTAAGGCTTACTCCAAAACAAACACGCGAGCAATTAAGTGCGATTGGAAATAAAAATGTTGTCGCTTTTCAGACTCGAAATCCGCTTCATTTGGCACACGAAACAATGACTAAACGTGCTTTGGAAACTGTCGATGGCACGCTTTTGCTCCATCCAGTTGTCGGAATGACAAAACCAGGCGATGTTGACCATTTTACGCGAGTTAGAACTTATAAATCACTTGCAGAAAATTATTATCAAAAAGACAAAATTTTGTTATCGCTTTTGCCGCTGGCGATGAGAATGGCTGGACCACGAGAAGCATTATGGCATGCAATTATCAGGAAAAATTATGGTGCGAGCCATTTTATTGTCGGACGCGATCACGCAAGTCCGGGAGTTGATTCAAAAGGAAAGCCATTTTACGAACCGCTTGATGCCCAAATTCTTACGAAGAAATTTAGTAAAGAAATTGGCGTTGAAATTCTAGCATTTGCAGAGTTTGTCTATCTTTCTGAGGAAAATAGATATGAAGAAATCAGCAAAATATCGCCTAACTCAAAAATTTTCTCACTCTCAGGCACACAAGTTCGTGAAGATTATTTGAATCAAGGAAAACTTTTGCCCGAATGGTTTACGAGAAAAGAAGTTGCGGAAATTCTTTCGGAAAGTTATCCACCGAGAAAAAAACAAGGTGTTTGCTTGTGGTTTACAGGTTTGAGTGGTTCAGGAAAGTCAACAACCGCGGAGATTTTGGCAACGCTTTTACTCGAGAAAGGTCGTCAAACAACCATGCTTGATGGCGATGTTGTCCGCACAAATCTTTCAAAAGGATTAGGTTTTAGCAAAGAAGATCGTGATATTAATATTTTACGAATTGGATTTGTCGCCGCTGAAATCGTCCGGCACGGCGGAATTGCGATTTGTGCGGCTGTAAGTCCATATTTATCAACCCGAAACGAAGTCAGAAATATGGTCGGCGATGAAAAATTTATCGAAGTTTTTGTTGATACGCCGTTAGAAGTTTGTGAAAAACGTGATGTTAAAGGGATGTATGCAAAAGCGAGACGCGGCGAAATTAAAGGTTTTACCGGAATTGATGATGTTTACGAAAACCCGCAAGATGTTGAAATTAAACTAGATACGGTGTCGAACACAGCCGAACAAAATGCACGAATTATTTTGCAATATCTTTCAAATGAAGGTTTTGTGAGCTAATTTTTAAAATTTAAGAAATTACCTTAACCCGTCCAAACTTAGTTAATAACGGACGAATTTTTTCTATCGCCGATTGATGACAAAATCTGTTTGAAGCCAAAACGCCATTATAATTTTGCACATCAGAAATATCGTAACGAATTTCGTCGCCGAATAAATCTGTCATTTTTCCGCCCGCTTCTTCAAGGATAATTTGTGGTGCGGCTGTGTCCCAGAGTTTTGTTCGCGGCGAAAGATGTATGTAAATATCAGCTTGTTGCTGTGCCAAAATTCCAACTTTTAGCCCAACTGAACCATGTGGAAATTCGCCTTTAAATCCAAAAACTTCATTCAATTTTTCCATCCGAGAACTTCGATGTGAACGACTAACAGCCAAAACTATTTCGTTAAAGTTCGTTTTCTCTGAGACTTGCAGTTTTTTTGGCGGTGAATTATTATCTATCAAAAAGCAACCTTCATTTTTAACCGCGTAATAAAGTCGATTAATTGTCGGCTGAAAAACAACGCCCAAAACCGCAACACCTTTTGTCGTCAAACCAATTTGGACGGCAAAATCACCGGCTTTTTCGACAAATCCTTGAGTTCCATCAATCGGATCAATTATCCAAACTCTTTCTCGCGATAATCGTTGCTGTTGGTTATCCTTTTCTTCTTCAGAAAGTATTCCGTCAAACGGAAATGTTTCGCGAAGTCCGTTGACAATAAGTTCGCTAGATTGTTTATCTGCAATAGTTACAGGTTCGCTAAAATTATCTTTCGAAAATTTTTGCTCAACATCAAAGTCAGTTTTGTAGATTTCTAAAATTACTTCGCCAGCTTTTCGTGCGAGATTTATTGCAGTTTCGAGTTCGTTTTTTAAATTGTTTTCCATTCTTTTGCATTCACAAAAAGACTCAAATGTTTGACATTTGTAGTAGCAATAACAGTTGGTTCATTGAGTTTTTGCTCTAAAATAAATGTTTGTGCGGCTAATATCACGTCGGCATCTAATGACAAATCTGAAGCTGTTTGTTTGCCTTGTTTTCTACTTGAAGCCCAAAATTCAGCTGCTTTTAGCATTTCATTCGTTGATATTGGAAGGTAATTTAGCGATGCTTTGAGTGCATTAAGCCGTTCTAAACCGGATGTTTTGTTTGCTCTTAATAATTCTCTCCGAATTTCATAATCACAAATTTCGGGAATAAAAATAACGTCATTATTTGCTAGTTTAGTTTTAAGCCAGTTTGTGCATTTCAGATTTTCAGGTGTGGAATTTGGATTTGTTACAATCCCGATTATTCCTGTGTCGAGAACTATAATCATGTAAATAAGTTACGGTTTGAAGGTCGATCTTCATCTAAAACTTTTTTCAAATAATCAAATGTTTCTTTTTGATTTTTTTCATCGCCGCTGATTAAAGAATCAAGTAAATTAATCGCACTTTGATTTTTTTTAACCAGATTTAAGCGTGTCTCTTTTACAACTTTTTTTGATGTATTTTCCACAACCATATTAATATTTTATATCTGTTTTCTTATTCTGCCAAGTAATTTCTGATAAGCTATGCCGATGTCTGAAAATCTAACATTTTCAAAAACCGAAAATCGTGATGTAATTTATGGTGAAATCCTACCGCAAATCGAAGCGTTAGTTTCTGTTGAAACCGATTTAGTTGCAAATCTCGCAAATATTTGTGCGGTTTTGAAGCAAGCGTTTGGATTCTTTTGGGTTGGGTTTTACTTGCGAAAAGATAATCAGCTTGTTTTAAATGCTTTTCAAGGTCCAGTTGCTTGCACCAGAATTGATTTTGATAAAGGTGTTTGCGGACACGCTTTTACGACTAAAGAAATTGTGATTGTCCCAAATGTTGACGAATTTCCGGGACATATTGCTTGTGCGACTGCCTCGAAATCTGAGATTGTTTTACCGATATTTTTGAAAAATGGTGATGTTTTTGGTGTTTTAGATGTTGATAGCGATGTTTTGGATAATTTTTCTGAGATTGATGCAGTTAGACTTGGAAATGTAGTGAAAATTATCGAGAATTTATTAGTTGGTTGAGGAAAATATGGCAGCAAAAATTAGCACGTTTATACTTACTTTTATTATAAATCTTGTCGTTGGAATCATTCTGTTTTTTGCCTTGTTAATGGCAATGAATGGATTTAAAAGTAGCGATGCCGAACCTGGACTTTACGTTTTTATCGGAATTGCCGCAATTTCTTGTATTGTAACTGCTGTTTTGAGTTTATTTGCGTGTATTTTGATCCAGAAAAAATTCGAAAAAAGTGATTTTATATCTTCGTTTATCTCAATTTTAAGTTTTGTGACGATTAACGGATTCGTCAATATAATTGGCTTAATTATTGGGCTTTTTATCGCTGAAGCTAAGCGAAAAGGAGAATTATGAGCAAAAAACAACAAATTGATAACTACACAGATTTTTGGGATTTTTACGTCAGCGAACACGCTAATCCGACTAATCGTTTGCTGCATTTTATCGGAACATCGTTCGCAATTATTTTGCTTATTTGGTTTTTAATAAACGGTATGTGGCTATATCTTCCGCTTTGTTTGGTTTGCGGTTACGGATTTTCTTGGGTTGGACATTTTTTTGTCGAAAAAAATAAACCAGCGAGTTTTCAGTATCCATTTTGGTCATTTATCAGCGATTATGTGATGCTATTTTATATGATTAGCGGAAAAATGAACTCTGAAATTAAACGAGTTGCGAAAAATCAAACACAGATTACGTTATAGATATTCAGAATGAGTTTAGAAAGCAATTTTCACCGCCAAGTATCCAAGAAAGCCAAGAAGAAGTAAGAATTTAAGAATATATTCTTGGCGTTCTCTGTGTCTTGGCGGTTAAATTTTCTTCTGCGTAATCTCAGTTAAATCTTAATTTGGCTTTTTAACAATCGGAATATCATTATCGTCAACAATAATAATTCGCGGTTGTTTTATTTTGGGAAGTTTATTTTTGTCTTTCAAAGTTAATGTCGGTGGTATTTTTTTCAGATTCTTGAGCATTTTATTTGTTGAAAAATTTTGCGAACGACGAAGAATAGTTCCGCCTCTGCCGCCAATCCAGAGATTTGTTCCGCCGCGGTAAGCTACTGTCTGTAAAGTGTTTGTGGTCAAATTAGGCTGGATTTCCCATTTTCTTCCGCCATCTAAACTTCTCAAAACAAAACCTTGTTCGCCGACAATTACAAGTTCATCGCGTTTGAAAATCGCAACCGCGTAAAAATTTGTTTTCAGATTAGATTCCAAATCCTGCCAAGTAACTCCGCCATTATTTGTGCTTAAAACCACTCCGTTTTCTCCAACAATATAACCGCGTGTTTGGTCAAAAAAATCAATTGCATAAAGGTTTTCTTTTAGACTGGTTTTGATGCTAATCCAAGTTTCGCCGCCATTCGTAGTTCGTAAAATTGTGCCTTTATCGCCAACAATTACTCCAATTTTTTCGTCAATAAAATCAACATCTTCGAGCCAGTTTTGAGTCTCACTAAATTGTCTGTCCCAAAAAGCACCGCCTGTGTCGCTACGAATAATAACGCCGCTTGAGCCGACCGCAAAACCGGTTTGTTCATTGACAAAATGAACGCCGAGCAAGTCTTCAGTAACGTTCGATTGTCCTTTTCCAAAACTTTCGCCACCGTTATTTGTCCGTAAAATTGTGCCTTTATCTCCGACAATATAGCCGCGATCATTATTTAAAAAACTCATCGCGTTGAGATTAGTTTCAACATCAGAATAAACTGGAACCCATTGATTCCCGCCGTCATTTGTCAGCCAGATTTTCCCGCGAGAGCCAATCGCCCAGCCATAATTAACATCAAAAAAAGCTAAATCGTTCACGTCTTCGCGTCCGCCTTCGCTCAGTCTTTGCCAACTGTAACCGCCGTCATCAGTACGAATTATAAGTCCGTTTTCGCCAGTTGCCCAACCTGTAAATTCATCGACAAAACACATTGAAACGAGTTTTGGGTTTGTCCTGATATTAAAAGGTAGCCAGGTTTTTCCGCCATCGCCAGTGAGCCAAACCATTCCGTTTGAATCACTTACGAAGCCGTTGTGTTTATCGGCAAAACACATCGAGAGAAAATCTGCCTGCGTAAAAACTTCAATTTTTCGCCACGTTACACCAGAATCTTCGCTGAGTAAAATGCTGCCATTAAACCCAGAAATAATAATTTCTGAAGCAGACAAAAATGTGACGCTTGTCAGAAGCAAATTTGGAAATTCAATGTTTTGAGACCACGTAATTCCGCCGTCTTTTGTCGCCAAAATCGTCCCATTTTGACCAATAATAATTCCATTTTGTGCATCAAAAAACGAAACATTTTGGAGATGTTCAGTCGTAATTGGCGGAATAATCCGCCATGATGTTCCGCCGTTTTCGGTTTTGAGAATTGCACCATAAGTTCCAACCGCAAAACCTGTTTCACCTATAAAAACTACATTATATAAATGATCTTTCGAGTTTGTTATTTTCTGCGACCAAGTTTTTCCATTGTCGATTGTTGTCAAAATTGTTCCTTTTGCACCAACGACAACTGCTTGGGAATTATTTTTAATAAAAACACCGGAAAGCGTTGTGTTTGAAGGAGAAACCTGCGTAAGCCAATTAAATCCGCCATTCGTTGAATGCAGAATTGTGCCGTCAGAACCAACTGCGAAACCGTTTAATTTATCTTTCGAAAAACGGATAGAATAGAGCGGATTTCCCTGCGGAAGCGGATTTTGCCAAGTCCAACCAAGTGAGTTTTGCTTTTGTGAAAACGCAAAAAATGTGAAAAAAAGCAGACAAAATATCAGCATTATAAAATGCTGATAAAAATATCTTCTTAATTTTTCATTTTTAAACTTTTTCACTTTAAATTTCTAAAACACCAATATCTGCAACGGCTTCGTCGAACACAACTTGGTCGATTCTCCCAAGTTCAGCGGTTGAACGTGCTAAATCGTCCGCAACTTCTTGAACCGGATGACCGGAATGTCCTTTTATCCATTCCCACGTAACGTCGTGTTTTGCCGAAGCTGAATCAAGTTTTTCCCACCATTCGTGATTAGTTTTTTTTCGAAACCGCCCGCACATTGTTTCAACAACGTATTTTGAATCAGAAAATACACGGACTTTGCAAGGTTCAGTTAAGTTTCTCAATCCAACATAAGCAGCGGCAATCTCAGCCTGTTGGTTGGTTGCACTTCCCAAATATTCACCAAAAGCACGCCATAATCCACGAAAACCGAGAATTGCAACCGCCGCCGCACGCGGATTTCCTTTTCCATTTCCGAGACTCGAACCGTCGCAGACTATTGTTACTTCTTTCATTTAAATTAGTAATTTAGTTTTGGAAGTTGCGAAAGTTTAGGAAGGAAAATATCTTCAAACTTCCCAAACTTCCCAAACTTCCCAAACTTCCCAAACTTCCCAAACTTCCCAAACTTCCCAAACTTCCCAAACTTCCCAAACTTCCCAAACTTTACTTCACAGAAATCACATAATCGGTATGACTTTCAAACGTATCGTCGTGCGAAATCACGAAAATCTGACTAAATCTCAACTTTTGGCTAATTCCATTGATCGCTAAAGCGAGTTTTTCACGTCGTTCAGCGTCCAAATTTGTTGTTGGTTCATCAAAAAAAGCAAACCTGATGTCTGATAATTCTTGCAAAAGTGCGAGCCGGACGGACAACGCGGCAGACATTTGCTCGCCACCTGAAAGCGTCGAAAATGGACGTTCGTGTCCGCTTTCCTCGAGCGAAACTTCATAATCTTCTTTCCAAGACAATGTTCGCTCGGCATTTCCGGTCATTTCTCTGAAGAAAAGATTTGCTTCTTGCGAAATTCTTGCAAGCAACATTTTTGCGACTTCTGGTGCGGCTTTTTTCAGCGTATCGCTAATAAAAGTCGTTGCTTCGATAACTTTTTTGAGTTTCGATTCTTCTGCTTTTTCAACAATAAGTTTGTCTTCTATTTCTTTTAGACGAATAATTTCTTTTTCTCTCTGTTGTTTCAGTTCTATTGTTTGGCGAACTTCGGTTTCTAAAACAGCTTCATTTTTTCCGAGATTATTAAGGTTTTCGCGTTCAGCTAAGTGTTGTGTTTCTATATATTTACTAAAAAGTTCTACGCTTTGTTTTTTCGTTGTTTCAAATTCCTCAAGAAGTTTCGAGACTTCATTTTTAGATTGTTCAAAATCACTTTCGCGTTGTTTTAAAAGATTTGCTAAGCCTTGTAATTCGAGAAAAACTTTTTGTGCAAATTGAGTTCGTTCAACTTCGCTTTGTGCGGTTTTGAGGCTTTCATCTAAATCTGTAAATTGCTTTAAATCATTTATTAGCTTGATTTTATCCGTTTCAATTTGTTTGAGTTGCGTGTCTAATTTCGCAATTTGCTCAGACAAAATTGTCTCTTTTGCGGCTTCAAATACTAATAATTTTTCGCGTTCGATTGGATTACCGAGTGTCTTTTTTTTATTCTCAATTTCGTTTGCTTCACGTTCAAATACCGAAACAGTTTCAGCTAAATTGTGTAATCTGCTTTCTTCTTCTTTCAAGCGTTTGCCGTTTTCAGTTGTTTTCTCGTGAAGTTTTTTTGCATTTTCTAATTTTGCAGTAAAGTTATCAATTTCCCGAGCAAAAATTTGTGCCTTTTCGAGGTTAGTTTTCTCAGTAGTTAAATCGCTGATTTTATTTGAGTTACTCGAAAAAGCGTTTTTAAAATATGTTGAAAGATTTTCGCCTTCACCCATATTCAAACATTTTTGCGTCAAAATTGGACACAAGCCATTTTCTACTTGTTGTTCAAATTGTCGGTCTTTTTCGATTGTCGCTTTCAGATTTGCAAGATTTTGTGAAACATTCAAACGCATCTTTTCAATTGAGTCAAATGTTGAGTCTGTTATGTTTAGCCTCGCAAGTTGTGTTTTAAAATCATTTTGTTTTGCTTCATTTACTTCAATGTCATTTTTTCCTTTTAAAAAATCTTCACGCAATTTTGTTAAATCTTTGCCGAGATTTTCTAATTGCATTTTTGCATTTCGTGCAATTGTGAGTTTTTCAAAAATCTGTTTCGATTCGTTTTCGAGAAGATGAAATTTTTCGACTTGTGCCGAAATTGACTCGATTTCTTTTTTCGCGTTGATTGAAACTTCGTGTTTTTCACGCAAATTGTTTAGGTTGATACTATTTTCTCGAAATTCTCCTTCAAGTTTCTGAAGCTCAGTTTGAAGTATAATTCGTTTGTTTTGTTCAACTTGTAGTTTCTTTAAATTGTCGTTAGCAATTTCGTAAAGTTTAAAGTCAGCTTCGACTATATTTTGTTTTGAAAAAGCATCTTGCGACTCTGTAACTTGTTTTTCGCGTTCAGTTTTTCGCCGATTGACTTCATTTATTTGAAATTCAAGTTTGCTGATTTGATTTGAAACTTCGTTAATTTTTATTTTCTGCCCATCAAAGTCAGCAAGTGAAACTTTAGAAACATCAATTTTCTTTTGTAACTCGATAAGTTCTTTGTTTAGCGAAACTTCTTTTTCCGCCAAGTTTTTTTGCTCAGCAGTAATTGCCTCAAAAGTTTCAAGTTGAGTCTCGGCTCTAACTATTTTTTCCCAAACCTCTAAACGCTTTGATTCAGTATATTTAGCAGTGAGTTTTAACTTTTCAGCTGAGTTTCTATATTCTTCAACTTTTAATAATTTATCGAATTTTCGTTTTCGCGTTTCTCTTGAAAGTAAAAAATCGGCGGTAAAAGTGCCTTGCGGAACACCAATCGCGGTTTGAAACAATTCTTTCAGGTCAGTTCCGGGTTCAACCTGTAAAATTCTTCGCAAAAATCCGACAACTTCATCGTTTCCGGTAAAAATTTTTGATTTTATAGTTGGATCAAAAACAAAATAACCGGAACCAGTGTCGCGAACAATTGTATAAATTTTTTGATCGGTTGTTTCGACAGTGACGCGAACTACGCCTTTTTTTTCGCCACGAGAAACGAAATCTGCTTTGTTATAATCAAGAAATCCAAACAAAGTCCAAGCAATTGCTTCAATAATTGTAGTTTTTCCGGCTCCATTTGCACCTGTAATTGCAGTTGTTCCGCGTTCGAAATCGAATGTCGCAGACTTGTGAGATTTTATATTTTCGAGTTCTACGCTGACTATATACATTTTTAAATTCAGATTTCAGATTTCAGATTTCAGATTTCAGATTCCAGATTTCAGATTTCAGATTTAGGATTTTTCCAATAAACTGATTTTAGAACAGTTTTCGATTTTATTAAATTAGGCTGATTAACAAATATCTACTCAGAAATGAATTGAAATTATTGAATGAGATTAATTTTAATTTTCAGAGGCACGTTTTATTCTGTCCATTAACGCAACGCCGAGTCCGATTTCCTCCACAGTTTCGCAGTAAATTGAAGATAAATTTCGCTGATCGCATTCACGGAAGAATGCAAAAATTTCGTGAGCATATTCTTCGATTGAATTGCAGATTTTCACGAATTTAAAATTGGAATTTGGCGATTTAAGCCCAATAAAAGCAGAATTTTTTTGAATTTCTAAAATTGGCAAATTAACCAGATAAACTTTTGCCCGCGGCGAATAATGTTTGTGCTTCATTCCCGGACTTTTCGCTGGTTCAGTCGCAGAAACAATGTGAAATCGCGTTTCTGGGACAATTTTTTGCAAATCTTCAAGCGTAATTGCACCAGCACGAAGAATTAAAGGAACATCAGAAGTGCAATCGACTACGGTAGATTCGAGTCCAATTTCTGTTGTTTCGCCCTGTAAAATGCACTCAATACGCGAATCTAAATCTTCCGCAACTGCTTGCCAAGTTGTCGGACTTGGCTTACCAGAAAGATTTGCAGAAGGTGCAACAAGCGGAACATCGCAAAAATTTAAAAATTTTTGGGCAAGTTCGTGATTCGGCATTCTAATCCCAATTGTCTGTAAATTTGCGGTTGCAATAAGCGGAACTTTTTTTGATTTTGGTAAAACTAAAGTAAGCGGCGAAGGAAAAAACGCTCGAATAAACACCGCGGCTGAGCTTGTTATTTCTGATGTTAAATCATTGATTTGATTGATGTTAGAAATGTGTGCGATTAGCGGATTATCGCTTGGGCGTTGTTTAGCAATGTAAATTTTCTCAATCGCTTTTTCATCGAAAACATTCGCCCCCAAACCGTAAACTGTTTCGGTTGGAAAGGCAACAATTCCGCCTTTTTCAATAAATTTAGCGGCTTTATTTGCAAAACGTGTTAAAAACGTGTTCATACAGTGTTAAAACTCTTTGTTTTTCAGAAAAAGTTTGTTATATTAAATTTGTGCTGAATTGTTCGAAAGCAACCTGCCTAACCCCAGAATCTGGAATCAATCGAAACTATTCAATTTAAAACATAAATCTTCCACGATTTATCCAAAAATTAAACTGTTTCACAAAATAAATGAATTTTCAAAAAGGCAGAAATTCAGTAATGATCGTAGAAGATGACATTATTGTCGGAAAACTATTAAAACATACTTTGACGCAACGAGGCTTTGATGTGCAAGTTGTGGCTGATGGTCGGCTTGCGATAACCAATATTACAAGCCAAAATCCGCCTAATCTTGTGCTTCTTGACATTTTGCTTCCATTTGCAGATGGATTTGAAATATTACACGCAATTCGTAGTCAATCAAATTGGCAAGACGTTCCAATTGTTATGTTGACATCAAAAACTCAAGAGGCAAGTGTTGTTCGGGCGTTCGAAAATGGTGCGAATGATTATGTGACAAAACCTTTTCAAGTAGAGGAATTGATGTCGAGAATACGACGACTTTTGGGGTAAAAATTATTATGAAAAATAGAAATAGATTGTTTAAATATGCAATCGCGGTTATTTTTGTTTGCTCTTTATTTGCGAAAGCTCAAGAAGAGAAAAGTGATGAAAAACCGGTAAATGAAGTTCAAATAAATTATTCGACCGAGTCTTTAACAAGAAATCTTGGGACATGGCGAACAGCCTCAATTTATTTGCAGAGAAAACTAAAAAATCGCCAAACAATCTGGGCAAATTATCGGATTGGCGAGAGAAATGGAATTCGCGATCAAGAATTTTTGGTTGGCACTTACAAACAATTATCGAATAAATGGGCAGTTTCTGGCGAAGCGATGTTTAGCCCGACGAGTAAATTTGTCGGAAAATATTCGCTAAATGGTGAAGTCGAAAAAGGGTTTCGCAAAGGAATTGTCGCTCATTTTGGAGTTAGACACACCAAGTTTTCAACAGTAAAAGCGACCACAGCTTACGGCATTGGCGAAAAATATTGGGGAAGCAATCGAGTTTCTTACACACTTTATGTGACAAAATTGACTAATGCCGGAACTTCGCCAACTCACAGATTCTCTTACAACCGATATTTTGGCGAAAAATCAAACACAATTGGAATTGCAGCCTCAGTTGGACGTGAACACGAAAGTTTAGGTCCAACTTTAGGTGTTTTAAAAAGCAAAACTTGGAGTGTTTCATTTTCTGAAAAACATTGGCTGACTGATAAAATTGGCATCAATGTTGATGCTACAATTCATCGCCAAGGAACGAGTTATTATCGGAGAGGTCTAAATTTTGGTGTTCGCTATCGCTTCTAACATTGTTGTAAATTTAGCTTGGTGGAGCGGGCTTTCATTAACCGCTTTGAGCGTAATTGTGATTATTTTTATGATTTTCTGGCGATATTGGGTTGAAACTTCAAACAAAAAAAATCAAATTTTAGCAATTGAACGACAGAAAATTCTTTATAATTGCATTTTGTCTGACGATGAAAAAAACACGCAGATTTGGTCATTGGACAATTCAAAAGATATTAAGTCAAAATTAAGTTTTTGGAAGGATAAACCGGTTAATTTGTGCTATTTTTCTCGTCCAACGCTCCTCAAAAAAGTACACAATCACAATCCGGGCGATTTTTTATTCTTGTGGAATTATCTGCACGAATCAGTGCGTGGAAACTCGAAAGAAAAGCTGAACGAAATTGCTCGAAGTATTAGTTTAAAAGAAAGTGCAACAAAAATGTTGGACAATCATTTTTTAAAAAATAGACTTTTAGCAATTGGAACTTTTGGAAATTTAAAAGACGAAACCGCAAGTTTTGAGCTTATAAAACGTGCTTATCATCGTGATCCAATTATTTCATTTTGGGCGACAAGAGCTTTGTTACGGATAAATTTTGAAACAAATTCGAAACGATTTTTGCCCTTAATCGGCAAAAGAATGGATTGGTCGCCAGTATTAGTAGCAGAAATGCTCAAAGAAAGAGGAGCTGATGAAATTTCAACGCCATTGGTAACTATTGTCGAAAATGCTTATGCAGAAAAAACCGGCGAAAGGCAAATGGCACGTCTGATTTCATACCTAGCACTTGCACATCCGACAGATTACACGCCAATAATACTCAAAATTTTGGCAGAAACAAGTTTTAAAGAGGTAATTATCGCTTGTTTAAAATTAATAATTTCTGAAGATGCCTTGCCGCTTGTTCGCGGCTTTTTTGAAGATGAAAGATGGCAAGTTCGAATGCAAGTTGTTCTCACGCTTGGCAGAATTGGACATTCAAACGATATAAAACTTCTGATAAAAGCCTTAAACGATCTCGATTGGTGGGTTCGTTATCGAGCGGCTTGTGCATTGATTTCAATGCCAGGAATGACTGAAAAACGACTCCAAAAACTCTCAAAATCACTCCCAAATCAATTTTCACGCGACATTCTCAAACACGTTCTCGCTGAAATTCGCCTAAAATGTTTTCTTCAACCTTTATCATTTACTTTGTCCAAATAGCTCAGTGGTTTTTTTTGAGTTATTTTGTGCTGCTAAACGGAATTTATCTCGGTTTGACCGTGGTCTCACTTTTCGTTTTACCATATTATATGCAGCGACAAAGTATTCATAGATTGCCGCAATCTCAAACCGGATTTGAACCGCCAATAAGTTTAATCGTCACATCATTTAACGAAGAATCGGTAATTGTTCCGGCTGTCAGAGCCTTATTGCAATTAGAATATCCAGAATTTGAAATTTTGATTGTCAACGACGGTTCGACTGATAATTCGCTCCAAATTTTGACTGAAGAGTTTGATTTAGAAGTGTTTCCGGCTGCTTTTCGCGAGAGAATTAAACACAAACCTGTAAAAGCCGTTTATCAATCGAAACGTTATCCGAATCTCCGAGTGATTGACAAAGAAAATGGCGGTTGCAAAGCAGATGCTTCAAATGCTGGTGTCAATGGTGCAAGATATGGGCTTTTTATGCCGCTTGATGCTGACACAATTCTCGAAAGAAATTGTTTAAAATTGATGATTCAGCCTTATCTTTTGAATTCAGATACGATTGCAGTTGGCGGAACGGTTCGAATTTTAAACGGTTGCAAGGTTGAAGACGGACTTTTGACAGAAATAAATTTACCGAACAAATGGCTTGCTCTTTTTCAAGTTCTTGAATACACGAGAGCGTTTTTGAGCGGCAGAGTTGGCTGGAATTATTTTGACGCATTACCTTTAATCTCCGGTGCATTTGGACTTTTTAAAAAAGAAGCCGTGATAGAAGTTGGCGGTTATAGTCATAAATCTCTCGGCGAAGATATGGATTTAGTTCTCCGACTTCACCGTCATTATCGGCTCAATAATTTACCGTATCGCGTTGATTTTGTTGTAGATCCGGTTTGCTGGACTGAAGCACCAGAAGGTTTTTCAGTTTTAAAAAAGCAGCGAGTTCGCTGGCAACGTGGACTTTTCGATTGTCTCTGGGAAAACAGAAAACTATTATTTCACCCAAAAGCTGGTTTAGTCGGTTGGGGTTCGTTTCCTTTTTTGCTGTTTTTAGAAGGAATCAGCCCAGTTGTTGAAGTTGCTGGACACGTTTTTTTTATTGTGTGCTTTTGCCTCGGTTTAGTCAGTAGTGAAGGTGCTATTTCGTTTTTGATTCTTTCATTTGGAACTGGATTTTTGCTTTCTATTTCAGCAATATTACTCGAGGAAATTACGTTTCAAACATACCCGCGAATGAAACATTTACTCGTTTTAATTTTCGGAGCATTTATTGAAAATTTTGGTTACCGCCAATTAATGTCTGTATGGAGACTCGAGGGAATTATCAAATGGATTCTGAAAACTGAATCAAGTTGGGGAACAATGACCCGAAACACTTCTTGGCAAATTCAACCTGTTAAAACTCAGACACTTCCGCCAATTCCTGCAAAACAAGATGCTCAGGCTTCAAAAACGAGCGAAAAACAACCAGCATAAGTATTTCTCAACGCAATTTTTTGATTAGCATATTTGAGCATAAGTCTATTTAAACAGGCTTGAAAATTCAAAATTCTGTATAATATTTTTTTCAGACGAATTTGCTTTGAGGTGTGAAATGAGAACTCAACAAGAAATTATAAATGAGGTTATGGCTTTTCCGATTTTTCAACAATTTGAAATAGTAGAAAAAATACAACATAACATAAAAAGAAGTATTAAGCCGCAAGTTATTGAAGCACAAGAACTTAGCATTGAAGAAAAAATTGCGATTGTTGAAAGTTTGGGAGGAATTGCCAAAGTTGATGGGAAACTTGCTCCAAATGACGGAAAAGTTAAAGAAGATTATTCAAATTATTTGTCGGAGAAATACAAATAATGATTATTTTCATTGATACTAACGTTGTGTTAGATTTTTTTCTTGCACGTGAACCATTTTATAAAGAATCAAAAAAGATTTTCAAAAAGGTTGCTTTTAATGAAATCACTGCATTTGTCTCTTCAGTTACGGTTGTAAACTCATTTTATACAATTAGTAAAGAGAAGGATAAAGCTATTGCTTTTAAAGCAGTTGCGGACTTACTGAAAATTATTGAAATTACTACAACAGATAAAGAAGTTTTGGAAAAAGCTCTTTTATCAAGTTTCAAAGATTTTGAAGATGCAGTTCAAAATGAGTCTGCAATTGCCGAAAATTTAGATGCAATAATTACCAGAAACACAAAAGACTTCGCTAATTCGTCATTAAAAATTTATACACCAACCGAGTTTTTGCAAAGCATCTAAAAATGTCTGAATTAGAGGAAAAGCTCAAAAATTTACCAATTTCGCCCGGCGTTTATATCCATAAAAACTCGGACGGAAAAATTATTTACATCGGTAAAGCTAAAAATTTACGAAGTCGCGTTCGTTCATATTTTCAGTCTTCAAGAAATCACGATTTTAAGACCGTTCAGCTCGTTAAAAGAATAGTAGATTTTGAATATATTGTTGTCGATAATGAAGTTGAAGCACTTGTTCTTGAATCAAATTTGATCAAGAAACATAAGCCTAAATATAACATTCTACTCAAAGACGACAAGCAATATCCGCATCTTAAAATTACTAAAGAAGCCTTTCCAAAAGTTATAATTACGCGAAAATTGCTCAAAGATGGAGCTTCATATTACGGACCATTTTTGCCGGCAAACCTTGCCCGAAAAACACTCGATTTAATTAATCGAACCTTTCAACTTCGCACGTGTGACATTGAAATCGATGGAAAATTGCCGCGTCCGTGCCTCGAATATCATCTCAAACGCTGCCTCGCACCGTGCGTTAAAGATTTGTGCAAACCACAAGAATATGCTGAAGCTGCGAGCGATGTGAAACTTTTGCTTGAAGGCAAAAACACCGAGCTTGCTAAAGATTTAGAACAACGAATGTGGCAATTTGCCGAGCTTGAAAACTACGAAATTGCGGCAAAATATCGTGATTTGCGAATGACTGTGACGGCACTCGGCGAGCAGCAAAAAATGGTCACAACAGCCGATAAAGACGTTGATATGTTCGGCTTTTATCGCGAAAAGCAGCGACTTGCGTTGCAACTTTTTACAATGCGAGAAGGCAGAATTGTTGGCAGACGCGAATTTTTTTGGGAAGATTTAGACGCCGAAAACTTCTCAGCTGATGAATTTCTCGGTGAAGTTTTATCACAATTTTACACGACAGATTATGTGCCGCTTGAAATTCACGTTCCTGAAAATTTTTCTGATCGACTGATTTTGGAAAAGGCTTTGAGCGAGCGTCGCGGGCGAAAAGTTTCGATTTTTGAACCAAAACGCGGAAAGAAATTAGAGATGATTGAGCTTGTTGAACGAAACGCAAAAATCGCGTTTGAACAACGTTTTCGGGTTCTCAAAGCTGATACCGAAAAAATCTTGGAGGAATTGCAAGAAATTCTCGAACTTTCGAAATTTCCGGCGAAAATTGAGTCTTTTGATATTTCAAATATTTCTGGTGCCGAGAATGTTGCAGGAATCGTTGTTTTCGAAAACGGTAAGCCTTCGCGAGCAGAATATCGGCGTTTAAAAATCAAAACGGTCGAAGGAGCAAACGATTTTGCGTCAATGTATGAAGCAGTTTCGAGGCGTTATCGGCGACTTTTGGATGAGCAAAAACCGTTGCCTGATTTGATATTTATTGATGGCGGAAAAGGGCAGATTTCGTCAGCTTCGATGGCTTTAAACGAACTTGATTTAGAAGCAATTCCGGTTGTTGGCTTAGTAAAACCGCCAAAACATCACAATCAAATTTCGCATCTGTTAAAAAAGGGAAACGAAGATTCGCCAATTTATTTTGATGCGAATTCTGCCGCAATGCGATTTGTCCAACAAATCCGTGATGAAACGCATAAAACCGCAATTGAATATCACCGCAAACGCCGCGAAATTCGTGATTTCACATCCGAGCTAACCGCAATTCCAAATGTTGGTGAAAAACGTAAAATGAAGTTGTTAAGAAATTTTGGTTCAATCGAAAAAATAGCCAAGGCAAGCATCGAAGAACTAAAAATATTTGTCGGCGGAAAAGCCGCGGAAGAGATTTTTGGGCATTTTGAAAGGCAGAGAAAGTTGGCGGAGAAAGAATGAATCGACTATTTTTCTTGTTTGTTTTGGCGAAGCTTAATGAAATCTTTGGAGAATTTTTCAGCTAGTTTTCTTCCAGTCTTGAACTCCAAAGTTTCGTGGTTGTATTGAGCTTTTTTTGTCCAGTTATACGAGCCGTGAATTACGGTTTTTAAATCAATTACACAAAATTTGTGGTACATGATATTTTGAAAATGACCTTCTTTCGGAATTTTCATGACAAAAAAATCTTTACCTAAATTCAGACCTGAGTTAGAACTTATCTCGTCATCGTTAATGATAACTTGAACGCTAAGTCCTTCCATTCTTTTCTTAAATAAGAGATCGTAAAGTTCAGCATCTGTAAACCATGCGACCGCAACCCAAATCATAAACTCCGCTTTTTCCAATTCGATTTTTAATTTAGATTGTAACTTTTCGAAATGAACCTCAGAATTTATGATATTGCTGAATCCGTCTTTCTCACAAACTGAATAGTCTTCGCCCTGAAGCGACAAAACGTAACCGTCTACCGTCAATATCTCGTTCACTTTCTCAACTGCAGCATTCAATTTGAGCGATTGATTCCGTAAAAAAATGTCGCTTACTAAATACGATTTCAAAAATAGTTTCGAGCCTTTTACTGTTGTTGCACAGTTTAAGTCGATTCAAAACAAACGCGTTTCTTGAGAGACCATCGGGCATTCCTGAACCGTAGGTGTCGTTAAAACCGACCGAATTGAATAAATCTATAATTTGGGGTCCCGAAAGATAAGGTGTTGAGTCGTTATCGCCTGAAATATACTCTTTTAAATATCTAATTGTGTATTCTGTAAGTTGCATTGATGCTGACCAATAATAAGGGATGTCTAACTCTCAGTCTTTTCAATGCCAATAAAGCCAAGGAGTTCGTCATGCACTGATTCAGAGGTTGGAAATTGAGCTTTCAAATCTTGCTCGAGAAATATTGGACGAGCCTCGATTGTTTCGGTCGTTCCATCCGATTTGTGAATTATGGTCGTATATCCATTTTTCATCGCTTCGTGATACTTTCCACGAACGCCTGTCATTCCTCGAAAATCATATTCTCTTTTCATTACAATGCCAGAGCCAAATATTCGTTTTCAACATTCTTAGGCAAGGAAATAGGCGAAAAGTCTTTTGCGGAAAACAAATAGTCTTCGCCGGATTCGTCGATTATTCGGATAAGATTGCGTTTTTCCGCTTTTTCGTCAGAAACAACCCGATAAATTTTCCACCGTTCAAGCGAAGAAGGATAATCGTGGTTGTCGGTGCAAATTACAAATTTAGTTTGATTTTCCATACTTTAATCAAGAAATTCCTTTATCTTCATTTCCTGTTTGCCGATTCCGTGTGCTTCATACCAATGCAATTCAGCTTCGCATTCGCTGCTATCATCAAGCAAACGCACACGAGCAAAACCTTTTAATTTCCGCCAACGCCCACTTCCATAATTCTTCCGCAAGCGTTCAATATCACGAATCTTACTGCCAATCGCAATAATCTCAATCTGCTTAATTTCGCTGACAATTTCAAAGGCAATCACAAAAAAACAATAACGCAATTGAACAAAAACATAAAGGGAATTGCAAGAAATTGCTGATTGTACAATCGCTGAAAAACCACTAAAGCGAACAGCTATGAAAGTTTCACTCTTTTCAGGATGAGTGAATATTAGTCAAAAAATAGATACTACTCCGCGAACTCAGTAAAAAGAGAAATATTTCACAAAATTTTCTTTTACATAGTTAGCTTATTCGGTATAATCAAGCCTTTTGCAATTTGTATTTGTATAACATAAATGAATAAAAAGGTCGCAATTCAAGGTTTTAAAGCGTCGTTTCACGAAACGGCGGCGTTGCAGTTTTTTGGCGAAGAAATTTCTTTGCTTGAATGTGCCACTTTTCATCAGCTTTTTACAGCGATGAAATCCGGCGAGAGTGATTTTGGGATTTGTGCTTTTGAAAATGCTCTTGCAGGTTCGATTTTGCCGAATTATGCACTTTTGCGGAATTCAAATCTGGAAATTTTTGGCGAAGTTTATCTTTGTATTGAAATGAATTTGCTTGCTCTTTCGGGACAAAAAATCGAAGATATCGAAGAAATTCATTCGCATCCGATGGCGTTGCTGCAATGTCAGGAATTTTTGGAACAGTATCCGCATATTCGCTTAGTCGAATCATCGGACACAGGTTTTGCCGCCGGAGAAATTGCCGAAAAACGAATTAAAAATCGAGCCGCGATTGCCAGTCGTCGAGCGGGCGAAGTCTTTAATTTACAGACACTTGCGGCTGACATTCACGATAATAAACGCAACTTTACACGCTTTCTCGCCTTGCGGAAACGAAACGGCGAATTGGTTCGTAACATTAATAAATCGTCGATTAGTTTTCGTGCGAATCACACGGCAGGAAGCCTTGCGAAGATTCTGACGATTATCGGCGAACACGGCATTAATCTCAACAAAATACAGAGTTTACCCGTAATCGGCGAAGAGTGGAAATACTTTTTTTACGTGGATTTGCGGTTTGAAGATTTTGCAAATTATCGAAAAATGATGGATGAAATCGAGCCTTTGACGAGGGAATTGAAGATTTTGGGTGAATATCAACAAGGCGAAAAACCTGTTTAATTGTTAATTATCAATTGTTAATTGTTAATTTTTTAGCGACCAACAATTAACAATTAATAATTTACAATTAACAATTATAAAAGTGATTATTGAGCAAGCAAAAAAGTTAGAAAATATCAACGAATACTATTTCAGTATGAAGTTGAAGCAAATTGCGGAAATGCGTCTAGCGGGGAAACCCGTGATAAATCTCGGCATCGGAAATCCCGATCAACCGCCGTCTGCCGAATCAATTTCAGCGTTGAAAACTTCGGCTGATAACGCGAAAAATCATGGTTATCAAAGCTACGTCGGTATTCCGGCATTGCGTCAGGCGATGAGCGATTTCTATTTGAAAACTTATAATGTTTCGCTAAATCCGAATGACGAAATTTTGCCGTTGCTCGGTTCAAAAGAAGGAATTTCGCACATTTCACAAGCTTTTTTGAATCCGTTTGACAAAGTTTTAGTCCCGAATCCGGGTTATCCGACCTACGTTTCGGCGACTTATCTTGCCGGAGCAACGCCGATTTTTTACGATTTGGACGAATCAAACGGTTGGCTTCCTAATTTCGACAATATTTCGGATGAAATTTTAGATGAGGCGAAAATTTGTTGGATAAATTATCCGAATATGCCGACAGGTGCGGCGGGAACGCGGGAAGGTTTTGAAAAGTTGATTGATTTGGCGAAAAAGCACAAGTTTTTAATCGTTAATGATAATCCGTATAGCTTGATTTTGAACGACGGAAAACCTGTTTCAATCCTGCAAGTTGTTGATTCAAAAGATGTTTGTGTTGAATTAAACAGCTTGAGCAAATCGCACAATTTGGCTGGTGCAAGAATCGGAATGGTCTGCGGTCGGGCTGATTATTTGCGGACGATTTTGAAAGTTAAGAGCAATGTGGACAGCGGAACTTACTTGCCGATTCAAGATTTGGCAATTGCGGCACTTGCAAATTCGGACGATTGGCATAGCGAAAGAAACGAAGTTTATCGCCAAAGACGAGCGTTTGCTTATCAGATTTTAGACGAACTTGGCTGTGTTTACGACAAGAACCAAGTCGGAATGTTTATCTGGGCGAAAATTGCGGATTTTTGGAAAAATTCCGGTGAATTAGCCGATAAAATCTTGGAAGAGGCGAATGTTTTTATCACGCCCGGAATGATTTTTGGCAGCAACGGCGAGCGTTTTTTGAGAATTTCTTTGTGCAGTCCTGAAAGTGATTTGCTGGAAAGTTTGAAGCGAGTGAAAGAGACGCGGAGACAAGATGACACGGCGACGCGGTGAAAATTTGGAATCTGAAATGTGGGATCTTGAATGAAAATAGCAATTTTCGGTATCGGTTTAATCGGCGGTTCGCTGGCAAAAGATTTGCGTGAAACAAATTTTGCGAGCGAGATAATCGGCGTTGAAAACAGCCAAATTCATGCGGAAAAAGCGTTGGAACTCGGCTTAGTTGATAGAATTGTTTCACGCGAAATTGCACTTTCTGAGGCAGATTTAATCGTTTTAACTGTTCCCGTAAATGCCTTAATTGACGAGTTAAACTTCGTTCTGTCAACAATTAGCGTAAATCAGGTTGTAACAGATATGGGTTCGACCAAAGGCGTTTTGATTGATGCGGTAAAAAGTTCCCCGAATCGCGGTCATTACGTTGCGACTCATCCGATGGCGGGAACGGAATTTTCAGGTCCGACGGCGGCGATTTCGGGTTTGTTTGCTGATAAAATCTGCATTTTTTGCGACGTTGAAAATTCCGATTCGGACGCGGTTGAATTGGTCGAAAAAATGTATCGGGCAATAAAAATGGACTTAAAATATATGGAATCGCACCGGCACGATATGCACGCGGCGTATATTTCGCACATTTCGCACATCAGTTCATTCGTTTTGGCGGCGACCGTTTTAGAGAAAGAAAAAGACGAAGAAGCGATTTTTGAAATGTCCGGCGGCGGTTTTGAAAGCACGGTGCGATTAGCAAAGAGTTCGCCGCAAACATGGTCGCCGATTTTTGAGCAAAACAGACCGCATCTGCTTGAAGCGATTGATACTTACATCGAAAAAATGTATCACTTTCGCAATTTGATAAACAAGAAAAAGTTTGCCGAACTTGAGCAATTTATGAGCGAAGCAAACGAGATTCGTAAAATACTCAAATAATTGTTAATTATCAATTGTTAATTATTAATGGAAGAAAATATTTTGAAAGTTAGTGGTTTTTGCTTTTCCCGAAGACCTATATTGTTAGTTTGAATCGTTGAGTAAACAGATGTGATGGCTCAAAAAGTAATTAACAATTAACAATTGATAATTAATAATTAAAACATCCTATGAAAGAAAATGTCGTGAAAATTAAGAGTTTTGCATTTGCGGTGAGAATCGTGAAACTCTACAAGTTTTTGGTTTCGGAGCATCGAGAGTATGTGCTTTCTAAGCAAGTATTACGATGTGGAACGGCGGTTGGTGCAATGATTTGGGAAGCGGAACATTCCGAAAGCACAGCGGATTTCGTTCATAAATTAGCAGTTGCCCAAAAGGAAATTAACGAAACGATATATTGGTTAGAATTATTGAAGGAAACAGATTTTCTAAATCAAGAACAATTTGAAAGTATAAATGAAGATGCGGTTGAGCTAATAAAATTACTGACAAGCATCATCAAAACAACTAAGCAAAACAGATAAATTAACAATTAACAATTGATAATTAACAATTAAATATGAGTATTTTCGACATCATTCCCCTGCAAGATTGGGGCTTAAACATCAAAAAACCGTTCATCGTTTCGGGTCCGTGTTCGTGCGAGACTGAAGAGCAAATGATGGAAACCGCCGTTCGTCTGAAAGACAAAGGTATTTCCGCATTGCGTGCAGGAATTTGGAAGCCGAGAACTCGTCCCGGAATGTTTGAAGGCATCGGCAAAAGCGGTTTGCAATGGCTGGTCAACGCCGCGAAAGAGATTAATCTACCCGCCACTGTTGAGGTTGCGACAGGTCAGCACGTTGAAGATGCGTTAAAAGCCGGCATCGATATTTTGTGGGTTGGTGCAAGAACGACGGTTAATCCGTTTTCCGTGCAGGAAGTTGCAGACGCGTTGAGCGGCGTCGATATTCCCGTGATGGTTAAAAATCCGATAAATCCCGATTTGCAATTATGGATGGGCGGAATCGAGCGAATCAACAAAGCTGGAATCAAGCGAATCGGAGCAATTCATCGCGGTTTTTCGTCGTATGAAAAAACGAAATATCGCAACAAACCGATGTGGGAATTGCCTATCGAACTTCGCCGTTTGAATCCTGAACTACCGATAATCGTTGATCCATCGCACATTTGCGGAGCGAGAGATTTGCTCCAATCGGTGGCTCAAAAGGCGTTCGATTTAGATTTTGACGGTTTGATGATTGAATCTCACCGCGATCCCGATAATGCTTGGAGCGATGCGGCACAGCAAGTTACGCCGGAAAGATTGGGCGAAATTTTGAAAAGTTTGGTCGTCAGAAAAGCAGGTTTGGACGAACACGCGGAAAATGCGTTGGAAACTTTGCGTCAGCAGATTGATAGAATTGACAATTATATGCTTGAAATTATGGGCGAAAGAATGGACATTGCGAGGCAAATCGGCGAATTCAAACGTGACAACGGCATCACGATTTTGCAAACAAATCGTTGGGACGAAATTATCAACGACCGTGCCAATAAAGCTGCTCAAAAAGAACTGACGCGGCAATTTGTTGTTGATATGATGGAGGCAATTCACCAAGAATCTATCCGCCATCAGACGAAGATTATGAATAATTTGTTGGCAGAATAGTTGGGAATGTAAAAAGTAAAAAGGCAAAAGTAAAAAGTAAAAAAAAGTGTTTGGAGTTTAGCTTCGGACGCTTTTTTCTTTGCAATTTTGTGATTAATTCGTTTGATTCTTTTTGCAGATGAGAAATTCAATAGCAATGAATGATTTGTCGGTTGCATAACTTCGGTTTATAGTTAGGCTATGATTTTTGCAGATTTTAATTTATCGCAACGAATTGAACGCACGGAAGCACTAATAACAGCGGCTTTTGCGGATGCTCGAGCGAAAATTTCGCCGGAATATGGTGCGAAATGGATTGAGGTTGCTGGTGCTTTTGCGATTTTTGATGGCATTGAATCGCCTTGCACACAGACTTTCGGACTCGGAATGTTTGGTGAAGTAACTGCCGCAGATTTAGATAAAATTGAGACGTTTTTTAAGGAACGAAACTCGCCAATCTTGCACGAAGTAAGTCCGTTGGCTGATGCTTCCGTCCTTGCGTTGCTCAACGAACGTGGTTATACGCCGATTGAATATACAAATGTGATGTTTCAAACGCTCAACGCTAGTGACCGAAATCTTGCTCTGAATCCTAAAATATCGACACGAATTATCGGTGAAGATAAAGTATTGCTGTGGGCTGAAACATCGGCAAACGGTTGGATTACTGAAATGCCAGATCACGTCGATTTTATGAAAGAATTTGGGCGAATCAGTGCAAGTTGCGTTGGTTGTTATTCGTTTCTGGCTGAAATCGACGAAAAACCGATTGCGACCGGTGCGTTATTTATTTTCGATGGAGTTGCCGAAGCCGCGGGTGCAAGCACGATTCCCGAAGGTCGAAAGCAAGGTGCACAAACGGCATTGTTAGACGCTCGACTTAAATTTGCTAAAGAAAAAGGTTGCGATATTGTGATTATGGGAGCATCGCCAGGAAGTCAATCGCAAAAAAATGCGGAGAAAAATGGGTTTCGAATTGCATACACGCGGACGAAATGGGGGTTGAAAGTGAAAAGTGAAAAGTGAAAAGTGAAATAGTGAAAAAGTGAAAAAGTGAAGAGTGATGAGTGAAAAGTGAAGAGTGAAAAGTGAAAAGTGATGAGATTCAAATTGAAGTATTGATGCAACTAAAATTGTTGTAAAGTATTCAAAAGAAATAGGTTTATTGGGGAAAAATTATGAAAAAGTTATTTTTTATTGCGACAATAATTTTCGCGTTGGCGACAATTTCAAGCGTTTTTGCACATGGAACAAAAGAGGTAAAACTCTCAGTGAATAAGCAAATTGTTGCTTCGGGCAGCAAGCTAAAAATAAAACTTATCGAAATTAAAGACACACGTTGCCCAGAAGATGTAAATTGCGTTTGGGCGGGAAATGCGGTGATAAAATTTACCGTCAGCAAAGGAAAATTGACGGCGAAAACTTTTGAATTGAATAGCGGAATTGAGCCGATGAGCGTTACATATCAAGGTTACGAAATTAAAATTAAAGATATTACGCCAAATCGAAAATCTTCAGATGGTGCTGAAAATGTTCAGCAAAATGTAACTCTCACAATTGGTAAAATGCCAAAAAAGCCCTAGATAATTAAAATTTTGATTGAAATTCATTTGAATTTTGGCGTAATTTAACCCACATTTCAAAAATTTCCGGTGTTTGAATCCAGAGAGTTATCCACTCTGCAATTTCTAAATTTACGAGCCGTCGATTTTCATCGATGGCTTTTTTGTTTGCAATCAAAATACAACGCTCTTTTGCTTTTAATATTTCTGCAAACATCAAACGCAAACCGATTTTGTCGTTGTCGGTAACAAATTTTAGACGTAAATTTTCGAGATTTCGGAGTGAAGCGAGAGTTTCTTTAAAGTTTGAAAAATTAAATGTGTTGCGAAAAAGAGGATCGTAAGGTGAATTAAGACGGCGTTCAATGTCAATTTTTAAAATTTCTGAGTGACGAAGCATTGCACCTTCATCAGCAAGTAAGCGGGCAGTTTTCATTGGTAAATCGACTGCATTTATGCCGAATTGATTGAGAACGACTTGTTCTATTGCGAGAATTTCTGTGGCACCAACTGATTCGCAATCAAGTTTTTCCCAAACCTCAATTATTAAATCTATTTTTGTTCGGGATTTCCACACAAGTTCATTCTAACAACTTGGTTTGAGCAGGTAAAACAGACTAGGCTTGTTTCAATGTTAAACCTTCGTTTTCACAAAGCAATTTGTTAAGCAAGCGAAAATCTTTGTGCTTATTTCCAAGTAAAGCCTCGGCAAGCTCAAGCAGAGGTTGCGGAATTGCTTCAGTATTTAGACGAAATTCATTTTGCGGAAAGTGCATATATAAATCGACTTCAGACGAGCAAAATTCGCAGATAACAAGATGTTTCGTAACTTTCTCAGATTCTTTTTTATCGAGAATGTTGTTTTGAAACTTTAATAAGTCCTCAGACGCAGGACATTTGACGCTTTTACTGAACTTAACCATTTTAGTTAAAGTAAGCCACTGAACTTTTTATAAAATTTCTTTACCACTTGGGCAAGAAGAAGTTTATTTACCTTCATTATAAAGAAATCCGTAATGTCGCAAGTCTTCCATAAGTTTCTGAAAATTAATAAATTTGCCGTAATACAATGAATATATAAAGGTTTCCAAATTAAAGTGATAAACAATGTAAAAAATTAGAAAAAAGTGTTGCTCAATTATAAAATAGTTGTTAGTATATTAATTGTAGTTAAAGACAAGAAATTGCTTTGACACATCCTTCCTTAAAGTCGTTGTAAATCAACTTACAGCAAAAAATGAGTTTCAAACATTTCTCAGTAATGAGAATTAGTATTTTTCTGCGAACAAAATCAAATCGGGAATGATTTCGTCAGAATAGACTCATTTACTCACGAAAAAAAAATTGGTAATTTCGGAAAAGCAAATATGAGCACAATTGTAGGACAAGAAAACTCAAAAAAGACTACAAATGGTCGAACAATACGAGCCGGTAAATGGATAGAAAGTCTAAAAACTTCTAATGTAAATCAGCTTTGGTCAGAATTGCAGCGTGTTGTTTCATATCATCCATTAGTCAGAGCCTCGAAAACCGCCGGTTTACTGGTGGAAGAAGGCAGATATAACGCCCACACAGATTTGACACAAGAACTTTTTGTGACTTTGTTGAGCAAGGAAAGATTTCAGCATTATATTGATACCGAAATGACGGATCAAGAAATTGAGGCTGAAATAAGCCAAATTGAGTTGACGAATTTGCTGACAGCGGAGCTTCGTAAAAGATACCCAGAGTCTTATCGGCTTGCTCGCAGAGTTTCAACATTAATTCAAACAAGTAAAACTTTTAAAAGATTTGATATTTATGGCGATGGCGAAAATCATCGCAGATTGGTTGACCGTGTTTACGGATTATCTGAATGGAAAGACAAAAAATCGCGTCGCAGTCAGCAAGAAATGGAAGCTCGCGTAAAAACCGTTCCATTTCAAAAACGAGATACTCGAATGGTTGGTTGCACTGGTGACTCGCAAATTGTGATTTCAAATCCGGTGATGGAAATTTTAATTATTAGAGTTTTAAAAGCTGTTGACTCGCCAGTAAACGTCAGAACTTTACGAAGTCTTGTCATGTCGCGATTGCCGATAATGGACATTTATCTTGTTCCGATTAGCGGTTCTGACGACAGCGACGATGACGGCAAAATGGATTATGATCCGGCGGATACTGGTGAAAATCCGGAACAGGTTTTACTTCGCCGCGAAGATGAATCGTTGGCAATAAATTATGTCGATCGATTTTTGCAAGGTTTGGAAAAAAGCGTTCGCGGAAAAGCTAAACAATATCACCGAATGGTCGGAGTTTTATGGCATTGCTATCTCAGCACTGATGGTGGAACACAATTAGAAGTTGCGGAAAATCTTGGAGTTTCAGATTCTCTAGTTTCTGATTACCGAAAACGCATAGAATCTGAATTAAAGCAGTTGTCATTTACTGGAGTAAACGACGCACGACAATTTGAACAAGCATTGCGTGGAAAGGTAAAAGTCTTAATTTCAACTTTTGATGAGGAAAACTTAGCTGTTTAAATTTATTGAAACTTGCTATTATTGGGTTTCCCCTAAATTTCAAAGTCAAAGTATAAATGAGAATTGATGTCTTCGAAAGAAACAAGCCGTGACCATACATCATTAAAACCGAGTTCTAATCGGTCTAATTCTAGTTTGCCAGCGAGTCTCAAACCTCCAAGAAATCACGATGAACTTTTCGGACTTGATAAAACTCTAACCTCACATGGTTTTTTTGAGGACAAAAAAGCTACTAATTTATCCGAAAAAAATGGCTTAGGTTTAGACAGCGAGAAAGTTTTAATTACAAAAGAGATTGAAACAAAAGCACCTGAAAACGATAATTTAACTTATTCTGAGATTCAAAAAAAAGCAAAATTAGATAAAGCATTCGAAAAAGATAAATTGTTATTAAGCCAAGATAACTGGTTGATGCGAAATGGTCACACATTTAGCTACATCGGTATTTTTCTGTTTACTTTGACCCTTTATTTTCGCCCTTACGAATTAATTCCCGGACTTAGCGGATTTAATTCGATGGCACTTTATATCGCCATTGCCACGATAATTTTCTTTGTTCCAACTCAGTTTATGACTGAAGGAAACCTTACAACTCGCCCGCCGGAAATTAATTATATTTTATTGCTGACATTGGTTGCACTTTTGACAATACCAATCGCAAAAAGTCCGTCTTTATCTTGGGAAACTTTTAACGATACTTTTATTCGCGTTGTTTTGATGTTTATCGTGATGGTAAATGTTATTAAAACCGAAACGCGACTTCGCGGGTTGATGTTGCTTTCTGTTGGAATTGGGTTTTATTTATCAGTTGTGGCATTTAATTTATACCAAGCTGGCAAATTTAAAGTTGAAGGTTATCGCGTTAGTGTCGAACTCGGCGGAATGTTCGGAAATCCTAACGAACTTGCAACTCATTTTGTAATGTTTTTACCTGTTTCGGTGGCTTTGGCAATTAGCAGTAAAAAAATTGTTTGGAAAGTTTTATATTACATTGCGTCTGCTTTTATGGTTGCAGGAGTATTAGTTACTTTTTCTCGCGGGGCATTTCTTGGTTTAATAATAAGTGGATTTGTTTTTGCTTTGAAAGTTGGAAGAAATCAGAGGTTTAAGGTTGTCGTTTTATCAACAATAATTTCTGCAATTTTCTTGGCTGCAGCTCCTGGTGGTTACGGTCTTCGTGTGCTTTCAATTCTCATTCCTGGACTAGATGAAGTAGGTTCATCTGATCAAAGAAAAGAACTTTTAATTCAATCAATTATTGTAACTCTGCGAAATCCTTGGGGCGTAGGTATGAACGGATTTACCCTTGGTTCAGCTCATAACTTGCAAACTCATAATGCTTTTACCCAAGTTTCCTCCGAACTAGGAATCATCGGATTAGTTCTATATCTATTAATTTTAATTAGCCCAATTCGCAGATTAGGTGCAATCGAACGAGAATGTTTCGCATCAAAAAATTTCAACTGGATTTATTACCTTTCAATTGGAGTTCAAGTCAGTATAATTGCATATATGGTTGCGAGTTTCTTTGGCTCATTCGCGTATAATTGGTTTGTTTACTTCCCGATAGCATATGCAATCGCGATTCGTCGGATTTACGCAGTTGAAAAGGATAAACAAAATAAAACCGTTCTCGATTTTCACGGAACCAAAAGTATTTTGGCTACTTCTTAGATGAACAATTTTTTAACAATTTTATTTGAGATAGTTTTTTTCTCAAGTTTATTAGCATTATTTTACACGTATATTGGCTATCCGCTCTCGGTCTGGATAGCGAGCAGGATTTTTCCTAAACCAATTAAACGCAGTAATTTCGAACCAAAAGTAACGCTTATTATTACTGCTTACAACGAAGAAAAAGACATTAAAGAAAAACTTGAAAACACTCTCAAAATTGATTATCCAAAAGATAAATTAGAAGTTTTGGTAGCGTCTGATTGTTCGAATGATGCGACCGATGAAATTGTAAAATCTTTTGCAAATTTCGGTGTCAAACTTTTTCGTCAAAATGAAAGACGCGGAAAAACTGCTGCTCAAAATGCTGCTGTTCAAATAGCAACTGGTGAGATAATCCTTTTTTCTGACGCAACTTCGATGTATCAGACAGACGTTTTGAAAGAGATATTGCCAAATTTTGCCGATCAAACTGTTGGTTGCGTTGCCGGAAAGTTAATTTATGTTGATAAAACTGCTTCAAGTGTTGGCAAAGGTGCCAAAAGTTATTGGAATTACGAAACTTTTTTGAAAGAAAGCGAAAGCAAGTTGTGTTCGTTAATTGGAGCTTCGGGCTGTTTATATGCCTTGCGAAAATCTGTTTATGTTCCGATGTATGACGAAGCCTGTAGCGATTTTATTATCTGCACATTAATTTATGAGCAAGGTTTTCGGACAATTTATGAACCAAAAGCAATCTGCATGGAGGAAACGAACCGACAATCGGACAAAGAAATTTCGATGAGAATTAGAGTTATAACGCAGTCTTATACTGACCTTTGGCGAAATGCGAGAATGCTAAATCCTTTCAAAAGCGGCTTTTTTGCGATTCAATTAATATCTCATAAAATTTTTCGCTACGCTGTCCCGTTTTTTTTGATTTTGCTCTTTGCCTCTTCGCTTGTTCTTTCATTCAAGTCAATTTTCTTCACAGTAAGTTTAGTTTTGCAAACATTATTTTATTTATCAGCTTTTATCGCACGCTTTGCTGAAAATTCGTTTGGAAAAATTGGAATATTTGCAATTCCACATTACTTTGTCTTAGCAAATTGGGCTTCGCTTTCAGCATTTTTCAAATTTATGCGAGGTGAATCTTACGCTCGTTGGGAACCGATTCGTGAACATCTTTCCGAACGCGGCGAAAACACCTAACCGCAAACTTCTCTAAAATGAAACCGCAACTTTTTAATCCTGAAATTATTGAACATCGCATTGAATCTAAGCAGATTGGCGAAGCTGTTATCTCTTCGCGTCCAAAAGTTTCAATCGTAATTCCGGCTTATAATGTTGCAGATTTTATTTGCGAAACGCTCAATTCAGTTTTCTCACAAACTTTCAAAGATTATGAAATTCTGGTAATCAATGATGGTTCGCCAGATTCTGTTAACTTAGAAAAAACTTTAACTCCATTTTTTAAACAAATTATTTATGTCAAACAACCAAATGGCGGAGCGGCTTCGGCACGCAATACGGCAATTTTTCTTGCTCGTGGCGAATTGCTGGCTTTTCTCGATGGCGATGACATTTGGGAATCGAAATATCTTGAAATGCAAGTTTCGAAATTAGAGAAAAACAACTTTGACTTGATTTACGCAGATGCGATGATGTTTGGTCTCAAGCCTTGGGCTGGCAAGACTTTTATGCAACTTTCACCATCAAAAGGCGAAGTTACACTTGAAAAATTGTTGCTTGCAGAATGCAATATTATAACTTCAGGCACAGTCGTAAAACGCGATGTTGTCTTAAAGTCCGGCGGATTTGATGAAGATAAGATTGTTTTTGGTTGCGAAGATTTTGATCTTTGGGTTCGAATTGCAAAAAAACGATTTCGAATTGGTTATCAAAAAGATGTTTTACTAAACTATCGTGTTGTAGCAGGCAGCCTCTCAGGAGGTTATGTAGATCGTGCTGAACGAAGTTTACAAGTGCTTCTAATTGCCAAAAATAAAGTTAAACTCGACGAACGCGAAGAAAATGCAATTGAAAAACAAATTTTGATTGCAAAAGCTCAATTAAATTTAGAAAAAGGCAAAACCTGCCTTGTTGAAGGCAAATTTTTTGAGGCTCAAGAATTCTTCAGACAATCAAATAAATTTTTTTACAAGAAAAAACTTACTATTATCATTACTCTTCTCAATGTTTGCCCAAAACTTGTGCTTTATTTGTTTCGTAGTTTTCGTTCTGATGAAGTTTCGTTCGTAAACATAGGAAAAAAACATTAAGAATTAATATGTCTAAAAAAAACATAAACAAAGCAAACTTAAATCAGCCTCTTGCCATAGAAAATATATTTTTTATTATTTGTGCATTTTTCCTTGTTGGTCATTAGTAAAATACCTACGTGAAATTTTAACTAAATTTTGTTCTTTCAATACTCAAGAAGCAGTCAAAAAAAGATAAACTTTAATGATACTTTAAATAAAATAATTTAGAAATGACCGAAAAAAGACAAGAAAAATCATTATATTCAAGCGTTGGTTGGCTGATGCTTGCCAAGTTGATAGGTTTTGTTTTTACTCTTTTGCTTCCGCTTTTGGTTGTCAGATTCCTAACAAAATCTGAAGTTGGAATTTACCAACAAGTTTTTTTAGTTATATCAACAGTAAGCAGCATTCTGCCATTTGGTTTTAGTATGAGTGCTTATTACTTTTTTTCTCGCGAAAAAGAAAATATTAACTATTATGTTTTTAATATCTTGCTTTTTAACTTTATTTCAGGTGGAATTGCCTGTTTGCTCCTCAATGTTTTTCCTCAATTTCTTGGTAATCTGTTTAAAGATGAAGAAATGACTCGCTTTGCACCGCAGATTGGTTTGGTTGTTTGGTTTTGGATATTTTCTGCCTTTTTAGAAATTGTTGCAATCGCAAATCAAGAATCTCGGTTAGCGTCAGTATTTATAATTCTGGCTCAGTTTACTAAATCTATGTTTTTAGTTTTTGGTCTGGTTTATTGGGCATCAGTCGGTGCATTACTCAATGCAATTACAGTGCAGGTAATTCTCCAAACAATAATTCTTTGCATTTATTTGAACTATAGATTCAAAGGATTTTGGAGGTGTTTTAATCTAGCCTTCTTCCTTAAACACGTAAAATATGCACTTCCTTTTGGAATTTCTGGTATTTTATGGACTTTGCAAACTGATTTGCATAATTATTTTATTGGAAATAGATTTTCCTCTGCTGAAGTTGCAACATATAGAATTGGTTGTTTCGAATTACCTTTAATGATTTTGCTGTATGAAGCTATTGGCTCAGTAATGATTCCCAAAATGAGCGAACTGCAACTAGCAGGAAAAACAAGAGAAATGATTGAACTCACTGCAACTGCGATGAATAAATTAGCTTTTTTTTACTTTCCTTTGTTTATTTTTTTTCTGATTACAGCTCAAACTTTTATAACAACTATTTTTACAGAAAAATACACCGATAGTGTTCCAATTTTTTTAATCAATATTATTTTGTTACCAACCTACATCTTGATTTCCGATCCTTTAGTGAGAAGTTATGAATCTCTCGGTAAATTTATCTTAAAAGTTAGAATTTTTATAGTAATCGGACTTTCTTTCTTACTGTGGTTTGGTATTAATCATTTTAACTTACAAGGAATGATTTTAATCGTAGTTTTTGTTTCCTTACTCGATCGTTTGATTACAACAATAAAAATTTGGAAAACAGTTGGTGTAAAAACTTCAGATTTAAGCCTTGTCGGAAACGTCTGGAAAACAGCAGTTTCAAGTATAATTGCTGGAGTATTTACGTTTTTAGTTTATTCAAATACGAAAGGTTTTTTACCAATTTGGGACGAAATATTGTCAAAAAGTATAAATTCTCAACTTTCACATTTTGTAGCCGGAAGTTTAGTTTTAGGAATTTCGGCAACTGTCTTTGGACTAATATATTTAATTTGTACAAATTATTTCGGTTTAATCGAAGAAAATGAAAAGAAAATGATAAGTTCAATTTTCAATAAATTTAGAAGGAAAAATGTAATTGCTTAATCTCAAGTAAATTAAAAAAATGTGTGGAATAGCTGGATTTATCTCCAAAGAAAATACAAGAATTGCTGAACGTGAGCAATTGCTCGATGCGATGTGCAAAATCATAACGCATCGCGGACCTGACGAACAAGGGACAACTATCGAAGGTCGTGCCGCACTCGGAATGCGTCGGCTTTCAATTATTGATTTAAAAACCGGACAGCAGCCAATTTATAACGAAAGCGGCGATAAATTTATTGTTTTTAATGGCGAAATATATAACTTTATTGAACTCAAAACCAATCTTGAAAAACTCGGTTATAAATTTAAAACAAACTCGGATACAGAGACAATTCTGCACGCTTTTGAAGAATATGGAACAAATTGTCTTGAGCATTTACGCGGAATGTTTGCTTTTGCAATTTGGGATAAAACTGACGAAAGTCTATTTATTGCAAGAGATAGAGTTGGTAAAAAACCGCTTTTTTATAGCATGACGAAAAATGGTGAATTCGTTTTTGGTTCAGAATTAAAAAGTGTACTAAAGAATAAAAGTGTTTCCCGCGAAATTGATTTTTCAGCACTCGATTCTTATCTGACATTTGGCTATGTGCCGGAAGAATTTTGCATTTTCAAAGAAGTTAGAAAACTTCAGCCCGGACATTTTTTAACATACAAAAATGGCGAAATTAAGACGGAAAAGTATTGGGATTTTACTTATGCAAAACCGGTCGAAATAAAAACTGAAGACGAATATATCGAAGAATTACAACGACTTATTAAAGAAGCTGTGAAAATTCGTCTGGTTTCAGAAGTTCCGCTTGGAGCATTTTTATCTGGCGGAGTTGATTCATCAACCGTTGTCGCGATGATGTCGCAACTTATTGATGTTCCGGTAAAAACATTTTCAATTGGTTTTAATGAAGATAGTTTTAATGAGTTGAAATTTGCGAGAATGGCAGCTGACCATTTCAAAACAGAACATCACGAATTTATTGTAACGCCTGATTTAGTTGAGATAATTGACGATTTAGTTTGGCATTTTGACGAACCTTTTGCAGATCCGAGTTCGTTGCCGACATATATGGTTTCAAAAATGGCTCGCGAATATGTCACAGTTGCACTTTCGGGCGATGGTGGCGATGAAGTTTTTGCTGGTTACACAAGATATGTCAACGACAAAAAGCGTCGCGGATTTGAAAAACTTCCAAAAGTTCTTCGGCAAAATGTTTTGCAGAAATTGAGTGAAAAATTGCCAAGCGGAACTTATGGCAAAAATTATCTTTACAACACTTCGCTTGATGCAATTGATAGATATATTGATAGCGTTTCACATTTCAACAAATTGCAACGTAAATCGTTTTATTCAAGCGAATTTTTAGCGAAATTAGGTGTTGGTTTTGGCTCTGGCGAAAATGTTTTTCGCGAATACGGAACGAGTGTTTCAACCGGAAATGAAGTCGATAATTTGCTTTATCTTGATAGTAAAACCTACTTGCCGGGCGATATTTTGACAAAAGTTGACCGAATGTCGATGGCAACATCACTCGAAGCGAGAGTTCCTTTTCTCGACCATAAGTTGATTGAATTTGTCACACAAATGCCTTCTGAGTTGAAGTTAAAAGGTTTAGAAACGAAGTATATTTTGAAAAAAGCGATGGAAGGAATTGTTCCAAAAGAAATTCTCTATCGCGAAAAACAAGGATTTGGCGTTCCAATAAATGAGTGGATAAATGTTCAGTTAAAAGAACGAATTTTAGAAACTTTAGGCGATAAAAGAACGCTCGAACGTGGATATTTTGAGCCAAAATATATTCAAAATTTGTTGGATGAACACGCCAGAGGTCGTCGCGATCACTCACACTCGTTATGGATTATTCTGATGTTAGAACTTTGGCATCGGGAGTTTGTGGATAAGTAACGTGATTAGTTGTTTAATTTTTTGAGATGAATTTTACTGATGACTACTAACGAAGATTACCAAGAATATGCAGAAATTGCACTTCAAAATTTTGCAAATAGAGATGCAGAAAAACGCTTCTGGCTTGTTGAATCTGTTGGAAACAAACAAGTTGAAAGAGTTTTAGATGTTGGTTGCGGAGCCGGTTACGACTTGCTTCAGTTTATTGAAAGAAAAAATGCAATCGGGTTTGGAATTGATATTGCAGAAAAAGTTGGTGAAGTTGGAAAAGAGTTTTTTGAATCGACCAATTTTGCAGATAAAGTAAATTTTGTGTGCTCCCGCGGAGAAGAAATTCCTTTTGCCGACGAAAGTTTTGATGTCGTTTTGTGTATGGTTGCCTTGCCTTATATGAACAACAAAAAAACTATCGCTGAAATTTCGAGAGTTTTAAGTCCAAATGGAATGTTTTTGTTGAAAATTCACGCTCCAAGGTTTTATTTTAAAATGCTGAGAGAGCGTTTTAAAGCTGGAAATTTAAAGACTCTTATTTATCCATTAATTGCTTTATTTTTAGGAAGTTTTTATTGGTTGACTGGAAAACAACTAGAAGGTGGAATTTTTAAAGGTAAAGAAATGTTTCAAACTGAAAAAATGATACGACACGAACTTCACGCTCAAGGCTTAAAAATTAAAGACTATTTACCAAGTAACAACAAGGAAACGCCAGCTTATTTGATAGTCAAAAGATAGAGAAATGCAAAACACAACGAATTTAACAACTAAACTTAAATGGAATTTGCCGTGGCTAGTTCGCTATCCCTTTTCGCGGACAAAAAGTTTTCTTCAAAATAATGCCTTTGAGAAAAAACATTTAATTTTTACAATCGCTAATCATTTTGAACCAAGTTGGAGTCCAAATGGCGGATTACTTGATTTTCCGGAGGCAGAAAAAAAATTAGCAAATTATTATAAACTTGCAAAAACTATTGGCGAAACTTTGCAAGATTCTGATGGCACTAAATTTCGCCACACAAATTTTTATCCCGCAGAACAATATCACTCACCAATTTTAGAGAAACTCGCTGAAATGCAGTCAGAAGGTTTAGGCGAAGTAGAAATTCATTTGCATCACGGAGTTGAAAAACCAGATACAGCCGAAAATTTGAGAAAAAGTTTGGTTGAATTTCGCGACATTTTAGCAGAAAAACATCAGTTTTTATCACGACTTGATGGTGTTGGAAAGCCAATGTGGGCTTTTGTTCATGGAAATTTAGCTTTAGGGAATTCTTGTGGCGGAAATTTTTGTGGCGTTGACGAAGAAATGCAAATTTTAGCCGAAACAGGTTGTTACGTTGATATGACATTGCCATCGGCACCTGAACAAGCCCAAGTTCCGATGTTAAATCAAATTTACGAAATTGGATTACCATTAAACGAAGCTATTCCGCACAGAAAGGGAAAAAGAGTTGAAGTCGGCAGAAAATCACCTCTATTGCCATTGATATTTACTGGACCTTTAGTGTTTAACTGGACAAGAAAATTTAAAGGTTTTCCGCTTCCGCGAATTGATGACGGAGCTTTGGCAGGTAATCAAGTTTCAGATATGTCCAGATTAAAACGTTGGATTGGAGCAAATATTACAGTTCAAGGTCGTTCAGATTGGGTTTTTATCAAACTTTATTGTCACGGTTTTATTAATGAAGACGAATCGGCTTGCATAGGTGAAGATGCCAAAAGATTTTTTAGTGAAGTGATTGAAAACGGTGAAAAAACCAGTGATTACAAAGTCCATTTCGCAACCGCCCGCGAAGCCTTTAATATGGTTTCTGCGGCAATTGACGGGAAAAAAGGCTCGCCAAATCAATATCGAGATTATCGAATGAAATCAATTATGAAAGAACAGAAGTAATTTTGAATAAAATCTGAGTTAAAAAAAACTAAACGATGTCGAACGCTTTCGAAAAATTAAAAAAACTAAAAGGACGCAGTTGGAGTGAAATTCGCACTCGCGGCGAGCAAGTTCTTTCTGTTTATTCTGAGCAAATCGGCTTGCGGACGAAAATTCCGACTGATTCCGACCTCAAACAATTACTCAATAAAAATAAATTTAAGTCTAAGAATCCTTCAATTGACGATTTGTTTAATCAGTTTTACGAAAATTCGCAGACATCGTTTTTTGTCAGTTTTTGCCAAAAACGCGAAATTATTGACATTTACAGATTGCTTTATGGAAACGATGCGATTGATGCCGGAAATGAAAAATATCAGATTGTTGAAAAAGCTGACCGTATTTTGGAAGGAAAATTTGATTTATTCGGTTATGAAAATCTCAACTTTGGAACTGAAATTGACTGGCATTATGAACCTGTTTCAAACAAAATTTCGCCCAAAAAACATTGGAAATTATTTGACGAACTTGATAGCGAAGAAACCGGCGACAAAAAAATTATTTGGGAACTAAATCGTCATCAGCATTTTTTTACGCTTGGCGTAGCATATTGGCTGACGGGTGATGAGCGTTATGCGTCAACATTTGTTCGTCATATTGGAAGTTGGATGAAGCAAAATCCACCAGGAATTGGAGTAAATTGGTTAAGTAGTTTGGAAATTGCTTTGCGTTCGATTTCTTGGATTTGGGCGTTGCAATTTTTTAAAGAATCGACAAGTTTTTCGCCCGAATTATTTCAAGAAATCTATAAACATTTGTTTATGAACGGGCGACATATTGAAAAATATCTCTCAACATATTACAGCCCAAACACGCATCTGACAGGCGAAGCTCTTGCCTTATATTTTCTCGGAACGCAATTAAATGGCTTGCAAAGAGCTGAACATTGGCAAAAACTCGGCAGCGAAATTCTCTTTGCCGAACTCGACAGACAAATACTTTCTGATGGCGTTTACTTTGAGCAATCAACTTGGTATCAACGATATACTGCCGAGTTTTACACGCAATTCTTTTTGCTCCGAAGTCTCAATAAAGATAACAAAGACGCGATTGCGAACAACAAATTGAGTTCAAAACTCCAGCAGATTATTGACTTTTTGATGCATGTAACTCGACCTGATGGAACAACGCCATTTATCGGCGACGACGACGGCGGATATGTTTTACCAATTTCAAATCGGCAACCAAATGACTTTCGCTCAGTTTTAACTTCAGGTTCAGTTTTGTTCAATCGTGGCGATTATAAATTTGTTTCACACGAGTTTTCAGAAGAAACTTTATGGCTATTTGGGGTTGAAAGTTACGATAAATTTGAAAAAATAAGAGATCACAAACCAAAAGAAAATTCAAAAGCCTTTACCGCTGGCGGATATTTTGTGATGCGTGACGGTTGGACTGAAACTGATAATTTTATGTTGCTTGATTGCGGAACTCACGGTGCAATGAGTTGCGGACATTCGCACGCGGACGTTTTGGCGATTGATGTTGCGGCTGGCGGAAAAAGTCTTTTGGTTGATCCGGGAACATACACTTATCATGAATCAAACGAATGGCGAGACTTTTTTCGGTCAACAATGGCACACAATGCATTGTCAATTGACAACAAATCTTCATCAGAACCTGGCGGTAAGTTTAGTTGGAATTCAACCGCCGAAGCAACGCCAAAAATTTGGTTAAGCGAAGACCGATTTGACTTTTTTGAAGGTTCGCAAAATGGTTATCAAACTTTAGAAAATGGTGCGGCAACACAAAATCGGAGTGTTTTGTTTCTCAAAAATGATTATTGGATAATTCGTGATCACGTTGAAAGTTTTGGAAATCATAGTTATCAGATGAATTTTCATTTCGATTCTGCGACAAATCCTGAAATTGAGAGTTCAAAAAATGGCAATTGGTGCGTCAATGAAACGCCGGAAAAAGGTGCTGGTTTGCGACTTTTTACCTTTGGTGATAATGGTCAATGGCAAAAAAAAGAGAGTTGGGTTTCGCCGGTTTTCGGGATGAAAGTGAATGCTCCATTTCTCCGTTTTATCTCAGAAGGAGTTGGCTCACAAGAATTTTTTACATTTTTGTTGCCTAATGATTCGATGTTTGAAAAACCCGAAGTTTTTGAAACTGAAGTTTCTGGCGGCAGAGCGTTTGTCGTAAATTATCGTGGTTATCAAGATATTTTAGTTTTTGCAGACAGCGAAGCCATAATTAGAACTGAGCTTTTTGACTCAGATTTTCGATTTTTATGGGCGAGAATGAGCGAAGGCGAAAATTTGCCCGAAGAATTTGTGATGATTGACGGAGCAAATTTTCGACTTAACGGACGCGAAGTTATCAATTTTCCACACAAATTGAAATTTGCAACCGCAAGGCGTTTGGGAAATAAGCTCAACGTCAGAACTAATGAAAGCGTTTTTAGCGTCATAGCGTTATAGCGTTCATAGCGTTATAGCGTTATAGCGTTCATAGCGTTCATAGAGTTTGTAGCGTTTGTAACGTTAAAGAGTTTAAGAATAAAGAGTTTTTTTATGTAGTTGATTTTTCTTCATAAACGCAATAAACGCTAAGAACGTAACAAACGCAATAAACGCAATAAACGCAATAAACGCAATAAACGCAACAAACGCAACAAACGCCAAAACGCAAAAAACGCTATAAACGCAATAAACGCTAAAAACGATAAAAACGCTAAAAACGCTAAAAACGCTAAAAACGCTAAAAAGCTATGAACGCTAAAAACGCTCTTCAGTTAATAGGAAGTTTTCATCAAGGCGGTTCCGAACGCCAAGCCGTGCAATTGACCAAACTTTTGCACGAAGATAAAACTTTCAATGTTTTTATTGCTTCATTAAATAACGAAGGTGTATTGTTGCAAGAAGTTGAAAACATTGGTTTTACCAACATTCCTGAGTTTAAATTAACTTCATTTTACGATTTAAATTTTCTAAAACAACTACGACTTTTCGTCAAATTTTTGAAAACAAACAAAATTGATATAATCCATACACACGATTTTTATACAAATGTTTTTGGAATGTTTGGTGCTTTTCTCGCAGGCGTTAAAATCCGAATTGCCTCAAAACGCGAAACTGGCGGTGTTCGTTCAAAAAGCCAAGAATTTATCGAAAAAATTGCGTTTGGGCGAGCGAGTGCAATAGTTGCAAATTCTGAAGCTGTAAAAACATATTTAATGGCGGACGGCATTTCAGCAAAAAAAATAAACGTGATTTACAACGGCTTAGATTTAGAAAGACTCAAGCCAAAACTATCCAATCGCAAAGAAATTTGTGAAAAGTTAAGGCTACCAAACGCTGAAAACTTAAGATTTGTGACAATCGTTGCAAATTTGCGTCATGACGTAAAAAATATTCCGATGTTTTTGCGAGTTGCCAAAAAAGTTTGCAGTAAACTGCCAGATGTTCAATTTGTTGTTGCTGGTGAAGGCAATCTTTTAACAGATTTACAGAAATTGGCTGAAGACTTGCAAGTTTCTGATAAAATTAGCTTTATCGGTCGCTGTAGTGAAGTGCCGGAGCTTCTTTCTGTCAGTTTTGCGTGTGTTTTAACGTCGCTCAACGAAGGTTTTTCTAACTCAATTTTGGAATATATGGCTGCCGGAAAGCCAGTTGTTGCAACCAATGTTGGCGGAGCAAGCGAAGCAATAGTTGAAGGCGAAACAGGTTATTTAGTTGATTCTAATGATGATGAAGCAATGGCAAATCGTTTGATCGAACTGTTAAAAGTTGAGAATAAAGTAAAATTGTTTGGAGAAAAAGGAATTGATGTTATTGTTCGTAATTTTTCGTTGAAGAATCAATTGAATAAGACATTAGAATTGTATAAATCATAATTTATGTGCGGAATTGCCGGAATTATAGGAGTAAAAAATCAAGAAGCGAGTAAAAAAAATGCTCAGGCGATGTTAAAAACTTTGGAACATCGCGGTCCAAACGATCAAGGAATTGAATCGTGGGACGAAGTGATTTTAGGACATAGAAGACTTTCAATTTTCGATTTAAGTTCTGCCGGACATCAACCGATGCTTTCGCCTGATGGACAAATTGGAATTGTTTTTAATGGTGCAATTTATAACTTTCGTCCGCTCAGAAAAGAGCTCGAAGAATTGGGTTATGTCTTTATTAGTCAGACAGATACGGAATGTTTAATATTTGGTTATAAAGAATGGGGAATCGACAAACTCGCAAGTAAAATTGAAGGAATGTTTGCGATTGGTCTTTGGGATAATCTTCGCAAAACGTTTTATTTGATGCGTGATAGGTTGGGTGTTAAGCCTTTAGTTTATCATTTAAAAAATGGCGAGTTAAATTTTGCATCAAGTGTTCGGGCGTTAAAAGAAGCGGGTTTTGGCAGCAATTTGAGTCGCGAAGGCGTTGCAGAATATTTGGAATTTGGATTTTTGACTGACGACTGCTCGATTTACGAAGGTATAGAAAAACTTTCACCCGCAACGATTTTAGAGTGGAATAATGGGCAAATAACAAAGCGACAATATTGGGATTTGCCTGAAACAACCGACAAACTGATTTCATTTGAAGAAGCTGTTGAAGAAACCGAAAGATTGTTTCTCGAAGCGGTTGAGAAACGTTTGCAAGCAGACGTTGCGGTCGGTGCATTGCTGAGCGGCGGAATTGATTCGAGCCTTGTTTGTTGGGCAATTGCGAAACTTGGAGGCGATGTCACGGCGTTTACGGTTGGCGTTCCAAATGATGAATGGGACGAAAGCCACATTGCAATAAAAACTGCAAAACAACTAGGAATTAAACACAAAATTCTCGAAATGTCGGGCGAACAGCCTTTGAATATTGATAATTTGATAAAGGCTTTTGGCGAGCCTTTTGCTTGTGCATCGGCACTAGGTTTGCTCGACATTTCACGTGAAGTTTCCCGCGAAGCAACCGTTTTGCTCACTGGCGATGGCGGCGATGACGTTTTTCTCGGTTATCCTGAACATTTGCATTTTTTGATGGCAGAAAAAGTCGCAAAATCTACTCCGAAAGTTGTTGGAAAAACCCTGCAAGCGTTTGGTTCTTTGCTTCCGAAAAGCGGAATTTCAAAACGTGCAAATTCTTTTTTGAATTATTCTTTTGGCGGTTTAGGAGCAATTACACAATCGCGAGACGGTTTGCCTGTTTACCAAACAAATAACTTATTGGGCAAAAAACTCGAAAATATCAGCCTTTCACATCGTGAAATTCCTTTCACTTCAGGCGAAAATTTGTTAGCAGATTTTCTCAAATATGATCGAAAAACGCGATTTGTCGGTGAATATTTAACAAAGGTTGACGGAGCAACAATGCTTTACGCACTCGAAGCCCGTTCGCCATTTTTGGACACAAAACTTTGGAAATTTGCCGCGAAGTTGCCGTATTCATTGCGGATGAAAGACCGAACGCTCAAAGCTGTTTTGCGTGAAATTGTAAAACGCAGAATCAGTCCTGAACTTGCACAAGGAAAAAAACAAGGTTTTGGCGTTCCGGTTCAACGTTGGTTGCTTGGCAGTTGGAAACAGTCATTTATCGAAATGATGCAAAATTCTTTGCTCGAAAAAGAAGGTTGGATTAAAGGCGAAAACGTCATCAAACTGCTCAACAACTCAGAAAAGCAAAATTGGTCGCCACGACAATTGTGGTTTATTTTGGTTCTCGAGGCTTGGCTGAGATTTGAAAAAAAATGACAAGTTTGAAACCGATAAAAGTCTTAATCGTTGCTCCAGCATCGCCGCTGATTGGCGGGCAAACTGTGCAAGCCAAAAGATTGCTGGAGAAATTTCGAGATGAACCGCAACTAATTGTCGATTTACAACCAATAAATCCAGAGTTTTTTCCAAGTTTGCAAAAGATAAAATATGTTCGAACAGTTTTGACGACGATTAAATATATTTTTGACTTACTCACAAAAATTCCTCGCTATGATGTAATTCACATATTTTCGGCATCTTATTTTTCGTTTATTTTAGCACCAACTCCGGCACTTTTAATTGCTAAACTTTTTCGAAAAAAAACAATTTTGAATTATCGTAGCGGCGAAGCAGAAGATCATTTAACTCGTTGGAAAACCTCAGTTTCAACAATCCGAATATTTGATAAAGTCATTACACCATCAAATTATTTAGTCGATGTTTTTGCAAAGTTTGGCTTAAAGGCTGAGTCAATTTTTAATTTCGTCGATGCTGAAAAATACACGTTTCGCGAGCGAAATCCGTTGAAACCCATATTTCTATCAAACCGAAATTTTGAAGAACTTTATAATGTTAGTTGCACTTTGCGAGCATTTGCATTGATTCAAGAAAAATATTCTGAAGCAAAACTGATAGTCGCTGGCGATGGAAAAGAACGCGAAAAACTTCATCAATTGGCAAAAGATTTGAGCCTAAAAAATGTTGAATTCCTCGGTCGAGTTCAGCAAGACGACATGCCAAATCTTTATAATCGAGCCGATATTTATTTGAATTCGCCAAATATCGACAATATGCCAAACTCGATAATTGAAGCATTTGCTTCAGGAACTGCCGTTGTTTCGACAAATGCTGGCGGAATTCCTTATATTGTTATTAATGAAAAAATCGGCTTGCTTGTTGATGTTGACGACCATAAGTCATTAGCTAAAAAAGCAATTTTTTTATTGGAGAATCACAAGATTGCTCAAGATATATTAAATCAGGCAAGAAACGAAAACGCAAAGTATAATTGGGAAAATGTTCGAGAAAAATGGATCGAGGTTTATTTGGGGCTTTCAAAATATTAAGAGTTTTCTTAATTACTAAGTCGTTTGATTTTAAGATTAAGAAAAAATATTATGTGGACTATATCTGCTGAATATGAAGCCGTGTAAGATGTTTTAATCCAGTAGGTTAATGATAAAAAATGCGTATAATTTTACTTACTCACGGCGGTTCTGAGCTATTGATTGAACAACTTGTGAGACTAGAAAACATTGATATTGTTGGAGTTTTTATTGAAGATGTTATTGCACCTCAACGAAGTTTTTTTGAAAAATTTAAACGGTCGCTAAAATATGATGGATATTTTACGACTTTCAATAAAATGATTTTGCGATATTTACCAGTAAAAACATCAAGTGAAAAAGAATTAGAATTAATTTCAGATTTACGCCAACAAACAGAAGATATTGCAGCAAGGCATTCAATTCCTGTAATTCGAGTCCATAATTATCATAGTGAGGAATCTATTGAGCTTTTGCAGCAGTCAAACGCGGATATTGCTGTCATTTATGGGACAAATATTGTGAAAGAAATTGTTTTTTCAATTCCAAAACTTGGTTCGATAAATTTACATCAAGGTTTGGCTCCAAATTATCGTGGCGGTCCATCTATTTTTTGGGAACTTTTTAATGACGAAAAGGAAGTTGGATTAACTGTCCATTTTGTTGCGTCTAAAGTAGATACAGGTGATATTATTTTGCAAGAAACTGTTCCGTTAAGTTATGACTTTAGTTTTGATACTAATTTCGAATTATTTTTAGATAAATTTCGTTTAAATCTAAAGTCAGCTTGTGCATCTCTCGTGTCAAAAGCTGTAAAGATGATAGAAACGGGCGATTTTCCTCGAATTAAACAAAACATAAACTTAGGAAAACGTTATAGATTACCCTTAAAAAGTGAAAAAAATGAACTTAAACGTCGTTTGAAAGCTAGAAAAAAGAAATTAGTTTAGTTTTGCTAACTCTATTGGATTGACGAGATGTTAAAGAAAAGTATTTTAAATTTTTTGGTTAAAACTAATGCTTTTGCGGCGTTAAGATACAAAAATAGGACTCGTGTTCCTATTTTGACATATCACAGGTTTAGTTTTGAAAATAATACTTTTTCAACATCTCAAATTGCATTAGAAAGCCATCTAAAATATATAACCAAACATTACGAAGTTATTTCACTGCAATTACTTACGGAAAAAATTTTAAACAAAGAGCCAACACGAAATAAGACTTTAGTGATAACAATTGACGATGGTTACAAGGATGTTTACGATATTGCATTTCCAATTTTGAAGAAGTTTGCTGTTCCGGCGACAGTTTTTGCGGTTACTGATTTTCTTGACAAAAAAACTTGGATTTGGACAGACAAGGCAAGATATTTGTTAATAAACACAAAGCTAGACTCAGTAAATTTCAATATTGCGAGCAAAGATTTTTCTTTTAAACTTGGCGATAAAACATCGAGAATAAATTACGCCGCAAAAATTAATTCAGAATTAAAAAAGTTATCAACCGAAGACAGAGATTTAAACATCGAAAAATTAGCAAATTTATTAAACGTCAAACTACCGGATTTACCAGATGAAAATTTTAGCAGTTTCACTTGGGACAATGCTAGAGAGATGGAAAATAATGGAGTTACAGTTGAATCGCACACGGTTTCTCATCCGATTTTGACAAATGTGAGCGATGAAGTTTTAAAAAACGAGCTGCTTGAGTCGAAATTTCGAGTGCAAACAGAGTTGCAAAAAGATGCCGATCTTTTTTGTTATCCAAATGGCAATTGTTCCTCGCGTGAGTTTTTAGCGGTTGAAAGTGCTGGTTATAAATCGGCTGTTTCGACAGAACTTCGACTCAGCAAAACGACCGATAATATTTTTTCACTTCCGCGGGTTGATTGCGACTCAGATATGAACAGATTTATTCAATCAACAAGTGGTTTTGAGGAATTAAAAACAAATTTTTAACTCAAATTTTAAAAATAATAGAAGTTTGTAAATCTTTTTATAATATGGAAGTATTATGCGATTGAGTATTTTTAATGATAGTCAATTTGAGGTTAACCTACACAATTTGAAATACTGAAAGCCGATAACTATGGAAACAACAACTGAAAAAATAAAAAAATGGGAAGATGTTGAGGTTGAGAGAAGTGCAAGCGAGGCACAAAAAAAGATTACAAATGATTTACGAATCAAGGATGACATTATTTCTAGATATTCGAATCCGCCAGCTGAAACGCCTTTCGCACTCGAATATGCTTATCATTTATTAGGTGATGTTGGTAGAAAAACTGTTTTAGATTACGGTTGCGGAAGCGGAGATAATAGTGTTTTGATAGCTTCTCATGGCGGTAGCGTGATTGGGGTTGATATATCACCTGAACTTATTGATTTGGCAGAAAAAAGACTGGAATTACATGGCTACAAAGATAAAGTTGAGTTTCGAGTTGGTTCCGCACACGATCTGCCGCTTGCTGATGAATCGGTTGATGTAGTTTACGGAATGGCGATATTACATCATTTAGATTTAGATTTATCGTCGAAAGAAGTTTATCGTGTCTTGAAAAAAGGCGGAACGGCAATTTTTATGGAACCAGCTCGAAATTCGAAATTAGTTTGGTTTTTAAGAAACTTAATTCCTTATCAACAACCTGACCTTTCACCTTTCGAAAGACCCTTAACTGACAAGGAATTAGAACAATTTGGAAAAATATTTACAAACTACCAAAGTCGCGGTTTTTCGCTTCCATTTGTAAATTTGATTGAAGTTCTTGGTTTATCACAAAAATTATTATTTTCGGCAATGCGACTTGATGGAAAAATATTAAAAAAATTAAAGTTTCTCAGTTATTATGCAAGTATTCGGGTAATTAAAATGACTAAATAGGTATAATTCCAAATTTCTTATTTAAAGAAAACTTGTCGATTTGGCAAGTTTTTTGTTTTCTATAGCAATTAGATTTATTTTCTTTAATACTTTGCACTTAAATATTGTAAAATAGTTTTAACCAAGATTTTGGTTTACCTCATTTCAAAGAACGAACAAAATTAATATGTGCGGAATCAACGGAATTGCATATTCCACAAAATCAAATAAACAAATTGATGAGCAAATTTTACGCAAAATGCGTGATGTAATTCATCATCGTGGACCTGATGACGCAGGCGAATTTATCGACGGTCAAATTGGTCTCGGTCATCGGCGACTTTCGATTGTTGACGTTTCACACGGCGGACAGCCGATGTTTAATGAAGATAAAAACCTCGTAATTGTTTACAACGGCGAGGTTTATAATCACGCTGACTATCGCGAAGAACTTGTTGCCAAAGGTCATATTTATCAAACTCATTGCGATACCGAAACAATTTTGCATCTTTTTGAAGAATATGGCGAACGATGCGTTGAAAAATTACGCGGAATGTTTGCTTTTGCAATTTGGAATCGGACAAAAAAAGAACTTTTTATCGCCCGTGACAGATTAGGCGTAAAACCGCTTTATTACTTTCACGATGAGAAAGGAAATTTATTTTTCGGTTCGGAAATCAAAACAATTTTAGAAGCCGCCGCCGTCAAACCTGAACTCAATTACAACGCTCTGCCTGATCAATTTGCGAATCACGGAACATCGAAAGACGAAACGCTATTTGTTGGCGTTAAGAGACTTATGCCTGGACACACGATGTTTTGGGCAGACGGAAAACTGTCGATTAAAAAATATTGGGACATTTCATTTGAGCCAAAACACTATGATGACGTGGCGACGTTGGGACGCGGAGACAGGGAGAAAAGAGAAGCTGAATATATCCAAGAATGGCTTGAGTTATTTAAGCATTCAGTCGAACTTCGGTTGATGGCAGACGTTCCGCTAGGAATGTTTTTGTCGGGCGGAATTGATTCATCAGCAATCGCGGCGGTGATGTCAACGATGGTTGACGAGCCGATAAAAACGTTTTCGGTCGGATTTGCCGAACGCGAAGCAAACGAATTTGAGTTCGCACGAATTGTTGCGGAACGTTACAAAACCGAGCATCACGAAATTACGATTACGCCCGAACAATTTTTTGCCGAATTGCCGAAACTGATTTGGCACGAGGACGAACCAATCGGGTTTGACTCATCAATTCCGCTTTATTTTGTTTCAAAACTTGCTGGGCAACACGTTAAAGTTGTGCTGACCGGCGAAGGCAGCGATGAAATAATGGCTGGTTACGGTCGTTATGCGAAAACTCTGCAACTGCTGAATTACGGCGAGAAATACGAATCAGCAACGCCAAAATTTCTGCGTTCGGCGATTAAAATCGGAGCAAACGCAGTCGGCGGAAAACTGACGCGAACTTTTTTGACACGCGATAACGACATCGAAAATATGTTTTTTGATAACTTCGCAATATTTGGCAAATCAATGCAGAAAAGTCTATTTTCAGACGCAACAAAATCTAGAATCAGCGAGCGAAATCCATATTTTTATCAAAACGAATGGCTGGCAAATACTGACGCAAAAGAAGCTCTTGACCAACTTTTATACGTTGATTCAAAAACATATCTGCACGAACTTTTGATGAAGCAAGATCAAATGTCGATGGCTGCTTCAATCGAATCTCGTGTTCCTTTTTTGGATCACAAACTGGTTGAATTTACCGCGAAAATGCCAATCAATATGAAACTTCGTGGCACAACAACCAAGTTTTTACTCAAAGAAGCGATGAAAGGAATTTTGCCTGACGAAATTTTGTATCGTCCGAAAATGGGTTTTCCGGTTCCGATTGCAAGTTGGTTGCGAAACGAATTCAAACAATATGTTGACGAATATGTTTTGAGCGAACGTGTGTTAAATCGTGGAATTTTTGATGCTGATTTTGTGCGTGAATTGGTTGCGAAACACAACAAAGGTGAAGATCATTCAAACAGATTATTCAGATTGATAAACTTTGAAATGTGGCATCGGATATTTATTGACGGTGAGAATTTTATGTAAAAAAAGAGCGTAAAACACTAAGTTCTACGCTCTTTTCAACTTAAAAGTTACGGTAAAGCTGTAATCGTAGAAGTTGTTAGTCTATACGCAGAATTTCCTGCTCCGTTTACTGCTCTTACACGATAACGATAAGTTGTTCCTGCTGTTAATCCCGAATCTTGATAAGTCAATTGAGTTCGTGGAATTGTTAAAGAAACAGTTACCCAGTTTGTGCTTGTTGCAGTGCAAGTTGCAGTTGTTCCGGCACATCTTTGAACTTCAAAATTCGTCACATTATTGGCGGTTGAAGTCCAAGTTAGATTTGCTAATTTTCCTGCCGCTGCAGTTGCAGTCATACTTGCGGGAACTGCCGGAATTCCAACTGTAATTGTGGCAATATTTGAATAGTTGGTGCCAACCGAATTTACCGCACCAATTCGATAACGATAGATTGTTCCGTTAGTTAAACCAGTATTAGTAAATGTAATCACGTTTGTCGCCAATGTTCCGCCTGCAACAGTTGCAAAAGTTGTGCAAGTTGTTGAACCTGAACATCTTTGAACAATAAAACTTGTTTCATTATTTGAATTATCAACCCAATCAAGTTTCATCGAAGTTGTTGATAAAACACTTGCAACTAATCCGCTTGGAGCAGTTGGAGCTGTTAATACCGCACCAGTTATTCTGTCAAAATTAGCGACTACACAAGCACAACCATCAGGCGAATTTGTATCCATAACAAGTCTTAGAATCTTGCCATTTCCGGCAGTTAAACTCATTGACGTTGTTAAATCGGCAAATGTTGACCAACTTCCCGTTGAGTTAGCAGTTAATTGTGCTGATGAAATACAATTGCTGACTCCAGTTCCATTTGCATCACAAACTTCTATATGAAACTTACCATTGTTAAATTGAGAAGAGTATCTCACATTAAATGTGTAAGTTGCAGTTGAAGGAACATTAACCGTATATTCCATCCATTCACCGGCTCCTGCTTCATATGCTACAAAACCATTGCTAGCACTTGCATTTGCCAATAAATCAACGGCTTCAACAGGTGACGAACGATATGCTCCACTGCTTGTTGTTCCAAAAGTGTCGTTATAAGCAACGTTTTGTCCACCATTATCAAAGTTTTCAACTTCAATTGGTGTTGTCAAACTTAAATTGGCACTTCTGGCTGAATAGGGTGATTGGGGTGGTGCAGTCGCAGCAGTTTCAATAGCACCTAAATCAGGAGCAGAACCATTGTAGAGAACTCCTGGAATTAATCTACCAACATCAATCAACGGACTGGTTGCTAATAATGAAAAATCATTTGTTGCAGAGTTTGTAAACAACGGATCAAGTCTTGTGTTGTTTGTCCAAGTTGGAAATGTAGTTTGTGCCAAAGTCGGTGTATCGTAAAATAGATTTCCACCACCAGCAAAATTTCGAACAATTGCGAAAAACGGTCGATTTGAAGCATTGTTATATCTGAAGACATTTCCATCAGTAAATCCTGCAGCCCAAGGAAAATTAGCTGAATAACACTCAGCAACTATGTCATAGAAGTTGCCGTTCGCACCATCATAGCCAGCATTATTCCAAAATATATTATTTTCGAATGTATTGTTTCTGACATACGCATGAGCCGCCGGATAGCCGGAATCACTAATTCCCAACATCAAACCCGCACTTCCGTTTGAAACGAAAGTGTTGTGGTAAATTTGATTGTTCTCGGGGTATTGCTCTTGAACGGTTGCCCAGATATATCCTTGAATAATCATTCCATAAGATTTGTTATTGTAAACTTTATTGTATCTGATTATTCCATTATCACCTGAATATTGAATTCCTGGTCTTGGATAAATAAGTGTAGGATTCGGAGTGTTTTGTGATGCGTTCTTTATTTCATTGCACTCAACCAAAGTTCCTATTGACCGACCGCCGATTGCTATATTAGTTGCCCATTCATTATTGAAAATATTCTGGGCAACAATATTATTATCATTGAATCCAACTGATGAACCTTGCAAAGTATCAGAGTACGCGGCATGTCCGGCATTCCCAAAATAATTTCTAACCACAACATTATTATCATTTCCAGCCGTATCAGTTCCTTCACCGGGAAGTAAAATCACCGCATCGTTTTCATTTGTTTGCGGGTTTCCAATATCAGTAAAGACAGAATCTTCTATTCTATTGTTACTTGCAACGCGTAATAGTGTTTGTCCGCTATTGTGAACATATAGATTTCTTAGCCAAATATTATTGGCTCCATTAGACAATGTAATAGGGAAATCGACATTTCGAATTTCAAAACCATCAATAACGATATGACTCTGTCCACCAAGAGAAACAGCACCGCCAAAATTTCCAGTTTCAATTATTGCTGATTGTCCGGGTTCTTTTTTAAAAGTGATTTTATTTATAGAATTCTCCGAATTGACAGGATTAATCCATTGATTTGCAAAGGTTCCACGTATAAGGAATAAATCACCTGGAATCGCATTATTATTGGCTTTTTGAATAGTTTGCCAAGCTGTCGCAGGGCTTAATCCATCGTTTAAATCATTACCAGCACTAGCATTCAGATAAAATGTTCGTAATTGAGTCGGAATTGTAGGTGCCGCATAAGTCGAACATCTGCTACTGATTAAAGTCGGCGGAGTGGGAGCAGTTTGAATTTGTCCAAAGTCAACTGTTGAGCTGTTAATGTTGTTGACTAAATCCAGTAAACTTGTATCAACTACCATTGGATAAGTCGGGGTTAATGTGCTTGTGTAAATAACCGTTCCGTTTTTAGTGTAAATAACCTGCGTTCCTTGGACAGCAATTCTAAATACATCTCCAACAGCGTATGTTCCATCAGTGCGATAAGTAAAGTTAAATTCTCGAACTGACCAAGCACTGTTCCCAAATGACAAACCATAATTAATTTCTAAATTCGAGGTCGAGTTACTTGTCGTATTTCCTAAGCCGATATAACCGTTGCTTCCAGATGTCGCAGTAAACTCTAAATATCCGTTACCGCTTGCAAGTTGTTGCTGGCTGATGGCACCAGAATCAGCACAACCTCCACAACCACCATTTTTGGTAATACTATTTCCCGTAACGGTTGCATTTACTGGGTTTATCCATGTAACAGGTGAAGCCACAGCAAACACAAATTGATTTGCCAATAATATAGATAAAGTTAACATTATTGTTTCAAACGCATATTTTGAAACAAATTTTAATTTACAATTTTTCATGATGTTTATTTCTCCTAGCTTTATAGAAATATGACTAACACTTTCTTGTGTTTGGCATATGATTTATTTTGAGAAAAACTGCGGAACTTTTTGAGAAAGTTTGCAGTTCGCGAGTTTAACTTAAAACACGTTAGTTTAAGTTTTTGGAGTTGTCGCTTTTGTTGAATCTGAGATTTTTAGCGAGTATCCCGTTTTCAAGTCAGACAAAACATTAAAATAATTTTAAAATATTGTCTTATTTGTGAAACAAAGTATCAACCATTAGACTTTTATTGTCAAATATATCTAAAGCATTTTTATCTTGTGAATACACTTAACTTCAATTTTTTATAAATCTTGCCTAGAAAATTCTAATATATTCGATTTACAAACAAAGAACTTCATAAAACTAGAACGAAAGCAAAAAAGCTCTAAAATTTTGATGGAAAAAATCAGTAATTGATGTTTTATTGAAAAAGTATGAGTAATAAACTTTCAATTATAATTCCTGCTTTTAATGAGTCTGACAGGCTTAAAGATACATCTGAAAGGATTTTAAAATATGTTCAAAATCTCAGTTTTGAATCAGAATTAATCATTGTTGACGATGGTTCAACTGATAATACAGCAGAAGTTGCTAAAAATGTTTGCACTCAATTTCCATTAATTGATACTAGAGTAATTCGATATGAGGAAAATCGTGGTAAAGGTTTTGCGGTAAAAACAGGACTTTTTGCATCAAAAGGTGACATTTCACTTTTCTCTGATGCAGATTTATCAACGCCGATTGAAGAACTTCATAAGTTAATTGAACCAATTGAAAATGGTGACTATGACGTTACTTTCGGTTCGCGTGCATTAGACAGAAGTTTGATCGGAAATCATCAATCGTGGC
>JANNVK010000226.1:0-4233 GCA_031414415.1 Acidobacteriota bacterium
TTGATGAAAAACGTGAATCCACGAATGAACCGACATGCCCAATTTTTCGGCTTCATCAAGATAAAATTGCAAAACATCGTAAGTTTCTGTCTGCCCTGCTTCATCTTTTCGGGCAACACCGTAAGCAATCGAAAGCGGACGCTGCGGCACAATTTTCGACGGGTAAATTGTATAACCGTCCCAAAAAGTTTCGAGGAAAACCACGCTAAAACCTGCTCGTTTCATCCGTTCGAGTTCAGTTTTGATATACTTTCGAGCCTCAAGCGGATTCTTCCGCGTTTCAAAATTTGCATTGATAAACGGACGAATCCAGACCGCTTTCGTTTGAGCGTTCACAATCAATGCAAAATTAAAAATTAAAAGTGCAAAAAGTGTGATTGAAAATAATTTTGAATTTTTCATTTTGAATTTTTCATTAAAGAATCTGCCCGTTTGTAATCTACATTTCCGTTATAGACAATTCTCGCAATTTTCCAACTGCCTTCGGGCAAAACGCCGTGGTCAAATTTCAACGAAATTTCCGAATTCGGCGGAACGCTAAAGCCTTGTTCACGCGGGAAAAGCGGTTCGCCATTTGAGACATTTGAATAGATTCCGCCAGCCCAAGTTTCGGGCGGAGTTATCAAAGCAATCGCACCTTCAATCGTCTGCCGATACGGATTTTTGATGTAAACCGTGACTTCTTTTTCGGTTTGCTCAGTTCGCCAATCGAGTTTGTAAGGCTTGCCGACTTGCAAAACGTCTTGGAAAATCTGCCCGTTGTGTTCAATTCTCGCCTTGACCAAACCCGATGCACGTTCAAATTCTAAATTTCGTTTGACCGGAAAAGCCATCACGACCACATCTTTGACGAAAGAACCGTTTGGCTCAATTTCGTAAGCGATTTTCTCCGGCACAACCCGCCAATCTTCGGGAACTTCGAGCGTGATTTCGCCCGAAATTTTGCGGTCTTGATAATTATTTACAACCTGCACGCGGACGGCGTTGGTCGTGATTCCGCCTTGATTATACGGGTCTTCCCAAGCAAATGTGGACAGATTTCCCATTTGCTCAACCGGTCGCAGAGAAACTTTGACCGCATCATTTCCAATCGGTGCGGCTCCCATATTGTGCATCCAATAACGCGAAAAAACGGGTTGGATTGGCTCTTTAATTATGCCTAGTTGAGTGGAATCAAAACTTGAATCCACTTTGCCTTCAACATTTAAATCTTGTGTAATTCGGGACGTTTTAAACCGATAAGTTTCGATTCCAAAACTATCAAGCGAGGTTACAAACTGCATTTCAGTTCCAGTATTTCTAACTTTACGATAAGGATTCTCAAGAATTTTATCTTCAGTTAAGTTTGATTTTTCCAAAATATCAATAACATCGAGATATGGTTTGTGTTTGAAAAAAGTTGGATTTAATGTTGCCCCTGTTTTCAGTCCTTCGCTTTCGTAAAGTCTCATAATTATCGAAGTTCGATTTTTACGATTCAAACTTTTGAAGGTTGCTTGCGGATTCTCCCCGATTTTCAAAGCGGACAAAACTACATTTTCATTCAATGATTTAGTTTCCAAAAAACTATTTTCGCTCGGCAAATTCCCTGCGTGAATATCAGTTTGAACAGCAATTAACGGGTTGTTGAAATCATATCCAACCTTGACCGTATCGGCTTCTCGCCAATCTTTTTCGTGCGGATAGAGCGAATATGTGAACGTATGCGTTTTGTTTTCCGGCACAAATTCAAACGGCAGACTGACTGCCGGAAAAATCGCCGTATGCGTCAAATGAAGCGTCAAAGTATTCGGATTTTCGAGCGAAACTCCCGCCGTTCCGTTATTTATCAAAGCTACGCCGTAATCGGGAACTTTCGGCAAATCTTTATTTGGATTCGTCTCAACCGCAAAACTTTCCGCCGCAATATTCAACGCAAATTCGCCCTTCGCAATCGGTGCCACCAAATTTTCAACCGCATTTTTGACATCACCCACAATCACCAAAACAGGCATCGCCGACCATCCTTCGGGAACATTTTTGTCGTAAAGAAAAAGATACGCGAAGCCGTCTTTCGCAACTCGTGCCTCAAATTTCGCCTCCGTTTCAGCCGAAATAAGTTTGAATAATTCAGCCGTGTAAGTGTTTTGTTTGTCGTCACCTAGCGAGATTCTGAAATTATGATACGCAATGTCGTCATTCAATTTTTTCGGCATCGTCGAATCTTCGATTGTTAAATTTTTACGCCGTTCCGCTTCAAAATCATCATATAAAGGCGTGATTGAAACTCCACGTTTGATGAAATTTGCGACGAGACTTTCGGTTGCAGATTCGTAAATATCGCCGTGTGGACGAACGAGAGCAGACGGCTTAAATGGAACGGATGCGATTATTTGCGACGCGGAGACAGGCTGACGCGGAGACGCGGAGAGTTTCGGATTTTCTTCGCCGCGTCTCACAGTCTCCGTGTCTCCGCGTCGCAAAAAATTAAGGTTCAAAACGCTTCCATATTCTGCCCAATTATTGACCGAATAAACGGGCGAACCCGAAACAAGTTTGTCCGTATTCGTGCGAAAATCAAGAAAACCTTTGCTGCCGTTTCTCACGACTGTTCCAAATCTATCTTCTGTAACTAACGCTCCGCCAGTCAATTCCAGCGGAAAATTGACGGTAAAAAGCTCGTTATAGCCTTTGTAATCAATAAGTTCAGTTTTGAAATCAATTCGTTTGATAGAATTGTGAAGCGTGATTGTTTGGCGAAACTTTTGCATATTCGGCAATTCGCCTTCGAGAATTATTTCGTTTTTGTTCGCAGAAATTAATTTTGCAGGTTTTTCAGTCGAGAACTTTTTCTTGCCCGTCGTCCACATTTCCCAAGCCGGGTAAATCACATTTTTTCGAGTCAACTCTTCCTTTAAACTCGCTATTTCATTGCCGAAATGTCCGTTAGCGTTGTTGATAACTTCGCGTTTGGCTTGCTTATCATAAATGCTCGAAATCGCTCCGCCTTTAGTTGAGTCAATTTTAATTATGTAAAATTCATTTTCGATAATGTTAGGAGTCCAGCCTTTAGGCTGAGTTTCAGCCTGAAGGCTGGACTCCGAACTTAAGAAAAAAGTTTTGTAACCTATTGACGGAACATTACTTGCGACAAACTCAATATAATTATTCGCCAAAATTTTGTGTGGAATTACCTTACCTTTATCGTCTTTAACAACAATATTTGCGTTTTCAACCTTCGCTTTAACAACATCATTTCGCTTCCAATTCATCGGATTAAACACAACAATCGGAGTCAATTTTGAATTTTGAATTTTGAATTTTGAATTCGTATTTATCTGCTCTGAGATAAATCGAAGCGAATCGTCCAAAGCACCTTTCGACAATTCAATCGCCTCTCGATAGCCTAAAACCAAATCCAAAAATGCCGAATCGCTGGGCGTTCCCGTGATTGCGTCGTGATGCGAGCCGAAAAATATTTGCCGCCACGCTTTATCCAACGCTAAATCGGGATATTTTGCACCGAGCAGGTAAGCGATTGAACCGAATTTTTCTGCTGTTAATGTGACATTTTCCGACAATCGCTGCCCGATTTTCAAATCAGACCGAGCCATATTTACGCCAACGTGGAAAAACAATTTATCCCGCGACGAAATCGGTGGTTTAACTTTTCCGGCGGCAATTTCTTTGTTTAATGCTTGAAAATAAAGGTCTTGTGCTTGTCCACTCGTTTTAATTTGCGGATTATTTTGATTTAATTTCTCGACATTTCCCGCGAGATTTGTCCACGGCGGCGTAAAATCGGCGGCGTTGATTCGTAAATCTACGCTTGAGCCAAAAGATTGAGTTTCCTTAAATCTGTTTTCCGTCATTTTGCGGAAATTATCAAAAGTATAATTCTTTCCGCTCCCAAAGCCCGAAAATGAGTAGGCGTAATCAATTCGTTTGTGCAAAAGTTTTGAACCATCTAACGCGTAATCATAGAAAAACGGCTGAAAACCTGTGATTTTTTTTGACCAAACAATTCCCGTAAAGCCAGATTTTACAGCAATTTGCGAGATTTGCGGAGCGTGTCCGAAAACGTCCCAAAGTGCGAGCGATTCGGATTTTCTGCCGAGCATTGCCTTGTGCATTTCTTGCCCGTAAAGAATATTTCGGATAATACTTTCGCCGCCAATCGTATTTTCGTTGAACTGATTATACGCACCGCCCGTGCCGACTCGTCCTTCTTTGACTGCCAGCCTCAAAAACTCG
>JANNVK010000227.1:0-2111 GCA_031414415.1 Acidobacteriota bacterium
AATCCGGATTGTTGTTCTGATCCATCTCCAAAAATGGTTTCCATTTGGATGTTGTTATCCATCATCATAAAACTTCCGGCTTCGGCAATTACGATTTCCTGTGGATCCAATTCTATTTCTACATATTGCATTTCCTCGCCAAAAATGTGGTAATCTATTTCGTGTGCTTGCATGATTTCTGAGTTTTAAGTTTTTATTTAAAAGTTTTTACCATTAAGAAATTAAGTTTCATTTAGATTTAGGCTTAATTTTTCTAAATTTCTTAATGGTATAAATTATATAAAGAATATGTTTTGCAAAATATTAAGTACAATGAATTTTTTAAATAAGTCGGAAGCTCGATTATAAAGTTACAGCTTTAACATGAATTTTGAAGCTCATGTTGTTGAGTTATCGATTTTCTCGTTGATGCGCGCAAGGGATAGCAGCGGAAAGCCCGCAGTGCCGCGTTTTTGCGGCACGAGGACTTGGAGCGCATAGCCCGACGCAGCCGGAGTTTACGGAGGCTGGGTTGCGCCCAAAAAAAATCGGTTCACATTGCTGTAAACCGATTTGTTATTTGTAATCTGAAATTTTTAGACGTTCATCAACGTTTCGATTTCTTCTACTTCAATTGGAATATTGCGCATCAAGTTAAAAGGTTCTCCTTTTTCCTGAACAATTACATTATCCTCTAATCGAATTCCGAAACCTTCGGCTGGAATATAGATTCCCGGCTCTACCGTGAAAACCATATTGGCTTGCATAGGCTCCGTTAGAATTCCGTAATCATGCGTGTCCAATCCCATGTGGTGCGATGTTCCGTGCATAAAATATTTTTTGTAAGCTGGCCATTCCGGGTTTTCGTTTTGTACGTCGGCTTTGTCGATTAATCCCAAACCTAATAACTCAGAAGTCATGATTTTCCCTACTTCAATATGGTATTGTTTCCAAAGTGTTCCCGGAGCAAGCATTTTGGTAGCTTCATTTTTTACACGCAAAACAGCATTGTAAACATCTTTTTGTCTGCTAGTAAATGTTCCTGAAACAGGAATTGTTCTTGTCATGTCACTGGAATAATTAGCATATTCGGCAGCAACATCCAGTAAAATCAAATCACCAGCCTGACATTGTTGGTTGTTTTCGATGTAATGCAACACATTAGCATTGTTTCCTGAAGCGATAATTGGAGTGTAAGCAAAACCTTTGGAACGATTTCGAACGAATTCGTGAATCAGTTCTGCTTCAATTTCATATTCCGTTACATTTGGTTTCACGAAAGGCAATAATCGTCTAAAACCGAGTTCGGTAATATCACAAGCTTTTTGGATTAAATCCAATTCTTCGCTTTCTTTTACAGAACGAAGGCGTTGCAATATTGGATTGCTTTTTGCGACAGTATGAGCTGGATATTTCTCTTTCCACCATTTTACAAAACGGGCTTCGCGAGTTTCGGTTTCTACGGTTGCACGATAATGCTCATTCGTATTGATGTAAATTGTTTCCGAATGCGTCATCATTTCGAACAGAATTTTCTCAAATTCGGGTAACCAATAAACGGTTTTGATTCCGGAAACTTCCAGAGCGCGTTCTTTAGTCAGTTTTTCACCTTCCCAAATTGCAATGTGCTCGCTGGTTTCTTTCAGGAATAACATCTCTCTTTGGTGCTCGTAAGGCGCATCAGGAAAAAGCAGCAAAATACTTTCTTCTTGATCGACTCCGCTTAAATAAAAAATATCACGGTGTTGTGCAAAAGGCAAAGTACTGTCTGCAGAAACGGGATAAATATCGTTGGAATTAAATATCGCTACGCTTTTTGGCTTCATTTGAGCCGTAAATTTAGCACGATTTTTTATAAATAAGTCACGGTCAATTTGATGGTATTTCATTTGTTAAATTTTATATTTTTTTTGTCAAATGTAATTCGCATAGAGCTACTGTTGGCATTTACGCCATTTCTCTTTATGCTTATTTCACAACAATTGTGTTTGAACTTTTAATTACTCAAAAATAGTAAGTTTAAATCATTTTAGTTACGAATTTGGCAAAATTATATAAAAAAACACAAAACGTAATAGTTTGAAATTTCATATTCAGACCACTACATTTTGTGTTTTTAACTACTTTATTTT
>JANNVK010000228.1:0-1941 GCA_031414415.1 Acidobacteriota bacterium
CGGCGCGTGGGCAAGATAATAATTCGGCAAATTCGCAGTTTTTTATTACGTTAAAACGTGAATCGGGCTTCGACAATCGTTACACTATTTTTGGAAAAGTCATCGAAGGAATGAACAATGTCAACACGATTGCCGGAACGCCGACTGATAAAACCAATCCTAATCCGGGAATGAAGGAACGTCCGCTTGACGATATTAGAATTAAGACAATTACCATTCAGCCGAAATAACAGATTTACTTTTTATGGTTTATAGGTTTTAATAAAGTATATGCGCGTAGCTCAGTAGATAGAGTGTTTGCCTCCGAATTGGCTATGCGTGGTTTGTCTTTATACAAACAAGACGGGCTTTTGAAAATAACTTAAGCCGAAGAAAAAGCCATCACCAACAGCAAAAAAGAAAAAGGCGAAATTTTATAGACGTTTCGCAAAAGAAACAATCGCCGCCCTTCGTGAAGGCACTGGCGCGAGCGATAGGAAAAAGAAATAGATGTCAAACTTAAAAGATTTACTCAAAGATGCGGACAATGCCAAGAAAATGCAGGACAAAGCGTTGGAATTCACACAGACTCAAAAAGCTGCTTTAGAAAAAAGTAAAGAAATGGATGCTTTACAGAAAAATTTCCCCAACGCTGAAACAATAAAGGTATTAGGCAAGGCAACTCAAGAAGCGGCTGTTAAGGCTACGATTGGCGCAGCGCAAACTTTTGCAAAAGCACACCTAAACATTATTGACCACTTTGCTGCTTCATTAGTACCAAGTCTCACATCGCAAAATGAAATTGCAGCATCTCTAAGCCACCAAATACACGAAGCTGGGCGACTTGCCGCTGAAAGAATCGGCGAAACTATTAGCCAAGACAAAACGCTTCAGGTTGATTACTCCGTCTTTAAGCCTAAACTTCCAGAATATACAAAAATAGAACCACGAAACTTGGCACAGGAAACGATTGACCTATACCAGCAAAAAGCCAAGAGTTTGAAGACTCTTTACCTGCTGACAAAGGTTTTCGCGCTTATGTGGTAACCGGAACTCGTGAAATTTATCTTAGCGAAGACTTAAAAGCGATTGATAATTTCCGTATTGAAGTTAAAGGTTTTTCCAACGACCAAATAGTGGCTTATATCGTTCCAAGTAAGGATATTCAGTTTTTGTTTGTTACTTACGATTTGTTGCCGACAGACGATACAATTCATTAGAACAGTGAAACCATCGTGTTTCCTTGATATGCTCGCGTAGCTCAGTGGATAGAGTGTTCGCCTCCGAAGTGAAAGGTCGCAAGTTCAAGTCTTGCCGCGAGTATTTTTATTTTTCCTGCCAGAGATTTTTCAACCTAAAATTAAAATATTGAAGATCACAAGCCGCGATAATCAAAGGTTAAAGCAAGCACGAAAGGTGCGCGACGGAAATATCGAGGATTTAATTTTTGTCGAAGGCTGGCGATTATGCACGGAAGTTTTGCGCTCAAACCTGAAAATTGACGAGATATTTGTTTCAGAAAGTTTTGCGAAAGAAGGTATTTTGGCAAAAGTTTCTGCCCAAAATATCGCTGTTACGGAAGTTTCCGAAAAAGTTTTCGATTCCCTCGCTGACACCAAAACTTCACAAGGCATTGTCTTTGTCTGCCATAAACCAAAAACAAACAGTAGTTTAATTGAAGCGTCTTTGAATGAAAAAGAGCGTGAATTTCCGCTTGTCATCTTGCTTCATCAAATCAATAATCCGGCAAATTTAGGAGCGATTTTACGCTCCTGCGAAGCGGTTGATGTAACGGGCGTGATTTTAACCAATAATTCAGCGAATGTTTTTTCGCCAAAAGCTTTGCGCGGTGCAATGGGCGCGAGTTTTCGCTTGCCGATTTGGGAAAACGCCGATTTTTTTGAAGTCATTCGTTGGGCAAAAGAGTATAATCTAACTTCGGTTTGCGCGGACATAAACGCG
>JANNVK010000229.1:0-4580 GCA_031414415.1 Acidobacteriota bacterium
TTGAAATTAGAACACACAAACGTCTAATGGACATTCTTGATCCAACCGCAGAAACAGTTGATGCGTTAATGAAGTTAGATTTACCAGCCGGTGTTGATGTTGAAATCAAAGCATTTGGCAAAAGCTAATCAATAATATCAAATTTGGTATTTGCTAATATGGCAACCAATTTGTTTTATTGTTACAAATATTGGAGATTATGATGATTAACGGAATCATCGGAAGAAAAGTAGGCATGACACAGTTGTTCACTGAAGATGGAACGGTAATACCGGTAACTGTCTTGAAAGTGGGACCTTGTGTTGTTGTTCAAAAGAAATTGGCTTCCGGCAAAGATGGTTACAATGCAGTGCAGCTTGGGTTTGTAGAAGAAAAGGCTATCAAGCCAAAAAACGTTACAAAACCGTTGCGTGGTCACTTTGAAAAAACAGGTGGTGGTTTATCGCCAACCAGGATACTTCGCGAAATTCGACTTGAAAACGAGCCTGATGGAAACATTGGTGATCAAATCAAAGCTGATTTGTTTTCTGATGGTGATAGGGTTGAAGTTGTTGGAAAGTCAAAGGGTCGTGGATTTGCAGGAACAATTAAACGTCATCATTTCCAACGTGGACCGATGTCGCATGGTTCGATGAACATTCGGGCACCAGGTTCTATTGGACAATCCGCATATCCATCAAGAGTTATGAAAGGTCTGAGATCATCTGGACACATGGGCGATGAAAGAGTTACAGTTGCTGGTTTAACAATTGCACGAGTTGATGCTGAAAATAACATCATTATGGTTAAAGGTGCAGTTCCAGGACCAAACGGTGGTTTAGTAATTGTTAAAAAGTCAACAAGAAAGTAGTAATTGAATTTTTTTCAAATTACACAAGATATTGGAGTAAATTATGCCTACCGTTGAGGTTCGCAATTTAAGTAATAGTAAGGTTGGTGAAATTGATTTATTAGATTCCGTTTTTGGAGTTGCTTTGAATGAATCTTTAATCCATACCTCAGTAATTAACTACCTGGCTAATCGTCGGAGTGGGACATCAGCGACAAAAACACGTGGCAATGTCTCAGGTTCTGGTCGAAAGTTGTGGAAGCAAAAGGGTACTGGGCGTGCGAGAATCGCTTCGATTCGTTCACCTTTGTGGAAAGGTGGTGGTAACGTCCACGGTCCGCAACCTAGAGATTGGTCATACAACATACCAAAAAAGATGCGTCGTGGTGCTTTACGTTCTGCTTTGTCTGAAAGGATTCGCGAAGGAAATTTGATAGTAATTGATGAGTTTGTGATGTCTGAGAATAAGACTAAATCCTTCGTTAGTATAATGTCAGCAATGGGTTTAGCTACACTAAAGAAGCAAACTAAAACTTTGATTATTGATTCATTAGATAATGTAAATTTGATTTTATCATCAAGAAACGTTCAAAAAACTAAAATAACTAACAGTTATGGTTTGAACATTTATGATTTGATTTATCACGAGAAATTAGTTGTTACAAAAAATGCTATTAGTGAGTTAACAGATTTGCTTGATCCAAAACGCGAGAAAAAAAATGGTAATGAGGTAGCACAATGAGATTAAGTTTGAATGTTTGGGACACTTTGAAGTCCCCAGTTGTTACCGAAAAATCAGTTCTCTTGAAAGAAGAAACTGCCAACGAAGATAAAGAGCAAGTTTTAACTTTCAAAGTCAACGTCAAAGCTGGAAAAGCTGATATTAAAAAAGCTGTTGAAGAGATCTTTAGTGTGAAAGTTTCTTACGTCAGAACATTGAACTATAAAGGCAAAGAAAAACGTCAAGGACGCTATGTTGGTCGCCGTGCTTCTTGGAAAAAAGCATATGTTACATTACTTAAAGGTGAGCCAATTGTCGACTACGCTGAAGCAATATAATTAGTTATTTTTCATATAGTTAATGTCTTAGAACAGATTTTAACATTTGAGTGAGAAGAAAATGGGAATCAAGAAATTAAAGCCAACATCGCCTGCTCGTCGTTATCAAACGTATTTGACACGCGATGAGTTGACCAAAGGTGCGAAGCCAGAAAAGTCATTATTAGAGCCTAAAATAAGAATTTCAGGACGAAATAATGATGGTCGAATTACTGTTCGTCGTCGCGGTGGTGGTCACAAGCGTCATTATCGAATTATTGATTTTAAACGTAACAAAATTGGCATAACAGGTGAAGTTACTCAGTTAGAGTATGATCCAAATCGTTCTGCACATATTGCATTAATCAATTATTCTGACGGTGAAAAGAGATACATCATTGCTCCAGTAGGTTTAATTGTTGGAGCATCAATATTGAGTGGTGCTGAAGCTGATATTTTGCCTGGGAATGCACTTCCAATGAAGAACATTCCGCTTGGAACGCAGATTCATAACATCGAAATGCGTCCCGGAAAAGGCGGGCAAATGGTTCGCTCGGCTGGTGGTTTTGCTCAACTTATTGCAAAAGATGGTGATTATGCTCTTTTAAGAATGCCATCCGGTGAAGTGCGAAAGGTTCCATTAGTATGTATGGCATCAATTGGACAAGTTGGAAACACTGAACACGAAAATGTTTCACTTGGTAAAGCAGGGAGATCACGTTGGAAAGGACGCAGACCGAAAGTTCGGGGTGTTGTAATGAATCCAGTCGATCACCCGCATGGTGGTGGTGAAGGTAAAACTTCCGGTGGTCGCCATCCAGTTACGCCTTGGGGAATTCCTACTCGCGGATACAAAACACGAAGTAATAAACGAACGCAGAACATGATTGTGCGTGACCGAAGAAAAAAATAGTTAGTTGTTAGATGGGTTTAAGTAATTTTATAACCATCAAAAAATAAAATCGAATTATGCCACGTTCATTAAAGAAAGGACCTTTTATTGATTTAAGTGTCCAAAAAGTTTTAAGAAAAATTGCCGAAGGCGGTGCGAAGCCGCAAGCGATTAAGACTTGGTCACGTCGTTCGACAATAACTCCTGAGATGGTTGGGTTAACTTTTGGAGTTCACAACGGCAAACGCCACGTTCCAGTTTACATAACTGAAAACATGGTAGGACACAAGTTAGGTGAATTTTCTCCGACACGAGTTTTTAAAGGTCACGCCGGGACAAAAGCAGAGAAATCGGCAAAAAGGAAGTAAACATTATTTGCCATTACATGTGGTTAATCTACATTTTGACAAATTTAATTGCATACTAAAATAGATATGGAAGCAGTAGCAAAAACCAAATATTTGAAAGGTTCTCCTCGCAAAGCGAGATTAGTAATCGATTTGATTCGTGGCGAGAATGTTGGTAAAGCTCTTGCGATTCTTCAGTTCACAAACAAGCGTGCTACTGATCCAATTGCAAAGTGTTTAAAATCAGCAGTTGCGAATGCAACTTTCAAAGCAGAGCAACAAAATATCGCTGTTGATCCGGACGATTTGTTTGTTAAAACTTGCTTTGTTGATATGGGACCAACTAAAAATCGTCGTCGGATGCGTCCCGCACCACAAGGAAGAGCTTACAAAGAACAACGTCATTATTGCCATATTACTATTCTTGTATCGAGTGACAAACCCGAAGTATTTGAAAGAAAAGTTATAAAAAAAGTAGTAACTCCGGTTGATCTAAAACCAGAAACTACAATTTCAACAGAGATAAAAGTTAAATCACCAGCTAAGAAAAAAGTGACTGAACAACCTGCGGAGGCAGCAGAATAGATTTATGGGACAAAAAGTTCATCCATACGGCTTTCGAGTCGGTTACAACAAAGATTGGCACTCGCATTGGTTTGCGAAAAAAGAATTTGCTGAGTATTTAGCTGAAGATCTTCAATTAAAAAGAGATTTGAAGAAACGTTTTACTGGTGGAGGAGTTTCGCACATTGATATTGAGCGTGCGGCTAATAGAGTAAAAATAATTATTTACACTTCTCGACCAGGAATTATCATCGGTAGAAAAGGAACCGAAATTGAAAAATTAAAAGAAGATTTGTCAAAGAAAACAGGTCGTGAAGTAATTGTTTCAATTCAAGAAATTCTTAAACCCGAGTTAAATGCACAATTGCAAGCTGAGAAGATTGCACAACAACTTGAAAAACGTATTGCTTTTAGACGAGCAATGAAAAAAATTGTTGAAGAAACAAGACGCTTTGGTGCTTTAGGTGTAAAAGTTATGTGTTCAGGTCGTTTAAACGGTGCAGAAATCGCCAGAACTGAATGGACACTTGATGGACAACTTCCATTGCACACGCTACGTGCAGATATTGATTTTGGTTTTGCTGAAGCATTAACCACCTTTGGTATTATTGGAGTCAAAGTTTGGATTTATCGAGGTGAAATTCTTGACCCAAATGCCTCAATGGCACGCGGCACAACAACAGATCCGATTAACGAATTAAAAGTCCAAGGCGACAGAGGTCGCGGACGTGGCGATAGAGAAAGAGGTCGCGGCGGTCGTCGTGATCGTAACGATAGTAAATAAATTTTTAGGTAATTTTTAGAGGTTGTCATTATGTTGATGCCAAAAAAGGTAAAACATCGTCGCGTCATGAAAGGACGCATGAGAGGCGAAGCTTCTCGAGGGCAAAATATTAGCTACGGTGATTTC
>JANNVK010000230.1:0-3278 GCA_031414415.1 Acidobacteriota bacterium
CATAGACGTAGTTTGTCGTGATTTGTCTCGCGTCCGTCTTGCTCGTTAAATTTCCGTTGTTGTCGTAAACATAGCTGATTATTCCGCTTTCGGGATTATTCGCTTGCTTCAAACGCGACAGCGAATCGTATGCAAAACTTCTCGTTTGAACGCCTTGATTGACCGTGATTAAATTATTCAAAGTGTCATAGGCGTAGAGCGTTTGTTGCGTGGGAGCGTTGAGCGTACCGAGATTTCCCGCGTCATTCGGTTCATCGACTCGCGTCAATTGTCCGAGTGCATTCGTGATGCTTCGCCTTTGTCTCAACGCTTGGTCGGTAACTGTAACTGTTGTCCCAATATGAGTTCCGCTAGTCGAAAGCCCAAAAGCTGTCGTGACTTTTGCACCATCAGATGTGACAACTTCAAAAGGTCGTCCTTGTGAATCGTAGTTTGTCGTTGTCCAAACTTTCGCCTCATTCGCCCGATACGGATTCGTCGAACGCTTTGGTCTGCCAACGCTGTCAAACTCGGTTTCGGTAAAAACATCGCCGTTTGAATCTACACTTTGCGTCTTGAATGTGCGTCCCAAACCGTCATACCACGAATATGCTTCTTTCCAATTCGTTGCGTCAATTTGTGTTTTGACCTTTGCAAATCGGGTCGATTCCGTTGTGCCTAAGCCGTATTCCGTGATAGTTTGCTGTCCGTTTGGAGCAATCGTTTTTATTGGACGCAAGAATGCGTCGTATTCTATTGTGCTAGTTTGCCCGTTTGCATCAGTCGTTGAAGTCGGTAAACCAGTTGTCGGATCATAAACTACGGTTGTGATAAACGCTGTGTTTGAGCCACTTACGCCATCGCTTGGAATTGGAGTTGTGACTTTTGTCGGGAAAGCGTAGTTGTAAAGTGCCGAATATTCGGTGGTCGAAATATTGCCTTTTGCATCAGTCGATTCGGTTTGGTTGCCGTAAATATCAAACTTTGCGTGCGTTGCGATGTAGGCGTTTGGGTTGTCGTGATTTCCTTTGGTGCTGTCCCAAACTCTCGATGTCGTCGGGTTTCCGCGTCCGATGTTTGGCGAATATACGGACTCGTCATACAGCATTTCGCTTCTCGAGACAATGTTATTATTTGCATCTTTGACGACTGAGGAAGTTGCCAAACCAACCATATTTTGAGCCTTGTATGCATCTTTGGTCGTCTGCAAAATGTTCGGATCAGATTGCAGATATTGTGTTTCACTTGTCCGCTCAGGTAACGCGGGCATTGGACTTCCGACCGTGACAAACTTATATTGCGAACTCCTTTTTGCCAGCAAAGGCGTTTCCCGCTGAGTCAAATCGCCTTCATATTCGATTGTCGAAGTGGTCGATAAACCGTTCCCGAGATTGTCGTAAATTATTGATTCTTCTTTGGTTACACGCGGGTGCCAATCTTGCGGATACACCCATGAACCATTTGAAAATTGCGTTACAGTCCAATTTGTCAACTTTTTTGAGACAAACTGATTCGTGCTTGAAAATTGTTCTTCTCGATACGCCATTCCCGCTAAAGCTGAGTCATAGCCCCATTTTATATCGGTTCCGGACGGACTGCGGTATAAATATCTTGCCAATTTCGTGCTGTCAGGTGAAATAATACTGACCTTATAACCGTTCGCATCAGCATATTCAGCAGTATAATTCCATTCAAGCGGCGTTCCTTGTCCTGCCGTTGTATAAACTTTTCGGTTTGTTACGCCAATATTGGTTTGGGCGTTGATATCGTCGGCTTCGGTATGTGCCAAAACAGGAATCGGATTATAAACAAAACGTTCTTCGCCGCCTGTCGGATAATAAACTCTTTCAATTTGCCCGTAAATATTGTAGCTGAACTTATATTTTTGTCCCGTTGGTAATTCAATTTCAGTCAAAACAATCGGGTTAAAAAACTGCGTCGTACTCAAAGCGAAATTATAATCTGCCGAACTGAAAAGATATGTCCCTTGCGGTCTGTTCAGCCATTGAGAAGTTGCTCCGTTTATATACTTATCACCGCGATACTTTAGGTCTTGATTAAACTCTGTTAAAGCACTTTCGGTCGCAGTTGTGTCTTTCAGTTTTTTCCAATTAAATTTATAACTGCCTGTCATTCCCGGCATCGTATAGTTTTGAATGCTCGGTGCCACAGCAGGTATTGATAAACCAATCGGAACTCCGATGTTTCGTCCCAGAGTATCCGTCCAATACCCGTTAGGAAACTGAATTGTTGCATCGTGATAACTTGTTGAATTGGCATTTCTATCAATATATACTGTCGCCTTCCGAATTGTTGCACCGACCAAAATACTTGTTGAATTAGAAAAATTATAAAAAGAGCCGTCGGGAATTAAAAGACGCGAATAACTTCCGCCGCCGCTCTGCACATACTTCAAATTTGAACCGTCTGCGGCATAATATATTCCGTCAAAACTGTCCGGAAAATTTCCCGTGACATTTTCATTACTTCGTAATTCGTGAGTCTCACCACTCGGCAGATGAACCGATATTCTTTTAACCATTATTATTGAATGATTACTTGGCGGCGGATTTGCTTCGCAAGATTCACTTCCTCCGGTTGCGTGTCCCGTTTCATCAAAAGTGTTGTCATAACCCGTATATTCAATGTATGGATTTGCCATTGAACTGGTCCAGCCCGAAGCAGAATTCTCGGCAAATTTTGCTAAATTTGTGGTTGCACATTGCGGACCGTTTCCAACCGGAGTATTTGCCCCATAATTCATCCGCCAAACTTTCGATGAATAACTGAGACCAATCGGCACATTGATTCCGCGTCCCGAATAGCTTCCGAGTGGCAAGTCAAATTCCATTCCGAGTGTTGAAGGATTGACGCGACCGCTTCCGCGTAAGGTTTGGTCAGCCTTGTTTTCAGTATGTTGTTGCCCGAAAACGCTTCCAAACATACCAATCACCAAAATCCCAATCCCGATAAGTTTCGCTAATCTTGAGTTTTTCATTGCTTTAATGAGTCCTTAGTCTTTTGTCCTTAGTCTTTTGAGTCAATCGAGTCGGTCGAGTCTTTTGAGTCTTTTGAGTCTTTCAAGTCGGTCGAGTCATTTCTTCACTTTTGCCTTTTGCCTTTTTACTTTTTACTTGCGAAGCTAATTTCTGCCAAGCCGCTATCGCTCCGTGTTCTGATTTGCACTTTTCACTTTTAGTTTTTCACTATTCACTACTCACTATCTTCGATAAAACGCTGGCACCGGAATATCTAAATTCATTCCCCATTGGACTTGTCTCAAGGAATTATTGCTACCT
>JANNVK010000231.1:0-5341 GCA_031414415.1 Acidobacteriota bacterium
AGATTTGGATATTGCTCAGGATTTAGGTTTGTTGAAAAAGGATCTTCATTTGATTTTGCAATTTCATCACCATTTAAAACATAAATTACACCTTCGACACAAGCAGAATTAGTTGTTTCAATTTCAACATCAACAGCTTTCGAAATTGTTTCGCCATCTTGCGGAGAAACAATTTTCGCGACCGCATCACAACTTGAGCCGCCGAGATAAATCCACCCAACGGCTCCAACAGAAATTACAGCTAAACCGACAGTTGCAGCCGCGATACCAATCATTGTTTTTGAACGCGAAGTTGATTGTGTTTCGTCAGTAGTTTCAACAGATTCGTTGTTGATTTTAGATTCTGGAAGTGATGCGGAAACCGGACTTTCAAATTTTGTTTCCTGAGGTTCTTTTGGGTTGAAAACTGCATTTACTGAATCGCCAAAAACGATGTTATCGCCGTCTTTGAGACAAGTTTCTGAGGAAACTCTTTTACCGTTGACAACAGTTCCATTACTGCTGCCGAGTTCAATTAACCAAAACTCTTCACCGCGAACTTCAATTTCGGCATGATATTTTGAGACGCTTGTGTCTTCAGAAAAAGATAAATAGTTATCCTGTCCGCGACCGATTGTGTAAACGCCTTCGCTGAGAAAATACTCTTTTTCGCCGTTAATTATGAGCTTTGCTACCATTATTTAAAAAGGAAAATCAGATAAATTGCCGCCAAAAAAATCATCATAAAGACAAACATTGTAAACGCACCAGCCATAAAGTATAGCCAATTGGTGACGCTAGAAGTCTCCTTTTTTTGCGTTGAAACTTCTGGAATTGGTGTGTCAGGAAGTTTTATTTTCTTCGGAGCCGGTGTTCCGATTTGAGTCATTCCATTTCTCGGCATTCTTATCGAGTCAGATCTTGGCGGTGCAACAGCACTAAAATCCATATCAATAAAGCCTTTATCAATATGCGGCGTAGTCATTCCCCAATCTTCTTGCCGTTCATTTGGAACGTTAAAATTAACGACTTCGTTTTTTGGAATTTTAATATTTGCCTGTGTTAAATCCCAATCGTTATTAGCATTAGCAGGTTTCTGGCTTGGAATAAAAGTTTTATCAAAATCAGTTGACGGTTGCTGAGGTTTAGCGGTAGCTGGTTTTATGTGCCAATCGACAAACTCCGAGATTTCCGAATGATTAAAGTTTTGAATTGTTTTATCAAAACCATCATCAATCGGCTCGTTTGGCTTATCTGAACGCGAAGATTTTACCCGCGTCATTGCCCAATCATCAGTATTTGAATCACTCATAAACTAATTTTACTTCGACAAAACTTTGTATTCAATTCGTCTATTAAGAAATCGACCATCGACTGAATCGTTCGAGGTTTTTGGCGTGGTGTCACCATAACCTTTTGTTTGCAGCATTGCTTCTTTCACACCAAGTTTTACAAGTGCATTTTTCACGGCATTTGAGCGATTTTCGGAAAGTGGCTGATTTTTCGCAATTTTGCCGACATTATCAGTGTGTCCGCCAACTTCGAGCAAAATATTTGGTGGAAGCTTCTGGATGTAAGATGAAGCACGAGTGATAAATGTCATATTTCGCTGCGGAATATCAAACTTTCCGCTCGCAAAATAGATGATATAAATGTTTAAGGCTTTTGTTAAATCTTCGGCAGAAAACGGAGTCGGCAAATTGTCGAGTGCGATATTTGCACAACGTTCGGCTTTATCAAATTCACCATTTTTGAAATTTATGCATTCATCCGATGGCTTTTGAACTTGTATTTCCTTGCATCTCGCAACCAGTGGCTCAGGAGAAACACCGTCTTTACCGACAACTTTCATCTCTTCGCAGACATATTTTGGGTTTTTTACTTTGATAGTTCTCTCGCCTGATTGCAAACCTTTGAGCGAATATGAACCATCTGCGGCGGTAACATTCCAGCGGACATCGCCAACAAAAATATCGCTCCCAAGCGGAGCACCTTGGACCGTGAGATCAAAATCTTTCTTTTGTAAAAATAGCAAATAAACTCCAAACAACACCACAACCGCAAAGAAAAACATCAACATTAAACCTGATGAAACCCAAAACCAAGCCGGTAAACCGCCAGGTTTTTTTTCTTCTTTTTCTTCAACTTGTGTCGAAGCCGCAGCTTGTGCGTTTTGATATTTTGCTCGCTCATTCTCCGGCAAGCGAAAATAAGGCGTTGTTGCACCTGCGACAGGCTCATATTCTCGCGGTGCTTCTGGTTCATAAGCCTCACGCGGAACTTTAATATTTTGTTGCGTCATTCCATAATCTGATTGTCCAGAATCTGGCTGGTCAGAATAGGCTGTTGGCTGTTTTCCGTAAACGGTTTTTCCCCAGTCAGTTACGTCGTTTTTCGGCGGCGAACTTCTGATGCTTGGAATTGTTTTCGAAAAATCATCGGGCGGAATGTCTTTTGGATCGCTCATTAGTTGTGTCCTTTCACATTTTTTGACGTTACAAACAAAATATTTTTGCAGTGAAACTACTGCTACAAACGTAAATCAGACCGTAAACTTTGTCAATTTTCCGCAAAAAATGTTATCTTCCAATCAAATTCGTTTGTCCATACTTATTATTAAATGAAAAAGATTCTTGTCACTGGTGGAGCTGGTTTTGTTGGCTCACATTTGGTTGACCTTTTACTTTCCGAAAATGCTTGGCACGTTACGGTTGTTGATGATTTCAACGATTTTTATTCGCCTGACATCAAACGCCGTAACATTTCTGCACATTTTAACAACCCAAATTTTTCGCTGTTCGAAACAGATATTCGCGATGCTGAGTCGCTGAAAATAATCTTTGAAAAACAAAATTTTGATTGCATCGTGCATCTCGCGGCTCGTGCCGGAGTTCGCCCATCGCTTTCAGAACCCAAACTTTACGCCGAAACAAACATCAACGGAACTTTAAATTTGCTCGAATTGGCAAAAGAATTTAGCGTCAAAAAGTTTGTTTTTGCTTCATCGTCGAGTGTTTATGGAATGAATTCGAAGATTCCTTTCTCAGAAGACGACAAGATTTCAAATCCAATTTCGCCTTATGCCGCAACCAAAGCCGCGGGCGAACTTTTGTGTCATACATTTTCGCATCTTTACGATATTCGCACTATTTGTTTGCGATTTTTTACCATTTATGGAGCTCGCCAGCGTCCCGATTTAGCGATTCATTATTTTTGTAAATTAATAACTAAAGGAAAGCCGATTCCGGTTTTCGGTGACGGTAAAACACGCAGAGATTACACTTACATCGACGATATTATCCAAGGTGTTCGCTCCGCAATTGACTACAATCAAACAAAACACGAGATTTTTAACCTCGGCGAATCAGAAACCACTGAACTTTCAACGCTGATTTCCATTCTCGAAAAAAATCTCGCTAAAACCGCTATAATCGACCGCAAACCAGTCCAACCTGGCGATGTTCCGCTAACTTTTTCGGACATTTCGAAAGCCAAAAAATTATTGAACTATAATCCGCAAACAAAAATCGAAGACGGAATTAGGAAGTTTGTCGATTGGTTTAATGGAACAAGGAAAGTATAGGTTTTTGGCAATAATATTCTTGAAGCACTTAATCTAATTTGATAAAATTCAAATATTTTGAATGAAAGCAACAACTTACCTACAACTTTACGAAGAAGCGTTTCAAATCGCACAAATGATTTACCATCTTGTTCTATTTCAACCGTCTTTTTTTCGTAATCTTTATTCTCATAAGCCTTATTAGTCAAGTTTAAGTTCTTCGATTTCAAAAAGGCGATAACCGTAATTTACGCCTGTAATTTTTGAAACTTGTCGGTTGATTTGTGATGCTTGGGCGAAAAAAGTTGAACAATCGGTTTTATCGACAATGTGTTGCTACAATTATAAGAGCGTTATATCCAGTCCGCAAAAACAGACGGCAATTTGTAAAAATCAATGCACACAATTTCAATAAAACAAGGCGAAGATATTGACCAAAACGAAGTTTGGCATGCCTTCTATGAATTGCTCGGTTACTTGCGGCACAATGGTCAACTAATCGGGCGATATATGCAGCCGTTTGCAAAAGACGGTCAAATCTCCGCGACTTTTCCGACTGCCACCGAAGACGCTTTGGACGAAAAATATCACAACAAATATGTAGTTGACGGCATCGCTAAATTAGAAAAATTGTGCGGACAAAAACTGAAAATCGAATGGGTTGGCTTTGGTGAAGATCAAGAAAAATCTATCTGCAACTGCACCAAACATAAATATTTTTTGCTTTATTATTACAGTGAATATTCTCCGATTTTGTGCGGTTCGTGCGAAAAACAAGTGCCTTTGTTCAGGTTGCCGAAACTCCACGATTTCGGTTATTGGAATTTAACTTGTTGGGAAAGTGCCTATAAAGGTTGCGTTTTGATTGATTTGAATTGCGGCACTGGCGAGCGTTGGGCGATCAAACAGCAGTGCGATTTTGATTCGGGATTATCCAAACAAGGACGCGAAGTTGCCGCCAAGATTACGGAAACGACAGGCGTAAAAACTTATTATTTTCTCTCCAATTTTTCAAAACGCTCAAAGGTAAAAGACATCAATCGTCCGTGTCCGAGCTGCGGCGGCGAGTGGCATTTGGCAAAAGAAATTCACGGTTATGTGCGGCTTAAATGCGATAAATGTTTGCTGATGTCGGCTTACAGTAATTCACATTCTTAAAATTACGGCAAGAGGTCTTGAAACTCTCGTGAAATTGAAAAGGCAAAATTGCGTTTCAAATCGCCGGTGATTGACAGATGAATCCAGAGCATCGCTAGTGGTTCGAGCAATCTCGCTTTCGATAAATCTCCGATCTTTACCGCCTCAAAACCAATTTCCTTTGCCAAATTCCAAACCGTTTCATTTGCTTCGGCATCGTTTCCGCAGACAAACATCATCGAATTATTCGGGCTTGTCATCACATTGAAACCTGTTTGATTAAAACATTTCACGACTTTTGCTCCAACGGCAATTTTCTGTAATTTTTCTGCACCCGAAGTTTCAAAACCGACAGTTAGATTCAATCCGTTTGCGGTCATACGGAGCGGATTTGTTGCGTCAATAATGATTTTCCCTGAAACATCACCGCAATCTTTTATCGCATCTGCAATGGCGTTAGACGGAATCGCCAGCAAAATAATGTCCGCACCTTTAGCCGCTTGCGAGACTGTTCCGATTTTTCCCGGCAAACTTTCAACCTCGTATTTTTCCGGATTCGGCACGCCAAAATAAATTTCGTGTCCGCATTCGGCGAAACGCTTTCCAAGTGTTCCGCCGACATTTCCAGCTCCTAAAATTGCAATTTTCATATTATTTCAATTT
>JANNVK010000232.1:0-9461 GCA_031414415.1 Acidobacteriota bacterium
ATTGAAAAAGATAATAAATATCACATAGCCTTTACAAGTTCTGACGAAACAAGCATTTCAATAGATGCGTTTGAAGCAACGACATTTGATAAAACATCTATTTTTGAAACATTAGAAAATGTATCTGATTTTTTTGAAAAAGGAGCAATTGGATACTCTCCAAATAATAAAAAATTTGATGGACTAAGACTCAAAGCATATAAATGGGAAGTTAGACCTTTAACAGTTGAAAAGGTAAAGTCGAGCTTCTTTGAAGACGAAAATATATTCCCAAAAGGCTCTGTAAACTTTGACAATGCCTTGATAATGACCAAAGTAGAACACGAATGGCAAAGCGAGCCGGATAAATAACCAACTTTCGTCAACAATCAGTTTATACAAGTTGAGGAAATGTCAGTAACTTGATTCTAATTTCCCAATTGCTTAAACGATTAGACGTTAAAACTCAAAATTAATTTACTCAACAAAAAAAGCAGTAACATTCGATTTTCACGAATGTTACTGCTAATTATCTTTGAGGGAAAACTTTCTTACCACACAAGTCGTGGATTGGTTTTTTTATTGAGCAATTTACGCATTTTTAAGCGTGCTTTGTGCAATTGTGACTTTGAAGTTCCGACTGAGCAACCCAAAATTTTTGCAACTTCTTCGTGTTCGTAACCTTCCACATCGTGGAGAACAAACACATTTTTGTAACCTGCTGGAAGTTGTCTGATGGCGTTATCAATCGAAATTTTGTCAACAATCTGCATTTTCCCGAGATTTTCTGTGCCGACAACAATCTGCACGGGCGTTTCGCCTTCTTCGGTAGTTTTTTCGTATTTCACAGTTCGCTTACGAAAGTGCATTAAAACTTGATTAACGGTCATTCTGTGTAACCAAGTTGTAAAAGCTGAATCGCCGCGAAAACTTCCAATTTTTCGATAAAGCTGGATAAAAACTTCTTGCGTTAAATCTTCTGCTTCGTGTGTGTTTTGCAACATTCTTAAGCAAATTGAATAAACTCTGCGATGATGTCTGGTGTAAATCTCTTCGAAAGCTGTCATGTCGCCTTTGCCGGCGGCTTGAGTTAAAGCAAAATCAGGGCTTGAAGCGTCTGTTTTAATTACTGTTTCTTTTACTTCGTTTTCGAAGATTCCAAGAACCGATACGTTTTGTAAAACCGGATATGTTAAAGTTTCTGTCATTGTCATGTTCATTTCCCCCTAGCACAAATGTAGTAATCAACTAGCGTGCCAAAGTAAATAAACGTTTATTTTTTAATTTTAGAATCCCACAAACGTTAAGGTTTTAGACTCGTTTGTTGACCAAAACATAATTGCAGACATACTTTTGCAACGTTTTCTCATCATAGACTGCAAACAATCTCATATATCTTTATCCGCATTTCATACACTATTTGGTGTATGAAATTACTTATTCACATCAAGACGCTGAAAATGCTATTATTCTCACAGACGGAGAAATTAAATAGATGATATTTAGAATTACATTTTTGCTTTTAATTTTTACAATTTCTGCTTTCTCGCAAAGTAAAAATCAACCTGTAATGCCTGCAAAAATTGAAGTGCCAGATTTAATACAGCATTTGCCAGATTGGGAAAACAGTAAAGAGCGGGCAAAATATGTCACAAAAGCCGCTGATCTTAAAAAACTTATAAACGATCAGCAAGTTGTTGATTTAATTGATTTTAGTGGTGGAACTGAAGCCGCAACCGCAGATTATGAACAAGGCAAACTTCTAATTGTTGAGTTTAGTTCGCCGCAGTTTGCTGTCCAGGCTGACGATAAATTTAAACAATTTTTCGCTCAAAACCAAACCAATGCCTATTATCGCAAAGTTGGAAACTATTCAGTTTTTTTATTTGGTAATTCTGATGAAACAACCGCTTCCGCATTCGTTGACCAAATTAAATACGGAAAAACGGTTCAATGGCTTGGCGAAGATCCTTATTTTTTTGGCAGAGTTGAACGATATTATGCTGAAACTATCACCGGAGCATTAGTTTCGTCGTTTTTATTTATTGGTGTTTCTTTGGCTGCAACCACTCTGCTTGGGATATTTGTCGGGTTTTTGTTGTATTACCGAAGAAAAAATAAACGACTTGCTGACGGAGTTTTTTCAGATGCTGGCGGAATGACGCGACTCAACTTAGACGATTTAATCGAATAATTTTTTACGGCATTGCACTAATTAAACGATCAATGTCCGAAATATTGTTATAGAAATGTGGTGCAATGCGAAGTCTTTCGCCACGCGGAGAAACTATAATTCCTTGTTTTTCAAGCATTTGTGCAAGTTTTGACGAGTTCGTGTCGCTTTTTGGTATTATCGAAACAATCTGCGACTTTTCGCCTTTCAATCTAGAACTAACAATTTTGTATTTTTTTTCAATTAACTTTTCACTCAAATAATCGCTCAAATTCTCTAAGTATTCCGCTATATTTTCTGTGCCGGTTTCGCTCAATAATTTTAGACTTTGCTCTAAACCATAAAAAAGCGAACTGCTTCCTGTTCCGGTTTCCCAAGCGAGTGCGTTTGGCTTCCAACTTTGCTCAAAATTGTCGAAATTAAATGCCTCGTCAACCGAAATCCAACCAACCAATGTCGGCTCAATTCTCTCTCTTGCACGCTCTGAAAGATACATTATTCCGCAACCTTCAGGCGAACAAAGCCATTTATGCGAAGCACCGCAAGCAATGTCAACAAGTTGATTTGGTAAATCAAAGGGCAAAACGCCAAATCCTTGAATAATATCAACCGCAAATAAAGCATCTACTTTTCTTGTCGCTTCACCAATTTTTTGTAAATCTGCCAAAAAACCGGTCGAAAACTGAACAGCACTAATAGATACAAGCTGAGTATTTGCATCAATTAGCGACACAAATTCATCTAAATCAATGCGTCCGTTTCGTTCTGGGCAAGTTCGCAACTCAACACCAAAAGCGTCGCGAATTCGCCGCCACGCATAAAAATTTGATGGAAATTCCTTTTCAAAAGTAACAATGTTATCGCCAGTTTTCCACGCAAAACCATTGGCGACTGTCGAAAATCCGTCTGATGTATTTCGGACAAAAGCAACTTGCTCTGATTCAACTTTAAGCATTTTTGCAACCAAATCTCGACAGCGATTTTTTGTCTTTATCCAATCAGCAAGGTTTACTGAACCATTCCACATCACATCGCGAAGCTGGCTTGTAACCGCTTCAACCGCAGTTCGAGGCATTGGCGAAACTGCCGCACTATTGAGATATGTGTATTTTTCAGCAGCCGGAAAAAGTCGGCGAATATCTTGATTCATAGTCTATTTTTTGACAAAACTCTCAAAAGAAAGCAAACTTTGTTGGAGGTTTTTATTTTAAATGCCTCCATTTTGCATTAATAATTTATGTTTGGTTATAACGAAGAAAAACAACCCCATTTTGGCGACAACAATTTCGATAATATAGAAACTGCTGACGATAATGACATAGAAATATTAAAAGTTCACAGCGAAACACGCAAGAGTTTTTTAGCCGAAGGACTTTTATTTGTCCGCGATTTGCTCTTAGTATTCGCGTTTTTTATTTTATTTGGCGTTTTCATCGCACAACCAGTTGTGGTTGAAGGCACATCAATGTTGCCTAATCTTCACGAAGGCGAAAGATTAATTGTCGATAAATTAATTTATTACAAATTCAAATCGTTTGCTTTTGGGCATCTCGAACGCGGCGATGTTGTTGTTTTTTGGTATCCGAAAAATCCAGATCAGAGCTTTGTAAAACGTGTAATTGGATTGCCTGGCGAGAAGGTTGATATTGTTAAAGGCAAGGTTTTTATTGACGATAAAGAACTCACTGAACCTTATCTCGACCCGGAAAATAACAAATCAACTGCAAATGATAAAAGCATTTATGTTGAGTCTAACTATTATTTTGTGATGGGCGATAATCGTGACAATTCTTCTGATTCGAGAGTTTGGGGTTTGGTTCCGGAAAAATATATCTACGGAAAAGTATTTTTTAGATATTGGTCACCAGCAAATATTGGAATAATCAAAAAAGGCGAAACCGAGTTAAACAATCAAACAGAAAGACAAATCGAAAGTTCATCTAAACCTGTTTTAAATAGAGATTCGGAATAAATATCTACCAATTTTTCTTTCTTCCAAAAGTTATTTCCTGAAAAAGACTCGAATGATATTCAAATCCGATTTTTTCGATTGCCGTTCGCGAAGGAATATTATCTGCCAAAACACCAATAAAAACTTGCTTAACATCAGGAATTTGCGAAGCAATATGTAGCATTTGAGACATCGATTGTTGATAATATTTTTTTCCGCGAGCATCAGGATGTGTGTAAAAATCAAACAAAACTGCTGTGTTTGGAGGAAAATTAAATTCGGCATCTCCAACTTCCGAAACCTTAGAAGTTTTTTGATTCTCGAGCATCCAACCATAATGCAACAAACGTTTTTCGTCCGCGTATGTAAACGCAATCGCACCATCGCTAAACCTTTTCATCACTTCATTATGAAATTGACTAACGGTAAATTGCCAACCTTCTGCGGGTTCATATTTCAGTAAATCTTCGATCGAATTTCGACGCACAAAATTGTAATTTGGCAAAGTTTTTATTTTTTCAGTATCTAAAAAGTAAAATCTACATTCCTTTTTTTCGTGTATCTGGCGACGAACATTTTTTAAAATCGTGGCTGGAATTCTAGATTTGTTGATTCTTCTTAGTTTATGAATAATTTTATCAGCAATCGAAAAAGCCTTTGTTTTCTTTATGTTTAACCTCTCTAACGACTCTCGCGAAACTCTTGCAATATGTCGTAAAGTTTGATTTTTTGTAAAATCAGCTTTATCAAAAAAAACATTTAAAGTGTGTGCATCGTCGAAATGTGTGGCAAAACGTTCTTTGTAACCTTCGCCCGGACTGAGGTCAAAAATTGCAATTCCTTTTTTCGCTAGTTCTTTTTCAAGCAGCAAAATATGAATTTTACTTGGTGAATAATTAGCAAAAAAAGGCGACATTGATGTCACGCTGAGCAACATTTCGACGCGATTTTTAAGACAAATTTGAGCCGAAACTATCTTGTCACCAGCCTTTAGAAGTGTCGAATAAATAAGGTCAGTATTTTCAATCAAATCGAGATGAAACGCTTTGCGTCGCGGGTCAACATTTGGTTTCTGATTATGCAAGCCGCTCATTCGCAGTCTGGCAAAATCTTCAATTTCATCAAAATTCGCCGCAAAATCAAACGAAGTTTTGAGCTCAACAAGTTTCAACTCGCCACTTTTACTAAGATTTTTAATTTTCCCTTTGTTGCTTTTTTTCTTGAGTGAAGTTTCGGCGTGTTCGCCACTACCAATTTCTACCAAAGGTCTTAATATTTTCTGCAATCTGCTTTGCTTTCCCCATTTTCCTTCAAGCCATTCAAGCGGAGAATTTGGTGCCAAAAAAAGAAAGTGTAAACTGTTTTTAGGAAACTCAATGGCGAGCAAATCTAAGGCTTTTTCGATAAATAAATTTCGATTTTCGTGAGTTGCAAGCCAAGTTTGATATTCTGAGTGATAAGTTCCGGCAAAACATAGTTGCACAGATTTTTCGCAAAAACTGAGTGGAAGAAGTCCTTTTAAATGACCTTTTTCATCATATTCGTAAACCAAAACAAGCTCGTGTTTCTCGTAATAATTCTTGAGCCAAATATTTAAAAACTGAAAGTCTTGAAAAACAGTTGCCCAACCGCAGACATCAAATAAATGTTGCCATTTAGCTTGAAATTCTGCGTTATAAAATAATGTATTTGCTTCTTTTCCTCGAGCAAGAAAAACGGTCATTGAATTTACAGGTTTGTTGAAAATAGAGAAGGCTGGTGAGCAACTCCTTTAAATTATACAATATTGAGACTGCAATTTACTATTTATTTCTTTAGACGATCAATAAACATTTTACGAAATTTTATAACTTTTGGTGCAACGACAGCCGCACAATATGGCTGGTTTGGATTGTTTGCAAAATATTCTTGATGATAATCTTCTGCTGAATAAAAATTAGTAAATTTTGCAACTTCGGTGACAATCGGGTTGTCAAAAATACTTTGTTTGTTGAGACTTGCAATCGTTTCGCGAGCAATTTTCTCTTGTTCATCAGAATGAAAAAAAATCGCTGAACGATATGACGAACCAATGTCGTTTCCTTGTCTATCTTTGGTGGTCGGATCGTGAACAGCAAAAAAAACGTGTAAAACATCACCAAAAGAAATTTCATTTGGATCAAATTCTACATTGACAACTTCTGCGTGTCCGGTAGTTTCGCTACAAACTTCGCGATATGTCGGACTTTCTGTGTGTCCGCCTGAATAACCCGAAACCACAGATTTTACACCTCGCAAATCGTCAAAAACTGCCTCAACGCACCAAAAACATCCGGCTCCTAATGTTGCTAATTCCATAATTTTATTGTCTCACATTGCTGCTAATTTATTCCATTTTTAAATCTTCAAAAGAAGCAATTGCGTCGTGATTTATCGGTTGGCGAATCATTCCATTTCCTGGTCTGATTGAAAGTAGAGTGTTCAAACCGGCTTCACTTGCTGCGTCGAGTTCGGCTAAAATATCAGAAATAAACAAGATTTCCACAGGTGGAAAATTCAAATGTTTGGCAATTTTTCGATAGCTTAGAGCTTCTTTTTTTCCGCCAATATTTGTATCGAAGTAGTTGGAAATAAATGGATTAAGGTCGCCTAAAGTTGTATAACCAAACAAAAGTTTTTGGGCTAGAACGCTTCCTGATGAATAAATTGAAATTGTTTTGTCCAAAGATTTCCAAGTTTCAAAAGCCTTCGGAACATCTGCGAAAACTTCGCTTTTGAGTTCGCCTGATTCATAACCTTTTTGCCAACTTTTGCCTTGCAAAGATTTTAAAGGTGTCGATTTTCGGTCGGCTTCTATTAAAAACTTAAGGTAGTTTGCAATTGATTCTGGTGATTTTTCGTCAAATTTTCTGCCGTATATTTGTTGTGTAAAATCTTTACGATATTCAATCTCGAGTTCGACAACTTCTTCACTAATTTCTCCAAAATTTTCCTCAAGAAAATGAACAAGATTTACTGCCGCGAAAGGAAAGAGAATTTTGTGGACAAAATCGATTGGAGTTGTTGTGCCTTCAATATCTAAAAGTATTGCTTTCATAATTGTTGCGGAATATAATCTACGCCAAAACACATCGGCTGATATTTTGCATCAATTTCACTTTCAGTATAATGCGGTGTCCAGCCGGAAATATCTTGAAAAAGACGAATTGCACGCACGGTTTTATCGCCGCATAAATTAAACCAATGCAAAGTTCCACGCGGCACACGAATCAAATCGCCAGCTTCCATCTCGATTGAAACTACGTCAAAATTTTTCGGTGCAATGTGAAAAAGCCCGTGTCCTTTGACGATAAAACGAACTTCGTCTTCATCGTGCCAATGTTCGCTGTTAAACTTATTGAGCATTACCTCAAGATTCGGCGTAGTCGGAACAATGTTGATGACATCTGCCTTCACAAATCCGCTTTGCAATTTGAGTTTTTCAATTTCGGGCGAATAAGCAGACAAAATCTCAGTTTCAGTTGCGTCTTGCGAAACTCTCAACGAATCACCATCCCAACGCTCGTAATCAATGCTGATTTTCGATAAATAATCAGTAATTTCCGAAACATCACGAAGCATTAAATTTTTATCAGGAACATTTACTAATGCCATTTGTGTAGAATACAGGAGACAGGAGTTAGAAGACAAGAAGCATAAATTAGTTTTTAGAAGAGCCTTGTGGTAAGCAAAAAGTATTAGTCCGATCTATGCATATTTTCGCTCACCTGTTTTTTGCCAGCCTCACCCGATGCAGTTTCAACATCTTCAGCTCTTTCAAATTTGTATCTTTTTAACAGTTTTTTATGAAAATACATTCTCAAAAATAGTTCAAAAAGAAACTTTTGCTTAAACTGCAACGCGATTTTTTTCCCATTATGCCTATGCAATTGACAGTATTTATTAAGGCTTCGACTTTTGCTCCAGAGAGGTCTGAATAGTTTCAGAAATTTTTTCTTAAATTAGATAAAGAGTTCTGCCGAAACATTGAAAAATACTGAAAGAGATTTGATTTGAGTTTTACTTATTTCACGCTTTCCGTTGATTACCTCTGAAACTCTGCTTTTTGAGCCGAAAACTTCCGCCAAATCAACTTGTTTTAATCCACGAGCATTCATCAATTCAAGCAAAATTTCCCGTGGTGAAGCATCACGAATCGGATAATATTCTTCTTCAAAATCAGCAATTAGTTTGACCATAAGTTCGAGCAAAGCGTTTTCTTCAAACGTTAGGTTTTCGCCTTTTTCAAACAGTTTTTCGACCAACAAAAGAGCACGTTCATTTTCTTCCTCGGTTCTGATTATCATTGGTTGTGCTTTTGACAAAAGCCGACCGTATTGTCTCGAATTAATATTTGTGTCAACACCGGTCATTCTTTCCACCTGTCTTTGTCATATTCGGCGTGTGTCAGAATATGTTTGATTAAAATTGACTGAGATCGATAACGTATTTCCACTATCAGCCTCACATTATTTCCCGCGATATTGAAAACCACCAACCGCCCAACCAAATCCGCATGCGGATAATCATTTCTCACTTCCACAATATTTTGCCATTTAGCCTTCGTCGCAATTTTATACCAAGAAGTAAGCGAAGATTCCGAGTTTGGATGCAACGCCAAGAAATCTCGGATTTTCCGTCTTGAAATTGTGTTCATCCGCTTTTTCTTGTTTCAAGTTTATTTGTCATATAGCTAAAGCCAATCAAAAGTTACCGTATTGGGAACTTTTTGTCAAGTAATTTAAAGCGATTTTCATTGAAACTAAAATTCGGCATCGTCGAAATATCGCGTAGCGATAACGTGAATTTAGCCGTGGGTTTCAACCCACGGATCGATGGGAATTTCTTCCCGTCGCGTAGTGACGGCTGAACATTCTTTTGAATTTCCGCAATAATCGTTCAATTGTCGCGACGCGACACAAACCATATCTACCTCTCCGTGGGTTGAAACCCACGGCTAAAGTCAGATGGTCGCGATGCGACATTTTTAAGAATTGATTAATTGGTCAGAACCACCTTAGTGAGCGGGTGGCACACTTCATAAACCTGAACTCTTCCGATTGCCAATTCACCATTTTGACAAGCGAGTTTGTAAGCATTGAAATAATCGGCGGGAAACTTTTGTTTGAATTGTAGTGCAATGCCTTTGCCCATTATGCCAACGCAATTAACTGCATTTGTGAAGGCTTCGGCTTTTGATTCAAATAGGTTTCCGGTGGTGTCTTTTACCATTTACGAAACTAATCCTCTATTTTTACGCTTTCCACAAGTAGTTGCTTTCTCCGTAGTTCTAAATCTCCCGCCGAAACATCCGAGAATTTTACATTCCATCTTTCCTCA
>JANNVK010000233.1:0-73340 GCA_031414415.1 Acidobacteriota bacterium
CGGGAAAATTCCGTTCAAATTTGCATCGGTTGAAACGAGTAAAAATCTGTCTTCATAGGTTTTTCCTTCAAATCCTAAGCCTAAATCTTCGCGGACTTTGCTAAATGCTCCATCACATCCAATTAGATATTTTGCACAATACTCGACTCCGCCGTCGGGCGTATTGGCGATAACTTTGACGCAAGTTTCATTTTGTTCGGCACGCACAAACTCCTGATTAAACAACACTTTACCGCAATCTGTCTGTTCGATGTGTTTCAAAATAATTCGCGTCACGGTGCTTTGCGGACATTGGAAACGGAACGGATATTTTGTATCATTTTCAATCAAATTGTATGGAAAGTCGGCGACAAGCTCACGATTTTTGCGTTCCCAAAACTGCAAACTTTCGATGCGTAATCCGTTGGCTAAAATGTCGTCAATAATTCCGATTTCGTCAAAAAATTCCAGTGTCGGCGGGTGAATCGTGCTGGCTCTCGCTTCGTGGCTGAGTTCGTCCAATTTTTCCAAAACGATAACAGAAACGCCGTTTCGGGCGAGTGCGAGGGCGAGCGACATCCCGACCGGACCTGCTCCTGAAATAATAATGTCAACTGCGGAATGCGGAGTGCGGAGTGCGGAATTCATCTTTTTTTCCCTCTCGCGGTATTGATTGACGACACAATTATTTTGAGAATTTGCTCGGTTTCGTCCAATAATTCCGCCACAAGATTTGCCTTAACCAAACCTGTGTCAACCAGCATTTCGATCCAAAACATTGACTCATCTGATTCCTCCTCAACTATTCCCATTTTAGAAATAAATTCGGCATTCGACCTTGCTCTACAAGCAGCACGATAGTTGGCGGCAACACTTGTTCCGCTTCGCAATAGCTGATTTCCGATAGTTCGTGCAGTTGAATTATTTGGCAAACTTTCGACTAATTTTATCACTCGTAATGCAAAATTCTTCGTCCTCTGTTTTAAATCTTCATTACTCATAAATCCGCATTCCGCATTCCGCTATCCGCATTTGACAGATTGTTATAAAGATAATACAAATCTTCCTAAAAAACAAATTCAAAAGTTTGACAAACATAACAATTTCCAGTAATTTGTTATCAACTTAAGACAAATTTCAAGCAAGGGAAGATTTATGCTAAAAAACTTTTGGTATCCGATTCAATTTAGTGAAAAAGTTTCGACAAAACCGCAACGACAGCGAATTTTGGGGCAAGATTTGGTCGTTTATCGAACCGAGTCTGGCGTGGCACAAGTGATGTCGGATTTGTGTGTGCATCGTGGCGGAGCGATTTCAGGCGGTTGGGTGCAGGGAAATTGCGTCGTTTGCCCGTATCACGGTTGGGAATATGAAACGAACGGACAATGCTCGAAAATTCCGGCGAATCTTGATAATGTTCCGATCCCGAAACGGGCGAGAGTTGACGCATATCCGACGCAGGAACGCTACGATTTTGTGTGGGCATTCCTTGGCGATTTGCCCGAAAACGAACGTCCGCCGATGCCCGAACTTCCGCATTTCGGCGATCCGCAGTTTAAGAAAATTACAGGTGAATACGAATGGAAAGTTAATTATGAAAGAGCGTTGGAAAATTCGCTCGACATTGCCCATGCACCGTTTGTTCACGGTGGAGCTTTTGGCAATCGAGATGAGCCACAAGTGCCTGATTATGAAACAGTTGTGGGCGAATGGTCAGCCGAAGCAACTGTCACTTTGAAGCCGCCGCCGCCGAAAGGTTTGTGGGGAATGATTAGCAAAAAAGAGATTGTCGGCGTAAAAACTCGTGCCGGATTTTATATGCCGTGCGTGACGCTTTTGGAGGTTTCGTTGCCGATTGGGCTGATGGTTTTGCTCAATTTTCACACGCCGATTGACGAATTTACAACCGTTACTCGTTGGATAAATTTACGGACTTTTTTCAAGGGAAATTGGGCAGATTCAAACGCCCGAAGTCGTGTTTTCAAAATCTTTGACCAAGATAAAGTTGTCTTGGAAGAGATTCGACCGGAGATTTTGCCATTCGATTTAGCCGCTGAATTGCATACCAAATCGGACGCTTCGCAAATCGCTTACCGCAAATTACGCAACAAGTTAGTCGAAAAAGGTTGGGGAATTGATATGCACAAAATCCGCTCGGAATACACGGGCAGAACTTTTACGGTAATTCCTTCGCCAAGTCGAAAAGAAGTCCCTGAACTCGCAAACGCTTGGGTGATGAAGCAAGTTCCGAGTGTGCAAACAGTTTCTGATAAAGAGAATTAGACACGGAGACGGAGAGACGCGGAGACGCGGATATTCGCCGTCTGATTGAAACAAATTGAGATGAAACCTGAAGAATCCGCAATCCGCAATCCGCAATCCGCAATTTCGCTGGCAGGCGAACTAGCCTTTTCAACTTTAGATAAACTCCGTGAACGCTTGAGTTTAATGGAAGTGAACACTATTCCCTTAACTTCGCCGATGATGCCCGAACCTGTCGGGAGCGTGCGAGTTTTTTCGGGCGAAAAATTGTCGAAAGTTGTGTATATCGGGATGGCTGTTCCGTTTATCAAACTCGATTCGCACATGGTTTTTGCGTTCACGAAAATCGATTCGGCGATTCCACATTTTACGCTCGATTCGGTCAATAATGATACGACTTACGCCTTTCATCTCGACCTAATTCCGCGTGTGGATTTGGGGGCAAACCTTGAATATATTGACGCAGTTTATGGCGATTTGTCGGAGCAATTTGAAAAAGCCGGACAGATTGAAGGATTATCAAAAGCACATTTGAACCCGCGACAACTGGCGATTATGTCGCCGTGGATGTTGGTCAATCGTGCCGAAGCCGAAGCGTTTAAACAGATTGGCGAGTCGGTTGATTTTTACTTAAACCATTGGTTTTCATTGGTCGAAAATGGCATCAGCGAAGATATTACCAAACAATTTTCAGCTGAATATCTGGCAGAACGTGACCGCAAGAATCGTGAAATTGTGTTCAAACCCGAAGTTGATAAAGTTTGGTCACAAGTTGATAGATTGGTCGGAGCGGAAACGTCGGCGATGATGCGGGAAATTTTGAAATCGCAGTCTATTAGCTGTAAGCCGTAAGCTATTAGCCTTAAGCTGTAAGCTGTAAGCGATACGCTTTAAGCAAATTTGCTGTAATCTTTTGAAGTTGCTTCTAGCTTACAGCCTACGGCTTATAGCTTACATCTCAAAACAATTATGCAAGATTTCAAAAATCTCAAAGTTTGGCAAAAGTCGCACGAGTTAACTTTAGAAGTTTATAAAATTTCCAGCCAATTTCCAAAAGAAGAACTTTTTGGATTAACCAGCCAAATTCGTAGAGCAAGTTCTTCAATCGGTGCGAATATTGCAGAAGGTTGCGGAAGGCAAAGCGACATTGATTTTGCAAGATTTTTACAAATTTCAATCGGTTCGACAAGTGAATTACAAAATCATTTGTTGCTTGCAAAAGATTTAGGATTTATTAAAACGGAAAATTACGAAACATTGGAAAGACAGGCAAATGAAATTAAGAAAATGCTGATTTCATTTGTTGGTAAATTGAGGGGTTAGCTTTAGGCGATAAGCTATAAGCCGTAAGCTATACGAAAAGCAAGTCACATAAAAATCAAGCCCGTTGGCTTACAGCGTATGGCTAACGGCTTACAGCTACCTATGAAATCAAATTGGCAAAAAAGCATCGAAGGCGAATGGCACGGAATGCCGTCTATTTTTGAACCTGACGGAACACACGTCGGGTGGAATAAAGTTTATCGGCAGTCGGCAAATATAGACGGCAAAACGCTTTATACGATGAACACGAAACTGGACGCGACTGGCGAGCTTCGTTCACGGATGGAGTTTGCGGATTTTGCGTTTGGCGTGATTGATTCGGACAATGACCGCATTTATCTCGGACCTGATTTTATTGGTTCGGGGCAACCTTACGGAGCGTTGGTTGATGCCGTTTATTATTCTCCCGCGTGGACTGGCGAACTGCGGACGATGGTTCATATCGTCAACGGCGATCTGCAAGTTTATTCGAGTTTGATTTACGACGGTCCGACTATCTATTGTGTTTTCAACGGTTTATATCAAGTTGCGTTTGATTATCACGAAAACGAAGCAACGCGAAAAAGAATTGATGCGTTTGTTGAATCGGAGAAAGCTAACGGCAATAAACAGTATCAATTAAGTGCCAAACAAGCCGGAATTTGGACGGGCGAAATGGAAGTTTATGACCATAATCAGCAAAAAGTTGGCACGAATAAAATTACGATTCGACACAAACCTTTAACGCTTTTGCGAGCCGAACAAACGGTCGAAATCGAAGGCGTAATCAATCGCAAATATACTTTTAATCGTTATCGCAACGGCAATAAACAAACTTTTGAAGGTCCGCAAGTCTTTGGAAATTCCATCGGTTACGGACGGGCGTTATACACAACCCAACATATTTTCGGTGAAGCAATGAAAATTCGCGGGCGTGAATTTCAAATTGACGATGATTTTACGATGTCGGTAGTTTGGGAATTTCACAAGTCGAATAAATTGGAATATATGACGTTTGGCGTTTTGAAATGGGAAGCAGGCGAGGAAGTTTTGAAGGCGAATTTTAGTTAAGTATGGAGTCCAGCCTTTAGGCTGTCTTTTTAGTTAAACTCAATATTGTCTTTAGTTTAAGAGATTTCAGCCTAAAGGCTGGACTCCAAACTGACTCCATACTTTTTATGTATTATTGGCGAAAACTTAGCAAAGAAGACCGCCAAACAGTTTTGGCGGAAAGAAAAGGACGAAAATTGCCTTGGCATTCGCCGCCACATATTGAATTTAAGGGACGAACCCGTTACTTGATTACCGCTACCTGTTTTGAGCATAAACATATTATTGGCAGCAGTTTACAGAGATTAGCCGAGTGTGAAGCAGATATTTTAGCTGTTTGCAAAAAACAAAATTCCGAAGTTTTTGCGTGGTGTATTTTGCCAAATCATTATCATATCCTGTTGAAAACAGAGAGTTTGAAACCACTTTTAAAAGAAATCGGAAAAGTTCACGGTCGTTTGTCTTTTAATTGGAACGGCGAGGAAAATCTACGCGGCAGACAAGTTTGGTGTAATGCTTTTGAGCGTTCAATTCGTTCCGACCGCCATTTTTGGGCAAGCATCAATTATGTCCATCAAAACCCGATTCATCACGGCTACGTTGACCAATGGCAAGATTGGCTTTTTTCGAGTGCGGCGAAGTATTTAGAAGAATTCGGACGCGATAAAGCGTTGGAAATTTGGCGAAAATATCCGATTTTAGATTATGGGAAAAAGTGGGACGTATAGTTTGGAGTTTCGTTTGGAGTCCAGCCTTTAGGCTGAAAACCCTTTAAACTATTTATAAGACTTAATTTAACCAAGGAAGACAGCCTGAAGGCTGGACTCCGAGCTTCGAACTTTTAATTTTATGAGTTTAGAGAATGAAGACAGCCTGAAGGCTGGACTCCAAACTAAAAAACGAAAATTTCTTGGCGTTGGCTTGGCAGATGGCGTAAAGCCTTCAAATCTCGCAACGCATTATTACGCCTCGCTTTTCGGGCTTTCGTTGATGACATTTTTCGGCTTTATTTTAGCGAATGTCTTGACGGGAATCTTGAACACACCCTTAAAAGAACTCGGTAGAGTTTCGGGGAATTTAGGTTTTTACAAAGAACTCGTTTTCCTTACACTTGTCCCGCTTTTTGGAGTTTTATCCGACAGAATCGGACGTAAGTTTATCTTTGCTTTTGGATTTATAACCGTTGGAATCGCTTGTTTCTTTTTTCCAAACGCCAAAACTCTCGACGAATTAACCATCTATCAAATAATTTTCGCAGTTGGAGCGTCCGCAATTACCGGAATGTTTTCAACCGTTATCGCCGATTATTTAACCGACCGAGACCGCGGCAAAGGCACAGGTTATATGGGCGTTTTCAACGGTTTGGGAGCGATGCTGTCGGCGATTGGATTGCTCAGTTTGCCCGCGTTTTTCGGCAGACGCGGATACGAATTTAATCAAAGTCTACAGATGACTTTTTACGTTGTTGGTGGAATCGCGATTGTTTCGACAATTATTCTGTTGATTGGACTTAAAGGCGGAAAAGCAACTGCACAAGAAGAACATAAAAGTTTTTTCACACTCGCCAAAGAAGGAATTTTTGCGGCGAAAAATCCCGCAATTTTATTGGCTTATATGGCGGCTTTTGTTTCACGCGGAGATTTGGCTTTAGTTGGGCAAACGCTAACAAATTGGCTGACAAAATATAGTTTGGAAAACGATTTGAGCCAAGCTGATGCACAACGTCAAGCCCAACTTGGAATCGTTGTTGTTCAGTCTGTCGCACTTTTTGCAGCACCTTTCATTGGCTTAATGGCAGACCGAATCAATCGCGTAAATGCTGTAATTATTGCAGTTGCAATTTCTGCAATCGGTTACAGTTCGCTCTTTTTGATTGAAAATCCGTTGGGTTTGAATATGAAATTAGCTCTGATGTTAGTCGGAGTTGGTGAAGTTGCCGGAGTTATCGTTTCGCAAGTTTTAATCGCCCAATACGCACCCAAAGAAATACGCGGTTCAGTTATTGGAATGTTCGGGTTTTGTGGAGCGTTAGGAATTTTGACAGCGTTAAAATTTGGCGGATATTTATTCGATGTTTGGACTGAATCCGCACCGTTTTTGCTCTTTGGAATTTTCGGAGCAATCGTTGTCGGATACGGTTTGTTAATTCGCAACAGAGTTAAGGTAAATATGGATATGAAAACAGTTATCATCACAGGCAGCACACGCGGAATCGGTTTTGGATTAGCAAATGAATTTTTGAAACGCGGTTGTAAAGTCGTTGTTTCGGGCAGAACGCAGGAAGCGTGCGATAAAGCAATTTTGCAATTATCCGCTAAACATAATAAAGAGAACATTTTCGCTGTTCCGTGCGATGTTACAAATTACGAGCAGATGCAAAATTTGTGGGATAAATCGGCGGGACAATTTGGTAAGATTGACGTTTGGATAAACAACGCGGGAATTTCAAATGCCTACGTTCCATTTTGGGAAGTATCGCCGCAAACCATTAAGAATGTTACATATACAAATATGCTCGGAGCGATGAACGGCTCGCACGTTGCATTAAAAGAGATGATAAAACAAAATAGTGGCGAACTTTATAATATGTATGGATTCGGCTCAGACGGACGCAAAGGTGATGGGCTAACTCTCTATGGTGCAACAAAATACGGCTTAAAATATCTGACCGAAGCCTTGACCAAAGAAGCCAAAGACACGCCGGTTTTAATCGGCAGTTTGTCGCCCGGAATTGTTATCACCGATTTGTGGGACGACCTTTACGAAGGAATGCCTGAACGCAAAGAAAAATCGAAAAAAATCGTCAATATTTTAGGCGATAAAGTCGAAACCGTCACGCCGTATTTAGCCGAACAAGTTTTGCAAAACGATAAATCAGGTGCAAAAATCGCGTGGCTAACTGCTCCGAAAGCCTTCTGGCGATTCGCTACGGCGGCTTTTACGAAACGAAATTTGTTTGAAGATTAATTGAGAAACGGAGAACGGGAGACGCGGCAACACGGCGATTTCATAGCACATTGTCACATTGTCTCCGCGTCTCCGTGTCAATAAAAAATATGCCAAAAACTCGCGTTACTGCCGTTCAATTCGGCGTTGGCACAGACGTTGCCGAAAACTTAAAAACTTGTTTGCGAATGATTGACGAAGCCGCCAAAGTTTCGCCAAATTTTATAGTTTTGCCCGAATTTTGTAATCATTGTGCGATTTATGAAAGTCAAGAATATGCCGATAATGTTGCACTTGATTTAGATGGCGAGTTTCTCAAAGCAATTGCCGCGAAAGCTATTCTTCACAATACTTACATCAAGATAAATGTAACCATAAAAAAACTAAATGATAAGCCAACTGTTTCTAATTTACTCTATTCACCCGAAGGAAAATTGGTCGGACGAGCCGATAAACAAGTTTTGATGGGCAACGAAAACGTCAATTGTTCGCGGGCGGAAACGGCAGGTGATGTTGTCGAAACTGAATTCGGAAAGGTTGGAATGTATTGCTGTGCCGACGGTTTGCTGATGGAAACGACGCGACTTTTGGCAGTTCGCGGTGCAAAACTTTTGCTAAATTCGCTTAATTCCTTCGCCGAAGACGAAGCGAGTTTGCACATTCCAGTTCGTGCGGCGGAAAATAATGTGTTCGTTGTGGCATCGTGCAAAGTTGATTATCTTGTTCCAAAAGAGATACTTGCGGGATTCGCGGAGAAGATGAAAATTAAACCCGAAGCCTTGCAAGGTGCGGGCGAATCACAAATTGTTTCACCAAACGGAACAGTTTTAGCGAAAGCGAAACGAAAAGGCGAAGACGTAGTTTTTGCCGATATTGATTTGGACGAAGCAAATCCGAAAGAGTTTTTGAAAAATCGTCGTCCTGAACTTTACACGCAAATCGCCGAAAAACCGCGTGAACGAAATTTGAACAAAGGCGTTGAATCAGTCAAAGTTGCGGTTTGTCAAAATCTTGAAAAGGCTTTCAAAACCGATGCGAAAATCGTTGTTCTTCCCGAAATTTATATGTCGTATTTCGGTCGATACGACTCAGAAAAAGATTTTGACCTCGAACAAATTTCAAATAGCGTTGTAATTGATGGAATAGTCAAAAATCTCGCCGGAACAGACAAAATTATCATTACGAGTTTTTGCGAAAAAACTAAAGATGGATTGGCTCATGTCGGTTATTTAATCAGCAAAGACGGTATTGTTTTTAAGCAAAAGCAACTTCATAAGTCCAATAGACACAGTTGGATAACAGATTACGGCGATAAGTTTGAGACTTTTGAAACTAAGTTTGGTCGCGTTGCAATTATTATCGGCGAAGATGCTCTTTATCCTGAAACATTTCGGCTGGCGGCTTATCAAAATGCCGAAGTAATTGCTGTACCTTTTAGTGTCTCGAACGATTGGGAAACGCGATTCGGTTTTTTGGAAAGAAGTGTCGAAAACAGAGTTTCGATAATTGTTGCCGTTCGCCAAAATGCGGGTTTAGAGAAATACGGAAAATCCTTAATTACAACAATTAGCAAAGATTTTACGCTCTGGACAGAGTGGAAAAATCGTCCGTTTGACGGCAATATCAATTATCCGATTGTCCATTGGTCGCGGGCAAACGGCACAATGTTGGAAGCAGAAATATATCCCGCAAACTCGGAAAATCGCTTCGTTTCAAAAGGAACAGACGTGGTTGACGGACGTGCTTGGTGGCTTTTAGGAGATTTGGCGAAATAAATATGGCGATTACGAATGATGAATTTAAAGCTGCTTTGGGCAGATTTGCGAGCGGTGTAACGGTTGTGACAACCAAAGATTCGAGCGGAAAACTTCAAGGTTTGACCGTTTCGGCATTTAGTTCGGTTTCAATGAATCCGCCTATGGTTTTGGTTTGTATTTTGAAAACCACAGGAAGTTATTCGTCGTTTAAAGAATCTAAATCATTTATCGTCAACATTTTAGATGAGTCTCAACAACAAATCTCTAACCGGTTTGCCTCAAGTTTAGATGATAAATTTGCAGGGCAAAATTACGAATTAAACGAAAAAGGTTTGCCGGTTTTAACGGATTGTTTGGTCAATTTGGAATGCTCTCTGAAGCATTCATACGACGGCGGCGACCACACAATTTTTGTCGGTGAAATTACTCAAATAATAGTTAGATCAGGAAAACCACTTATTTACTGGCTTGGGAGCTATCAAACATTAGATTTAAATAACTAAAAGCAGCAAACTTTCTTATCTGTTTTGAATTTTGGTTATTGTAAGATTATAAGTTAAAATTGTATTTAACATAATACAAAGGATTAATACAAATATGGCAAAACCAACTACGTCTTTCGTCAGCTCGCGAATCCCGCTTTATTATCAGCTAGAAAATGTTTTGCGAGAAAAAATTGCCTCTGGAGTTTTTGCAGGTGGTGATCGTTTGCCAACCGAAAATGATTTGATTGAAGAATATAAAGTAAGTCGGATAACGGTTAGACAGGCGTTGCAGTCACTTTCGGATGAAGGTTTGATTAATCGGAAACAAGGTCGTGGAACATACGTTGCCGAACGTAAATCGACAAAGCGTAAGTTTAGCGGAACAATACACTTAACAGGTTCACTCGATGAATTAATTGAGATGGGAATGGAAACGCCGGTTAAAGTTTTGGAGATGAATCGGGTTGAAGCTGACGTTTACGAAGCCGAACTTTTGCAGTTAAAAGTTGGAACTCCTATTTATCGGCTGAAGCGATTGCGAATGAACGAAAATAAGCCATTTGGTTTAATTGTCAACTATTTACCGGAAGAAATTGGTTCGCGTCTGACTGTTGCGGAGCTTTCAAGCGGTGCACTGTTGCACACAATTGAATCTAAATTAGGCTATACACTTGATAATGCTTGCCAAGAAATTAAAGCTGAGTTGTCTGATCCGTATGTTGCAAATTTGTTGGATATTCGAGTTGGCACTGCTTTATTATCGATTGAAAGAACTGTTTTTACCAATACTGGAGTGCCTGTGGAGTATGTCCACACACTGTATCGAAGCGATTTATATGGATATTCGGTCAAATTGGTTCGCGATAAAAAACGACAGAAGAACAAAGTCTTAGCCGCAAAAGATTCAAATATGTTTTTTGATTAGAGAAGTTTTAATATTTCCTCAACAGTTTTTGGGTTTTCCAAAGCCGATAAATCGCCCGCATCTTCGCCCTGAGATGCTGCAATAATTTTATAAGTCCTTCTCTCTTATTTTGTTATTCAAACAAACTCGCTATTATTACACAAATTATGGATGAAAAAGACCTTATAGCCAGACTTGATGAACTTCGCAAAATGCCTGCAGAAAATGAAGTTTTTGAATTCAAAGAAGCGAAAAATGGACATCATTTTGATGAAATTGGAAAATATTTTTCAGCTTTATCAAATGAGGCAAATCTGAATATGGTTGACACTATCGGAAGCGGAATTAAAAAGATGTTCAACTTTCAAAGAGTTAGATTTTTCCCATTGCCCGAATACGATCTATCTGACACCCGGGTAAAGGTAACTGTTATTGGTAAAGTTCTAGATATTGACTATGCAAGTGTCTTGGCACAAGACAATTCACTTTCATTACCCGAAATTATGATGCTAGATAAGGTTCAAAAGAGAAAGAGACTTAACGAAGTAGAATTTAAACATTTAAAGAAAAAGAGACTGATTGAAGGAATTAAACCTAATATTTTCATTTCTCGGAAAGTTGCTCAAAAGATTGGACAAAAAGCTGAATATACGAAAGCTACGGGACTTGAAAAGCAAAAATATTTTGAATTAATTACTAAATGTATTAAACAATATAACAATGTAGCTAGAAAAGACATTAACGAATTACTCTGGAACGTTTTGCCTTCTTGGATGACTGATATGCAAAAATATACAAAAATAAACCACTTATTAGCTGAACTTAGAAGAAAAAATATCATTCAAAATGTCGGCAGTGACTTCAAATCAAAATGGATTCTTTTAGAGAGTTAGAATGTTAGACATATGTTAGAGCCTTTGTTAGAGGTCTAAGGAGTAATAGCTTATTTTGCAAACACTTAACCTCTAACAAAGTGTTGGCTATTCGAAAACTCATTAGAGATAACGCTGATTAATTATTAACAATACCTCTAATCTCCTCAACAGTTTTTGGGTTTTCCAAAGCCGATAAATCGCCCGCATCTTCGCCTAAATATGCTGAACGAATGACGCGACGCATTACTTTTCCGTTGCGTGTTTTTGGTAATGCTAAGACAAAATGGATTCGATTCGGTTGCAAAGGTTTGCCCATTTCTTTGGCGATGAGCTGTTTGAGGATCGCGGACAGTTCGCTCGCAGGCAGGCTGCCCGCGTTCCGTAAAACGCAAAATGCAATCATCGCGGTTCCTTTTATCTCGTCGGGAACGCCGATAACTGCCGCTTCCGCCACAAGTTCGTGTCCGACTAAAATGCTTTCCACTTCCGCCGGTCCAACCCGTTTTCCGGCAACTTTCAAAGTATCGTCCGAACGTCCGAGAATAAACCAATGTCCGTCGGCATCTTTCATCGCAAAATCGCCGTGAACCCAAGTGTTTTCAAAGCGTTGCCAATACGTTTCCAAATATCTTTCCGGTTCATTCCAAAAACCTTGAGCCATTCCGATCCACGTTTTTTTAATCGCCAATTCCCCGACTTTGCCATTTTCGACCGATTCGCCGTTTTCGTCCAAAATGTCAGCGTCAATTCCCAAACACGGAGCAGAAAATCCGCAAGGTTTAATCGGCACAAGCGGATTATTCATCAAGATTCCGCCCGAAATTTCTGTTCCGCCGGAATAATTGATAATCGGAAGTTTAGAATCGCCGACAACTTCAAACAGCCAACGCCACGGTTCGGGATTCCAAGGTTCGCCCGTGGAAGCAAACGCCCGCAACGAACTTAAATCGTGTTTTTTCGGCAAATCGTCGCCTTTGGTTGCGAGTCCACGTACGAGAGTCGGCGAAATTCCCAGTATTTCAACCTTGTGTTTCGCCGTAAATTCCCACATTCGGTCGGCGTTCGGGTAATCGGGCGAACCGTCATACAAAACCATCGTCGCACCGTTTATCAACGCTCCGTAAATCAGCCACGGTCCCATCATCCAGCCCAAATCCGTAACCCAACTGATGCGAGTTCCGCGTCCGACATCTGTCCCGAAAGCCATATCCTGAGCCGCTTTTATCGGAAATCCGCAATGAACGTGGGCGATGCCTTTCGGTTTGCCGGTTGTGCCGGAAGTGTAAAGGATGATGAGCGGATCGTTGGCGAGTGTTGGTTCAAGAAAAGTTTTGAGTTCAGAGTTTTGAGTTTTGAGTCCGAAATCAAAAGGCTTAGACGCACTAATTACGAAAGTATTTTTGATTGTCGGAGATTGTGAAACAGCTTGTTGAGCTATTTCCAAAGCGTTAAAATACTTCCCCCGTCTTGGAAAACCATCACAAGCAAATAATGCTTTTGCTCCAACGGCGTTCATTCGTGAAGAAATCGCATCAATTCCATAACCGCTAAACACAGGTACAGCAATCGCACCAATTCTCGCAATCGCCAAAAGTGCGACAACCGTTTCAATCATCATCGGCAAATGAATTCCAATTGCGTCACCTTTGCCTAAACCATTAGCACGCAAACCTGACGCACAAAATTCAACTTGCTCAAGCAATTCTTTATACGAAACTTCCCGAACTTCGCCTTCTTCACCTTCCCAAATTATCGCCGCTTGGTTCTCGATTTCCGTCCCGATCCAACGGTCAAGGCACATTTCAGAGATATTCAAACCGCCGCCGACGCACCATTTCGACCATTCAATTCCTTCCGATGAATCGAGCAATTTTTCATACGGCGGATCAAATTTGATGTCGAGAAATTTCAACACTTCTTCGCTGTATTTCTCAATATCGTTAATCGAAAATTGATAAAGTTCGTCCCACGTTTTTACGCCGACTTGCCGCATAAACTTTGTCAGTTGTGCTTTTTCGATAACGTCTTTCGTTGGTGTCCACGTAATTTTTTGATGTTCGAGACTATCATTCATAATCTAAAAATATCACGAGAAAACTATTGAATCCAATCGTTAAACTTTGTTAAACTTTAATTGAGGTTATATGAAACAAAAACAACCGACAAAAATAATCGTCGAAGAAAAACTTGCCGAATTTTTTAATCAAAGTTATGAGCAAACCGATTTAGTTTATCGTCAAAATATTGATGTTTCGACATTTGAAAATGGAACGAATAACGAAGAGTTTTTAGATAACGTGTTAACTGGAATTAAGCTCGCATTTTTATACGTTCCGGGTGCAATGGCGATTCATTTTGTCGGCGTGTTTCTAAAAATGATCATTCAATATGGCGATTCAATGCCGAATTTTGCCGCTGAACTTTCGGGTGTTGCCTTGGTCGGAACATTTTTGACCATGCTCGGAATCGGTAAGTTGGGCGATTTGAATTACTTGAAAGTTCCGGCAGCAATCTTCACAACTTCGATTTTAGTTTCGATTTTACATATAGTTTTGTCGGCGACTATCGGTTTTGAAACCGAAGGAATTTTTATGTTGATTTCATTTCCGTTTGTAATTATTTCAGGTTATTTGATAAAAACATTTTTGGATAAAAAGTAGATAAACTTATCAAATTTTACAAAGTCTTTGTGTTATTTTGCACAAAGACTTTTTTATTTGGAAATACGGGCTATTAGTTGTTTATGCACATCAAACAACTATGAAATACTCGGCGTGGCTTGTCCTTATAATCGGATTTGCTTTGTTTATGAATAAAACTGTTGACGGGAAAACTATCGAATTTTCTGGCTTAACATGGAAAATCCGCGATGACGGACAAGGGTCGCCCGCCGCAAATTTTTGGCGTAAAGACAACGTCTGGGTTGATGAAAAAGGACAACTTCATCTGAAAATCCGCAAAGTCGGCGATGTTTGGACGTGTGCCGAATTGCAAACGATTGATAATTTTCTTTACGGTAAATTTTCGTTTGAAATAATCGGGAGAATTGACGAGTTTGATAAAAATATCGTGCTTGGACTTTTTAAATATCCGCAACAAAATGCTCGAGATGGTTTTGATGAAATCGACATTGAATTTTCAAAATGGGGCAAATCTCAAAAAAATAACGGAAATTTTACAGTCTATGCAAATGATAAAAGCTATGTTGAAAAAACTCATAATTTTTCTTTTAACCTTGAAGGCTCATCAACTACTCACGCTTTTACAAGGACACCAAAAAGTGTTTATTTTCAATCATTTCACGGGTTTAACACACAAAATAAAATCTATGAATGGAACTATTCAAACAATAATCTTTCCAAAATTCCAATGCCAATTTACATAAATTTTTGGCTCTATCGCGGATTGCCGCCAAGTGATTTGAATGAAATAGAAGTTATTGTCAAAAACGTTAAAATCGAAAATTAAATCACGAACTTATAAATTCGACTCTTTATCATCCAAATCAGTTGTTTTCTTGACTATTTTTGATTTTCTGTTAGTATTCAATGTTTCGGTTCTAGTAGCTGAAATGTTTTTGTATGTTTGAATCACTATCGGATAAATTAAAGCAAACGCTAAAAAATCTGCGTGGTGAAGGCAAACTAACGCCGGAACACGTTGACGTTGCGTTGCGAGAAATCCGCATGGCTTTGCTCGAAGCAGACGTTAACTATAAGGTTGCAAAAGACTTTGTAGAATCAGTCCGTGTTAAAGCAGAAGGTCAAAGTGTTTGGCAAGATCTCAAACCGCACGAACAAGTTGTAAAAATTGTTTACGATGAATTGGTCGAATTATTCGGCGGAACTTCATCGAGATTGGTTTTTACGCAAAAATCGCCAAATGTGGTGATGATTGTAGGTTTGCAAGGTTCGGGGAAAACAACCTCGACCGGAAAGATTTCTCGTTGGTTGAAAGATAACCAGGAAAGAAATCCGCTGCTTGTTTCTGTTGACGTTTATCGTCCGGCGGCTCGCGAACAGTTAAAAGTTGTCGCAAACGCTGTCGGTGTAAGTATTTACGAAGGAAAGGATTCGAATGATCCGCTCACTCTGGTGAGAAATGCCTTCAAATACGCACAAGAAACTGGCTTTGATACATTGATGATTGACACCGCAGGTCGCCTTCATATAGACGACGATTTGATGGTCGAACTCGAGCAAATCAAAGCGGAAACAAAACCGGTTGAAGTTTTATTCGTTGCTGATGCAATGACAGGGCAAGATGCCGTTAGAAGTGCTGAAGAGTTTCATAAAAGAGTTGGGATTACTGGTGTAATTTTAACGAAAATGGACGGCGATGCACGCGGTGGAGCAGCTCTTTCAATTAAACAGGTAATTGGTCAGCCTGTAAAATTTGTCGGTGTTGGTGAAAAATACGACGCGATTGAGCCTTTTTATCCAGATAGAATTGCACAGAGAATCCTCGGAATGGGCGATGTTTTGTCGCTTATTGAAGAAGTTCAAGGCAAAATTGACCAAGGCGAAGCCGAAAAGCAACTGCAGAAAATGCAGAGCAACACGTTTACGCTTGAAGATTTTCGCAGCCAGCTTGGGCAGATGAAAAAGCTCGGTTCAATGTCGAAGTTGATGAAAATGTTGCCGGAGCAAATGACCGGCGGTTTGTCGATTAGCGATGAGCAATCAGTAGAAGTTGAAAAACAAATGAAACGCACCGAAGCGGTTATTGATTCAATGACCAAAACGGAGCGAAATAATCATAAAATTATTGACGCGAGCCGCAAAACGCGAATTGCGAGAGGTTCGGGTTCAACAATCGCAGACGTAAATCAACTTCTTCGTCAGTATGAACAGATGAAGAAAATGATGTCGCAAATGAATCGCGGCGGAATGTTTAGCAAATTAGCTGGAAAAGCTATGGGCGGTTTAGGTGGCGGATTAGGCGGACTTTTGGGTGGTGGAATGCCATCGCTTGGTGGAATGTTTGGCGGTGAAGAAAGTGATGCCGGAAATGGTGGCGGTTCTGATTCATTGGCAAAAAGATTGAAAAAGAAGAAGAGCAAGAAAAAACGAAGATAATGGTTAATTAAAAATTCACCGTTGACAATTAAAATTTATGTTAGCAATTAGTTTAATGAGAATGGGAGCGAAGAAAAAACCTTTCTATCGCATCGTTGTTAAAGAAAAACGTTCGAAACGCGACGGGAAATATCTCGAAAACGTCGGAACATACAACCCAATGGGCGAAGCAATGAAAGTTGATTTGAAGCATGATCGCATTCAATATTGGATGTCGGTTGGAGCACAACCAACTGAAACTGTTGCAAGTTTGATTAAGCACAATCCAAAGATTGAAGAAGTTGCAGTTGCAGCTTAGTTTCGGAATGTGAAAGATTTTTGGTGGGATTTTCCTTTCAAAACTTTCTAAACTTCCGAAACTTCCATAACTGAAAATGAAAATTGCCGTTGAAAATATCGTCAAAGCAATCGCACGCGATCCGGAAGCTGTTGAAGTCGTTGAAGAAATCAGCGACCGCTCAACCGTCTTACGTGTCAAAGTTGCGGAAAGCGATATGGGCAAACTCATCGGACGAGAAGGCAGAACGATCAAAGCACTGCGTTCGTTGTTATTTGCTGCGAGCCAAAAACAAGGCAAACGCTTCATTTTAGATGTAATGGAATAGCGGTTTTTGCGTTCGTAGAGTTTTTAGCGTTAAAGCGTTTATAGCGTTAAATATTTTCATATAGCGTTTTGACACGCAATGAACGCTAAAAACGCAATGAACGCTAAAACGCCAAACGCTCCAGTTGTAATTGCAAAAATTGCTCGGTCACGCGGACTTCGTGGCGAACTCGTTGCAGATTTGCTAACTGATTTTCCTGAGCGTTTTGATTCAATCGACAAGGTTATTGCGAGAAATGCGAAAGGCGAAACGAAAAGTCTTGAACTTGAAAAATTCTGGTTTCAAAAAAACCGTGTAATTCTCAAATTCAAAGGTTTCGACTCGATTGAACAATCTGATGTTTTGCGAGACTACGAGATTTGCGTTCCAGACAACGAAGCAGTTGAGCTTAGTGATGATGAATATTTCGATTGGGAATTGGAAAATTGCTCAGTAGAAACAATTTCAGGTGAGAAATTAGGAATCGTCAAAGAAGTAATGCGAACCGGCGGAACAGAGAATTTACTCGTGCAAGGCGAACTGAAAGATTACTTAATTCCATTTGCACTAACTATTTGCGTTGAAGTAGATATTGAAAATAAACGGATTTTAGTTGATCCGCCAGATGGATTGTTAGAGTTTTAGATAAAACGGTCTTTGGTTTTAGGTAATTGGTCTTTGCAAAACCCAAAGCCCAAAACCCAAAGCCCAAATGCAGATTGATATTCTGACAATTTTTCCGCAGTTTTTTGAAGAGGTCTTTGACTTTGGAATAATACGCCGTGCGAAACTCGCTGGAATCGTGGAGATAAATATTCACGACATCCGTGAATTTACGTCCGACAAACACCGTATGACCGATGATCGTCCTTTTGGCGGTGGCGATGGAATGGTTTTCAAGCCCGAACCGATTTTCAACGCGATTGAGAAAATCCTCGAAACAAGTGAACGTGAGAATTACCCAAAAGGCACAAAAGTTGTGCTTTTAACGCCGCAAGGTCGAGTTTTCAAGCAAGCAGTTGCGAGAGAGTTTGCTGAAGAAACATCACATATTGTAATGATTTGCGGACGCTATGAAGGAATTGATGAGAGAGTTACGGAAAAACTTGTAACTGATGAAATTTCGATTGGCGATTATGTTTTGTCTGGTGGTGAGCCAGCAGCAATTATTCTAAGTGATGCAATAATTAGGCTTTTGCCTGAAGCATTAGGAAGTGAAACTTCTGCGGTGAATGATTCTTTCACTGAAAATTTGTTAGACTTTCCGCAATATACACAACCACGCGAGTTTCGCGGAATGAATGTTCCAGAGGTTTTACTGAATGGAAATCATGCGGAGATTGAAAAATGGCGACGCGAGAAAGCGTTGGAAAAAACGAAAAAGATTAGACCGGATTTATTGACAAGGAGAGATTTAGAAAAGTAAAAAGTGGAAAGTAAAAAGGCAAAAGTGAAGATAATGCTACACATTTGCAGCCTACGAATTCCAGAATGCTTTTAAGAATCGCTAAAAAGATGAACAAGCTAGATAGTATTGAAAACACACAACTTAGAGACAATATCCCTGTATTTCAAACAGGCGATTCACTTCGCGTTCACGTTAGAATTAAGGAAGGAAACAAAGAACGTTTACAGATTTTTGAAGGCGTTTGTATCGCACGAAAACATGGCGGACCGCGTGAAACAATCACAGTTCGTAAGATTAGTGCTGGTGCAATTGGCGTAGAAAGAATTTTCCCGCTTCATGCAACAATTATCGACCACATTGACGTTACTCGCAGAGGTAAAGTTCGTCGTGCTAAGTTATATTATTTGCGTAACTTACGTGGCAAAGCAGCCCGAATTAAAGAACGCGATACACGAGTAAAAAAAGCTTGAATACTGAATTATGAAGGATGAAAGATGAAAAAAGTGTCGGAGTTTGAATTTCAGCGATTGAAAATGAAATCCGAACCTTCAAACTTCATCCTTCATCCTTCAATCTTTTTTGAAACGCAAGCAATCGCCAGTGGCTACAAGTTTATCGCAGGTGTCGATGAAGTTGGTCGCGGTTGTCTTGCAGGTTCAGTTGTGGCGTGTGCAGCAATTTTGAATTTATCAATACCTTTACCAAAAGGTTTGAATGATTCAAAGAAGTTATCAGCAAAGCGTCGTGAAATAATTGCGGAAGAGCTGATCCAAAATGGAGTAAATTACGCCATTGGTGAAGTTTACGCAAAAGAAATCGACGAAATAAATATTCTTCAAGCAACAAAAAAAGCAATGCGGCTGGCGATTGAAAAACTCAATCCGTCAGCCGATTTTCTTTTGATCGACGCACTTGAACTAAAAGACGTAAATCTGCCGCAAACTGGAATAATTCGTGGTGATTCGATTTCTGCCTCAATCGCAGCTGCCTCAATTCTCGCTAAAAACTTCCGTGACAATCAAATGCGAGAATATTCAAAAATATTTCCCGAATATGGATTCGAAAAACACGTCGGCTACGGGACAAAGTTCCATTATGAAGCCTTACAAAAATATGGTGCGACAGAAATTCACCGAAAGACTTTTCGCGGAGTAATTCAATAGTATTAAGCAAAAACCTAAGCAAGAATATCCGCAATTATCGTTTTCTTTTAAATTTGATAAATATTTGAGAAAAAATATAAGACTTTAAACTTTAAATAGAATATAAACATTACAAACTTAAATGCGAAATATCAAAATCTTTATGATATTGATATTAGTTTCGTTTTAAAAAGTAATGAATTGTAAATGTTAAAAAGCACTGCAATTCTCTAATACATAACTTGAAACTTGAGGATTTATGGACAAAATTGTCCATGCATAAATAAAACGACTCTTTGTTGAAATCGTTAAAACTTTAATTTCCCCCGAAAAGTTTCAAATGACAAGATACCTTTAGCTAAAAAAGCGAGAGCGTGTCGAGAAAAGGAGACAATATGTTTAAATCTAAATTTGCGTTACAAATATTCGTTCTTGTTTTGGTAACAATCGGATTTCAAGTGTCAATTAATGCACAAGCAACCCGAACTTGGGTTTCTGGTGTTGGTGACGATGTAAATCCTTGCAGCCGAACCGCACCTTGTAAGACTTTTGCTGGTGCAATTTCTAAAACAGCAACAAATGGTGAAATTAACTGCCTTGATTCAGGCGGCTTTGGTGGAGTTACAATAACTAAATCAATTTCGATAGATTGTTCAAACGAAATTGGCGGAATTCTTGCATCTGGAATCACTGGTGTTACGATAAACATAACAGCCGCCGCAGATACAAAAAAATCAGTTCGTCTTCGCGGTTTGCAGATAAACGGAGTAAATACTGGAATTAGCGGCGTGCGAGTTGTTTCTGCTGTTTCATTAGCGGTTGAAGATACTGTGATTGATGGCTTTACCTTACATGGAATTTCGGTGGAAACGTCGGCAAATGCACTAAAACTTTCAGTTGACAATTCAACTTTTAGAAACAATGGTCAACATGGAATGAATGGATTTTTAATCGGTTCTGCAACTGCTTCAATTTCAGTAAGTGACTCAGACATTAGCAAAAACGCTGGAAACGCCTTTAATTTTGGAGTTGTGACAAAGGTTGCAGTACAAGATACGAATATTAGCGGAAACGGAAACGGTGTTGTGATTACCGGAACAGATATGACCCTTTCACGTTGCGTATTTATAGGAAATGGAACAGCGGTTCAATCAAACAGCGGAACTGTAAGATTATTTGGTAATACAATTGTTGGAAATGTAACCGGTCTTTTGGGAAACGGTGGATCAATACTTTCTTATGGAAATAATGCGATTGACGGAAATACAACAAACGGAGCTTCAACAGGAACAATATTACAAAATTAATTTTTGAGAGGCAGACAAACTTGCAATATAATTTCGGCAAAATGTCTGTCTCATTTTTCAATATTAATTGGATTAGGTTTTTATTGAGATAAAAATTTCTCCAAAGCACTTTCCCAATTCGGCAAATTTGCTAGTCCAAACTTCTCACTAAATAAACATTTCATTTTCGAACTTTTAGGTCGCGGTGCGGGACGTTTTAAACTGTCAGCTGACAATTTTTCGAGTAGAGATTTGTCGTAACCTTTTATTTCGCAAACTTTTTCGGCAAAACCGGCGTAACTTGTGCCATCGCCGGAATTTGCGACGTGAAAGACATTTGGTAAATCTAAAACTAATAATTCACGCATTCTAACAGCCAAATCGTTGGCGAAAGTTGGTGTTCCGTATGAATCGTGAATTGCTTTTATTGATTTTCCTTCCGCAAGAAGTTTGTGCATTACACTTAAAAAATTTGTCCCATTTTCGCCATAAATCCAACCACTTCTAACAATTATTGAGCGAGCGTAAGCATTTCTCGCACGTTGTTCGCCTTCGAGTTTTGACTTGCCGTAAACGCTGATTGGATTTGGTGTATCTCGTTGAGTATAAAAGCCTTCGTTTGTTCCGTCAAAAACAAAATCAGTCGAAATCGTGAGAAATCCAGCGTCAATTTGCTTACTCGCCAATGCTAGATTTTCAACGCCGACCGAGTTGGCATTATAAGATTCCTTCGCACGGTTTTCTGCACCATCGACATCGGTAAAAGCCGCACAATTAATAACAACATCCGGCTTTTCGAGGTTGAATATTCCACTAACTTGTTTAAAATCAGCAATATCAAGTTCTTGTCGACTTAAAGCTAAAACCTCATCGCCCAAAATATGACAATGTTTTGCTGTCGCTTGGGCGACCATTCCGTTTGCACCTGTGATTAAAACTTTCATTCGTGTAAAATATTATCAGAAAATGGATAAACTGGTGTAATACGAATGCTTTACCGCGAACGCTTAAACAAACAATTAGCTGACAAAAAGTCTGACTTTCAAGATTTCGAACGCCAACAACGTAACGAATTGGCGATTTATCACGAAAAGTTGCAACGACTTGAGAAAATTTCCGTAGCTGAAATTGTTTTGAAAATAGGTGGAAATATTGAAAGTGGTTCTGCACCAACATTCGAGTTAGATGAACACGAAACTTTAGGAATCAGATTTGGCAAAACATGGAATAATCACGAAGAATCGAGAACTTGGGCGTTTGAAATCTTAAAAAATCGAACGACGTTTGCCGTTGATGGCAGTCAAATTCCACCAACACGAGACATTTCTTTGACAGTTGCGGCGGTGCAAATCGGTTGGTTTGAAAATCCTCATTCTGAAAACGAACGCTACGAAAAAGATGTAGATTTTACAATCCTTTCGCCGCAAGATTTAATGCCAAATCCGGCAGAATCGAGAGTTAGCGAACGCCGGATTCAGGAAGAAATTCGCAAAACTAAAGAATTTTTGGCAAAGAAAAAAGGTTGGCAAAATCGTCTTGAAAGAATGCCTTTGGCTTTTTACGACAACACTTTGCTCGTCCCTTTTCCACTTTCAAAAGAAGGAAAAAGCAAATATATTGAAGAGATTTTATCGCTTGTCGAGTTTTCAAGAGAATGCGAAGTTCCGCTTGTTGGGTATGTCGCGAGAAGTTTTTCGCGAGATTTGCTGACATTTCTTGATGTCTTCGATGGCGAAGAAATTGAAAATGGTTCAATTTTTGATGCAGATATTTTGTTTCCGAGTGTTCTAAAATTTTGGGGCGACCGAACCGCTTTTTTAATCTCAAAACGCAAAGGTTTGCACGAATTTTTTGGTGAATCAGTCGGATTTGTTTATTTGCAAACTACGACAAACGCCTCGCCAGCGAGAATTGAAATTCCGACGTGGATTTATAAAAATGGTCTTTTAAATGAAGTTTTAGATGTAATTCGGGCGGAATGTGTCGTCGGGCTGGGTTATCCATACGCACTTGAAACAGCCGATGCAACTGCCGTAATCACTCGCAACGATCAAGAAAATTTCTATCGAATATTAGAAGAGTTTTCAAAAGAAAACGGAATAAATTACAAAATTTCGCGTAAAGCAGCGAGCAAAGGAAGGAGAAGGTGAATGGAGAATTGAGAATTGAGAATGATGAATGATGAATGATGAATGGTGAATGATGAATGGTGAATGGTGAATGGTGAATGATGAATGATGAATGATGAATGGTGAATGATGAATGATGAATGATGAATGATGAATGGAAAACATATTTGAACGCTAAAACACTATAAACGCTATAAACGCAATGAACGCTATGAACGCCATAAACGCCATAAACGCTATAAACGCCATAAACGCCATAAACGCTATAAACGCTATAAACGCCATAAACGCCATAAACGCCATAAACGCTATAAACGCCACAAACGCCATAAACGCTATAAACGCCATAATATGCAAAAAACACCACCAACTATAAAGCCAAGTTTAATTGGCGGGCATTTTAATCAATTTCGCAAAAATCGCACTGATTTTTTAAGAAAACTTGCGAATCTTGGTGACGTTTCCTCGTTTCGGCTGGGAAATCAGCAAGCATATTTAGTGAATCATCCTGATTTAGTTCGCGATGTTTTGGTTGTAAATGCTCATAAATTTGTTAAAGGTATTGCATTGCAAAGAGCAAAAGTGTTGCTTGGCGAAGGTTTGTTGACGAGCGAAAAAGAGTTTCATTTAAGACAAAGAAGACTCGCACAACCGGCATTTCATCGAACGAGAATTAATGCGTATGCAAATTCGATGATTGAATATGCAGAGAAAATGTCTAGTGATTGGGTGGATGGCGATGAACGTGATTTATCAAAAGAAATGATGCGTTTAACGCTCTGGATTGTCGGCAAAACTTTGTTTAGTGCAGATGTTGAGTCCGACGCGGAAGATGTCGGTGAAGTGCTCACAGTTCTCGTCGAATCTTTCGATTTAATGATGTTACCTTTTGCAGAATACTTCGAAAAATTGCCAATTCCATCAATGCGACGTTTAAAAAAATCACGTGAGAAATTAGATGAAATAATTTTCGGTTTTATTGAAGAACGCAGAAAATCTGCCGTCGATAAAGGCGATTTGCTATCAATGTTGTTGCTTTCGGAAGACGAAGACGGCTCACAAATGACTGATAAACAAGTTCGCGATGAATGTTTGACGATTTTTCTCGCAGGTCACGAAACTACGGCAAACGCACTCACTTGGACATGGATGTTGCTCGCACAAAATCCGGAAATTGAAGCGAAATTTCACGCTGAATTAGACGAGTTTATCGGCAATCGAACTCCAACGCCTGAAGATTATCCAAATTTAAAATTCACAGAACAGATTTTTGCTGAAGCAATGCGATTGTATCCGCCGGCTTGGGTTCTTGGGCGAATGACCTCCGAAGAACATCAATTTAACGAGTTCAAAATAGAGAAAAATTCGCTAGTTTTGATGTCAATGTATGTTCTGCAACGAGATTCGCGGTTTTGGGAAGACGCTGAAACTTTTAATCCGAGCCGCTGGGAGACTCAAAGTGTCAAAGAAGCTGGAAATAAGTTTATTTATTTTCCATTTGGCGGCGGAGTTCGTAGGTGTATCGGCGAACAATTTGCCTGGATGGAAGGCGTTTTATTGTTAGCGACTTTAGGAAAAAATTGGAAACTAAAACTTGTCGAAAATCAAAAAATTGAAATTCAGCCGCTGATTACTTTGCGTCCAAAATTTGGGTTAAAAATGAAGTTTGAGAAAAGATAAAAGTGTTTTTGAATATTGATAAGTTGTTTAGTATAAATGTCTTATGGTTTTAGCTTTGCGAATTTTTATTGGAGTATTTTTGGCAATTGCCGGATATTTTTATTGGGATCAAAACCGTGATGGAGTTTTTATTTCAGTTGTTTTGGCGGCAGTTTGTTTCTTTTTGAGTATGAGATTTCAGATAAAAGAGCGTTTGAATCGAGAGGAGAAAGATAATTGAAACGAATTGTGATTTCAACTTTTGGTTCACTTGGCGATGTGCATCCGAAAATTGCTTTAGGTTTAGAACTCCGAAAACGTGGCTACGGAGTTGTTTTTAACGTGATGGAAGCCTTTCGCGAGAAGTTTCAAACGCTTGGATTTGAAATTTCGCCGCTTCGTCCAAATCTAAATCCTGAAGACAGAGAATTAGCTCGGCGTTTGATGGACATAAAAACCGGCTCGGAATTAATGTTTAAAGAAATTTTGATTCCAAATCTGCAAGCAATGTATGAGGATTTGACGCAAGCTGTTGCGAATGCTGATCTTTTAATTACCGGAGAAGTTGTATTACCGGCAAAATCAGTTGTTGAAAAAACAGGAATTAAATGGGTTTCAACCTCGCTGGCTCCAATTTCGTTTCTTTCAACAGACGATCCGTGTGTTTATCCGACAGCCGAAATACTTGAAAATTTTCGCTTTATGCCGAAATTTTTTCACGAATTTATTCTTTATACCGCAAAAAAAACACTCGTAAATTGGTTTGAACCTTATCGAAAATTTCGACGTGAACTTGGTTTAGACGAAAATCACGATCCGATGTTTGGCGATAAATATTCTAAAACATTGCATTTGGCGATGTTTTCAAAAGCCCTGGCAAAACCGCAACCTGATTGGGCGAGATCGCTCCAAACCGGGTTTTGTTTTTACGATGGACAACAAGATTTTGGAAATATGCCCGAAGATTTGGTCAAGTTTTTAGATGTTGATGAGCCGCCGATTGTTTTCACTCTCGGAAGTGCCGCGGTAATGGATGCAAGAGATTTTTATGAGCAAAGTATTGCTGCCGCGAAACTTGTAAACAAAAGAGCTGTAATGTTTTATGGCATTTTCAATGAACCGCCAAAAGGTCTGGATAAAGACCGTGTCGGGTTTGATTACGCCCCATATTCGCAGATTTTTCCGAGAGCTTGTGCGGTCGTTCACCAAGGCGGAGTTGGCACAACATCGCAAGTTTTGCGTGCCGGAATTCCTTCAATTATTATGCCTTACTCACACGATCAGCCTGATAATGCGGCGAGATGCAAGCGTTTAGGTTTGAGTGAAACTATCAATCGGAACAAATATAATGCAGAAAATGTTGCAAAACTTCTTAATAAAATTTTGTCGGATTCAAATTACATTCAGCGTGCAAAAGAAGCGAAAAGAATTGTTAATTCTGAAAACGGCACTCAAATTGCGTGTGATGCGATTGAAATATTATTAAAATAGGAACCAAAACACATAGTTTTAAGATGTCTTGATTCCTATATTTTAAAATTCGAATTTGTTATTCACTTTTACTTGATTTTTTAGCTTCATCATCTTGATAGACAATTTTCTTACCTGAACGAGCTTCAACAACCGCTAAAGTAGTGCGAATAACATCTTTCCCGATTTCATAAACAGCGGCTTGCTCTTTACCTTCCGAGTCTTTGTAGCCAATAGTTATGAAATGTTTTCGTTTCTTAGAAAATAATAAAAATAGACCAATTGGTGCAATTAGAATTGCGGTCGCAATTGCTGCTCCAACTCGCCGTCCAGCTTTTTGCCCATATTCAATATCAATAATTTGATCGTAAGGAATAGCATAAACGCCTTCTGTTTTATTGTAACTGTGTTCAAATTTTAACTCTTTCTCATCACTCGTATTTAAGACACCTTCAACAGACTTTTTAGCACCTGGAAATAGTTTTTCTTTCATTGTTCCGCCTTGATAAGCGGCACCTTTTGAATCAATACCAGCAAATGCGATGACATTGAAAAGCAGACAACTGAGGACAACCGAAGTAATTAATTTTTTTCATTTTATTTTCCTTTAAATTGAGATTTAGGTGTGAAGGCTATCATAGATTTTAAACTACAACAAACATTTTCTTTAGTAGTCTATTAAAATGTGTAATAATTACTTTTATTTTTTAGCTGATTGGAATAGTTTTCAAATAATCTAGTAAAAAAATCTCATGAGGAAAGTAGTTTTAATTCTCAAAAAAAACATTTAAAAAAAATTGTGGAAAACTTAAAACATCTTTTAGATAATAACCAGAAATGGTCGGCAAATGTTCGAGAAAAGCGTCCGACTTTTTTCGCGGATTTGGCTCAGCAACAAGCTCCGGAATATGTCTGGATTGGTTGCTCTGATAGTCGCGTGTCGGCGAGTAACATCGTCGGTTTGCTTCCGGGCGAGATTTTCGTTCATCGAAATCTCGCAAATTTGGTGATTCATACTGATATGAATTGTCTTTCGGTACTCCAATTTGCGGTTGAAGTTTTAAAAGTTAAGCATATAATTGTTTGCGGACATTATGGTTGCGGCGGCGTGCAAGCTGCGTTGGAAGAAAAACGACTTGGTTTGATTGATAATTGGCTGCGGCATATTCAAGACACAGCTAATCTTTACGAAGATTCTTTATCAAAAATTGATAAGCACGAAGAAAAGATAGACAAACTTTGTGAGCTAAATGTCGTCGAACAAGTGTTGAATGTTGGTGAAACTTCAATTGTCCGTGACGCTTGGGAACGCGGGCAAACGCTGACAGTTCACGGTTGGATTTACGCTTTAAAAGATGGCATTATTCACGACTTAGACGTTTGTTTAGAAAATACATCAGATATGAAAAATCTTCGTCGGAGATTTTTAAATTAATTTATGCGAATTACAAAATTATTTTTATTGCTTGCACTTTTAATTATTAGTGCTAACTCGTTTGTTTTTGGACAAATGGCACGCAAACCATCGCCGACTCGCGAGCCGAAAGGTGCGATGGATAAAAAGCCGGATTCGAAAAAGAATTCACTTTTGAAAATCAATTCGCTCAAAGAATTTCAGACAATTGGGCGAACTTATCATCAAGGAACGCCTTACGCGATGTTGCACACGATGTTTGTGATAGATCGCAAAGCGAAAGATAAATTATATTTTGTAAACTCGCAAAGATTTCGTTTTCACAAGGATTTTTTGCTCGCAACCGGACTTGCACCGCTTGGAACTGATGTCAACAAAGGTGTCTATTATGATGAAAAACGGAGATTTATTGTCGGGACAATTGCTTGGCAAACAACCGTGGATAAATGGACTTGGGAACTTTGGGAAGGTGATTTAGCCAACGGCGATCACATAAAAATTGCAAATTCCGCAATCAATGGTTTGTTTTTTGAGTCGGTAAATTATAAACCAAACTCAATTCGTCAGGAAGATGCTTCGGCAAATCTTGGAATTAAACGAGTTACGCAAGATGAGATTAATAAAAACCTTGAATATCTCGCTTTGAACACCGGAAAAGCCGTTGGTCGGATTCACATTATTGACAAGCTCGACGATACTGTTGAAATTGGCGACAACGAAATATTGATTTTAAAAGAACTTCCGCTAAGTTTGCCGCCGGTTCGTGGCGTAATTGTCGCCAAACCTTCATCGCCACTTTCGCATATCAATATTTTAGCGAAAGGTTGGAATATTCCTAATGTTTATATCAAAGACGCAGATAAACTTTTTAAAGAATTTGACACTCGTTGGGTTTCGCTTGATGCAGATTTGACAAAATATCAAATAAAACCAGCGACAAAAGAGGTTTTAGATACAAATCCATCAATTTTACCACGTGAAGCACCGGCAAATTTAGAAGTAAGAAAAATCGCAGGTTTACAAGAAATGCGAAAAAAAGACAGCATAATTTACGGTTCAAAATCGGCAAATCTTGGCGAAATGCTTAATGTAAAAATAGCAAATGTCATTGTTCCTGACGGATTTACCGTGCCTTTTTATTGGAATGATAAATTTATGAAAGACAACGGGTTTGACAAAATTATTGAAGAAAACCTTGATAATAATGATTTTGTGCATAACCCGAGAGTTCGCAAACAAAAATTAGAAGAATTACGAAATAAGATTCAAACCGGAACCTTTGACGAAAGTTTGAAGAAAGAAATCATCGAAAAATGGAAAACACAACTTGGCGGAAAAGGCGTTTTTGTTCGCAGTTCTTCAAACTCTGAAGATTTACCAAACTTTTCAGGTGCCGGACTTTATAAATCGGTCGCAAATGTAAAAGATGAAGAAAAATTGATTGAAGCCGTAAAAACAGTCTGGGCATCGCTGTGGAGATCTGAGGCTTACGAAGCAAGAGTTCGCAATTATGTCGATCAGCAGACGGTTTTTATGTCTGCGTTAATTCAGATTGGAATTGATATGGATCGCGGCGGTGTAATGATTTCGAAAGATCCATTTGATGACGAAAATAAAAACTCGGTTTATATTAGTGCAGTTTGCGGACACAACTCGCAAATACCTGATAACAAAGGAATTCCTGAGCAAGTTTTGTTTAATCCGCGATCTAACTCGGTGATTTTAATGACTCTTTCACAACAAGAAAATTCTCTATCATTTGACGAAAACGGCGATTTAAAAGAATCTCGCGATAAATGTGCAAACAAAGAAGGGCGAGTTTTAAACGATTTTCAAACCAGAAGTTTGGCGAGAATTGCTTTGAACATTCGCAGAGTTTTTGGTGATAAAAAAGAACAAGACATCGAATGGGGAATAATAAAAGGTCAAATTTACGTTGTGCAAGCTCGACCTTATATTGAACGCTAACTTTTAAACTTCAAGTGCTGAAATCTGCGAAATGCGTTCAGTTATTGTGTTTAACTCAGCAAATCCGGGCAAATTATGAAGTTTTTGAGTGATATTTTTGTCGATCCAAGCCAAACCTTCTTTGTCGCCAAAAAGAGTTTTTATTGTGTAGTTTGAATCTTCCGTCGCTTTTGCACCTTGCCCAACTGGAGCCCAAAACTTGCTAATGACAAATCTAGCAAGTTTTTGTGCAAATTCAGATTTCTGCAATTCAAGTCGGGCAATGTGCCAATAAAATTGCGTATGAGCAGATTCTTCACGCATAATTCCGCGTAATATTTGAGTCAAAACTGGATGATCTGCGAGTTTTATCAATCTTCGATAACCTTGCAACGTGCACATTTCGTTAATCGCACCAAACGTCATATGAACGCCCGTAAACTTTCTGCCGATGCAATTTGTGAGCATTGTCGAGACATATGCATTGGCTTTATAACTCCAAGAAACTTCATTTTTCATCTCATTTTGCCACGTGTTGCTCGTTTCTATTCCGGCTTCGTTGAGAAAACGATTGATAAGTTCGCCGTGAACCAATTCTTCAGTTCCCCACCGATCCATAAATTTGCTGATAATTTTATCTTTGCCTGTTGGAGTCCGCATCAATTCTTGATGATACATTTCGGTAAGAGTTTCAACATCACGCATATAAATCAAGACCGGAATGAAGTTTTTATCGAGTGGAAATCGTTTAACATCTTCCCACGCAATGGTTTCCATAAAGTCTTTCGTAATGGTTTGCGGTTGTTTTTCATACCAATTAAGGACATCTAAGTTTGTTTCGAAGCTCATATTTTTTCTCTTGACCATTTACTTCAGTCAAAAGATATACGCCTTAAACTTAAATACCGGATTTTATTAAATGTTTTGAGAATCAATCAATACTTGCTAACCGTGTATTTTCAAGCTATTTGTGGCACAATTATTCTATGAATAAGACAAGTATTTTATGTTTTGCACTTTTAATTTTTATAGCAACTTTTTTAGGTTGTAACAATTCGCAACCAGCTGTTTCAAATCAAAAAGCTATTCCTGCTGAGAAAAAAACTGAACAATCTGTCGCGAGTCATACAACCGAAAACCCGACTCCGCCAATCGCCAGTAATTCAAATTCAACAACTTCAAATTCTGCACAAACAGCCGGAAATTCTCCGATGGCAAAAGCAGTTGATGTTGCTGATATGACTAAAAGCATTGAAAAAGCCGAGACCGAATTTAAGAAAAACGCCAAAGATGAAAACGCAAAAAAAGCACTTTCAGATGCTTATTTTGTGAGAGCCTTTGCCTTAACCGAAGCAGCACAATATCGTGCGGCACTCGGAGATTTTCGTAAAGGTTTAAAATTAGATACGGGCAATAAAGAAGCCAAAGATATGCACGATCAGATACTTACAATATTTAAAAGCATCGGACGCGAGCCGCCAAAAGAAGGCGATGAGCCACAACCAATGCCAATTAAATAATTTTTTTTCTGATATTTAGCAATTTGTTAAGCGAAATTAACTTTTTGCTTGCAGAAATTATATTTAGATTTTTTGAAAAATCAGACCAAATTTAAATTCGGAGTTTTAAAAACAACTTATGGCACTTTCAGCAACTAATATTCGCAAGGGAATGACAATTATTTTTGAAGGAACACCTTGCAAAGTAATGGATTTTCATCATCACACGCCCGGAAATTTGCGTGCAATGGTTCAAACTCGTTTGCGAAATCTTAAAACCGGAAACTCATTTGAGCATCGTTTTCGTTCAAACGACACTATTGATAAAGCCGTTCTCGAAAATCATAAAATGGAATATCTTTATTCTGATGGCGAAATGCACAATTTTATGAACACCGAAAACTATGAACAAGTTGCCTTGAGCGAAGAAGATTTAGGCGATGCCGCACAATGGTTGATGGCTGGATTAGTTATTGATATTGAGTTTTACGATGGTTCGCCGATTGGTATTGAGCTTCCGGCTTCAATGGAATTGACCGTTGTTGAAACTGACCCAATCTTGAAAAGTGCAACTGTTTCAAACTCTAATAAACCTGCAAAATTGGAAAACGGTGTTTCAATTTCTGTGCCGCCATTTATTGTCGAAGGCGAAAAAATTAAGGTTAATCCAACCGAAGCAAAATATCTGGAAAGAGTTAAGTAATTATTTTCTTATTCTTGAGTTATAATGCTAGACGAAATAATAACTTGAGCTTAGCTGGCTAAATAATGTTTTTCGTTTACAGTCTAATTTACACAATCAGTTTTATACTTATGCTCCCGTTTTTTTTATTAAAAAGCGGGAAGTATTTTTCTGGTTTTCGACAACGATTTGGGAGCTTGCCCGAATTGCCCGAATCAGACAAAAAAACGTTGTGGTTGCATTGCGTATCTGTTGGTGAGACGAATGCTGCTCGTCCGTTAGTCGAAAAACTTCTCGAACATTTTCCTGATTATCGCCTTGTTATTTCAAACACCACAAAAACCGGACATCAACTTGCGACTCGTATTTTTGCCGAAAAAACGGATTTAGTATTCTATTTTCCATTTGACTGGAAATTTACCGTTCGGCGTGCACTAAAAAAAATTAATCCTGATGTTGTTTTATTGATGGAAACCGAATTGTGGTTTAATTTTATCCGCGAAGCTCATAAAGGCGGTGCCAAAGTTGCGATTGTTAATGGTCGAATTTCAGAAAAATCATTTAAACGATATTCAATAATCACAAATGCAATGCGTTGGGTTTTGCACTATGTTGATTTAGCGTTGGTGCAAACTCAAATAGATGCACGACGTTTTAGCGATTTAGGTTTGCGGCGAACAAAAATTAAAATAATCGGAAGTTTGAAGTTTGATCAAGACCGCGATGCGTCAGAAAGTGCTTTAACACAACAACTTACAGAAAGATTTGCTGTTTCAGAAGACGCTCCAATAATTCTTGCAGCTAGCACACATTCGCCCGAAGAAAAATGGATTTTAGCAGCTTTTAAAGAAGTTTATAAATCAGCTGATGGAAAATTGCCTCGATTAATGATTGCTCCGCGGCATCCTGAAAGATTTGAGGAAGTTAAACAAATCATCAAAAACTCCGGTTTTGACTGGGCAACACGGAGCGAAACGCCGTCTGCACGTGACAAAGCCGCTGAAGTTATTTTACTTGATACGATTGGCGAACTTCGTGCGACATTTCCGCTTGCTTCGATTGTTTTTGTTGGTGGAAGTTTGATAAAACACGGCGGTCAAAACATTCTCGAACCTGCATCTGCAAAAAAAGCAATTATTACCGGATTTTACACAATGAATTTTGAAGAAATTGTTAGTGATTTTATCGCTCGAGAAGCAATTATTCAGATACCAAAACTTTCAGAAAACGAAATTGTTCCAAAGCTGACTGAGGTTTTTTTGGAACTCTTGAAAGATGACAAACATCGACTCAAACTTGCTGAAAATGCTGCAACCGTGATGCGTGTCAGCCGTGGCTCGACAGATCGGACAATTGATAGCTTGAAAGAGCTTTTTTACCATAAATAACCAGATGAAAAATCTGCTTTTACATCCTTTGAGCAAATTATTTGAAGCAGTTTCAAAAACTCGCTCACTTCTCTATAAAAAAGGCTATCTCGAAACCCAATCATTAGATTGTAAAACTATAAGTGTTGGAAACATTACGGTTGGCGGAACCGGCAAAACGCCTTTAGTAGCTTTTATCGCCGAGTTTTTAGCAGATAACGGCGAAAAAGTTTGTGTTTTGACACGTGGTTATGGTCGAGATAATTCAAATAAAAGAGTTTTAGTTTCTGACGGTGAAACTGTTTTTGCGAACGCCAGACAAAGTGGCGATGAACCTTTCGAACTCGCCGAAAAACTACTCGGAAAATCTGCAATAATTGCTGATAAAAAGCGTTTTGAAGCCGGAAAATGGGCGATTGAAAACCTCAATATTTCGACATTTATTTTGGACGATGGATTTCAACATATTCAGCTTAAACGAGATTTGGACATAGTTTGTATTGATGCCACAAATTCTTTCGGCAACTATAACTTATTGCCAGCAGGCATTTTAAGAGAATCTTTAAACAGTTTGCAGCGTGCGGATGCGTTTGTTATTACTCGTGCAAATCTAATAAAAAGTTCCGATTCTATACAAAATTTGATTGCTGAAATTAAGATTTATTCAAACTCACCAGTTTTTGTGACGAGTAATAAAATCGTCCACAATTTACAAAATACTAATCAGAATTTCTTTGCATTTTGCGGTTTAGGAAATCCACAAAATTTTTTTGAGCAATTAATGAACGACGGTTTTGATGTTCGAGGAACTAAAATTTTTGGCGATCATTATAAATATTCACAACAGGATGTGCTTGAAATAGAACAACTTGCTATTGTTTGCGGTGCAAAATATTTGTTGACAACAGCAAAAGATGAGGTGAAACTTCGAGATTTAAAGTTTTCAATGCCACTTGAAATTGTTGAAAGTAAATTAATTTTTGAAGATTTCGAAGGTTTTAAAAAACTAATATTTAATTGAGTCTTGCACCTTTCCGCTTTGCGTCCGTTTTTCAGTTGCTGATGGCGGTTTAGAGTTTTTTGGTTCATCAGCATCTTTTGGCGTTGGTGTCACCATAGGTATTTTTGTCGGTTTTGGTGTCGGTTCAACGCTTGGTTTTGGAGTTGAAGTATTTTCTGGTTTTATCGGTTTATTTACGTTAGCCGTTTTTGTATTCACAACACTCGCATTACTTTTAACATTAGCGTTTACAGGTTTTACGGTCACATTTGAAGCTGGCTTATCTGGATTTGGCGTAACTAATACAAATCTTCCCGGATCATTTATATCAGGCATAAACTGACTTCCACTTGTTGGATCGGTATAAATCATAGTTCCGTTTTGATTGGTGACACTATTTGGCGGAAATCCACCGCTAGTTGTTGGAAATCCGGTTCCGTATTGAACCGGCGGTCTGCCGCCACGATCCCAAAGTGGATTTGGATCGTTTGGCATTGGCATTGCCATTCCATTAATATTCGAATTTCCGTATAATTCCGGCGAATATGAACCCATATTTGAAAGCTCTTGCTCGCTCAAACCAGTTGCCGGAATTGTCGGTTGGACAGGCTGTCCATTTGCATCCAACATCATTTCTGTCGCCGGATTTGTCCGCTTTCCGTATGTCATATAGATAAAAAATCCGCTTAACATACAAATTCCTGCTAAAACTATAAACGCTGTTTTCCAAATATTATTTTGTAAATTCGGATTTGTTGCGGAACCAATTTCGTTTGAACCGTCAATACCAAAAGGCTTTGAACGAATAACCGTATTTTGATCACCATCACCAATTGGCGAATTTATTGCTTGTTTGATCGATTCAGCAAAGTCAGTAGCAGTTTGATAACGTTGAATTGGTTGTTTTGCCAAAGCTCTTTGGATCACTGTTTCGGCATCAATCGGTAGATCATCTCGCAAAGATAAAATCGGCGGTGGCGGTTCTTGCAGATGCTTCATCATCACACGATTTGGAGTTTCAGCAGAAAAAGGAACTTCTCCGGCAAGCATTTCAAAAAGAATTACACCGAGCGAATAAATATCTGAACGTTCGTCTGGTTCAGAAGATTGCGAACATTGTTCGGGCGAAAGATATTCGGGTAGAGAATCTGAAAAATCGTTTTCGTCGATTTTTACAATTCCAAAATCTTGGATTTTTACAACATCATTTGCATTTAATGTTTGTAAAAGTTGGATATTTTCGCTACTCAAATTTTTATGAATAACACCAAATGAATGAGCGTTTGAAAGTGCCGCGGCAATTTGGTTAACGATATTTGAGGCTCTTTCAATTGAAAATTTTCCTTGAGTTTGAATTGTTTCTTTGAGAGTTTCACCATCAGAGTTTTCTAAAACAATAAAAGCAACAGCATTTTCAGTAGCAAAATCACTAACATTAACGATGTTTGGATGAGAAATTCGCGACAAGATTTTGGCTTCAAACGAAAATCTTTGAACAATGTTGTCGTCAATCGCTAGAGCTGGCGAGAGAATTTTAATCGCAACCGGTTTTTCCATCAAAAGATGTTTGCCGCGATAGACTTTTCCAATTCCACTCTCGCGTATCAAATCTTCAACGAGATATTTTTCCGCTAATATTTTTCCAATTATTTCCGACATATTTCTAGAACGCTTAGATTTCTAAATCTCGCATTTAGTTGTAGCACATTGCCCAAAAAATTTGAAGCAATAAAAATGCGGACAAAGCCCAGAAGCCTTATCCGCAATTTTCTGATTTCGCAAAAAACTAGAAACCTTTCGCAAAAAAGATAACGAGTGCGAAAATTACCAAAGATTCGATAAAAGCCAAACCAAGAATCATCATAGTTTGAATTTTTCCGGCAGCACTTGGGTTGCGGGCTGTTCCTTCTAAAGCGGCAGCACCGATTTTCCCTTGTCCCATTCCGGCTAATCCGGCAGCTAAACCAAATCCGATTACTGCGAGTGCAGAAGCAAGATATTTGTATGATGTAACTGTTGATTCATTGTCAGCAGCACCAGCTTGTGCAAATACTGGCAATGCCATAACCAAAAGTGTCAGTGTAAAAATTGTAATTTTTTTCAACATTTTATTGTGTCTCCTATTTTTTTGTCTAATTTTGCAGAAGACTTTTGAGCGTTTATGATTGCAACCAACTTCGGTATGCGTTTGCTGTTTTGGGAAACGCAAAGCTCCTGTCGTTAGATTCAAGGCAAAAGTAAAAAGTAAAAAGGCAAAAACCTGTTCACAATTATTTCGCCATATATTTCTCTCAAAAATCTGTCTGCATTCTGAAAATATTAATTTTCAAAAATTTTGGAAGGTAAAACTTTTTACTTTTACCTTTTTACTTTTGTCTTATCAAGCATGTGCAACTTCGCCATGCGTTGCGTGACCTTCAACTTCTTCATGTCCGTGATCGTCGCTATGCGAAACTTCGCTCAAGTAAATCATCGAAAGCAATGTAAATACGAGCGTTTGGACGAAGCAAACAAGCAGAGCAAGCGGCATCAAAATTACCGGAAGCAAAATTTGCGATAAATAAACCGGCAAACCAAGAATTCCGGCTAGTCCTGAAACTGTATTTGCGACTTGTTCGTCAGCAAAAATGTTACCGAAAAGACGAATTCCAAGCGACATTGGGCGAATAAAATTTGAAATCAATTCGAGCGGGAAAATAAACCACGCCATCCACCAAATTGGTCCGGCTAAATGTCCAAGATGCTTCGCGATTCCGTTTTCTTTAATTCCGATGAAATTGTAATAAACGAAACACGAAATTCCGAGTGCAAAAGTTACGCTGACGTGAGCCGTTGGCGGCATAAAGAGCGGAAAAAATCCCATCAAATTTGAGATTAAAATCAAAACCGCAAAAGTTGCCACAACCGGAAAATATTTTGTGCTTTGGTCGCCAATAATGTCTTTCATCATATCTTGAACGGTTATAAGTCCTGCTTCAAGAGTAAGTTGTCCGTTTTTTGGGGCATCTTCTGAGAGTTTACCTTTGAAAATCCAAATCACCGCCATTGTCAGCAAACAAGCGACTACGAACATTACGGTGTACCAAGGAATTGCATTTTCAGCCGTGTATGTTCCAAAAACTTTCTCGGCATTTGTTCCGAAAAACGCAAAAAACTTATCCCAAATTGGTTTTGTATAAACAATTTGAAAATGATGAACTGGTTCACCAATATATTTGTTAACGAATTCTACAATTAGCGGTTCATGATGACCGCCGGAAAATAATAGCATCTCAAATTTCCTCGTCTCTCGAAAAATGCACGTAAATTTGGTAAAAAGCCTCAAGCATAATTGCGACAACAAAACTGCAAAGTCCGAGTAAAATTCCAATTACTGAAACCAAACCTGAATAACTTGCAATTGCAACTGCGATTCCAATTACAATAAATCGAAAAAAGAATCTAAACGCAATAAATCGCGGCGGTTCGCCTTTTAAAGTTGTTGCAAACAAACTCTTTATTGAACCTTGAAGCCATCTAAAATTTATCAAAGAAAGAATTCCGCCAATTGCGAAACCTAATATAAAATGTAAATTTGCCAAGAAAAAACTAAAGATTAATGAAACCAAAAGGCTTGTGATCATTAACCACCAAAGTCGTTTTTCAATCTCACTTTCGGTGCTAATTTCAGCATCTGTTTCGGCAACAGCTAAATGTTCAGGTTCGTCGCTCATTTGCGAAACAGCTATATTACAAGTTTTGCGAAGCAAGTGCAAAGTTTCACGAGTGTTTACGAGGTTTTTGAAGTCGATTTTAGCCGTCTTTATTCGCAATTTTTACGAATTGATAAAATCCGACGATTGCACCGAAGATAATTCCGATGACAATTCCCCAAGGTGACGTTTGAAAATATTTATCGACAAGCCAGCCAATTCCGAGAAAAAGCAGAATTCCGCCAATCAGCGTTGTGACCGCGGCGTAAGCGTCTAAACCTTTGCGAGTTGTTTCTGAGTCAGATTCAGATTCTTTATCAGCTTGGTAAAATCCGTCTTTAACGTCTTTTTCAAACTGTTTGTCCGATTTATTTTCATCTTCATTTATTTCGTGTTGCATTTGTTCGAATAATAATCCAATTTCGCATAAAATTATAGTTTCGTTGTCATAAATCAAATGGTTATTTACACAAAACGACTTTTTATTCGTCCATTTAATAGTGAGGATTTTGCTGATGTTTACGATTTGCGGAGCGATTCTGCCATAATGTGGTTTATTCGCGAGCCGCAAAGTTTTAGTGAGTCAAAAAGTTGGGTAAAAATGGTTTCTTCAAAATGGGAAACCCAAAAACTTGGATTTGCAGGAGTTTTTATTCGTGAAACTGAGGAATTAATAGGCTGGTGCGGACTTTGGGTTTTGCCGGAAAGCGGCGAAATTGAAGTTGGCTACGCGATTAAACAAAAATATTGGCGAAAAGGTTATGCTTCTGAAGCCGCATTTGAAGTTTTAAATTATGGATTTGATGAATTAAAACTCGAAAAAATTGTTGCGGTTGCTTTACCGGAAAATATTGGTTCCGTAAATGTAATGAAAAAAATTGGGATGACATTTATCAAATTTGGAAATTTTTATGGAAATGAATTAGTGCAATACGGAATTTTAAAGGAGCAATATGATCGAAACAGAAAGATTGAAAATGATTAAATTTACGCCCGAGGATTTGGAGGAATTAATAGAAACGCGTTCGGACGAAGACGTAATTCTTTATCTTGGTGGCATAAATTTACAAAATCGTGAAGCTATCACAAAGCGTTTTGCCTTTTATTTAGATTGCTACGAAAAATATGGCTTCGGAATGTGCAAGATGATCTGGAAAGAAACTGGCGAAATGATCGGTTGGAGCGGACTTCAACCGCTTCACGATACTACCGAAATTGAAGTTGGGTATGGAATGAAAAAAGAATTTTGGAAACGCGGAATTGGATTTGAGGCAGCAAAAGGTTGGCTAAAATTTGGTTTTGAAGAGCGTAAACTTGAAAGAATTGTTGCGGTTGCGAGTCCTGAGAATATTGCTTCGTGGCGAATTATGGAAAAATGCGGAATGAAACACGAAAAGATTGAGACGTTTTATGAAATGGAATGTGCGTTTTATGCAATTTCTAAAACCGAATTTCTGTGAAATAAACATCCCTTTTGCTTGAGCCTAATTTATGCTTATTTTTTCGGCTAACTTGGCAATCTCTAACTTTCGTGTTGAAATTAACTTGATTTTATTAAACCCCAACTCTAAACCTTGAAGGAGAAAACCAATGCGTTGCCTTATTTTTATATTTTTATTTGCCATATCTTTAAATATTTTTGCCCAAACCGATTATGTTACGAGTATCGACGCTTTTCGAGCTGCTCGCGAAACAGAATATAAAACATCTGCGACATCGCCTTTTTGCGATCGCAAACTTTTTACGAAATTCAAAGGTTTAAAGTGGTATGCAATCGACGAAAGCTATAAAGTAACAGCAAAACTTCGCCTCACGCCGAATGAACCATATTTTGATAATCCTTCATTTAATAACAAAGAGGCGATGAAAGCTCGAAAATATGGAGTTTTAACATTCACGCTTCAAGGGCAGGAATTTTCGCTTAATGCTTATGAACTTGAGCGAATTAGAAATTATGTGTTTATACCTTTTAGCGATCTGACAAATCAAGATGAAACGTATGTTGGCGGACGTTATTTAGACTTTTCAAAAACTGTAAATGCAACCGTAACTCTTGATTTTAATAGAGCTTTCAATCCTGATTGTGCATATGACAATTGCAATACGTGTCCAATGCCGGCAGTCGCAAATCGATTATCGATTCGTCTTGAAGCAGGCGAAAAATTGGTCGATAAACCAGTTGAAAAACCCAAAAAAGCCGAGAAAATTAAGGAAATAAAACAACCGAAAGTTGAAAAAGAACAAGAAACAAAACCCGAGAAAGTTGCGAAAGTAGAAACACCCAAACCTTCAAAACCAAAAGAAATTAGCGAGCCAAAAGTTGAAAAGATGAAAGAACGAAAAAAAGATGAAACATCTAAACTTGAACCAATTTCAGGAGATTTTGCAGATTTTGATGGCGTTCGGGTTGCTTATCAAGAAAGCGGAAAAGGTAAAGAAGCGATAATTTTTGTTCACGGTTGGACTTCAAATAGAGATTTTTGGGCAGGACAAACCAACGGTTATTTTGGTCAGCACACAATTGCAATCGACCTTCCAGGACACGGAAAAAGCGACAAACCAAAAGTTAATTATTCAATCGAATATTTCGCCAAATCTGTTCAAGCTGTAATGAAAAAAACAGGTGTAAAAAAAGCTGTTTTGGTCGGTCATAGTATGGGAACGCCAATTATCAGACAATTCTATCGTCTTTATCCAGAACAAGTTATGGCTTTAGTAATTGTCGATGGAGCATTGCGTCCGTTTGCTCCAAAAGCAGTTATCGATCAATTTATGGCACCGTTGAAGGCTGATTATAAAGCAAATTCTCCAGCATTTGTTGAAAGACTGATTGGATCGTTGAACAACGAAAATTTAAAAAATCAGATTCGTAAATCGACGAATGCAACACCAGATTATGTTGCTTTAAGTGCGATGGAAGGAATGGGCGATGAAAGTTTATTTGCCAAAGATAAGATTGATGTTCCGGTTTTGGCGATTTTGGCGGAAGAATCTTTTGGTCAACAAAAAGATTTGAAAGAGTTTCTCGGTTCGATGATTCCAAATCTTGATTTTCGAATGTGGCAAGGCGTTGGACATTTTTTGATGATGGAAAAACCACAAGAATTTAACCAATCTTTGCGATTTTTTATCAACAAAAATTTGTTTTTTGCAAAATAAATTTCTCGACAAAAGGCAGTTGATTCTTGCTAAAATATATTGAGCGATTCGCTTAAATATTATGGAAAGAGACAAACTTAAAACTGCCGTTGCGATAATCGCGAGCCTTTACTTTTTTTCGATTGTGTATAATCCGTTTAATCCGAGTTTTCTGGATTTTATTGATTTGCCAATTCACGAAACCGGACATTTAATCTTTAGCCCGTTTGGCGAATTTTTGATGATAGCCGGCGGTTCGTTGTTTCAAGTAGCGTTTCCGATGGTTTTTGTCGGTTATTTTGTTTACAACGAAAAGCCATTTTCAGCTGCAATCGTTTTATTTTGGGTTGGGCAAAGTCTTTTAAATGTCTTTATTTACGCTAACGATGCGGTTGTTATGCAGTTGATGCTGACAAGTGGAATGACCGGAAGCGAAGGCGGATTTCATGACTGGAATTATCTTCTCGAAACTTTTGGTCTGCTTGGGAAAACAAATTTGGTTGCGGGCTTTATCAGATTTTTGGGAAGTGCTGTTATTATTATTTCGAGTATTCTCTCAATAAAATTTGCCTTAAAAACTGAACAAGAACTATGAAAGTTACTTTAATTACTGGAGCTTCAAGCGGAATTGGTGAAGCCTTTGCCCGAAAACTTGCCGCAATGAAACACAATTTGGTTTTGGTCGCACGGACTGAAGACAAACTTTTTGCGATGTGCGACGAATTAATGGCGAAATATCAAATTACCGCTCATTATGTTGCTCTTGATTTGCTCGAATATCAGGCTGATGAAAAACTTTTTGAAGAAACTGAACGACACGGTTTAGAAGTCGATTGGTTAATAAACAACGCTGGATTTGGTTCGATGGGCGATTTCGTTAAATTACCACTTGAAAACGAACTCGATATGATTGGTTTAAATGTCATGAGTTTAGTTGCACTTTCACATCGATATTTAAAACAAATGCGTGAAAGAAAAAGCGGAACAATTATCAATATTTCGTCAACCGCAAGTTTTCAGCCGATTCCTTTTATGTCAACTTATGCTGCAACTAAGGCTTTCGTCACATCATTTAGCGAAGGAATTGCCGCAGAAAATAAAAAATACGGAATCAGAGTTTTAGCTTGTTGTCCGGGAGCGACTGAAACTAACTTTTTTGATGTTGCAAATATTGATAAGTCGTTGACTGTCAAAGGAATGCAGTTACCGGAAGATGTTGTAGAAGCAACTCTGAAGGCTCTAAAAAAAGGTAAAAGTCACGTTATTTCCGGTTGGTCAAATTATTTAATTGCACACTTAGCAACCTTCTCGCCAAATTCCATAATTACAAAAGCAATTAGTGCAAAATTGAGTCCAAAATTTCAAAAAAAATAGCACAAAAACGGCAAGATTTTAGGTTAAAAGCGTCACATTTATAAGCATAAATATGACGCTTATTTCTGTTTATTTTTATCTAAAAAATAAATTTTAAAAAAATGCGTGAAACGTGAGTTTTCAATAGCAAAAACAGCCAAAAGCGTTGTATCCTTATACGTTTATAGCTTGATGCAAAAAATTGTCGTCAAGTCTCAAATAAAATTTGAGATTGGCGGCTTACGTTTGGAACAAAAATTATTATTAAATCGTTTATTTTAAAGAAGATAACTTAACACAAAATGGCATTCAAATCTTTATTCAGTATGTTTTCGAGCGACTTAGCAATTGACCTCGGAACAGCAAATACTTTGGTCTATGCGAAAGGTCGCGGAATCGTGGTTTCAGAACCATCGATTGTAGCAATTAACAGAGTCACAAATCAGGTCGAGGCAGTTGGACGTGACGCAAAAGAAATGCTCGGCAGAACGCCGGGAAATATTGTGGCAATTCGCCCAATGAAAGATGGTGTAATCGCGAACTTCGAAGTTACCGAAAAAATGCTTCAGCATTTTATTCGCAAAGCTCACAACGGTAAATCTTGGGTTCGTCCGCGGGTTGTAATCGGAATTCCTTCTGAAATTACACAAGTTGAAAGAAGAGCAGTCGAAGATTCGGCTTATCGTGCAAAAGCGAGCGAAGTTTATTTGGTTGAGGAAGCAATGGCAGCCGCGATTGGTGCAGGTTTACCAATTACCGAACCGCACGGAAATATGGTCGTTGACATCGGCGGTGGAACAACTGATATTGCTGTGATTTCGCTATCAGGAATTGTTTATTCTCGTGCGGTGCGAGTTGCCGGAAACGAAATGGATGAATCTATTACTCAATTTATTAAACGAAAATATAACTTGTTAATTGGAGAAAGAACCGCAGAAGCTATCAAAATTGCACTTGGATCGGCGTTTCCGCTTGACGAACCTTTGACAATGGAAGTTCGCGGACGAAATTTAATTGAAGGAATTCCGAAGACTGTTGCGATTAGCGATGATGAAATTCGCGAAGCACTTTCTGATTCAATTTCGACAATTATCAACGCTGTTCGTGTTGCACTTGAGCGAACTCCACCAGAGCTTTCGGCTGATATTGTTGAACGCGGAATTGTTCTCACGGGTGGCGGTGCGTTGCTCAAAAACCTCGACAAACGATTAATGATTGAAACTGGTTTGCCGGTTGTTGTTGCCGATGATCCTTTGTCGAGCGTTGTTCTCGGAACAGGAAGAATGCTCTCTGATTTTGAATTACTCAAGCGTGTAAGATGGGATAATTCAATGATGACCGGAGGATAGATTAGTGAAAAACTAAGAATGAATAACTAAAAATGAAAATATAGCGATAATCAATTTGCCGTTTTTTCACTTTTCACTTTTCACTTTTCACTTTTAAAACAATGGCTGAAAGAAGTCAAAAAGAAGTTTGGAGACTCACACCTTGGTTGATGGTTGCTTTATTATTAGGCAACTTCATTTTGATGGCTTTTGATGCTCGCGAAACTGATTCAAAACAACGTGTTATCAGAGTTTGGACTCAAGCGGCGGCTGATTTTATCCAGTCGCCGGTTACAAGTATTACTTCGGCGGCAACAAGTTATTTTCAGTCAATTTCAACTCTGCGAACCGCTCAAACAGATAATGACGGCTTAAAACTTCGCATTCAAGAACTCGAAACCGAATTACAAACCACAAAAACAATGTCTGCCGAAAACGATCGGTTGAAATCTTTGATCAAACTTGTTGATGAATCGAAGATTAAACTTATGCCTGGCAAAATCATTGCTCGCGATCCATCAACTTGGTTTGATGCGGCAACAATAAATCAAGGAAGTTTAGCCGGAATTAAATTAAATATGCCGGTTGTTACTCATGATGGTTTGGTAGGTCGAGTTATTGCGGTGAGTCCAATTACGGCACAATTTGTTTTGATAACTGATGACAAATCGGCGGCGGCGGCAATTGTTGGTCAACTTGGTGTTTCAAATGCAATTGGTGTTGTGAAAGGAATGGAAGATAAAGACTTGTTAGTGATGAATTTTGTGCCAGGAAGTATTCCGGTTGAGGTTGGTGAAAGTGTTTATACAACAGGACAAGACGGTATTTTTCCGCAGGGAATAAAAATCGGAGAAGTTTCAGATATTAGAACTGGCTCGGCAACCGTTCCGCATACAATTTACATCAAACCTAGTGCGAAAATTTCTTCGATGCAGGAAGTGGCAATTTTACTTTATCAGCAAACCGAACGACCGAAATTTGACACAGCTTTGCCAAACGTTATTAAAAATGCAAATTTGATGAATTCGAATGCAACTCAAAAAAACACTAATACGAACACAGGGAATCGTTAAAACATAGAATGGAACAGATAAAAATAACAGTTGCACTCATTCTAGCGATTATTTTGCAATGGACTCTTCGCAACGTTGCGGAACCTTTTACTTATGTCGATTTGCCTTTGATAATTGTTGCTTATGCTGCACTTCAAAGAAATTCTATCAACGCCTTGCTTTATGGAACTATCGCAGGAATTGCGGTTGATGCTTTGAGCGGTGGCTTGCTTGGTGCAAATGGTTTTTCAAAAACCTTAATTGCCTTTGCTGTTTCTGAAATTGCTCGTCGTGTTTATCTTGATAACCTTTTGCTCCGAATTCCAATCATTGCCGGAGCGTGTTTAGTTGATGATTTAATTTATTTTGGAATGCACACGATGTTAGGACAGCAACCGAACACACCTTTTGTGACAACAGTTGCATACACACTTATTGGCACAACGATTGTCGGAACGATTATTTTTGTTATTTTAGAAAGTTTCTTTTCAGAGAAAAATACGAAACAAAAACGTGAATTTTTTGCTCCGAAACGTGAAACAAGGCGGAGAAATCCGATTCGGCTGGGCAGAAGAGGTTGATGTTTTAAAAAAGGTTAGGAAGTATGAAATTAGCAGATTACTCGCAAAATTTAGGTGTCAGAGTTTCAACTATTCAGGTTTTTGCTTTTCTATTGTTAGCTGCACTTGGCGTTAGACTCTATTATTTGCAAGTTGTTCGTGGCGAATATTTTAGTGATAAAGCTGAAAATCAGAGAATTAGAGTAATTCGAGTTCCGGCTCCGCGAGGTGCAATATTTGACCGCAACGGAAAATTACTTGTTGATTCGCGTTCTACTTACAACATTACGCTGACACGCGAGCCGATTAAAGGAATAAATCCGGTTGAGAGAATTGATGTTTATGCCGATGGACTCGGGCTCGACCGTCAATATCTAACCGAATTGCTCACTTGGATAAAAAAACAACCGGAATTTGAAACGGCAGTAATCAAAAAAACTGCGTCAATTGAAGATATAACTTGGGTTGAAGCACATCAGTTAGAATATCCTGAACTGCGAGTTGAGCTTCAGCCGCAAAGAGTTTATCCGCTTGGAACTTCAATGGCACACGTTTTGGGCTACGTTGGTGAAATTAGTCCGAAACAATTATTAACTCCTGAATTTGAAAAATTTCGAGCTGGTGACATCATCGGTAAAGGTGGCTTGGAGCAATATTACGATGAAACATTGCGTGGAAGTGCTGGTTACAGACGAGTTGTCGTTGATAGTCGTGGGCGTGTAATTGATGAAATTGAATCAGTTCCGCCACAAGCCGGACAAGATCTTTACACAACAATCGATTTAGATTTGCAAGTTGCTGCTGAAGAGCAACTCGCAAATTCATCAACAAAACGCGGAACAATAATCGCAATGGATCCAAATAATGGTGAGATTCTGGCGATGGCTTCGGCTCCGACTTTTGACCCAAATGCTTTTGTTTTACATAGTTCAACTCCAGAAGGTCGTAAACAAATCAACGAATACCAAAACAATGCGAATCGTCCTCTTTTAAACAGAGCAATTCAAGGCAGGTATCCGCCAGGTTCAACTTGGAAAATCCCGATGTCAGTCTCTGGTTTTCAACAAGATTTAATCACCGAAGAAAATAACTCGATTTTGTGCGGCGGCGGAATAACGATTGGTGCAAAACACACTCGCTGTATGGGAAATCACGGTATGGCACCGCTTCGTTACGCGATTACTAAATCGTGCGATGGTTATTATTATCGCCTTGGAATCAAGATGGGAATTGATGGTTTGACAAAAATGGTCGAAGAATTTGGCTATGACAAACCTTCGGGAATTGATCTTCCAAACGAAAAAACTCCTCGAACGCCCAAATATTTCCGAGCCGCAAAAGAAAAAGCCTACGGAAGATGGATTGATATTGAGTCGGTTTTTGCGTCAATTGGACAGGTGACAGTTGAAGCAACTCCAATTTCAATGCTTCGTGCTGTTTCGTCAGTTGCCTCAAACGGAAAATTATATGTTCCGCATCTTTTAAAAGAATTTAAGGCGATGGGAGCGGTTGGAATCAAAGGTGAATTAAATTATTTGCCCGAGAAAGCCGCGTTTGGCTTTCAGCATCCCGAGCCAAAAGAAATTAAGATGACTGAAAAGCAACATCAAATAATTGTTGACGGAATGAAAGGTGCAGTTGCGGGCGGAACTGCAAAAAAAGCTGCGATTGGCGGTTTTGTCATCGCCGGAAAAACTGGAACGGCTCAAGTCGCGGCTTTAGGTTTAGATAAAGGTAAAAATAAAGATCACGCTTGGTTTGTTTCATTTGCACCGGCTGATAAACCTGAAATTGCAATAATTGGCTTAATTGAAAACTCCGGATTTGGTGGAGATAATGCTGCTCCGGCTGTTCGCGGAGTTTATCAAGCCTACATTGCAAAACGCGGCTTAGTTGGACTTGACACACAAACTTTAGCGGTGAAATAAAATGGTTGCAATCAACATAGAAAAACGAACTTTTAGAGATTTCGATTGGCTTTTAGCAATATTGGCGATTGGTATTGTTTGTTTTGGTGTGACGCAAATTTATAACGCCCAACCCGAAATGACAACTTGGCAAAAGCAGATTGGCGGTTTGTTTATCGCACTTATTGCGATGCTAATTGTTTCTTTTACTGATTATAGAAGATTTGTTGACTCGGCTCCGCTTTTTTATGGAATAGGTTTATTTTTGTTGATAATAGTTTTAATTCCTGGCATTGGAACAAAAATTAACGGACAAAGATGCTGGATTGATCTCGGTTTTATACGCTTTCAACCATCTGAATTTGTCAAAATTCCAGTAGTTTTGATGCTCGCAAAGTATTTTGGAAATCGCAAAATTGGGGTTTTAAAATTTAAAGAAATCGGAATTGGAATCGCGATTTTGGCTGCACCAATTGCCTTAATTTTACTCGAACCTGATGCCGGACAAGCAATTACATATTTTCCGCTTTTGATTGTAGTTTTGTTTTTATCGTCAATAAAAATTCGTTGGGTTTTATTAACAATTGTTGCCGCAATAATATTTACGCCGATTTTGTTTTGGGTTGGTGTCGAAACTGGTAAAATAAAACAATATCAATTGCAAAGAATTTATGTAATTATCGACCCCGAAAGTGCTGATCCAAAAGGATTTGGTTATCATACAATTCAATCAATGATTAGCGTCGGCAAAGGCGGTTTAACAGGTTCTGTCGGTGAAACTGAACTTTCACAAAGTTCGTTAAAATTTTTACCCGAACCGCAAACAGATTTTATTTTCGCCGTAACTGCTGAAAATACGGGTTTTATTGGTTGCGTTTCGTTACTTTTAGCTTACGCACTTTTATTATCGAGGCTTGTTGCTGGAGCAAGAGAATCTTCAGATCGAACAGGCGTAATCGTAATTATGGCGATTACAGGCGAATTAGCTTTCCAGATTTTTATGAATATGGGAATGGTTTTGGGCTTTTTACCGGTAATTGGCGTGCCTTTGCCTCTGATGAGTGCAGGGCTTTCAGCAATTTTATCAACATTTATCGCGATTGGTTTTGTAATTAGCGTCCGTATGCGACGTTTTGTTAATTAGCAATAATTAGTGAGGGAAAGAAAATGGCAAAGAAAGAATCATTAATAGTTTCATCAGTTCCGGGCAAAAAACGTTCGTTCTGGATATTTTTGTGGCTTCCGGTTGGGGTTGCACTAGCTTTAGCTGCTGGCGGATTAACTGGAGTTTTATCTTCTTATTATTTGAATAATTCACATTTTGCGACCGAAGTTTCGGCACTTGCAACATATCGTCCACCAGAAGTCACAAAGATTTATGCTGATGATGGCGAGACTGTTTTAGCAGAATTCGCACTCGAGAAAAGAATTCCGATAAAAGAGCAAGATATTCCGAAAAATGTTGAAAACGCCTTGATTGCCGTTGAAGATTTTCGCTTTTATGACCACATTGGCATTGATCCATATCGGCTTGGCGGTGCAGTTGTAAAAAACTTTACAACAGGTTCGAAAGAAGGTGCTTCAACTCTGACGCAACAACTTGCCAAAAATTTGTTTCTTTCAAAAGAGCAAACTTTTACTCGAAAATTTAATGAATGGATGACCGCAATCCAAATTGAAAGATTTTATACAAAACGCCAAATTCTTGAAATGTATATGAATTATGTGTTTTTGGGAGCCGGAGCTTACGGATTTGAAGCCGGTTCGCAAACATACTTTGGTAAAACATTAAAAGATTTGAATTTGGAAGAAGCCGCACTTTTAGCTGCAATTCCAAAATCGCCAACTGATTACGCACCAACCCGTAACATTGATAAAGCAAAAATTCGTCGCGATATTGTTCTCAGTCAGATGGCAAAATATGGTTATATTACCTTGTCAGAATCTGAAGCGGCACAAGCAAAACCAATCAAACTTGCTGATTCTTCATATTATCAATCGCAACCAAAATCTACTGCGTGGGATTATCCGGTTGAAGAAGTTCGTAAATATCTTGAAGAAAAATACACAACTCGTGTGGCTCAAGGTGGTTTAAAAGTTTACACAACAATAAATATTGAAGGTCAAAAACTTGCAACCAGAGCGATTCGCGAAAGACTTCGTGGTTATGATCGAGGTCGCGAGTGGAGATCAGAATATGTTCAAATTTTGACTGACGAAAACAATCAGCCGCTGACCGACGAAAAACAAATCAAACAAAAGCTCACGTCATTTAAACATCCTGATTGGTATGGCGATGAGTATGAAAAAGGTGAATACATAAAAGGTTTAGTTGTTAAAGTTGATGCCGCCACCAACCAAGCAGAAGTTCGATTCGGAAAATTTAAAGCAATTATTACTTCTAAAGAAATGGGAAGAAGCGGCAAGCAACCGAAAGATGAACTTCAACCTGGTTTAATTTGCGAATTTTTGGTTAGTGAAGTTAATGACGAAAATCAAACAATGAAGGTAACACTTGAACAAGTTCCGGAGGTTCAGGCATCAATTGTTTGTATCAATGCCAAAACTGGAGAAATTGTGACTCTTGTTGGCGGATATGATTTTGCAACCAGCAAATTTGATAATGCCACGCAAGGAATGCGTCAAACTGGTTCGGCATTTAAACCTTTTATCTACACAGCTGCGGTTGAATGGGGAATAACTCCTGATATGAATGTTAGTGGTGCACCATTAAGACGTGGCGGTTGGATGCCGCACAATTATGACGGTTCATTGAGTCATCCCAATGTGCCGATGAAAATTGCACTTGCAAAATCTTATAATCTTGCGGCAGTTCATTTGCTCGATCAAGTCGGAATTCAAACTGCTTCGCAAATGGTTCGTCGTTTTGGAATTACAAATCCGATGGCACCTGTTTTGCCATCAGCACTTGGAGCAACCGAAGTTTCGTTGATGGAAATGGTTGCAGCTTACACGGCTTTTCCTAATAAAGGCGTAAGATATGAACCGCATTTAATTAGAAAAGTTCTTGATAGAGACGGAAAAGTTTTAGAAGAGTGGGACAATAAAAGCACTAAAGTAACAAGTGAATACACCGCTTCTACAATGGCACAAATGATGCAAGGCGTTGTTCGTGGTGGTGGAACTGCGGCAAGTGCGAGTGCTGGCGGACATCCGCTTGCTGGAAAAACCGGAACTGTAAATGACCACACAGATGTTTGGTTTGTTGGATATACACCAACTTATGTGACCGGCGTTTGGATGGGAAATCCTTTGAGAAAATCATCGCTTGGTTCAGGAATGACTGGCGGACACGGAGCAGTTCCTTATTTTAATGCGTTTATGATTCCATTTATGAAAGATAAACCGCGTGATAATTTTTCAAAACCGCCACCGATGCCGGCTGATATTAAAGAATTATCTGAAGCTCGCAAACGCGAAGAAGTCGAAAAACTTGAGAAAGCTGATGCAGATGGAAAAGGTTTGGGTGTAAGTTTTAATACCGGAAATCGCAGAAAATCAACTGCATCCAGCGATTCAGTTATTACCGACACTTCAAACACAGGAAAAATTGTTGACCCAACTACAAAAACTGATGATGGCGGAACACCACCAATTCGAAATAACAATGGGGACACAACAAAACCAACGACTACTAAAACACCGGATACGCCGAAGAAGCCTGAAACTCCGCAAGTAAAACCGGAAACAACAAAGCCTGACCAACCAAAGAAAAAAGGTAAGAAAGGCGACGATGAACCTTAAAAAAAAAGAGACTGTCTAAAAAGGCAGTCTCTTTTTTGTAATTTATTAATATTCAAAAAATTAAATTTTCCCAACCTCAAAATAAACCTTAATCGCCTTAAAACTTCCGGCATTATTTAAAATTTCAAAAACCTTTTCAAAATTTTCCAAACCTTCGACTTTGTGCGTCAACATTCGCGAAAGCCAACCGGCATACATCGCTTCGCAAAGTGCCAAATCCTTTACACCCATTTCAAAATGTTCGCGATTTGCATTCACAGTTCCAAACATAACTTTGTTACCTAAAACGAATTGCTGATTGATCTTGTCAGCCGGAACAGCATCAACTTTTCGCTCTCCACCAGTTACAGAAGACAAAATTAAAACGCCATTTTGATTCAAACTTTGCATTGCGTCAAAAATAATCGGCGAATAACCTGTGCATTCAAAAATCAAATCATATTCGCCATATTTTTGGACTGAATCAATGACCGAAATTTCAGCCGTGGAATCATAAGTTGCACCGATTGCTTCGCAAAGTTCGGCGTTGAGATAACCTTCGCGTGTGTCGCGACCGAAGCCGTGAACTTCATAGCCACGCATTCGCAAAGCCATCACAGTTAACAAACCAACACTTCCGACACCTAAAACTGCCGCGGTTTTTGGTCGCCAAATCTTCAATCGTTCTTGAATATCTGACGCTTGTTTCAAACCTTTTTCGATAATTGAAAGTGGTTCGAGAAGAATTGCAATATCAACAATTGCAGGTGGAATTTTTACTAAATAATCGGCGTTTTCGGCATAAAATTCAGCCATATAACCGTGAAGTTGCGAAATTCCGCGTTCGAAATATTCGTCATCTGTTGTAAAATCCTGCGTTCCGATTTGGTCATAAAAACTTTTTCCCGGTCGTCGAACTGAGGCAACAACAAAATCGCCGACCGCAAATTCCTTAATGTTTTCGCCAATCTCTACAATTCTCCCGAGATTCTCGTGTCCCAAAACTAAAAAATCGAAACCTTTTGGAGCAACGCCATACTCGGCATTATTAATTTCGCGATCGGTTCCGCACGCACCAACGCGGATTATTTCGACTAAAACACCGCGTCCGTCTTTTATATCTGAAACTTTCGGCTTGTCCATTTCAACGAGTCGGACGCTGTTTAATGTTTTTGGTGTAACTGCAATTGCTTTCATAATTTAACTTTATCAAATTCTTTATTTTCATTCACCGCTTTGTTGCAAAAGTTTCGCGACCAAACCTGTCCAACCGGTTTGATGGCTGGCACCTAATCCGCTGCCGTTGTCGCCGTTAAAATATTCATAAAACAGCACCAAATCTTTCCAATTTTCGTCTGATTGCATTATTTCTGAATTGCCGTTTACCGCACGAGTTCCTTCTTCGTTTTGGAGAAAAATACTTGATAAACGTCTCGATAATTCTTGCGAAACTTCCCAAAGATTTAGCATTCGCTCAGAACCTGTCGGGAATTCGACTTTGAAATCATCGCCAAAATACCAGTGAAATTTTTGTAGAGATTCAATTAACAAATAATTTATCGGAAACCAAATTGGACCTCGCCAGTTTGAATTTCCTCCAAAAAGTCCGCTTTTTGATTCAGCAGGTTCATAATCGACGCGAAATTCTTTACTTCCAACCTTAAAAATATATGGATTAAGTTTGTGCCAGCGAGATAATGCACGAATTCCATAATCTGACAGAAACTCGCTTTCCGAAAGCATTACACGCAAAATTCTCTTTAGTTTTTCAGGACTGACAAGCGAGAGAAGTCGTCTTTTCTCAACACCTTCTGTTTCCATACAAGCAATTTTATCGGTTAAATCACTTCTATTTTTTAGAAACCAATCCATTCGTTTTTTAAATTCGGGAAGTTCTTCAAGCCAATCAGCTTCGAGAGTTTCAATTGCAAAAAGCGGAATTAGACCAACTATTGAGCGAACTTTGAGCGGAATATGATCGCCATCAGGCGTGTGCAAAACGTCGTAATAAAATCCGTCGCGTTCGTTCCAAAGTTCGAGATTATCATCGCCAATATTATTCATCGCATCGGAAATATAGACGAAATGCTCGAAAAATTTGGACGCAACATCTTCATAAGCCTTATCAGTTTTAGCAAGTTCGAGTGCAATTGCCAACAAATTTAAGGAATACATCGCCATCCAACTTGTGCCGTCTGATTGTTCGATATAACCACCAGTCGGAAGCGGCGAACTGCGGTCAAAAACGCCGATATTATCAAGCCCGAGAAAGCCGCCTTCGAAAACATTGTTGCCTTCTGCATCTTTGCGGTTAACCCACCAAGTAAAATTTAAAAGAAGTTTGTGGAAAACTTTTTCGAGAAAAATCGTATCGCCAATTCCATCACGTTTTTTCTCAATTTGATAAACACGCAACGCAGCCCACGCGTGAACCGGCGGATTTACATCATCAAACTTCCATTCATAAGCCGGAATTTGCCCATTTGGGTGCATATACCATTCGCGTAGCATCAAAATAAGTTGTTCCTTGGCAAATTCTGAATCAACCAAAGCCAACGGAATGCAATGAAACGCCAAATCCCAAGCGGCATACCAAGGATATTCCCATTTATCAGGCATCGAAATCACATCGTCATTGTAGAGATGTTGCCATGTTGCGTTGCGTCCATTTTTGCGAACCTTCGGCGGTGCTGGTTGGTTGGGATCGCCTTCAAGCCATTCTTTGACAACATAATGATAATATTGTTTTGACCATAACATTCCCGCAAATGCTTGCCGCATAACGCTTTGTGCGTCCGCTGAAAGTTTCGAAGGAATAATATCAGCGTAAAATTCGTCAGCTTCAGCGAGTCGATTTTTGAAAACTGATTCGCAATCTGAAATGAACTGATCGAGAGTCGAAAAAACATTACTCTGGTTGCTCAAGCGTAAATAAACAGTTTCCGATGAGTTTCCGGCAATATTAAAAACGTAATGTGGCGATGCTTTGGTGCCAGTCTGTTTCGGGTTGACAGCTGAATGTTTGCCGTCAACTACAAAATCGGAAATTCCATCTAAAACAAATTCAGTTGGGTTTGATGAACCAAAAAGTATTTCATTATTTGTTTCGTTTTCGGTAAAAAGAAGTTGCGATGAACCTTCACAAAAAAGTTCCCAGTTTCCTCTAAGTTCTTCATTTAATTCAATTACAGAAAGATTTTCGACCGTAATATCTTTTTGCTGAAGAATCGGTTTTACGACATCTTCATCCCAAGCCCAAGTATTTCGAAACCAAATTGTTGGCAAAATATGAAGCGGAGCAGCTTCGGTTGAGCGGTTATGAGCGGTAATTTTGATACAAATATCTTCAGCATCGGCTTTTGCGTATTCGATAATAACATCGAAATATTTGTTGTCATCAAAAATTCCGGTATCAATCAATTCAAATTCTGCTTCATCGCGACTTCGGCGAGAGTTTTCTTTGGTCAAAAGTTCGTAAGGAAATGCTTGTTGCGGATATTTATAAAGCATTTTCATATAAGAATGAGTCGGCGTGCAATCGAGATAATAATAATATTCTTTGACATCTTCGCCATGATTTCCCTGCGGACCCGAAAGTCCAAAAAGTCGCTCTTTCAAAAAAGCATCATTTTCATTCCATAAAGCTAAACTAAAGCAAATACGTTGTTTACGATCGCAAATGCCAGCAATTCCGTCTTCATTCCAACGATACGCACGCGAACGTGAAACTTCAAACGGCAGATAATTCCAAGCCGAACCATCAGGCGAATAATCTTCGCGAACAGTTCCCCAAGCTCGTTCGCTGAGGTAACAACCCCAACGTTTCCAGTTTTTTTCTCGAGATTTTGCCTCTAAAAGTCGCTTTTGTTCTTCGTTCATAATTTGTATAAGAATCGCACATTCATATATTTTTCGTCTAGCTGTCAAAAACACTAGACTTTAAGTCTAAATTTTTGATACATTTAGCTACGAACAATCCAAAAATTTAATTATTGAAATACTTTTCATCATAGTCGCTTCTTAATTTTTCTGAAAATGAATAAATTTACACTTTCTGACAATTTTATTTCTCTCAAAAGTCGCCCAAATTTAATTAGTGCGATGCTCTCTAATATTGAAAAAAAAAGCAAAGGAAAACCTGTTAATCAAGATGAATTTAACAAGATACTCGAAGAAATACAGATACATATAGATGAAGGTCTTTCGAGTTTGGCAGAGAAAAAAATTAGCGAAGTAACAAAATATTATTCTCTAGGTTTTAGTGAAATTGCACTGCTTAATAAATTTTCTGCCTCTGCTTTGGAAATGAAAGGTAAATATTCTGAAGCCTTAGAAATCTTGCAATCATATGAAAGCGAAGAGGTTTACGGAAAATTAGACGCTCAAAACGCCTCATCACTTTTAACACATCTGGCAACTACTTATAACAATTGTGGAGATTATCCGAAAGCGATTGCGTTGCTTGATTCTGTTTTAAAAGAGATTCCTTTAAACAAATCAAGTGAGTTGCTCGGAGAAGTTTATATTGCATTTTCGCGTGTTTTTCGAAAGTTGGCTGAATACCCAATTGCCCGAGATTATGCCCATAAAGCCTTAGTAAATTTTCGAGATGTTGGAAATTGGCGAGGAATGGCAGAGGCAAATGAGTTGCTTGGTGTTTATTATCAGCAAGAAGGATTTCTCGAAAAAGCCAGCGAACATCTTCAACAAGCGATAAAAATTGTCGGCGACAGACGAGCTCCTTTTTTGTTAGGAAAGGCTTATTCGGAATTGTCAGGAACGTATTGGTTTTTACGACGACCAAAAGATGGAATTGAATGTTTAGAAAAATCTATTCAGTTTTATGAGCGAACTGAGCATAAAGTTCACGCAGCTTTGGGATATAACAATCTTGGTCTAAATTTATTACAAATTGGCGAGTGGAAAAGAGCTGAAGAAATGATTCATAAGGCTCTTGAGTTGGCGATTGAAACAAATCACGCTCACATTGCCGGTATTTTAGACACTTTAGGCGATCTTTTGCTGATGCGTGGCGAACTGCTAGATGCACAGAAAAATTTTGAGAAAGCTATAGAACTTGCCGAAGAACGAAAAGCTGAATGGTATGTTATTCAGGCAAGTCAAAATTTGGCTCGATGTTTATTAGCTCAGGGAAATTTTAAAAAGGCAATTTTGCAAGCTGAGAAAACGATTGCAAGATGTGAAAAAGGTGGGCATAAACATTATCGAGATTTAGCAAGATTGTCGTTGGCAGAAAGTTATTTAAAAACCAATTTTCTTCAAAAATGTGAAGAACAATTAAAAATTTTTGAAGAAGATTTAGAATTGAAAGACTTTTTTGTGTTAGGTAACATCCAGAGAATTCGTGGACATTTGGCAATAATTAATCGCGAAGATGATTTGGCAATTCATCATTTTAGTAGAAGTTTAACTCTGTTTGAAACGGCGGAAGACATTTATCATAAAGCACTTGCGAACTTCGAACTTGGAAAAGTTATCGGAAAAGTTCAACCCGAAAGAGCAGAAAAGCATCTTAAAACAGCGTCTGAAATCTTCTCGAAACTTGGCATTTCAAAACTTTTTGATGATGCACAAAAAGAATTATCAAATGTAAAACAATCAGAACCAATCGCAAAACGTCCGGCTGTTGCCAACTCACAACTGATTACATTGAGACTTGCAGAAGCGACAGCCTCACGCGAACTGCTGTTTCGTGAGTTGGTTTCTATTTTGCAACAAGAAAGTAAAGCTAAAAAGATTTCAATTATTCAGCCAAATGATGAAAACAGGCTTTCACCATTTTTAGTTGATGGTTTTACACCAGCCGAAGGAACTGAAATCGCCAATAAAATTCAGAATTTGAATGCAACTAGTAATCTTGAAAGTCTCGCTAAAGATAATAATTTAAACGTTTTCCACCTTCGCTCGGCTAATAGTTTAACGGCTTATCTGGTTATGAATCCACGACTGAGCACAACGCTTTATGACGGAACTTCGATTCAAATGTTATTGCGGGTAGTTGAACTCGGAATGGAACTCTGTGCACTTCAAGAAAAAGAAAAATCTAAGCAAACAAATGCTGAAAAAAGCAACTTGGATAGCGAAAACACTTTGCCAGGATTTATTCACGCAAGCCCAGCGATGGCGGCATTGGTTGAAGAAATTCATAAAATCAGATCATCAGATGTGACCGTTTTGGTCACGGGTGAAAGCGGAACCGGAAAAGAAGTTGTTTCAAATGCAATTCACAAACTTTCGCGACGAAAAGATATGGTTTTTGTGCCTTTTAACTGCACTGCTGTTCCCAAAGAACTCGCCGAAGGTCATCTTTTTGGATACAAAAAAGGTGCTTATACTGGAGCAACGCAAGATTCAATCGGTGTCATTAGAAGTGCTAATGGTGGAACTTTATTTCTTGATGAAATAGGCGATTTACCAATAGATGTTCAACCAAAACTTCTGAGATTTTTGCAAGAAGGCGAGATTCAACCACTTGGCGAGAAAAATCCGATTAAAGTTGATGTTCGGGTTATTGCTGCAACAAATGTTGGATTAGAAGAAAAAGTTGCTGAAGGAAAATTTCGTGAAGATTTGTATTATCGCTTAAATGTTATCAGATTGCGTGTGCCACCACTTCGCGAGAGACGTTCAGAAATTCCGCCATTGGTGAATTATTATGTGGAATATTACTCTGAGAAATTTAATAAAAAAGAAATAAGTGTTTCAACTCAAGCGATGGATTTATTAATGGTTTGCGAATGGAAAGGAAATGTTCGCCAACTTTGTAATGAAGTTCAGCGATTTGTTGTGAGGGCAAATGACGGCGAACAAATTTTGCCGGAAAATATTTCGCTTGAGCTTAAAAGAAATGCTTCGCCAATAATGTTTAGCGAAACTGAGACTCGAAATAATGGAAATTTGCAAAATAACTCATTAACGATAAACGATTTTAAAGGAACTATTGAAGAAGCAGTTTCTGAGTTAGAGAAAAGAATGATTAACAAATCAATGAATCAGCATAACGGAAATATTTCGCGAGTTGCCCGCGAACTCGGGATTACTCGACGCGGTTTGTATCTAAAAATTGACCGTTATCAGCTTGAGAAAAATTAATAATTGCTAAAGAAATTCCCATTAAAATAAAGAAAACCATCGCAACTTCTCCATCGCCAAGATTATAATGAACTAGTCCGCTCGTGAAAAATCCGATTAATCCACCAAAACAACCAAATAAAATTCCTTTTTCAATTGGTTCAGTTTTTGAGCGAATTGCCGAATAAAGCAACTTAAAATATGTTGCTAAAACCATTAACCACAACAATAAAGCCGGCAAACCTCTTTCAACAGCGAGCTGCAAAGGCGTTGAATGAAAATGCCCAATTGGTAATTTTCCATCGTCAAAAAGCCGCCAATCTTTGGCATAGCGTTTAATTGAATCCATTCCAACTCCAACGGCTAAATGTCTCGGAGATTCAGTCGCCAAATTAAATCCTTCACGATAAACCGTCTGTCGCCAAGTAATTGAATTATCTTTTTCATCAAAAAAACTAACTTTTCGAGTTTGTTGCAGATAAAATAATCCGATTAAAGCAACCGGAATTGCAAAAAATGCAAATGTCAGTAAAAGTTTGCGATTGCCATTTATTAATAGAATTGAAAATGCAGAAATCACGAAAGCAAGTTGCGAGGCTCGCGTGACGGTCATCAAAAGTGCAAGCGACATCATTGCGAGACAGAAAAATAATGCAATTCTTAATTTTTTATGCTGATGGAGTTTTGAAGAAAAAATGCCGACAAAAAGTCCAAAAGTGAGTGAAATTATCAACTGCAAAACTTCGGCAAAGGTTGTGTAATGTCCGAAAAAACCAGCCGAACGCCAACGTCTGCTGTGTTTCCAAGTTTCTAATCCTAGTTTTTCAAGAGAATTTCCACTCAGCAAATCGTCTTTTTTTACAAACGCAGAAGCATAATAATCGTTGCGATAAAATTTAACTTTTGCAACGCCTGATTTTTCAAGTTCGTTAATTAAATCATCGGGGTTTTTAAGTTTTATTCCATTGGCTTCGAGTAAAGTGTCAGCTTCTAAAAGTGTCGCTTTAGCTAGCGGACTTTTATTTGAAATACCATAAATTTCAACACCGCGACCAAAAATTCTTTCAATTGGTGTCAACAAAACCACAACCATACAAGAAGCGATTAGCGAAAACACCAGAAACTTTAAGGCTTTTGTTGTGTGTAAGTTGTTGATAACAAAGATAAAAATTAAAAATAACGAAGCACTGCGAAGTTTGTCGATTGAAATATCAGGTGCGTAAGAAGTAAAAGCTGAAAGAACTGTCCAGGCAAATAAGCCGAAAAGTAAAATTTCTAATTTTGAGAAATATTTAAAAAAAGGCTTTGGTTTATTACTAAATTTTCTAATAAAAAACGAAATTACCCAACATAGCATTCCGCACAACCACGAAGTTTGCGTCGCAGCAATCGAGTGCGGCGAAGAAATTATAGTCAAAAATAAAAAAACAAAAGTTAATCTTTCAAACCAATTTAAAAAGGTACTTTCGTTTTCGATTTTGGCTAATTCGTCAATTTTTTTTAAAATTTGTTGCAAAATAGTGGAGTTAACTAGTTTAATTTTGAACTTTTTACTTCAACGCTTTCCGCCAAAGAATCAGGAAGTTTAATTTTTACAGATAATTTGCCGTCAATGCCTTTTTCAAGAGAAATTCGTAAATCTTCAATTTTGACAGAATCTAAATCTGAACGATTTCCGAGCAATATAAAACTTATTGATTTCTCGTCAATTTGGGTAGAAAATACTTTTTCAATCCGTTTTTCGCCAATCAATAAACTTACATCAAAAATAGTATCAATAAAGGTAAGTTTAGTGTCAGCAATGTTTAGCCCAATTTGTTTTTCTGTAAAACTCTCTTTTTTATCAGAAATATTAATTTTTTCGGTTGAAATTGAATCAAGCGATTTTACAATGCTTTCCGGTCCACGAAGGCGAACTTTACTCGGCGTTATTGTTTTTTGATAAATTTCAAAACCATCGGCTAGACTTCCTTCAAAAACAGCTTTTACGTCAACTTCTCTCTCGACAACTTTTTCTAAAACTATCGCAATTTTATTCGGCTGAATTTCTTCAAGACGAATGCCACTCGGAAGTTCAAGACCAACTGTTTCAGCGGTTAATTCTAAAATTCGATCTCCTGAAAGTGTATCGCCAAGATCGACCGAAACAATTAAATCGTCTTTTGTCAGGCGATCAATTTTTTGCTTATCACCGGTCACGGTTATTTCGACTTCCTTGATTGGCTCGTTGCTAATCTGCATTTCATTTGCTACCAACAGATTAAGATGAACATTTTGAATGCGTCGCGTTACGGTTTTTCCAGAAACTCCAAACCAAAGTGCAATCGTAATCGCGAGAGCAATTAATTTTGTTCCCCAATCACGCAAAAAAATTCTCTCAACGAGCGAAAACCAAAACGCCCGTTTTTGTTTTTTTTCAACAAATTTTTCTTCGGAAATTGATGCCATTTTAGGTAACTGTAATCTCGCTTTCTGCCTCAGGCATAGTTTTAGTAGGCTCGCGTTTTGTTTCAACCAATGGAATTTCAAAGGCATTTAAAAGCAAACGACGGAGCGAAACTGTGTCTAAATTTCTTTTTAAGTTGCCGTTTTCAGCAAATGAAATTAAGCCGGTTTCTTCGGAAACGACAATCGCAATTGCGTCTGAACCTTCTGTGAGTCCGATTGCCGCACGATGTCGCGTTCCTAGTTCGCGTGAAATACTCGGATTTTTTGTTAAAGGTAAAAAGCAAGAAGCGGCGGCAATTCTTTCTCGCTGAATAATCACTGCACCGTCGTGGAGCGGAGCGGCTGTATTAAAAATCGTCACGAGTAAATCATAACTTAATGCTGCATCGAGCTGAACGCCGGAATTTATTATATTTCGCAACCCAACATTTCTTTCAACGACAATCAAAGCTCCGGTTTTATCTGACGCTAAGGTTGTTGCGGCAAGCACAACTTCGTCATAAATTGTTTCGCCAAGCTGACCTCTTTGCCGTCGAAAAATCGGCATTCTCAAGCGATTTCCAAAATAAATCAAAGCCTGTCGTATTTCAGATTGAAACAAAACGATAATCGCAACTCCAATATAAAGAACCGCATAACGCAAAACAAATTCGAGCGTCGCTAATTCTTGTGCAACCGAAAGCCAATAAAGCAAACCAAGTGCAGCCATTCCAAATGCGGTCGGCAATGCTCGTGTGCCACGTAAAAGTTTTAGCAAAACATAAACGAGAACAAAAACCAACGCAATGTCTAAAACGATGCGAACGGTTGCAAGTGCCGGAATATATTGGTCAAAAGGCATTTTCACAAAAAAGAAACGACTTGAAGTTCTGTCTATGATGCAGATTACGAATTGGAAAGTTGCAAATTCACTTCAATAACTGATGCGAGAACAAAAAAATTATTGCAACTCTTTCTAATTTATAAGAATAATCCGAAAAAGTGTTTGAATCAATAATAAATGAAAAAAAAGACGCTTTTCGAGGTATTCATTTGAAAAGCGTCTTTTGAGGTTTTACTGTTAATTGAGTTTTTTTGGTTTAAATAAGTTATCTTCAATCTTTAAATTGTGTTTGACTGATTTTACAAGCGTAATAATATCGCCCATTGATGAAGTTGTGTTGACCGATTTGAATGGTAATTTTATTCCGTCAACATCGCGATAATCAGATAAAATAATTGTGTATGGCTGCGAATTTTCGCTTGTGCTTGAAGCATTTACACCTTTTCTTTTCAATAATAAAAACGATTTTGTCGAATAATATTCGGTTACTTTCGTGCCTTTTTCTGGCATAAATTCAACCACATAACAATCTTCATCGCCGACCTTTTCAATTCCTTTAACTTCCAACGTTTTGTAATTGGTTTTCCAATTTAAAAGGCTGTAAAAATCGGAATTCAATCGTGCGTCTTCAAGCTGTTTGCCAGCGTAAGTTTCAACTGGTGCAAAGGTATAAGAAATTTCGCCTTTTGTTCCGTCAAAAAAGTCCCAACCTTTTCCGATGGTTTTGCCGACTGCGGTAAAAGTTGTTTCATTAGCAGATTTATTGGGGAATTTCGCATAAGAAGTAGCTGAACCTTTTACGCCTTGATGAATTGCGTCAATCTCGGCAACGGTTTCGCGAGACGTGATTTTTTTCCAATTTGATTCACCACCCGCAGCTTCAATTGATTTTTTCATCAATTCATCAACTGTAATTTTCGGTTTATCAACAGTTTTATCGACCGCTTTTTTGAATTCAAATTCACCTTCGGGTTGGGAAATAACAACGCTGGAAACTTTGTTAGCCGCATCACGTTTTACTTTCAAAAAGTAACTTGAAGGCAACGGCAACAAGTTAAATTCATCTTTGCTTTTTTCGGTTAGAGCATATGGCTGCTGTCCTTCGATATTAAAAGTAACTTTGCCAGCATCTTCTTTTATTTCAACAGTTCCGTTTCCGCCCGGAGTTGTGTAACTGCCGATAAGTTCTTTGACTGCTTCATTTGAAGTTTTTGTTTCTGTAGGTTTTGCACCTATTTTGGGCAAAGTATAATTGCCTTGTGGCTGTTCAAGATCAAGCGAATCGTCTTTAAATGTTGCGAAAAATCCGTCAACTTCTTTTAATTTATATTTTCTGCCGCCGATATTTTCGAGCGTATAAGTTGGTTGTCCGGGAACAATTGCGATGAGCTTGCCGTCTTGAATTTTTACTTCAACATCAAATCCGGCGGCTTCAAATTTGTATTTTCCGACTTCCTTTTCAATTGATACTGCTGTTGAATTATCAACTTTTGGCGTTTCAGATTTGCCTAAAATCCCTTCAAAAATGATTTTTTGTAATTCATCTCCAAGTGGTGAACCAGAAACATTTGTGAGCATTACAAAACCGAACTTTTTCTCTGGAATCATTGCAACCAAAGAGTTAAATCCGTCTATATTTCCGCCGTGTTGGACGACTTTCATTCCATTCCATTCTTCCAAAAACCAACCTAAACCATAATTTACTTTGCCATTTGGAGTTACTTTGTTTTGAGGTTTTGTCCATTCGCCATAACCTTTTTCGCTCACAAGTCGTTTACTTGCAACAGTTCCGCCATTCATTACAAACCGAACCCATTTTGCCATATCGTTTGCTGATGAATTTATTGAACCCGCAGGACCAACATCGTCAATCGGTCGAAACGGCAATCGACGAGTTCCTTTGGTGTCAAAATTATATTCGTAACCGAATGAATAATCTTTCGTTTTCTCCATTTCTCTGATTGAAACATTCGAATTTGTCATTCCGAGCGGTGCAAAAATTCTTTGAGCAACATACTTTTCCCAGGTTGAATTATTTGCTTTTGCGGTAATTTCACCAGCTGCCGCAAACATTATGTTGTTATAAAAAAACTTTTCATTGAGTTTCGCCATCGGTTGAGCTTCACCGGCAACTTGAATCAGTTCTTGCCGATTTAATTTACCTGTAATCATTGCTAAATCAGTCCTGTTTAAGCCAGATGAATGATCCATTAAATCTCTGACAGTCATATTTTTGTCAGTTTCGGCGTCTTTCATTTTGAAATATGAAAGAAGTTTTTTCGGTGAATCATCAAGCGAAAGTTTTCCTTCGTCTTGCGACATCAAAACCGAAAGTGCCGTAAATGCTTTGGTTGCCGAACCGATGGCAAATTGCGTGTCGGGCGTAACCGCGATTTTTTTCTCAAAATCTTTGTAGCCTAAACCTTTGTTGTATATCACCTTATCGTCTTTTACAATAACCAGCGACATTCCCGGAATTCCAAGTTCTTGCCGACGTTTTTCAACTTTTGCTTCAATTTCTGCAAGTTGTTTTGAATAGTCAGACGCGGTTTGGGATGTGGTTGTTTGGGCGTAACCAATTTGCGGAATTGAAAGTGAAATAAGCGAGAAAATTAAAGATAACGAAAGTAAATAATGTGTAATCATTTTTGCTCCAAATATGTATTTTTTTGTGACATGTTGATAAATACGAAGTTTAGACCAAAAAGTTTTATGTTATAGTTTTGCATTATGGGTTTAGCAAAAACTAAATTAATTGTCGGAATTGATGAATATATTGAAGGTGAAGAGCTGAGTGAAATTCGCTACGAATATATTTATGGCGAAGTTTATGCGATGGCTGGGGCAAGCACAAAGCATAATCGCATCGTTACAAACATTGGCTATCAAATTGATAATCGTTTAGCAAATTCGCGATGCGAAACCTACATCGAAAACGTCAAACTCAAAGCTGATCAAGCAACCTTTTATTATCCCGATGTTATGGTTGCTTGCGATGAAAAGCCTAAGAGCACTTTTTATCGAGAAGAACCGATTTTATTGGTGGAAGTTCTTTCGCCTTCAACTGAACGAACTGATCGCCACGAAAAACTTACGGTTTATAAAAATATTCCATCTTTGCAAGAATATCTAGTTGTTTGGCAAGATAAAATTTATGTCGAAATCCATCGGCGGCAAGCTGATAATTCTTGGCAAACAGAAAGTTATGATGAAATTGATGATAGTGTAAAACTCAATTCGATTGATTTTACATTAACGCTAGGCGAGATTTACAGAAGAGTAGATTTTTCGATAAAACCTGACGAATTTCAATATTAACTCTTCCAAAACTATTTTCTCAATCGTTAAATAAAACACTTTGTTATAAAATATATTTATGATTATCTACCATTCAGCAACTCCCGAAGATTGGAAAAAGTTCGAAAATGAAGACTTTTACGAAGCAGAAAGTCTTCATAGTGAAGGATTTATCCACGCAAGTTTTGCAGAGCAGATAGACGAAACTTTGCGTCTTTATTTCAAAGATTATCCAAAAGTAATAATTTTAAAGATTGACGAAGTGGCTTTAGACGCCGAAATTCGTGTTGAAAAATCACGAAACGGTGAATTTTTTCCTCACATCTATGGTCGTTTGAATAAGTCTGCGGTAGTTTATCTCGAAGAACGCCAATTAAACAGCTAGTTTCGTTTGGAATTTTGCTAATAATCAGCAATAATTGTCGTTTTGAATCAATTCAGAAATATTAAGTAAACAAATAATTTGAGAGAAACTGTATTTTAAATACGCTGATTTTTAAAATCAGCGTGTTTAAAACGTTTTTACACAATAATTTAGACAGAACAATAGGTGGTTTTTTAATGGAATCTACAATTCTTTATCTTATTCCGGCGTTAGGAATATTTGGCTTGGTGGTGATGGCTTTCAAATCTGCGTGGGTAACTAAGCAACCGACCGGCGACGACAATATGGTCGAACTTGCGGGTTATATTGCCGAAGGTGCGATGGCGTTTTTGAAGGCAGAATGGAAAGTTTTAACATACTTTGCAATCGTTGCTGCGGCAATTCTCGGTTGGTCTGGGACGCTCGTTCCAACATCTTCACCGGTTATCGCAATTTCATTTCTCATCGGTGCAGTTTTGAGTGCGACCGCAGGATATATCGGAATGAACATCGCGACCAAAGCGAATGTGCGAACAACTCAAGCCGCACGAACCGATTTGAAATCAGCCTTGCAAGTCGCTTTTACTGGTGGAACTGTGATGGGACTTGGCGTTGCCGGACTTGCGGTTTTGGGAATTGGTTCATTATTTATCGTTTTTTACACTATTTATGTAGCGAATGTTCCGGGTGCGACGGTAAACGGCGTGGCAATGGAAAAAGCTATTGAAGTTCTCGCCGGGTTTTCTTTAGGTGCGGAATCAATCGCACTATTTGCACGAGTTGGCGGCGGAATTTACACAAAAGCGGCTGATGTTGGAGCAGATTTGGTCGGAAAAGTTGAAGCCGGAATTCCCGAAGATGACGTGAGAAATCCGGCAACAATTGCCGATAATGTCGGCGATAATGTCGGCGACGTGGCGGGAATGGGAGCAGATTTGTTTGGTTCGTATGTTGCGACAATTTTGGCGACAATGGTTCTCGGACGTGAAATTACCGTAACCGATAATTTCGGCGGACTTTCTCCAATTCTTTTGCCGATGTTAATCGCCGGACTCGGAATTATTTTTTCGATTATCGGTTGTTCACTCGTTAGAATTTCGGATGATAAAGGTAGTGTTCAAAAGGCTTTGAACATTGGTAATTGGACTTCGGTTATCATTACGACAGTCGCTTGTTACTTTATTGTGATGTGGATGCTTCCGGCAAATATGTCGCTTCGAGGCACAAATTTCACAAATACAGGTGTTTTTTACGCAATCTTAGTCGGTTCGATTGTTGGTGCTTTGATGAGCGTTGTGACAGAATTTTATACCGCGATGGGCAAAGGTCCGGTTAACTCAATCGTGCAACAATCTGATACAGGTGCGGCGACAAACATCATCGGCGGGCTTTCAGTTGGAATGCGTTCTACTTTGTATCCGACTTTAATTTTAGCCGCCGGAATTTATCTATCTCACGAGTTTGCAGGACTTTACGGTGTCGCAATCGCCGCCGCCGGAATGATGGCGACAACCGCAATGCAACTTGCTATCGACGCTTTCGGACCAATCGCCGATAACGCTGGCGGAATTGCCGAGATGAGCAGATTGCCAAAAGAAGTTCGCGGAAGAACAGATATTTTGGATGCAGTCGGAAACACGACAGCCGCAACCGGAAAAGGTTTTGCAATCGCTTCAGCGGCTTTAACTGCTTTAGCGTTATTCGCAGCTTTTGTCGGTCTTGCCGGAATTAGTTCAATCGACATTTATAAAGCAAATGTTTTGGCTGGTTTATTTGTCGGCGGAATGATTCCGTTTATCTTTTCATCGCTTTGCATTGCTGCGGTTGGAAGAGCAGCGATGGCGATGGTTAAAGAAGTTCGTCGGCAATTTAAAGAAATTCCGGGCATTATGGAATACAAAGCGAAGCCGGAATACGACAAATGCGTCGCGATTTCTACTCAAGCATCGCTCAGAGAAATGATGCTTCCGGGTGCGATTGCTTTAATCACTCCAGTTGTCGTCGGATTCGCTTTCGGACCTGAAGTTCTCGGCGGTTTATTAGCAGGTGTCACAGTTTCAGGCGTGATGATGGGAATTTTCCAAAACAACGCGGGCGGAGCTTGGGATAATGCGAAAAAATCGTTTGAAGCGGGCGTAATGATTAACGGCAAAATGGAATATAAAGGAAGCGAAGCTCATAAGGCGAGCGTCACCGGCGATACTGTCGGCGATCCGTTCAAAGATACTTCGGGTCCTTCGATGAACATTTTGATTAAACTTATGAGTATTGTTGCCTTGATTATTGCACCTCATATCAGCGTCAATAAAGTTCCGCACAAAGCTGAGATTACTCCACAAGTTCAATTGGAACAGGTAGTTAAAGTTGAGTCGAAGATGATGCAGTAAAGTAAATTAACGTTTATAAATATTAAAAAGCCGCAGAAGATTTTTCTTCAGCGGCTTTTTAATATTTAACCTCTGATTCTTAAGGTTTTAGTGTTGGCGAAACTTTTGGTTTGGCATCAACAGTTTTTGGTTTAATTTCGTCCAAACTCAAATAAAGCATCGCCGGATCGTGGTCGGAAAGTCTTTCCGGACGGCTCGCATCGTTGTAATAAATCAGCGGAAAATCTGCATCAACACGAGCAAATCCAAAGCTCAAACTTCGCATTGCCGCAGGTTCATTAACCAAAAAATGATCAAGTGTTTGAGCGTTTCCGCCAAAAACAAATGAGTATTTTTGATTTGCTGGAAGATAATCAACTAAGTTGATTAAACCAGTATTTATTGGAGTTTTTGAAGGTTCGAGAGTGTTAACATCCGGTTTTCCTTTTAAAATTCCGATGACATCATTGTAACCATCGTTAAACTGAAAAGCGTTAAAATCGCCGCTTAAAATTAGACGTTCTGTTGGATTTGTCTTTGCTCTTTCAGCAACAAAATTAGCGAGCCATTCGGCTTGAAGCCGTTTTTTGAGTCGCGTTCTGCCGCCAGTTTTTTCGTCGTCAATTCCCGAATAAGACTTTAAATGATTGATAACAAAAGTGAATTCAAAAGGCTTTCCTGATTTTGCGTCAGCATATTCTAATTTTGCCAAAAGCGAAGGACGATCAAAAAGTGAATAAGATTGTTTGTCAGAAGCGGTAAACATCGCATCTTTTCCAAGTTGTTTAACTTCAATAACTTTTACTTTCGATTTTCTGACCAAAATTCCGACATCAATACCACGAACATCATTTCCTTCTTCCAAATAGGCTTCATACTCAGGATTTATCTGCTTTTCGGCAATTGCATCGGCATTAATTTTTTCTGCAAGTCGCTTCAGCACTTTCAGATTTTCAATCTCAATTAATCCGATAACATCAGGCATCATCATATAATTGCGGATAATATTTGAGGCTTTATTTAATCTGCCTTCAAAAATATTTTTTGGTGTAATCGTTTCTTTTTCGACGTTTTCGGAATTTTTTTCCTCATCAAAAAAATTTTCGAGGTTAAAACTTGAAACTAAAATTTCACGCTCTTTTGCAGCGGTTCCAGCAATGGCAACCTTCATTTTTTCAATAACAGGCGAGCAGTTTGTATCAACCAAAAGCGTATAAGTCTTGTAGGAGTAGTCAATTACACCAACTAAGTTTTTAATAGTTGCTCCCGCGGAAACGTGAATTTGTTTTCTCTCAATTTGAGCATCGCTATCAACTCTGAGCATTTCAGGATTCATATCAAAAGCCGGAAAAGTTGCTGGAAGTTTTTCTAAAATTACAGTTAAAACATCTAACCCAGCTTCTTTCAATGGTCGTGGTGTTCCGGTTAAAACTCCAAAAAAAGTTCCGTCCGTGTAAGCAATTCCGGTTCTTTCATCGACTCTACCGCCAGTTCCAGAACTTGCAGTCATTGAAGTGATTTTCACACGCATTCCTTCAAAACGTTCCATTTGGTTGATTGCACCTTTTGGATCAATATCTACCGCTGTTAAAACATAAGGTGCTGGCAAAGCGTTTTCTTTTGAAATTACTTGAACTCTAGGTCGTGTAATTTGCGTCATTCTCAACGCATATTTATCACCACTTGGTTTATATTCATCGACCGTTCCTGAAACTTGAACCAAATTTCCAACAACGACTTCTGCTGGCGGAGCATCTTTTGTAAAAACAAAAATTCCTTCGCTAGTTTTTGAACTTTTATCAACTTCCGCATCAGGCGTTTGGATATAAAAACCTTTTTTGATAATTGCCGTCACGATTCCGCGAGTTGAAACAGTTGCATTATCTCTCGGCGAAAAATCGCCATCTCCTTGAATTACGTTGATTGGCGTATCAAGTTGTTGGGCAATGGCGGAAACAACGAGTAAAAGATTTAGTAAAAAAGCTAAGGTTAATGTTTTCATAAGTTTATTTGTTGCATTTTGTAAGTAAAAGAGTTGCAGATTGTTTCAAATATTTGAAAACTTTCTGCAACTCTTGCCGACTTTAAAATGACGTTTTATTGAGTATCACGTCTTCTTTCGATAACGCTTTGGGTAATCATTCCAACATTTGAGAGCAAATTAAGTCCAGTTGTATTCTCAATTGCATCAACCGAAGTTCGATATTTTCTCCAAACATCGTTAATGTTTAAACCTGTTCCGGTAAAATTAGGAACCACAATTGCAATCACACGAGTGTTTTTATTTACTCGCGAAAGATCGTTTTCGCCATTTGGCATGACAACAATTACCTTCCATGTAAATCTCGGAATTGTCACATTTCCAGCAGCTAATGTTCCGATTGTTCCGTAATTTCCTGAGTAAATGTAAAGTTCATTTCCTTGTCCGGCAAGCGTTCTGCTGTAACTTTCCAAATCTTCCCAAGGACCTTGATTGTTGGCGGCAAGTTGCGGAACCATATTAGTCATAAAGAAAGTTGCCGAATTATCTGGAACTGAACGAGTTCTATCACCTGACGGACACATATGTCCGCGATCATAGCCCGAACCAGAATAATCAGAATCCGTTACTCGATACCAAGCAGCGGGAAGAGCATCATCAGGACGAAAATCATCTTGCCTTGGAGCATTTCCAACCCAAGTGCTATCAAGTCGCCAAGCTGTCCAATTCGAAGTTCCGCGACTTCTGTTATAAGAGAGCGAATATTGCGGTTTTATCAGCAAATAATTATCTGGTTGTGCAATATCGCTCGTTGCATTACTCGGATTTCCAAGTAAAAGTGGGTTATCGTTTGCAGGTAAAGCATTAATTGTCAGGTTAAAAATTACGTTTACTGATCTTCCTTCAACATCAGAGGCAACTCCAGTCGCTTGAAAAGTTCCGCCTGTGGCATTTGCCGCAACTGTAAATTGATATGAAAAAATATTATCGTTTGGAGTTACGTCGCCGTTGGTTCCATTATCAAAAAATTGCTGACTCGCCGAACCGCCAAAGTTTGTTAAATTGCCAGTCACGGTGATTCCTGTGCTTGGTGGCGTTGTTGCCGGAATAACGGAAACTCGCAAAAGAGTGTTTGAATTTGGTGTCACAGTTCCCGGATTAACTGAACTTCCAGCTTGAAGATTTGCCCCAAGATTACAGGTGTTGACAGCGGTTGAAGTGTTTCTTGGTGTCGGTGTTCCAACCGCAAAATCAACTAAATTATTGTCCGTATCTGCACAACCATTACTGTTTCTTTTGGCGGCAGTTGTGACACTCAAATCACCGGTTTTCGTTCCCTCAGAACAACTTGCAGATGCTCCGTAACCTATAAAATCAATAATACTCGGATCGTTGCTCGGACAAGTTGAAGCCGGAAGTCTGACAACCGTGTTTACCAAAGCGAGCTTTCCGGTTGTTCCAGAGAGATTAGGAATAAATGTGTTTCCGGCGTTATTTGTTACTGGCGGAGCAACCAAATCAACCGTCGGAAGTGTGCTTCCGATTGCACCATTTGACGCATATTGAATCAAATAATATTGTCCAGGTTGAAGCGTCACATTTGTTAAAGGTGTGACTAGAAATTCAGTTCCGCCTGATGATGCATATTGAGTTGACCAACCATTTAGACTTACTGGTGAGCTTCCGCGATTAAAAAGCTCAACAAAATCATTCTGAAACAATGCATTTGCCGATCCGCCGCCGCCATATAACTGACTGACCACAATGCTAGTTGAAACAAATTCTTGCTGATCTTGCTCAGCTTCAACTTTAAAAAATGGAACAAAAGTTAGTGTAAAAATTACAACCAAAACTAAACCTGCATAAAAAATCCGCATAAAAAAACACCTCTTAGAAAATTGTTTAAAACGGTGGGGATTGTTATTTGAATCTTCATTTTTAGCACATTTCTGGCAATAACACACTTTAAAATTTAGAAACTTTACACAAATTTATTATGAAAATGAGTTTATTGAATTTGATAGGCTTTCGATTTCCAGACAATGATTACGGTTTCAGAAAAATTATTTGCGATATTTCGTAAACCAGAATCGAGTTTTTTGAAGTCATTTGTTCCTTTCGAAACATTTTTTACTGTGCCGCCATTGTAGTTTGAATCTATCCATACACCTTTTTCGTTGCGAAATGTTTTTCCAGAAACGATTTTTGTATTATTTTTCGAAACACTTCTTGCTTTGTCATTAGACAAACCCGAAAGATTTGCATCGTTTTCCGAATTTTTTTGCTTTTTAGAAGGCGAAGCTGGAGCAGAAGCCATTTTTTCTTGATCGCTAGAACTACTTTCAGTGCGTGCGGTTACAACTGGACTTGGCTGGTTTAAAACACTTTTCGTTTCAGATTCTTGTGTCGATTTTACCGATTCATCAGCAACAGAATTGTCTTTTGAATCAGACATTATTGCTCCGCTTACTGAATTTGACGCTGTTTTATCTTCTCTTTTTGGCTCTGCAATAGGACTAACCGGCGAATTAGTAACAGCAGGTTTTGAAGGCGGATTGATCGCAACATTTGATGCTTTTGCGATTTCCGTATTAGTTGCCGCGTTTGTCGTAACGATATTTGCAACACTTGAAGCAGCGTTTGAATTCTGAATTTTGTTACTCACCAATTGATTCGTTTTATCTAATTTCACATCACTTGCAACTTTTGGCATTTCTTCAAGTTGTGCAATCTCTTGTTGATTATTTTTCAATGCAATAAACCCAATAATTCCAACAAATAAAAGCGTCAAAGCACCCATCGCAAAACCAATTTGCGGCAGCGAAAACCAGTTTTTAAAAGATGCGAGAAATGATGCTTTTTTCTCAATTACATTTACATTTGAAATTTCTAAATCGAGTTGGTTAAATGCAGAAACGTCAACCAATATACTTCGACAACGGTTGCAATCAGCAAAATGTTCGATAGCAGTTTTTCGTGCATTTATTGGCAAAAGATTTTCAGCAAACAAGGAAATTTCGTCAGTATCTAAATGGTTTTTTGGCGATTCGGCAAAGGTATATCCTTTCGTCGCATTTCGCAAAATTGCATCTATTTGTTTGTCGAATTCTTTTTCCATTATTTACGGAAAACGGTTAAAACCGTCACTCTAAACTTAAGAACGCATCACCAAAACATTTCTTGCACAATCACAGCAAATATTAACGCAAACAGTTTTTCTACATCAAAACCGAGCTTTGTTGCAGTCTGCGATAAATGTTTTCCAATTTCTTCCTCTTTCCAGCCGTGTTTGTTCTGCAATATTTTCTCAGTCGATTTACGCAAATCACTTTGCACGCGAATAATTTTTCGGCTTGCTGTTGCCTCGTGAAAACCGAGAATTTCACCGATTTTTTTTAAGTTTAAATCATCAAAATAATAAAGTTTGAGCAACAATCTATCCTCAGCCGCAAGATTTGCAATCGATTCTTTTAAAGCGTCTGCAACATCTTTGCTGGTCTGTTTTTCAACTAAAAGAAGTTCCGGCGTTTCGTGATTTGGGACGATTAAAGTTTCTTCATTTTCATTCGCCAAATTCTCAAATTCTCTAGTTTCTTCAATCTGAACAAACCGCGACATTTTCCGATGTTGGTCAATTGCGAGTTGCGAAACAACTGCCCGCAACCAACCGCCGAGACTTCCGCGTCCCGAATAATACGCCAATTTGCCGTGAGAATTTTCTTTTAGACCGTGAAGTTCCGCCCAAATTGAACTCGCCAAATCTTCGGCATCTTCGTTGTTATTCGTAATTTTTCTCGCGGCAGATTTTACCGTTGTGCTAAATTTTTCAACCAATTCGACCCACGCAGATTCTTCTTTTCGCTCACATGCAACAATTAAGCACAAATCATCAATCTTCAACGATTCAATAAACCCTCTGATTTCAACATTTGAGCCTTCAGGTAAATACTTATTCACCGATTTTAAAACT
>JANNVK010000234.1:0-1911 GCA_031414415.1 Acidobacteriota bacterium
ACCATTTTCTTAAATTCATCTATCGGGCGGCAAATGCTGGTTCGACAAACGGATAATTTCGCATTGTTTTAGCCTCTATTTTAACATATTTTGGGCTTTTCGTTACTTTTGCGGACGAAACTAAATTATCTAATTTCCGTGTTTCGGCAAAGTGTAAGTAAATTGATATGAATGATCTTTGCCGTTGATTATAATGTCCATTTTTCCGGTAATTCCTTTCAATTCTTCAGTTCCGGAATCCGGCACTATGATGACCGACAAGGAAGGCTTGTTGCGATCCATAATTCCTGTATGTTGCAAAATGAAAGTTCCTTTTCGTCCTTTCAAAGTTCCGGTAACCAACTCTATTGCGACGTAGCCCGCCGAACCTTTTTCATCCGTCATTCCGGTCAGCATTTGTCCTTTGCTAACGGCTTCAAGGTCGCCGCTAAACTGTTTATCAATCAGCATTCTGCCGAGTTTTGTGTCAGATGCTTCATCTTTTTGCGGTGTTAGTTTTACTTCAAATTTTCCGATAGCTTTTTGCGTCACAAGTTTTTCCTTTTTCGTTTTTGATTGAGCCGAAACCACAATTGTGTTTATTGTAAAACTGAATAAAAGTGCGATAAATATTCCCGACAAAACGTAAAAAGTCCTGTTGATTTCGGTTACTTTCATAAATTAAAAACACTCCTTTCCTTTCTAAAATAAATTTAATTTCTGCAAATCTTCGATTGGTTCTAAAAATGAACAAGAGCCGAATGAAATGGCGTTTTTCTCGCGGGTCAAAGTTAAATTTTGGAGTGATATAGTTTGATTGCTCCAACAAATTTCATCTTCGCCAAATTCAAAATTTGAACCTTCGGATTCGTTCATCAAACGGTGAACTATCGGATTATTCAAATTCTGCCGCAACAAACTTGCCGATAAAAACAGATTCAAAAATCCGTTCATTGCCCCGATTGGCGCGTCTTGTTCGTATGTCAAAGGTTTGACGCAACGGAGCGGATGATGCAAACCCGCAGTTGCTTTGAAAGGCACATTCGCCGCCACGCAAATTCGCATAAACTTAATGATCGCATCAGTTGGCGGAAATGCGTCAGCGGTTGTGCCGCCAGTGCGAATCTTGGCGCGTTGACGTGTTAAGGCAAGAGCAGTCACAAAGGATGTCAGAATATCATTCGCCGGAATCTCGAAATAAGCTGTTAATTCGCGTGGAATAATTTTGGCGGCATTGGTAATTTCATTCGCCTCATCAACTTTAATTTCAAGCGTATCAATCTTAACTTTGTCGTTCACATCATTAAATTCGGCAATTGTTTGCAACGCGACAGGCAAATTATCATTGACCAAAACGCTTAATCGCCACGGATTTTTCTTGGTCAAATATTTTTCGGCTTCAACTGAAAATTCGTCCAAACGATTGAACGGAACAATAAAACGTCCGAGCATCCACGAATTTTCGTTTTTTTGATAATCGGAAAAGTTTTTAACCGCCACCGACATCGGAACTTGCGACGGGGGAAAAAGACCTGCGTAATCAATTATTTCTGAGAGTAAAATTTTCAAGGAATTTGTCATTCGATTATTCTAAAACTATTTGTGATTTCGGGAAACTCAACATTTTCATAAATTTCCGCCAAGGTTATTTCACATTCAAGCGATTCAATCAAAAAATGATCGTTAATGTTATTAAATTCGTGATTTACCCAAGAATTTTCCGCTTGCTTAACAAATTGCGAAACGTGCGGACGGTCTTGGGCAATTAAAATATATTCCGTAAAACTTTCGATTGATTTGTAATAAGTAAATTTATAGCCTCTGTCAAAATCAGCGGTTGATTCGGACAAAACTTCAAAAATAACGGTCGGATTTACTAAAAGTTCTTGTTTGCCAAGCATTTCAAAAATTGGATTTCCGCATAAAGCAGAT
>JANNVK010000235.1:0-1896 GCA_031414415.1 Acidobacteriota bacterium
GAATGCCCCGATGCCCCGTTCGTGATAAATTAACCCATCTTTTTTCAAGGTGTTCAAGGCTTGGCGGACGGTCATCCGGCTCACTCCGAAAGTTTCGGCGAGTTCGCGTTCAGAAGGAAATAATTCGCCGCTCCCGAATTCCTGTTTCTTAATTTTTTTATGCAAATTTTGATAGATTTGCTCGTAAATCGGAGTATTTCCGTGACGATTGATGCTTTGTTTCATACGCATTTAATGTTAGTGGACTAGACCACTTAAATAGGTAACATTATCAAGCGGAAAATTCAAGTTTTCTCACAGTGTGAAAAGTGAAAAAGGTTAAAAGTGAAAAAGTTTTACTTAAATACTAAACATACTTTTCCACCTTTTATACTTTTAATCTTTCAAACTTTTTCACCTTTTCACTTTCAAACTTTGATAAAAATACGCTTGCGATATAAAAGCCACATCAGGAAAAGCCAAAAGAGAATATAGGCGATGGCAAAAGCTAATGAGGCATTTATCGGCTGGGCAAAGGGCGTAAAAAACGTGTTGTAAAGCCAGGTTTGAGCGTTAATCATTTTGCCATCTGCGGTAATTCCGGCGGGAATTCTGGCTAAAATTCGGGCAAAAATCGCTGAACCGAAATAAAGGGCGAGGGCATTTGTGCCGAAAATTACGAAAGGTTTTGTCCATTTGCGATAGCCTTTAATGTCAATCAGCCAATAACAAACGGCTAGAAAACAGAGAGCGAGTCCAGCCATAAAAACAGCGTAACTGCTGGTCCAAATAGGTTTATTGATCGGAAACCAAAAGTTCCAAATCCAGCCGATTGCCGTCAGCACCGCTCCGAAAAAGAAAATTCCTGAAACTTTATCTAAATCGGTTCGGCGGGTTTTCAGCCAATGTCCGCATAAAACTCCGGCGAGGCAACTGGCGATTGCCGGAACGGTCGAGAGTAATCCTTCAGGGTCATAAAATTTCGCCATTGGTCGGTAAATGTGATTTTCGCCTAAAATCAGACGATCAATATAGCCCGAAAAATGTCCTTCGAGTGACAGATCGCCGTTGCCGCCGTAAAGCATCACCACCCAGTAAAATAAGAGTAAAATGACGGCAATGTAAATTTGTCGTTTCCAATTTGTCCATAAAAAGATAATTGACGCGAAAAAATAACAGAGGGCAAGACGTTGCAAAACGCCCATTATTCGCAACTTTTGAAAACTTTCGAGCGGAAAACCTTGTTGCGTGAAATAATAAATTCCGAGAAACGCAAGAACTCCGAGAGCCGTGTAAGCCGAAAGCCGAAATTTATCAGTAAAAAAGAAAAATATCGCGGCAGCAATGGCAATTAGCGAAATTATTTTGATTAAAATCGGTAATTCGGTTTTTGCCGTATCGAAAAAAGGAAAGCCCATTTGAATCATACCAAGTCCGAAAATTAAGGCGGCTCGTTTGAATATTTTCCAGTAAACTTGGGCATTTACACCTTGTTCAAGCCGTTTACCGAGAGCAATTGGGATGGCGATGCCCATAATAAAAACGAAAAAAGGAAAGACAAAATCGGTCGGAGTCCAACCGTGCCAATCGGCGTGTTTGAGCGGTGGATATATCGCATTCCACGAACCCGGATTATTAACCAAAACCATTCCCGCAATCGTCAGTCCGCGAAAAACATCCAACGAAATCAGACGTTTTTGTTCTACTGTTTCAGACATTTTGTAATTTTCCTTTTTTTTAGAATTTAACGTGAATTCGAGATAAGCCGTCGAAGACAGTGACACATTTGTAACCCATAACGCTCGTTATGGGAACGGTTTAGATAATTTCTCAAGCCATTGAAAATGGCGGCATATCACTTTTTATGTCGCCATTTTCAATGGCTCGAACTTGTCTTTATCATTGCCCCACGATTGA
>JANNVK010000236.1:0-8207 GCA_031414415.1 Acidobacteriota bacterium
GAAATTCGCAATTATTGGTGATGGACATCTGCGAAAATCTTTGGAAGAAGAAGCCGAAAATTTAGGTATTCAAAAAAATATTACGTTTGTTGGACATCGAAATGATGTTGACGTAATTTACGCAGGTTTAGACATAATCGCATTAACATCTTTAAATGAGGGAACGCCGCTTTCGTTAATTGAGTCAATGGCGAATAAAAAACCAGTAATTTCAACCGAAGTTGGTGGCGTATCTGATTTGCTAGGAAAGGTAGTTGATGATAGTTTAGGTTTTAATATTCGCGAACGAGGTATTTCTGTTGGATCAAATAACGCTCAAACATTTTCTAAAGGCTTAATTTATATGGCATTAGAAAGCGATTTAAGGCGACAATTTGGTGAAAACGGATTAGAATTTGTTAATCAAAATTACTCAAAAGAGCGACTAATAGTTGAAATTGCCGCCCTCTACCGAAATATAACAAGTTAAGTTAATTAAAAATTTTTATAATGTTTGAGCTAAGTTTAAATCCTTTAATTTTAGGTTTAATAGCCTTTGTGGTTTCAGTTGTCGCAACATATTTAGTTCGCGAAGCTGCTCATAAATACGGATTTGTCGCGAAACCAAAAGCAGATCGCTGGCATAAAAGACCGACCGCAATGATGGGCGGCGTTGCAATTTTTATAACGACAATTTTGATAAGTTTGTTATTTGTTGAGCAAACAATGGAAACTTATGTCGTTTTGGGTGCGAGTAGTTTTTTGTTTCTTGTCGGTTTGCTCGACGATATTCTTCATATAAAACCTTATCAAAAACTTATCGGGCAAATTATAGGCACTGGTATTATCTTAAGTTTTGGGCTAATTATGCCTTGGACTGACAGCCAATTAATAAACATTGGAATCACGATTTTTTGGTTAATTGGAATTACGAATGCCATAAACTTGCTCGATAATATGGATGGTTTGGCGGCTGGAATTTCTACTATCGCGGCGTTTTCAATTGCTTTAGGTTTAGTTTCCGGCGAACAGACGTTTGCACTTCTAACAATTTCAATTTTTATCGGCTCGCTTATCGGATTTCTAGTTTTTAACTTCAATCCCGCGTCAATTTTTATGGGCGATTGTGGTTCGATGTTTGTTGGCTTTTTTCTCGCAAGTTCGGTGATGCTTAACAACGTTGGCGGTCGTTCTCGCGGTGTAATGACGGTTTTGGCAGTTCCGGTTTTAATACTTTTTATTCCTATTTTCGACACGACTTTTGTCACTGTTTTAAGAAAACTTTGGGGCAGAAAAGCCTCAGAAGGCGGACGCGACCACACATCTCACAGGTTGGTTGCACTCGGACTTTCTGAGCGTTCAGCTGTTTTGATGATTTACGGATTCGCTGTGCTTGCTGGTGTAATTGCAATGCTCGTTCGCGAATTAGAAGTTACACAAAGCCTGGCGTTGATTACGGTTTTTTCTCTGCTTTTAGGAATTGCCGGAGTTTATCTGGCAAAAGTTAAGGTTTACAAAGAGCAAGATGTTGAAATAGTTGTCGGCAACAATGTGGCTTTTGGATTTCTCTATGACATTAGCCATAAGCGACGAATTTTTGAAGTTATTCTCGATATTTTTCTGATAACTCTTTCATATTATGGAGCTTACATTTTGCTTTTTGGCGAATTTGAAGGCACACGCGATTGGGGTTTGTTTTTAAAATCGCTTCCAATTTTAATAGTTTTAAATCTTGGAGCATTTTTAATTGCAGGTGTTTATCGCGGAATTTGGCGTTACACAAGTCTGCGAGATTCGTTTACTTACGCCAAAGGAATCGGTCTTGGATCAATCTTAACTATTTTGACTTTGCTGTTATTGTATCGATTTAACGAATATTCTCGCGGCGTGTTTATTCTTCATTCAATTTTGCTTTTTGTCGCGGTTGCTGGCAGCAGACTTGCTTTTCGAGTTTTTCGACAATTATTGCCGATGGGTGATATGAGCGGTGGCAAGCGGACTTTGATTTATGGTGCGGGCGATGGTGGCGAACTGGTTTTGCGTGAATTAAAAAATAATCCTGATTGGGATTATTTTCCGATTGGTTTTTTTGACGATGATTCCTCAAAAAAAGATAAAGTAATTAACGGTTTAAAGGTTTTTTCGGGTAGCGAAAATCTTTTAAATATTTGTTTGGAAAACAACATTGAAGAACTTTTGCTGTCGTTTAGGAATATCTCGAAAGAACGTTTACGAGATATTAAGTTAGAATGCGAAGAAGCAAATGTTTCACTTAAACGAGCCTGGCTGACAATCGAATCTTTTGACGATTTTTAAAAACTTATGGCAAAGATTTCATTTCAAATAAACTCAACAAAACAAAGATTAGTGCTGATTCTCATTGTAGTTTTTGTGATTATTTGGTTGCTGTTTGCTATGAAATGGTCACTTGCCAATTCGATGTCAACTCAATCGCAATATAAAGAAATTTCACAACTTGCGGTAGATTTATCGCCAAACGACCCGCAGCCTTATTATTCACTTGCCGCTTTAAATGAAAAAACAGTAACACCAAATAGTTTTGCAGACGCAGTTATAAATTACGAAAAAGCTGCTAGTCTTTCGCCGAATAATTATCTTTTGTGGCTTTCGCTTGGACAAGCAAGAGAACGAAATAGCGATTTTGTCGGTGCAGAAAAAGCTGTTCGAAAAGCGTTAGAATTAGCACCAAATTATTCTGAGATTCATTGGGTTTTGGGCAATATGTTGCTGAGAAATGATAAAAAAGAGGAAGCATTTGCCGAAATTAAAAAAGCTGCTGAAACAAATTCAAAATACATAAACCCAAGTGTTTCAGTTGCTTGGCAGGCTTTTGACGGTGATATTACGAAAATATCAAACGTCTTTGGCGATTCAGATTTGGTTAATTCTTCACTGGCGGTTTTACTTGCCAAAAAAGGAAATTTTGAAGACGCATTGAAAACATCTCAAAAAGCAAAAACATTAAATGCAGATGATGCTAATAATTTGCTAAGCACGTTTTTGACGGCAAAAAAATTTCGTGGTGCATCAGAAATTAATCTGAGAATATTAAATCAAGAAAAATCTGGCTTAGCAAAGTTCAATAATCAGAGTTTTGAAAGTGACGTAAAACCAACCGGAGCAGGCACTTTTGAGTGGCAATTAACAGAATCTGCTCAACCAATAATTGCTGTTGACGATAAACAAAAGCAGGAGGGCAACCGAAGTTTGGTGATGGTTTTTAATTCATCTGACGGTAAAGATTTTCGGCAAATATCTCAAATGGTTGCAGTTGAAAGTAGCAAAAAATATCGGTTTCAAAGTTTTGCAAAAGCCGAACTTAAAGCATCTTCAACATTGAAATGGGAGATTGTTGATGCTAATGATGGAAAATTGCTTGGGACAACAAACGCTGTTTCTGCGAATTCTGATTGGCAAAAATTTGAGGTCGATTTTACCGCTCAAGCAAACACCGAAGCCATAATTGTTCGTCTTGTGAGAGTTAGTTGTGGCTCAACAGTTTGTCCAATTTCCGGAAAGATATGGTTTGATAATTTTAGTTTACAATAATCTCATGAATACAAAAAATGATGAATTAATTATCGAAAATGAACCGACTCGACTTGGTGGATTTATTGTTGTCGTAATTTGTGTAACCGCAATACTTGCAACAATTGCGTATGGTTTAGTCGATTCTTGGGGTTTAGCTTTTCTGTCTTTGTGTGTTGCTGTAATTGTGATTTGTTGGACGATTGATTCTTTAAAAAATCGTGAGTTTTTAATAAACAAAAATCGCCTCTTTATTCCTCTTATTGGTTTAATTTTTATTGGCTTAATTCAGCTACTTCCTTTTTTTAACGCCAATCTTCCGGCTGATTTGTTGCCGATTTCTTCAGTTAGTTCAATTTCGAGCGATCCTTTTGCAACACGTGTTTTTGTTGCGTTTTTGACTTTATACTTAGTCTTTTTTGCCTCCGCATTAACTTTTATTGACAGTCAAAAACGAGTTGCGAAAGTTGCCGTAGCAATAATAATCTTTGGAACAATAATGGCTTTTTTCGCTATTATTCAAAGACTCGCAAACCTTGAAGGGCTTTATGGAGTTCGGGTTTTAAATCAAGCTCAAGGCTTTGGTTCGTTTGTTAATCAACATCATTTTGCGGCTTTAATGGAAATGACTATTTCGCTCGCCGTTGGTGTTTTGTTGAGTAAATCTTTAAAAAAAGAACAAAATCTGCTTCTGATTTTTTCAGCGGTTTTAATGTCGATTGCTGTCTTGTTTACTGGCTCACGCGGTGGAATGTTAAGTCTTTTTGGAATCGGAGTATTTTTTCTTTTGACATTCTTTTTAAACAAAGATAAAAATCGAAATCAGAGCAAACTCCCGATTTTCGCGACTATATTGGTTGTTGTTTGTGTGATTATTGGTTCAACTTTTTTTCTTGGTGCTGATAGTTCGATGGTTCGTAGTGTCGGTTTAAGCGAAATGACGCAAGCGGATTTTAGTTCTGGAAGATTAGACTTTTGGAAGATTGCGATTCAGATTTTCTTAAGTAATCCAGTTTTGGGTGCAGGTTTCGATTCTTTCGCGATTGTGATGTCAAAATTTGACACTTGGAATGGCACATTTCGGATTGAACAAGCTCACAATGATTATCTGCAAGTTCTTGCGGAAGCAGGACTTTTAGGCTTGTTATGTGTTATGACATTTATTTTTTTCACTTTCAAACAAGGATTTAAAAATATCAAAAGTAATGAGAATCAACTTTCAAGCGGAGTTGCTCTTGGTGCACTCGCCGGTTGTTTAGGAATTTTTATCCACAGTTTTTTCGATTTTCCGTTGCGAACGCCTTCAAATGCTTTGATATTTTTAATACTCGTTGCACTTGCGACTGTGACGATTTCAGTCCGCAAAACTAATTCTTCTTCTTAAGCCGATTTCTGCCTTCTATCGCTTCTTGATATGAATTATGCGTGCTTCCAAGTTTTATCGCTTCTTCAAATTCTTTTAGTGCAAGTTCCAATTGATCGTTAAATTCCAGAATATTACCAAGCGAAACGTGTGCTTTTGAAAGCATTCCAGGATTTGTAGTCGGCGTGGCTGAAAGAATTGCGTTGCGATAAAAAGTAGCCGCAATTCCGAGCTTTTCATCAAGTAAATTTGCGTCAAAAATACCTTCGGCAGAAGCACTCGCAACTTTTCCTCTCATATAAAAAAGCCTCGAATCGCTTGGATATTCGTCTAATAATTGAATAAGTCGAAGATCAGCTTGAACATAATTTCTTATCGCAACCATATCGTTTACTTCTGTTAATTTTTCAAAAAACTCATCATTCTCTTTTGATTTAGTCGAATTTAATAAGATTTCTTCACGAAGTTTCGCTTTTCGATCTTGGCGAACCTGCAAAGCACGAAGGCGTGCATCTGCAAATTGAGCCAAACTGTTTTGCTCTTTTGTTGCGTCCAAAGATTGCATCATATCGCGGAAAGAACTCGCGACATCAAAGCCCGATTCCTCAAGACCTTTAAATTGAGTTGCGAAATAAAATGCTAAAACCGCACCTTTTTCATAGCTTTCAGAAAGTTGCAAAGCTGATTCATCTGAAACTTTCTTTTTAAATTCATTTAATTCACTCGAAACAGCTAACTTATCTTTTTCGGTTTTAGCTATGTCAATTTTATCTCGTGCTTGAAAAGTTGCAAACTGAATTTTTCTGAATTCAGCTTCTTTTATATCGGCTGCGGCGACAAACGAACGACTAACAGCGAGAAAAATATCAGGCGAAACATATAAATCTTCGATTGAAATTTTTGGGTTTTTGACTTTTTCTTTTTGATAAGTTTGTTGTTTCAAATCCTCAAGTAAAAGTTTAATCGCGTCTTTGTGTGGCGAAATATCTTTTACATTCTGCGAAACTAAAGAATCTGCTATAAATTGAAGATATGCACGCCGAACATCCGATGAAAGTAAATTTGTATTTGGCGGGACGATGGCAAAATAATCATCGCCAACATTGCGGAAATTAATTGTTTTTATTGGCGTTAATAAATCAGGAATAATAAAAAAACGACGCTCTCTTTCGCGAGCCTCAGTTTTGGATAATGTTTTTCCTTTAAGTTTCGTTTTGGTTACAACTCGTTCAAAGTAAGTGAGTTGCGGGCGTGTATGGAGATAATCGCAGAGTTCTAATGTCATCTGAATTGCACTTCTTCTCAAACTATCGCCAATTGCTTCATGGTTTTTAACATATTGCGACATTTTTAATTCAATGCCCGAGTTTCGATAAAATTCTCTTACTAAAGGTGCAAAATCAAAAACTTCTAGCAAATCGCCAGGCAAATCATCCACTTTTTTTGGATCTGATAATTCAGGAATCGGACCTAGAGCATAAGCGAGCGAAACAAATGGAGCTGCAAGTTCAGCAGGTGAATCTTTCGGATGTCGTCTCTTATACTGATCGATAAATATTTTTAACTTGTCGCGAGTTTCTTTCTTTAAGTCTTTGAGGTCTTCACGTAAAGTTTTTCGGAATCCGACTCCGGCACGAGTGAGTTCTGTTTCTAAACCACCAGCATCAAGTGCAGCCATAACAACAATTAGACGCTTTTCAGGTTCAATTTTTACTCCATATTTAGCAAAATCAAAACTGGTTTTTGGTCTTTCGTTTTGACCAAAAAGACCTTGAGCAAAAACAAATAGAAGGAAAAATACAAATACTTTTTTCATTGGTTATTATTAGAAAAAGGGTTTTTTAATAGAAAAAGGCGAAAGAGAAGCGTTTAAAAAGAGAACATGACTAAACTTTTTTGCAGCTCAAACGCCTTTTCAATATTTAAAGATGCTTTTTGCAAGCAAACAGATGTCTTGCACTTAAAAAAACTTCCAAGCCATTCTTGAGTGAAAGACTTGGAATTTGTTGCTAAATAATTGACTTAGTTCAGTTTAGAAGTCTGCAAGAGCTTCGCCTTCGTTTTCAAAAACATCAAAAACAGTCAAAAGTTTTGTGATTGCCAAAAGGTCTTGAATTTTTTGTGTTAGGTTGAGCATTTTTAATTTTCCACCTTCTTTTTGAACCGATGTAAAACTAGATACTAATTCTCCGATGCCGGATGAATCAACATAGCCAACTCCACCCAAATTTAACAAAATATTTTTCTTTCCTTCTCCAAGCAACCGACGAATTGTTGAGCGAAGTGCAACGCTTCCTTCGCCTATTGTTACTTTTCCGTCCATATCAAGAATAGTTACATCGCCAGCTTGGCGTTCAGAAATGTTTAGTTCAGCCATTAATTTTCTCCTTAAATTTAAATCCGTAAAGATATTGTATATTGATTGCAAATTTTAGACAATAAAGTGATAAAACGCAAAGAATATCAGCGTTTTTTTAACATTTTAACAATTGTTCCGCCGTTTTCAGCCTCAAACCATTCGACTTCATCCATAAAATTTCGCATAAATAAGATTCCACGACCATTTGTTTTGAGTAAATTTTCAGGATTTGTTGGGTCAGGAACTTTTTCGACCGAAAACCCGACACCGAAATCTCTAACAGAAATTTCTAAACCTTTTGGCAAATCACTTAAAGTTATTTCAACTGATTTTGTTTCATCAAAACTATTTCCGTGTTTAACGGCGTTTGCAACCGTTTCTCTCATCGCCATATCAATCGCAAAGAGTTCGTCATCAGTAAAACCAATTTTTTTTGCAAAACTTATGGTTTCTAAAACCGATTGGTCTATCGATTCTATTTTACTCGGTAAAACAAGTCTTTTATTCACAAAAGTAGATGTTATTTTTGAAAAGCAAAAATGTTAAATTTGTAATTTTTTATCTCTAATTACTTTGTCGTTTATTGTGTGTAATGTCAAGAAAGGCAAGTATTTAATTGGCTTAAAAATAATTTTTAAGAAGATCATAATTTAACAAAAAATTTCTTAAATTATTGCCTTTTGACGCTCATAGAATTGTCAATCAAATGTAAATAGAGGACAGAATTTTGACTCAATTTTTTTATTAGAAGGCGGTTGATAAAAAAGCTAAAATTGGTTTAACCATTGTTTATGCTTGCTTTGCTTCAATAAATAGAGCATTGTATAAGAGTTATTCCTTCTCTCTTTCATCAGCGGTGGTTCGTCCCGTTACGAAAGTTTCTTTGGTGGCGTTTTTGGATAGTTCGAGAGTTGGCTGGAATTTTTTTGTTAGAAGCCGTTCATTTTTGAACTTTCA